>NZ_CP061313.1:541129-1277363 GCF_018688235.1 Polynucleobacter sp. AP-Nino-20-G2
GACGTACAACGATGCCCACGTGGCCAATGCCACTACCGTGACCGCTGCTGGCTTAGTGATTACGGCCATTACCGGTAATAAGAGCTCGGTTGCGGGTGACTATGTATTAGATGCCACGAGCAAAACCGTTGCGGGCACCATTACTCAACTTGGTAGCACGACTTATGTTGGCTCTTCGGGTGGAAACTGGTCTGTTGCAGGTAACTGGACAAATGGCGCAATGCCAATTGGCAATGACGTAGCTACTGTATATATACCTTCTGGGGTTATCGTTAAGTACGATAGTGCGGTGGTTGATCCAGTACAAAGCACAATCTATAACCAAGGATCGATTCAATTTTCAAATATCACTAACTTTATTGCACCAGTAGTTGGATCTGGTTCTATTACCCAATCCGGTACTGGCGCATTAAAGATTAGTGGCAACAACATATCAATGACTGGTAACGTTTTGCTTGCTAGCGGCTCTAGCCTAATTCTGGATAATAAAAATGCCCTAGGCTTGGGCAAGGTCATTTCTGATAACGGATATCTAGGTGTATCTTCCGGAATTCGCTTGCCTAGTTTGAGTGTGGTTGGCCCAGTTAAACTCACTAGCGACATCACTACCCTTGGCGCGCAAAATTACGCGGGCTCAGTTCTGGTGGCTACTGGAGATGCATCCAATCCAATTACTTTGACCACAACCAATGCTGATATTAGCTTTGGCGGCACATTAAATACGGAAGGAGCTAACCGCTCCTTAACCCTCAATGCCGGATCTGGTCAGGTTACCTTTAATGGCAAGGTGGGAGATATTTCATACACCTATGGTCAATACCGCCAATCTGGAAAAGCGCCTAATATTGCTGTTTTGGATGTAGCTGCTAGCAAGATCTTCATTAATGCTGATGTGCAGACAGTCGATGCACAGATTTATCGTGGCCCAGTGGTGATTGGTGATAACGGCTCTAATGGTCGCGTTCGAAGCTTGCTTTCTGTTGATCCAAGCATTACCTTTACAAGTACTGTGGATGATGCAATCGCCAATACCCATACCTTATTGGCCTACGCAGCTTCATTTAACTCCGCTAAGCCAACCATCACATTCGATGGGGCAGTTGGCTCTACCGCTCCATTATTTGCTATGGACGTCGTAGTAGGCCTTCAAGATATGACCTTGCTCTCTAAAGTAGGCTCTATTAACGTTGATCTGGCCCAGTATTTTGGTGACGTTACGATTGCCGGCGATGTAAGTACGATGAGCAATCAAACCTATACCGCTAGCAAGATTGCCTTGGGTGGAAGCCAAGGATCTGGTATTTTAAATTTCACGTCAGCTCAGGGCAAGATTATTTTTAATACCAGAAATTCAGCCCCTGGCGGCTTTGTAGTAAAAGATGGCGCTTTACTGACTCAGGTTAATCTGAATGTTCTGAATGATGATTCTGTGGCTGGTTTTGCTGGATTGCCAGGCGGGGTAGCTGGCCGGCTCAATAAGTCTGCTGAAACTGGTAGATTCGCTAAAATCGGTGGTAATCGTGATTCTGCCGGTGAATTGCATGCTAGCTTGACGGGTAATAACAATTTTCAAATTGCAAATATTGGAAGTGATGCTGGAGGCGTTACGGTGAGCTCTCCACAGGGAGCTGAAGTGTGTAGCTCTCAGCAAGATTCCCAAGGGTGCACATATTAATAGAGTAGTGATTAAACAGCTATCAGCTTGATGAATAGAACAATGAAAAAAAGTACCGCCACATTTAAGTTTGCAATTGCATCTCAATTGCTATTTTTATCTCTTGCCGTTCAAAATGCGCAGGCTCAGGTCGATGCTGGCGCATTGCAACAAAACTTAGAAAAGCAACTGCCTCTGCCATCACCTCTTGCATTGCCAGAGCCAGGCAAAGAAAAAGCTCCCCAGTTGAGCACCCCTAAAGAAGGGGAGGCTACTTTTGTGCTTGCCGCATTTGCATTAGAAGGGGTCAACATTCTGCCCGATGCGCAGGTTCAAGAAGTGCTAAAGCCTTACGTCGGCATTTCTATTACCTTTGCTGATTTAGAAAAAGCCTGTGATGCCATTACTGCGTTATATCGTCAGCATGGGTACTCAGTTCAAGCCGTGGTTTTACCCCAAAGTATTGCCAAAACCGGGGGCACTGTGAAGCTGCGTATTACCGAAGCAAAATTGAGCAGTGTGGTTGTTAAAACTCCTAATGGCCCCAGTCGCTTTGGTGCTGAAAGGGTGGAGAAATACGTTACCAATGCTAACCCCATTGGTGAAAATTTAAATCTCAATAGTATTGAGCGTGTACTGATTATTTTGAATGAAACTCCCGGAGTGATGGTGAGTAGCCAATTAGAAGCTGGCAAGAATCCTGGAGAGACTGATCTGAATGTGAATTTGCAAGACGCCCCGTTGTTTCAGGGCAGGGTGGGACTCAATAACTACGGTAGCCGCACAACGGGTGCTAATCAAGCGACTGCTGCCTTGGGCCTAAACAACCTGACAGGTATTGGTGATCAGGCGGCGCTCAATGGAATTAGTTCAGAAGGGTCGCAGTACGTTCAAGGCGCTTATTCTTTCCCAGGCTCGACCGATGGTTTGCGCTTAGGGGTATCGGGCACCTTTTTGCAGTATAAAAATGTGAGTAGCTATGCCAGTCCCAATGGTAACAACGGTGATGCCTGGACCACCGGATTTAGCGCTGCCTATCCATTGGTTCGAACCCAGGGCTCTAACCTTAACGCTACCTTGGGATATGACATCAAGAGCTATACCAATAGGTTCATGGCAACGAACACAACCAATAGTGCTTACAACATTCGCAATGTGGTCGCTGGATTATCAGGAAACATCTATGACGGCTTTGGTGGTGGCGCCATCAATGATGGCTCAGTGTCGATGACTTTCGGTTCCCTCGATATTTTGTCCACCAGTATTGGAGGCTACGGTACTTATACGCCTTCTGCGTTTACCAAGTTCAATTTTTCAGGAAGCCGGAATCAATCTTTGGATGCTGAGGGCCTAACCTCTTTGTATATGGCTGTGTCTGGGCAGTTTGCTAGCGTGGAGCTCAATTCTGCTGAGCAATTTTATTTAGGCGGCCCTTATGGAGTCAGAGCCTATCCAGTAGCTCAAGGTGGTGGCGCGCAAGGTGGACTAGGGACAGTAGAGCTGCGTCATAAATTGCCTGAAAATCTGACGATTTCAGGGTTCTTTGATGCCGGTATCGTCCAGCAATACAAGAACAATATGATCGCCTACAACACTTTTAAGGGTCAATCAAACGCTAACAATACCTATTCTTTGATGGGAGCAGGTCTGGGCCTTAAATGGAGTTATGACCACTGGGATATTAACGGTTCAATTGCTTGGATGGTCGGCAAAAATCCGCTCTATACCTATGCTGGTAATCCTGTGAACAATGATGGTTTAGCTACTCAGCCTCGTGGTTGGATTAACGCCAGCTATTCGTTTTAATCCACGGTAGGGCCGATTTTTAATTGGGTCCTTTGCGCATAGTTGGAGTTATGTTATTCAGACTTCTTTTTGGCTGAACCATGACCCTGGTGTTGGCTTAATGGTTCCTCACAATGGTGAATTATTTCACCTGTCTCATAATCAGTAATCTTTTCAAAATAGCGGTCCTTGTCACGATCAATGATTCTAGCTCTGTGAACAATCTTTTCAAGGCTGTGACTATGCTCAGGAATGCTTAAATCTTCAATGTAAGGTCGCCTCTCTCCAGGCCTTTTGGCCTTCATTCCAACGCCATCTCTGGCATTAACTTTCTCAATAATTTCGACGTGAATGGTTTTTGCACTACTCCCACAGGTTGGGCATAGTGAGCCTGCTAAATTTTCTAAAAATAGATTATTACAACTGGAGCAGGTAATCATATTTACGATCCGCTTAATAATTATCGGGAAACCGATGCCATCGAGAAGTGGTCAACCAGAATTGGGAGGACATCATTTGCCCTTTGCCCAGCGACAGCAAGACATACGTGATCGATAGAGCGCCTCCAGGTGACCCCAGTCCTTGGATTAAATAGGCCAATGTAGTTGAATGTTAGCGATCTGTTTGAGTAGGCAAGAGCTGTGTAAATAAGAAGCTGTCTTAAATCAGATATGCGAAACGCCCGATCACCAGCTTTGATTTCGTATAGACAGTTGTCAACTATTACATCTCCCTCGCATGCAGAGATTAGACCGCATCCGACAAATGCAGGTTGGATGGTAAGGCTACCCTTGTTAGGGAAAAAGTGGAGTAATCTGAAGGCTAGAAATGTAGATTCACGTATACAGTTTTCATCAAATTCAGAAATAGTATTTTTAGCATCAGATATAAATCTGTTTACATATCCTATTGCCTCTTCGATTGATTCAGAAATTGCTTTTTGGACGTTCGTTCTATCGGGTGTAATTTTTGAGTGCCGGATCCTGGAAAAGGCTCTAAAGGCAACCTCATTTACCGCACCGCGCATTTTTTTTGAGGCCCTTTGGTTTAATGGTGAAGATATTCTAGTGGTCAGCATATTTTCCATGTGCCAATATCCATCGCTTAAAGGGGTAACGGTGCGCCAAGTTGATGTGTACCCTGATGCAAATTGATGCTCTGAGATCATATTGGTAGCTTCCAGCCAGTACCTTTTTTACTCTTCATCTCGCCAATCCACTGCATTACCAACTGGTCAAAGTTATTCTGCTCCTTCTTTATGGATTCACGCCAATGCTTGCCTTCGTCACCAAGCATATAAGAGGCAATCATGAGCGCTCTTTTTTCCCACGCCGTTACAGTGGAAAAGGTTGTTCTGCAATTTGAAACCCAGTGATCTGCTGATCTATTAGCCATCAAGAGGATGATATCTCGCTTAATCATCATGCTGGAGGACTGTTTATAGAGGTTTGCAAGAAGCAATTCCATTTCCTCTGAAAAATCTGTTGAAAGTACTTTGAGCGCAAAGGCTAAATTTGCTGGAACTTGGGTAATGTAGGAGTTGGATGTAATTAGCTCTCTTAGGGATTTAAACAGTAACTCCTTTACCGTTGGATCTAAATTCGGAAGCAAAAATCTACAAAGTTGCATAACCGATGGAAATATTGGGTAGAGAAGATCAAGACTTGCAAGCATTGATCTAATTGCATCATTTTGTTGATTTGGATTTAGGAGTTTTATTGCCCCAACTAGACGTCTTGTAAGGCCTTCATCAATCCGACTTTTAGCTAATTCTCTTCCAAGCATGCCGACAATATCAAATTTACTGAGCTCCGAAGCTAGGGCCTTATAGTCCTCTTCGGCAGTTGGAGAGTATGGGTCAAAATGTATTCTTAGTCTTCGAAAGGTTCGTGCTCTTTCGTCTTCGGGGGATTCATTTTCAGGGGGCTCGGAAAAATCAGACGTTGCCAAATATTCGGCTGCTGTCATAACGCGAGTTTTTGCCTTTTGTAATGAAAGTCCTTCATTGGTTAACAGTAACTTTGTTAGGGTTATTAGTGAGGATTGCGCTTCTTCGCGAGACTTTGAAAATATGACAAAATCATCCACAAACCTACAAAATTTTATATTTTCACTAATTAATAGTCGGTCTACTCGATTTAAGAGAATTTCACTTAACAGGCGAGCGGCGGCACCCCCTACTGGGAGTCCGTAAGATGGGCCATCGGAAATTGCCTTTATTAATGCCATAATTCTGCGTGAGATCTCAGGCTGGTTTACAGCAGCCATATTCAAGGCATTTTCTAATCGATGATGGTAAATTCGCGGGTAGAAGTCTGAAATGTCACAGCGCAATACAAATGGATAATTTTCTGTTGTTGCTTTTATTGTTTCTTGAAATTGATGCCACCCGATGCCTTTGTTAAAAATTGTTCCTATAGGCTCGTCTGGCATAAAGCGGTATGAGAATACGGTTGTTGTATTTACCCGCTTTTTTTCTATGTCTGGCCCAATTTCAATGATGAGACCAAGCAAATATGCATTCCATAGCGGGTCAATTTGGGTGCCGAGTCGGAAACCGCTATAGCCAACCGCTGCGAGCTCCTTGGATGTTAGAACTGGTATCTTTGAAATAGCTCCTTCAAAATCTCTATCAATTTCTCGCAATACGCCAAGAACTTCATTAGGCTTGTCATGGAATAAATGATTTTCTATTGGAAAGGGAAAGATGTCCGTATCGCCATGTGTATAAATGTTTTTAATGGCCAATATAAGAGAGAGGTCTGAAACTAATGGCATATCTTTACCCTGTTGAATTTAATTTTCTTTGGGATTCAGTTAATCGCAAAACTGTACAAGTTAACTTAGTTTTAAATTGAGTCAATATACATATTACCCTTAGGATCTACTTTTAAATTTAATGACTAGTTATCCCTGTTATTCCCTGTTCCAAAATATTTATTTTGGCTTCTATACTGGAAAACAATAGGGTGGTTATTGGTTTTCTGAAAAATTGGGCTCATTTCTACCCAAATACCCTGTAAATTTCCCTGTAATCAGGGTAGGATGCTGAGACAATACGGGTGGAGACTACGGCCACCGCCAGCCAGTCTCTATATTTCGGACGTACTGAGATAGTTACGAACAGGCCCCACGGTACGCGGGGCTTTTTTGTTTTTAGATTCTCGTCGGTTGGTTTGGTTAATTTAAGGGCGGCCTATTCGGCTGCTTTCGGCCAGTAACGGTCGGAGTATTAAAAATTTTTGCGCAGGTATTTTTAATTTCCCTTAAGCAATATACATCTGTTTTTCAAGTAAAGGTAAGAGAGGCAAAGCCTCCCTTATTAATGCAAAGTTATTGCCGTATAAACTAAAACAAGTCTGCGTTCATGACCTTAGTCCAGGCGGCAACAAAGTCATTCACAAACTTCTCCTTATTGTCGTCTTGTGCGTAGACTTCTGCGTAGGCGCGCAAGATAGAGTTAGAGCCAAACACCAGATCAACTCGAGTAGCAGTCCATTTCGTGTCGCCTGTATTGCGCTCAACAATGTCGTAGCTATTTCTGCCGGTAGGTTTCCACTGGTAATTCATATCAGTTAGATTGACGAAAAAGTCATTGCTTAATGCGCCCTCTCTTTTTGTAAATACCCCGTGTTTCATTCCACCATAGTTTGTGCCAATTACACGCATGCCTCCTACCAGCGCAGTCATCTCTTGGGCGGTGAGTTCCATCAACTGCGTACGGTCTAGGAGCATTTCTTCTGGCATCACAACATAGTTTTCTTTTAACCAATTGCGATAGCCGTCTGCGAGTGGTTCAAGAACTTCAAATGACTCTACATCTGTCATTTCTTGAGTAGCATCACCACGGCCAGGAGTAAATGGTAACTTGACGTCAAATCCTCCAGCTTTGGCAGCCTGTTCAATGCCGATATTGCCACCCAGTACGATGGTGTCAGCAATGCTAATGTCGGATTCTTTGGCAATTTTTTCATAGACCGACAGTATTTTTGCCAAACGCTCAGGCTCGTTTCCGGCCCAGTCTTTTTGAGGTGCCAAACGAATGCGTGCACCATTAGCGCCGCCGCGTTTATCTGAGCCGCGATAAGTGCGAGCGCTATCCCAAGCGGTGGTCACTAGATCGCTGATGGATAGACCGCTGGCTTTGATCTTGGTTTTAACGGCCTCAATGCCATAGTCTTTTGAGCCAGCTGGTACTGGGTCTTGCCAGATTAAATCTTCCTGAGGTACATCTGGGCCGAAGTATCTCGCTTTTGGCCCCATGTCGCGATGGGTTAACTTAAACCAAGCCCTAGCAAACGTTTCCGAGAAATAAGCCTGATCCTTGTGGAACTTCTCTGAGATTTTGCGATATTCAGGATCCATCTTCATTGCCATGTCTGCATCTGTCATCATTGGCATAAGGCGAATGGTGGCATCCTCAACATCTACCGGCTTATCCTCTTCTTTGATGTTGACGGGCTCATACTGCCACGCACCCGCCGGGCTCCTGGTCAGCCTCCATTCGTAATTCAGTAACAAACGGAAGTAGCCGTTATCCCACTGGGTTGGATGTGTTGTCCAAGCGCCTTCAATGCCGCTGGTTACGGTATCTCTGCCAATGCCACGATTCTTGTGATTCATCCAGCCAAGACCCTGCTCATCAATCGGAGCTCCTTCTGGCGCTGGCCCAAGATTGGCCGCATTGCCGTTGCCGTGCGCTTTGCCAACGGTATGGCCGCCTGCAGTTAGGGCAACAGTCTCTTCGTCGTTCATGGCCATCCGAGCAAACGTTACTCGAATGTCATGAGCCGTTTTTAATGGATCAGGATTGCCATCTACGCCTTCTGGATTTACATAGATCAAGCCCATCATGACGGCGGCAAGAGGATTGGCTAAATCTCGCTCACCAGAGTAGCGGCTGCCTTCGCCACCACTTTTTTGGAGCCACTCTTTTTCAGAGCCCCAAGAGATATCTTTTTCTGGGTGCCAAATATCTTCACGACCAAAGGAGAAGCCAAATGTTTTGAGACCCATGGATTCATAGGCAATAGTACCAGCCAAGATCATCAGATCGGCCCAACTGACTTTATTGCCGTATTTCTTTTTGAGGGGCCATAAGAGGCGACGGGCTTTATCTAAGTTGGTGTTATCGGGCCAAGAATTAAGTGGCGCAAAGCGTTGGTTGCCTGTGCCGGCGCCACCGCGACCATCAGCAATGCGATAGCTACCTGCAGAGTGCCAAGCCATACGAATCATCAGGCCGCCGTAGTGACCCCAATCTGCTGGCCACCAATCTTGGCTATTGAGTAGTAGCTCCTTCATATCATACTTAAGTGCACTTACATCGAGCTTTTTTAATTCATCTCGGTAGTTAAATGATGGACCCATGGGGTTTGTCTTGGCATCTTGCTGATGCAGAATATCGAGATTCAGTGATTTTGGCCACCATGCCATAGGGGTGTTACTTGATTCGGTATTGGCGCCGTGAGCAACTGGGCACATTCCTTGTGATGTCATTTAGATCTCCTTGTAGGTAAATCATTTGTGGTTTTTCAACCTTGACCAGTTCAGATTAACTGATAAAGCAATTGTTTGTATTTATTGGGTATGGTTACCTATTCGCCAGCCATGAATGCGATCAGAATATTCATGCTTCGCCTGCTTTGGGAGTGTGCTCTAGGTTCGAAATTCTTGTCAACTCCCTTTCATATTGATTTTTAAGGAAGTACAAGCCTTCTGCTATCCCAGCTGATCGGTTTTGAATTGTCATTTTTAACTCTCTTCGTGTTGTGTGTTTCGATAGGTTTATGTTGATCCTTCGCCATTGATCTGTCTAATGAATTAATATAAACTTATTAATCTATTAAATCGATAAAAAAATTCAATTGATTTTTGGTGGTCCATGCTAATCCAGGGAATTAGGAGTGAAGATGATTATTTGTTAGAACTTAACGTTAAAGCCTGCTTTGGGTCGAGAAGTGGCCGATTGCCTGAATCGATCCCAAAGTCTCAAATCGGCCATTAAGAGACGCCATTAACTTTATAGGTTTAATAAATTAGAACTCATACTCCACCTGCATCCGAATTGTGTTCTTTGGAGATGCCGTAGTTGTTCCCCAAAGGTAGGCAAAGTTATAGACAAGCGCCTCTTTTCGTCCTAGTTTTGTTTTCCCAAATATGGCTGGACCAACACTGGTTTGCTGCTGTTGATTGGTATTCCAGCTATTAAGCTGCCCAAGCCAGGAAAACAATTGCGCTCCCAGCTCAAGCTCGGGTTGTAATCGGTACTTTAACTGCCCTTGGTAGCCAAAATAGGTGCCCTGATTTTCAGTGCCAGTGTAATGACCTTGCATGAGTAGATTTAGGTTTGCCTGCCACTTATTCCAATCCTTTTGCAGTAAAAAGCCGTACTTAGCTTCGTAACCCTCATTACGATTTTGTGGGCGCTCCAGTTCAAGCAAGAATCCCACATCTACAAAATATTTCCCCGTCTCGGTGAGTTGGAATTTATTTTCCCACTCGATAGCGTCAAATTGTGAGTTATTACCATCCCAAGTATTTTTTCCATAGATCTCAGTAAACCACCAAGAAGTCACCCCATATCCAAAACCAATGGAGGCGCCTGATTGTCTCGGGTCTCCAGCAGTTCTTGGGGTTTGAGTCCCAAACTTCGTATCGATCTCTCTTTCTCCCTCTTCTACTCTAGGGCTATAGATGTAGTCAGCGGGCCCACTGAGATATTCGGCTGCATGTGTAACTGTGGCAGTTAATAAAAAGATGGATGCTCCGACCCACTTAAGAAAGGCAAAGACAATCCATTTCATTTCACAATAACCACGCCTTGAGCCGTCTCAGGGCTAAACTCACCTTCAAACTTGTAGAGTCCTGGTGAGAGTGGGCCAATATAAAAAGAGGCACTACCGTTAGCTTTAATGAGCACCTCACGATTAAGTTCGTGACTTTCAAATTCTTCTGGGGTGTCATCTAAGTTCTGAATGACCAGTCTTACTTTGGTGTCAGCGGGGATCTCAATTTGAGAGGGTGAGAAGCGCCCCTTTTGAATCTTGATTGTAATTTCTGACGGATTAGCGCTTGCCAAGGTAGCAACCCCAACCATTAGGCAAAATAGTGCATTAGCAACGGTGTTTTTCATAAAATGAGATTTTTATCAAATAATAATGATTCTCATTATATACATTATTGAGAATGGATCTCATTTGATAAAAAGAGTGCAAATATAGCTTATTAGTCTGCTTAGGGTATGTTGGCAAATGGACTAGGCATCCTCGGCCCTGGTTCGATTCCGCCCCGGGTCACCATCAGTCTATTGTGGGTCGTTAGCAGTCGTTTGGGTTAACAGACATATCATCCACTGCTCTGCGCATAATTGGAGGGTATGTAAATTTCCCTGTAAGCAGGGTGGGTTGCTGAGATAATATGGGTGATGACTAGGTTCACCGCTAGCCAGATTCTGTATCTGTAGATACGGAGAAGATATTTACAAGCCCCGCCATGACGTGGGGCTTTTTTATTCCAAAGGAGCATGACTGTTGCAATCGAGCCGCCAAGTACTTCATGATGTTTTTGGCTTTGATCAATTTCGGGGCGCCCAAGAGTCTATTGTTGAGCATGTAGTCGCAGGTGGGGATGCTTTGGTTCTCATGCCCACCGGCGCTGGCAAGTCGCTGTGCTATCAGATTCCCTCACTAGTTCGCCGCGGTGTAGGGGTAGTGGTTTCGCCCTTAATAGCGCTGATGCAAGATCAGGTTGATGCCTTAACCCAGCTGGGTGTGAAGGCTTCTTTTCTAAATTCTAGCCTGGATGCGGCCGCATCACAAAAGGTGATCAGTCAATTATTAGCCGGAGATCTAGACTTGATCTACGTAGCGCCAGAACGTCTGATGAGTAATAGCTTTCTATCAATGCTCGATAGTCTCAATGCTGGTCCTGGCATTGCATTATTCGCTATTGATGAGGCGCACTGCGTTTCACAATGGGGTCATGATTTCCGCCCAGAATATCGCCAGTTAACTGTGTTGCACGAACGATTTCCAAAGGTGCCTCGTATCGCCTTAACGGCCACTGCGGATGCGCCAACCAGAGCGGAAATTGTGGAGCGTCTTTCGCTGGAATCTGCTGAGCAGTTTGTCTCTAGCTTCGATCGTCCCAATATTAAGTATCGAGTTCTGCAAAAGCAGAGTGCTAAACAACAGTTAGAGCACTTTTTAAATGCCGAACATTCCAATGACTCAGGAATTATTTATTGTCTATCGCGTCGCAGTGTAGAGGAGACTGCGCAATGGTTAAAAGACCGCGGGTGGGATGCCATGCCGTATCACGCAGGTTTAAGTGTGGAAACGCGAAGCGCCAATCAAAAACGTTTCTTGCGTGAAGAGGGCGTCATCATGGTTGCCACCGTAGCGTTTGGTATGGGTATTGATAAGCCCAATGTCCGCTTTGTGGCTCATCTCGATCTACCCAAAAGCATGGAGGGCTATTACCAAGAAACTGGCCGAGCAGGGCGTGATGGCTTGCCTGCAAATGCTTGGATGACCTACGGATTTGGTGACGTGGTGAGCTTGCGGCAAATGGTAGATTCTGGTGAGGCTTCTGAAGATCGTAAACGGGTAGAGCGCCAAAAGCTGAATGCCTTGCTGGGTTATTGTGAGTCCACAACCTGCCGTCATCAAACGATCTTGCGTTATTTTGGTGAGGCGCATGCTGGTGGCTGCGGTAATTGCGATAACTGCCTAGAACCAGTGGCGACTTGGAATGCTACGCAGGAAGTACAAAAAGCATTGTCATGCGTGTATCGCACAGGCCAGCGTTTTGGTGTGACGCACTTAATTGATGTGCTGTTGGGTAAAGTGACTCCTAGGGTGAGGCAATATTTTCATGAGCAAGTGAGTACATTTGGCATTGGTGCGGAACTCAATCAGGCGCAGTGGAATAGCATCTATCGTCAATTGGTAGCGGGTGGATATTTAGACGCTGATATTGAATTACATGGTGGTTTAAAGTTGGTGGATGACGTTGCCTTACCCGTATTACGCGGAGAGCAAGAAGTTTGGCTACGAAAAGAAACAGGCTATTCCAAGAGCAATGCTACGAAGTCAGGAGCAAAGAAAAGCTCCACACATCCCTTTAGTAATATTAAGGATGAAAACTTATGGGAAGCGCTTAAGGCCAAGCGTACTGAGCTCGCCCGCGAGCAAGGGGTGCCACCCTATGTGATTTTTCATGACAGTACTTTGCTGGAGATGGTCAAATTTGCGCCAGCCACCTTAGAGCAATTTAGTCGTATTGGTGGGGTCGGGCAAGCCAAGTTGGAGCGTTATGGAGAGCACTTTCTTGAAGTCATTCGGGAAGGCCTAGAGAGCCCGTCTTAACCGCTATTTGCACAACTCAAGGCGGCCCATATATCCCTTGTGAGCAAGGCAGGGTGGAAGGCTTTGCAGTTTGTAACTGCGTGTCGCCGCTATGGAATTTATTGATTGTTAATAATCTTTTCAATTGACGGTCGATGCTGATCGCAGTATCAAACTGAACTGCTGTCAATTTAGGCCCACAACCAAAGAGAGTTTTTCTATAGTAAATCATTGGAGCAAAATGGGTTGATTCTGGATTAACGCAAGCTACTCTTTCTAGTCTTGCGTCCAAGGCATAGGCGGTGACTTTGTTCACTGCCAACTAGCCTCTATTTTTTTGTGTGCAGAGAAAAAGACTGCAGGCAAGCCGCTCGGTAGAGATGAGGCCTTGATTTTAAATCCCCAATAAATAGATTATTCGATATTTAGGTGTCAACCTGTAGCTATCAATAAACGCTGATGTAGATATAGACTCATCAGCGGAGGTTGGTATGAAAAAGCTTTTAGTTTCTTTATGCGTTCTTGTTACCTTGCTTGGAGGCGCTTCTTCTGCAAGCGCTCATGGAGGTAGGGGTGGTTATGAGGGGGGCTGGCACCGCGGCGGTTGGCATGGTGGTGGCTGGGCACCATTTGCTGTGGGCGCCGTTGCTGGGGCGGTTATTGCCAATGCTTATTACAGGCCAGCTCCGGTTTACTACGGCCCACCAGCTTACTATCGCGCACCAATACAGCAAACTGCAGCCTTTTGCCCTGAGAATGGCCTCTACTACCCCCAAACTCAGGCTTGCCCCAGTGGTTGGCAAAGAGTGGTGTATTAATCAGAGCAGACCCTCTTACTGAGTGCTAGACACTGCAATGCGATAGGCATAGGATTGCATCATGCCTTTCTTAAAAAGGCACTACGACTTCATAAGAAGGGGGCTTGATGAAAATCTATCCAATTGCGCTCGAGCTGACTGTTTGGTTTGAGTTGGGAATCAATCAGTATGAAATTACTATTGACGAGCATTCATCACTCTCCGTAAAGAAAACGGATGATGTGCTGCACACCCGAGACTTGTTGCCTGCAGAGGTGGGTGAGTTAATTGCTGCCATTAAAGCAGTAGAGATACCGGTCTTGCAATACGCCGATACGGATTCAGAAAAGGCCTCTTCTAGTTATGAGCTCATCATTGAATCTGCCCACTTTTCTGTGGAGTTGAATTGGGAGGATCTGGATGTTGCAGCTAATGCTGCTGGGTCTCTTGAGTCTGTCTCCAGGCTTGCTGGGCTAGTAGAAAAGTTTGGTGAATTTCACTAAGGTAAAAAACGACGCTGATGCTGTTTGCCTGTGGTCTCGGTAAAGACGGATAGAATGACTTATCCCTTTATCCAGGACTCATTTTCTATGCAAACCATCTTGAGAATATCGGCGCTTGCCATTGCTGTTGCGCTTAACGCCTGCTCTACACCGCAAAGCGAGTTTGGCGTTTATCGTCAATCAGATGGTACGGTTGGAGTACATGCTCCCAAGTCCGCCAAAGATACTGAGGCGCAAGCAGCCGCAGCAGAAGAGTGTAAAAAACTAGGAAAGCGTAACGCCACTATTGTTGAAACTCGTAAAACAGTGAACGATCGCTTTCCTATAACCTACATTTTTGTGTGCAATACCTACTAGATATTAGCTAAGCAACCATTTCTTAATGGATTTGTTTACACACATTGCATCTAAAGCTAAGCCAAAGAACTCTGATCCGTTGGTGATCATGCTTTCAATAGCCTCTACCTTGCCAGATTTAATGCCACGTAAGTATGTGGCGGCGCGGTAGCGCAGGAAGTGCTCATTCTTGCCATCTTCATTATCCGTAGAGCAGATTTCTAGGCTGCCATAACGGGTTTCTGGATTGATATTCAGAATAGAAAGACCTAATGCGCCAATCAACTTCTCAGGCACTGGAATTGGCACATAGGAGTAGAGGGACACTAATCGCTCTTCTTCGTCGACTTCAATGATGTGATCTACATCAAACACATCTTTTTCTGTCAACTCAGTTTCACCTGAATCGCCGCCACCAAATGTGGACTCAAATTGCAACATAGCTGTGTTGCTATCTTTGGAGATCTCGATCATGTCAGGGTAGCCAAGCAATCCTTTCCACCAGTACATCAGTGAGAAGGTGCAAGGTTTCACTTCAACTAAACCCTTCTTGGTTGCCTTGGCAAAGTACAAACCATAGAACTCATCATCTTCTTCAAGTCCGTATTGGTCTACTTTTAGCGCTTTAGGAGCAGCCTGTTTTGTGGATTTTTTAGCAGCCTTCTTTGGAGCAGGCTTTTTGGCTGCTGGCTTTTTAGCCACAACCTTTTTTACTGCTTTCTTTGCTACCGGCTTTTTGACGGCAGCTTTTTTAGCAACCACTTTCTTAGCCGCTGGTTTTTTCACTACCTTTTTTGCAGCCTTCTTAGCTACCACTTTTTTAGCGGCAACCTTCTTGACGGCTTTCTTTGCAGGGGCTTTTTTTACCACCTTGGTAGCTACTTTCTTTTTTGCTGGTGACTTCTTTGTAGCCATGGTCTTATTACCCTTCTTTTTGGTAGTTAATGTGCCTAGTGCACAAGTTGATATTACTTCAGTTTCAATCTACTTTTGCTGATACTTATATGGGGATTAACCTTGGGATATCAAGGGGTTCGGCGCTGGGGGTTTGATATTTTTCTGTGGCGAGTTCTGGCGCTTGAATTTAAACGCTTTCTTGCTACACTGGAACTGCGCAGTTATTAATAACCTCAACTTAAAGAGAATCTATGTTCCCTGAATATCGTGAGTTAATTACTAAGCTAAAAACATCTGATCGTCACTTCTCCCATCTATTTGATAAGCACAATAAATTAGATCAGCAGATTCAGAGAATGGAGGCTCATAGTGAGCCAAGCACTCCCGAGGAAATAGAAACCCTCAAGAAAGAAAAGTTACTTCTTAAGGATCAGCTCTACGCCGTCCTTAAGAAGGCCAGCGCCTAAGGTCTTAGCGCGGATTTCGGGCCAAGCCTCTGGGTCCGATTCAATCAGGTGTTGGCGTTTAAGCCTTCTTTAAGAAGCAGGCTTTCAAGAGCATATTTCCAGCTTCAGTTTTGCAATCCACTTCATGGTCGCCCGAGACCAATCGGATACCCTTGATTTTGGTGCCGACTTTCAGGGTGGTGGATGAGCCCTTTACCTTCAAGTCTTTAATTAGGGTCACGGTATCGCCATCGGCTAGTAGATTGCCATTGGCATCTTTTACGATCAGACCGCCTTCTTCCTCTTCTGCAGCAGCGGCCATAGGCCACTCATGTCCACATTGGGCGCAAACGTAATTGTCCCCGTCTGGATAGGTCATATCCTCTTGGCAGGCAGGGCATTTTGGAAGATTGCTAGAGGTGTTCATGAGGCGCTATCGATAAAAGTAATGTAGGGCTTGATTTTAGTGCACTGGCTAGTGCAAAAAGCTAGAATGAACTCACCATGAGTAAACGAGTCAAGATAGCCTTAATCTCCGTTGGCAGCCTATTGCTGATGGCCGTAGCAGGCCTTTGGTATGCCTCTTCGACAATTGATCCAGCCCAACTGGTGAAGCTGCTAGCAGGCTCTGTGAAAAACGCCACTGGAAGGGATCTCAAAATCTCTGGCCCAGTCACTCTGCGTCTCTTTCCGTCAATTGCCGTCTCTGCAGAGCAGGTGAGTCTGAGTAATGCGCCTTGGGCAACAGAATCCGATATGTTGAAACTCCAGCATATTGAGTTGGATATCAAAATTCTTCCGCTTCTGAGTAAGCGGATTGAGATTGATAGCGTTAACTTAAGCGGTCTAGAGCTCTATCTCAGAACGAATTCAGCTGGGAAAGCAAATTGGGATATGGGTTCTGCCCCAAGCGCCAACTCATCGCTTGCTATCAGCCCGGCGCAAGATGATGCCACTAGCGATAGCTTCATCAGCCTCAAGAATGTGGCTATGCAAAATGCCAACATTCACTATCAAGATGCCAGTGGCGAGAAAACCAACTATCAAGTACAACGCCTTGCCTTATCGGATGGTGGAGACAAAACAGCCATTACGCTTGCAATGAAATACAACTCAGTGGATATAGGTCTTACCGGTAAAGCGGGATCACTATCTGAGGCTTATAAAGAATGGGGCGCTTCAGATAACAAGGTTCCAGTTGATCTGGTGCTAAGTTTGAATGGGAAGACGTTGCAGATAAAAGGCGATATCTCTAAAAATGCTCAATCTATGACGGCGCTGAACTTGGCGTTGAGCTCCAAGTTATTTGAGTGGCCTAATTTTTCAAACCCCGCTGTTGGTTCCTCGGGGCCAGGGCAGGCTAGCACACATCGTTCCAGCTCCAGTTCAAGATTTTTATTTAGCGATGAGACTTTGCCACTGGATTCTTTGCCGCAGGCAATGGGAAATATCTCAGTCAATATTGATCAACTTTCTTTGCCCAAGCGCAAGCCATTGCAGAACCTGACAGCACAGATTCAGTTGAAGGGTGATGTTATTGAAATTTCTCAGGGTTCATTTCAGTTGGGCGGCGGACGTGCGGATATTCAGGGGAGAGCGTCCCAATTCTCCGGTCCAGCTCCGAGCTTTGCTTTGAAGGGGGTGACTCAAAACTTCACCTTAGAAGGATTGATGGCTAGCCTTGATCCTAGTTCGAAGGTGAGTGGTGGAAATATGAAGCTGGCCTTTGATCTGAAATCGACCGGGAAAAGCCTTCATCAATTGGCAGGCAATTCCAGTGGAAAGATTCAGTTGAGCATTGATCAGGCAACAATGGGCTCTAACTTTTTGAACGATGCCGGCGATTTTGTTATGACGGTACTTGATTCCATGAACCCTCTGCGCAAGAAATCAAGTAATACGGTATTGGAGTGTTCTGTTGCCTATTTACCGATTAATAATGGCCAAATTAATATCGCCAATACGGTCGGCACTGAAACTGATCGCTTGAAAGTGGTGATGGCCGGTTCTATTAACTTAAAGACTGAAGCGGTCAATCTCACAATCAATCCTCAAGAAAAATCAGGACTTACTACTGGCTTAGACTTAGCGGGATTGGTAAAGGTGGGTGGGACCTTGAGTAGCCCCCAGGCAGTCTTAAATCAGGCTGGTGTGGTGAATAGCGCAGTGTCCATTGGACTGGGAATACTGACAGGTGGCGCTACTCTCTTGGCGGAGAATGCTAGATCACTTACTTCAAAAACAAATCCTTGCAAGGATGCTCTCCGCCCGTGGGCGGAGATTTATCCAGGAGCGAATTAATTCTTAGAACAGTACGCCGCCGATAAAGAGGCTGAACAGAGAAATAAAGATGCTGGCAAAGAATGCGGTCCAGAAGCTAGAGATAGTAAATCCGCTAACCAATGCGGATACCAACATCAATACCAATGCATTTACTACCAACAGGAATAAGCCCATTGTTAGTACGGTAAGTGGCAGCGTGAAGAGAATCAATAAAGGCTTTACAACCGCATTGGCAAAGCCAAGTAGTAGGGCGGCAATTAAGAGTGATCCACCATCCGCAAAGCGAAGTCCGCTAAAGAGATAGCTAGCCACCCAAAGTGATAGAGAGGTTAATCCCCACTGAACTAGAAATGGTACTAAGTTACCCATGATGTGATTCCTATTTAGTTATATATATTGTGATTTATTTTAACTAATGCTCAAGCTGCCATCTTTTGTTTTGAGCTTTTATTTGGCTTGAAGTGAATTTCGATATGCGTATTAGTCGCCGCAGCCAATTTGGTTAATGTTCTGAGTGATGGTAGATTAACGCCACTCTCCAGTCTAGCAATAGCTGATTGCGATGTATTCATCAGTGCGGCCAGATCCTCTTGGGAGAGTCTGCTTTTCATGCGAGTCTCGATCACCTCTTTAGCAATTTCAAACTCTACGCTGGATTCATCATAGGCTTTTTTGTAGTCTGGGTTTTTAATCCACTTCTTGTGTAAATTAGAAATCTTGGTCATCGAATAATTATATCAAAAATGATATATATAGAAATCTCTCAGAAACTCTGATTATTAATAGTGCGGAGGAATTTCATCCTTCAGGCTATTGCCTCCAGGGCCATCACTACTACTGGCTTGTTCTTTGATGGACTTCAGTTCCCGATACAGAAATTCAATCTGCTGCTGTTGCTTGTATACGGTTTGATTGAGTTGCTCAATGAGATCTTCTGTGAAGCTGAGCTTGATTTCTAAGTTGGTAATACGATCTTCGGTCATGACTTAATCCTATTCTTTTGTATCGACTACTTCAAAGCGGCCATCTTCCATCTCTGCTTGGGGCCGGATCCAAAAGTCGTGCGACTGCATTGATTCGTATACATAGGCAGGTTCTAAGCTTGCTTCAATATTGGCAAGCAAAACGACTTTATAAAATCCGCCAGTCTTTTTGTGTCTTAGCTTGCAGCCTGGTTTAAAAAGGCCGTCATCGGGGTCTGCCATTTTAGGTTTGCTCATGTCAAAAAGCGCTTTCTCAGTATGATCTATGAATGATAAATTCTGTTCCGTACTCCATTCTAGATATATCCCCGATCCCGCAGGGATTTACTGCTGCGGATGCCTTGCGAAACTCCTTGGATGTTGCTCAGCATGCGGAGCGTTGGGGCTATACCCGCTACTGGGTGGCAGAGCACCACAATATGACCGGTAACGCCAGTTCCGCAACTGCGGTTTTAGTGGGCTATATCGCTTCTGGTACATCGACTATCCGTGTGGGGTCTGGTGGGGTGATGTTGCCTAATCACGCCCCCTTGGTCATTGCAGAGCAGTTTGGAACCTTGTCTTCCATCTATCCGGGGCGAATTGAGTTGGGTCTTGGTCGTGCACCAGGTACCGATCAAATGACCGCTAGAGCCTTGCGGCGTGATTTGCTTGGTAGCGATGATCGCTTTCCGCAGGATGTGCGAGAGTTGCAGTATTACTTTGGGCCCATACAGGAGGGGCAGGCGGTGAAGGCGATTCCTGGGGCGGGTACTGAAGTGCCTATCTGGATCTTAGGCTCGAGTTTGTATGGCGCGCAATTGGCGGCGCACTTTGGCTTACCTTATGCCTTTGCCTCGCACTTCGCCCCTGAGCAGTTGCTAGATGCCATGCCTACCTATCGTGAGTTATTTAAGCCTTCCGACAAATTGGCTAAGCCCTATGCAGCCTTTGTGATGAATGTGGTCGCAGCCGATACAGATGAAGAGGCTGCGCATCTATTTACCACCTTGCAGCAAAACGTGATCCGCATGCGTCGCAATACTCGTGGCCAATTACCGCCACCGATTGCGAGCTTGGATGATTTTTGTGAGCCCCAAGAAAAAGCCTCAGCAGCCCATACTTTGCGATGCTCAGCTGTAGGGTCGCTTCAGACTGTGCGAGATCAGATGCAGCATTGGCTTGATCACACCGGCGCCAATGAAATCATCATTACCGGCCAGATTCATGATCATCAGGCGCGCCTCAAGTCCTTTGAGATTGCGGCTGAGGCAGCCAGGGGCTTGCGCTTTAAGTCTGCGGCTTGAAGGCGTTGTAATTAGCGGTAATAACAATGCCATCTTTGGCGGCTTTCGTCGCTAGTCGCAATACCGCTTTGTCTTTGCTGATCAATATCGCTGGTCTGAAGGCATAAGCCAGATCCAGGAAAATTTGATCATCGCTATCTTGGCATTTCCATGGGGCCGAGCCTAAATCCGAATCATCCTGCAATTTAGCCAAGGCGCGCCACTGATGAAGGATGGAATTTTGTGCGGTCGTATTCAGATCAAACAGTGGCCGAGAAATCACATCAGCTAATTCCGTCAGCGTCTTTTGACTGGCTATGACCTCTATGTCGCCATGAAGAATGGATTTCTTGAGATCTGCCGCCCTCTCGTCATTAAAGACAAAGACATCGAGCAAAATATTGGTGTCTAAAACGACAGGCTTCATTCCTGGTTGTTGCGCCAAATCTCTGGAGTTATCGTGACTTGGCCCTTGTCCGAAGAAACGTATGCCTCACCATCTTGAATATTGACGTGAAGGACCATGCTGCGCTCAACTAATGTATTCAGTTCCTTGGCTTGCTCTGCCGGAATGGAGATCACTTGAAGATTTTTGGCGCGCGTTAATTTATTGGCAATGCCATCCCACCAAATTTTGCTGGTGTGACCACCATAGCAATATACGATGACCTGGTCTGAGCGGCCGCAGGCTTTCAGAATGCGACGTTCGTCAGGTTGGCCAATTTCAATCCAAAGCTGAATAGCATCGGTCAGGTCTTTGACCCACAGATCTGGCTCATCCGTGTCACTGAGGCCTTTGGTGAACACTAGGTCCTCTTGGGCTTGGAGTGCAAAAGCGATGATTCTCACCATCATCCGCTCTTCGGTTTCGGAAGGGTGCTTGGCAATAGTGAGGGAGTGACTGCCGTAATAATGACGGTCGGAGTCTGCGACGTGGAGGTCGGCTTTATGAATAGTTGCGCGTAGGGCCATGGCGTATTATCGCCTTTAAAATAGGCTGATATGGCGATCCCAGTATTATTTCGGAATTCGCCCCTATTTACTGTGTATCGTAGAGCTCCATGATTCGTGTTACTGAACTTCGCCTGCCCATTGGCCACGCTCCTGAAGCGTTGGAAGAGGCTATTCTGAAGCGTTTACATCTCAACTCTCAGGATCTCATCAAGACTGAGGTATTTAAGCGTAGTTACGATGCCCGAAAAAATGTTGCTTTAGCTTTTATTTATACCGTTGATCTCTCGGTGAAGAATGAAGAAAAGGTGCTGCAGCAGTTCTCTAATGATATTCATGTGCGGCCATCCCCAGATACAAGCTACCACTTTGTAGCCAATGCTTCGCAAGTAGATTCAGGGGCATTCTTGCGGCCCGTGGTGATCGGCTTTGGACCTTGTGGAATTTTTGCGGCCTTGGTCTTGGCGCAAATGGGATTTAAGCCAATTGTGTTGGAGCGCGGCAAACAGGTCCGTGAGCGTACTCAAGATACCTGGGGTTTATGGCGCAAGAATGTACTGAACCCCGAATCTAATGTGCAATTTGGTGAGGGCGGGGCGGGGACATTTTCAGATGGCAAGCTCTATAGTCAAATTAAAGATCCTAAGTTTTACGGCCGCAAGGTCATTGCTGAATTTATTAAAGCTGGAGCTCCTGAAGAAATCCGCTATGTTGCTAAGCCCCATATTGGTACATTCCGCTTAGTTGGTGTTGTTGAGAGAATGCGCCAAGAAATCATTGAGCTTGGTGGTGAGATCCGTTTTTCACAGAAGGTGATTGGCTTTCATATCGAAGGCGATCAAATTAAAGGGGTCAAGATTGAGGGCCATGATGACCTTCCGGCAAATCATGTCATCCTGGCGCTAGGCCACAGTGCTCGCGATACCTTTAAGGCCTTGCATGAGGCAGGTGTATACATGGAGGCCAAGCCATTTTCAGTGGGATTCCGGATTGAGCACCCACAGTCTTTGATTGATAAAGCGCGCTTAGGCCCACATGCTGGCAATGAACTCATTGGTGCTGCGGACTACAAGCTAGTGCACCATGCCAAGAATGGCAGGGCGGTATATAGCTTTTGTATGTGTCCCGGTGGCACTGTCGTTGCCGCTACCTCAGAGCCAAACCGAGTAGTAACTAACGGCATGAGCCAGTACTCTCGCAACGAGCGCAATGCGAATGCGGGTATTGTGGTTGGGATTACTCCTGAAGATTACCCAGGCGGCCCATTGGCCGGCATTGATTTTCAAAGAGCGCTGGAATCCAAAGCCTATGAATTAGGCGGCTCAACTTATGAAGCGCCCGGTCAGTTGGTAGGTGATTTTTTAGCAGGTAAGCCGTCGACTGAATTTGGTAGCGTCATCCCTTCTTATAAGCCTGGCGTTCATCTCACGGATTTGGCTGAAAGCTTGCCACCTTACGCAATTGAGGCTATTCGGGAGGCTATTCCAGCATTTGAGAAGCAAATCAAAGGCTTTTCCATGAAAGACGCAGTGCTCACTGGAGTGGAAACAAGGACATCTTCCCCATTGCGCATTACAAGGGGTGCCAACTTTCAGAGTTTGAATATCAAAGGTCTTTATCCAGCAGGAGAGGGTGCCGGCTATGCTGGTGGAATCTTGTCTGCGGGAGTTGATGGGATTAAAGTAGCAGAAGCCGTAGCGCTTGACTATCTCCCTCAATAAATTCATTTCACATCTAACTCCATGAGCTCTCAAGTCATCGCGACTGCTTCTGAAGAAAAAGAAGTTCTTTTTCATCCTGAGCTATTACAGAAGTTTGATATCAATGGACCGCGCTATACCTCATACCCAAGTGCGGATCGCTTTCATAATGAGTTTGCTGAAGCTGATTATTTAGGTGCTCTCGAGCGAGTGGCGAAGGTTGATGAGCCGCTTTCACTCTATTTCCATTTGCCGTTCTGCCCTAATATTTGCTATTACTGTGGCTGCAACAAAATTATCACCAAGGACCATGGTCGTAGCGCAAAGTACATTAAGTATTTGGCTAAAGAGATGGCGATGGTTTGTGCGGCCATGATTACACAGAAAAAGATCCCCATAACGCAGTTGCATTGGGGTGGCGGAACGCCTACTTTCTTATCTCATGAAGAGATGACTGAACTAATGCATCACACCCGAGAGTATTTTGATTTGCTTCCTGGTGGTGAATATTCCATTGAGATTGATCCTCGCCGCGTGACCGAAGCGGATATTGCCTTATTGGCAGAGTTGGGCTTTAACCGAATTAGCTTAGGTGTTCAAGACTTTAATTTGGAAGTTCAGCAAGCAGTGCATCGGGTGCAGACTATTGAAGAGACCCAGGCGGTAATGGATTGGTCTAGAAAATATGGCTTTAAGTCGAGAAGCGTAGATTTAATTTATGGCTTGCCTAAGCAAACACCAGAGACTTTTAAGGAAACGGTGGATGCGGTACTCAAAATGAGTCCCGATCGATTGTCTGTTTACAACTACGCGCATTTGCCTCATATCTTTAAGCCTCAGCGCAGAATCTCTGAGGCGGATCTGCCGGGCGCCGCTGACAAGCTGGATATTCTCTCAAATACGATTGAGAGATTAGGTGAGTCTGGGTATGTCTTTATTGGTATGGATCACTTTGCCAAGCCTGATGATGAATTGGCTATCGCTCAAAAAGAAGGAAAGCTACACCGCAATTTTCAGGGCTACTCAACGCAAGCGGAATGTGATCTCTTGGCTTTTGGAATCTCGTCTATTGGCAAGGTGGACGACTGCTATGCCCAGAATGTACGTACTCTAGATGAGTACTACGCAGCAATTGATGCTGCTCATTTGCCCACCTTGAGAGGTTTGCGTTTAGACCATGATGATTTATTGCGTCGAGAATTAATTGGGGAGTTAATGTGCCAATTCTCTTTAAATACTGAGCAGTTCGCGCAAACTCACCAAATTGATTTCTCGAAGTACTTTAAGACAGAGCTTGAAGAGCTAAAGGAGCTCGAGGCGGCAGGGCTCTTGGAGTGGCAGGGCGCCACTATGACAGTCCCCATTAAGGGACGCTTACTTGCTAGACGGGTTGCGATGACCTTTGATCGCCACTTAAGAGAATCTCAAGCGCGTGGAACATATTCCAAGGTTCTGTAGGTTAAAAAGTATCAAAACAACATCAATTTGATATAGATCAAAAAATCATAAAAACAGTGTTGCTTAAATACAAATAAAAAAATTGAGCAGCCGGTCTATTTGATTTGCATCAAATTACCTTCCTTTATTCAATTTGAAAATAGAAACATCAAATTGATAACACAAAGGAAACCATCATGCGTATTAAAACTCTCGTAGCCGCAATGGCAGCAGTAGCAGCATTGGCCCCGGTGGCAGCTCAAGCACAAGCAGCCGAAGAAAATCCATGGATGATTCGTGTGCGTGCCGTTGATTTGCTTTGGCAGAATGGTCAGTCAGGCGCGGTTCAGTCTTTAGATGTAAAGGCAAAAAATCAAGTCATTCCTGAATTTGATGTGTCTTATTTTTTCACTAAAAATATTGCCACTGAGTTGGTATTAACTTACCCGCAAACTATTCAAATTGACGCTAGTGGCAACAAGTTGGGAACAGTTAAGGCCCTCCCTCCATCATTATTACTTCAGTATCATTTCACCGACTTGGGCGCATTCAAGCCTTATGTTGGTGTGGGTGTAAATTACACAATTTTTAGTAATCGTAACAATCTGGGGAATGGAGTCTATTCCGTAGACAAATCTAGCGTAGGTGCGGTTGGTCAAATTGGTGCAGATTATATGCTTACAAAAAATTGGGGTCTTAACGTTGATGTGAAATATGCGACGATGTCGACAAATGTTTCTACTCCTGGATATGGACCAAGCGCTGGAAAGTTAACTCTCAATCCATGGATGCCAGCAGTTGGCGTGACATACAAGTTCTAAGTATTTGCTTTCTGACGTTTGATGATAAGGCCCTGCATATAGAGCCTTATTTCTTCATGTGGATTGCTTAATGATTTGTGAGATGTTCAATGAGTTCATTGAACTTATCTTGATCGAAATTTAAATTATCAAAGTGCTGAATTGCTGAATGGGTTGGTGGGTTCACTCTACGCTGTGCATATTGATCCCAATGTTGTAACTTCCACTCGTCTCTGGGGTCAGCACGCTTTTCCATGCGGCGTCTGGCTTCACCTTCATCCAAGTCAATCCATGCAATCTTGATGCTGGATGCCGAAGGAATTCCTAGGGCATCGGGATTAAATATTTTGCCGCTGGCAATTTCGTTCGAGAACGGCCCCACCAAAATGACATTGACGCCAAGCTGAAGGTTTTCTTTGGCGACTGCAATTAATCCGGCGTATTCCCAATCGCGCAGATTTTTGAGGTAGAAGGGGCTATCACGATCGTTTGGATTATTGGTGGTGAGATCCATAACATGGGCGCTATAAGCTCCATAAACCGTATCTTTGTCTAGAAAGAAAAAATCTTCCCCGGTTTTTTCAACAATGAGTGGCAAGGCCTTTTTGGCCAATGTTGTTTTGCCCGTTCCGGCATGGCCCGCAAAGAGAATTAAGCGTGGTGCACCGGGGGTTAATTTACAGGTCATTTATCTCTTTATTTGGGTTTTGTGCCTGATTAAATTCTATTCTTAATCCCATGTTTATTGGAAATATCACGACTTTGGTTGAAGTGACGATAATGTCGCTATGGCTTTAATCGTACTCACTGATGCAAAACTGGCTTTTGGCCACGTTGACCTCCTCGCTAATACCGCTTTTTCCCTGGAATCTGGGGAGCGCGTTGGCTTAATTGGCCGCAATGGCACTGGTAAATCCTCTTTATTGAAGATTTTGGCCGGCATAGAAAAAATGGATGATGGGCTCTTGCAATACCAGCAAGGTCTACGCATTGCCTATGTTCCCCAAGAGCCAATTTTCGAGGCTGAAGAAACCGTATTTGATGCCGTTTCAAAGGGGGTATCCCAGGCTAAAGCTCTACGTGAAGAATATGAGGCTTTAAGTGTGGGTGAGTGGGATGATGCCTCGCACCATCGTTTGGATGAAGTGCAGTCTCAATTAGAGGCTCTCAGTGGCTGGAATTGGGAGCAGCGAGTGCATGAGACATTGGATCGCTTGCATTTGGAGGCGGATGTCAAAATTAGCAACCTCTCGGGCGGAACAAAAAAACGTGTGGCGCTTGCCCGCGCTTTGGTGGAAATGCCAGACGTACTCCTGCTAGATGAGCCAACTAACCATTTGGATTTAGATTCGATTTCTTGGTTGGAAGAGTTGCTTAAGGAATACAAAGGCTCAGTCATTCTCATTACCCATGATCGCGCTTTCTTAGATAACGTCTGTACGCAAATCGTTGAGTTAGATCGCGGTATATTGCGCAGCTATCCCGGCAACTTCTCTGCTTATGAAGTGTTAAAAGATCAAGAGCTCAATGCTGAGTCCCTTGCTAATGCAAGAGCCGATAAGCTATTGGCTCAAGAGGAGGTATGGATTCGTAAAGGGGTAGAGGCAAGGCGTACGCGAAGTGTCGCGCGGATTGCTCGCCTAGAGAACCTCCGCGCTAGCCGTGCGCAGCGACGCGATGCTATGGGCCAAGTAAAGCTTGCGGTATCCGCTGGTGATCGTAGTGGCAAGATTGTGGCGGATTTGCAAAATGTTTCTAAGTCGTATGGTGATCGCTCAATCGTCAACGATTTCACGGCAACGATATTGCGTGGCGATAAGGTCGGTCTGCTGGGTCCTAACGGAGCCGGTAAGACAACCTTGTTGAAATTGATCCTTGGAACAATTGCTCCCGACTCAGGTACCGCAACAATGGGCACCCGGATTGAGGTTGCCTACTTTGACCAGATGCGTGAGGGCTTAAATCTCAATGCCTCACTTGAAGATTACATTAGCCCGGGTAGTGAGTGGATTGAAATCAATGGCAATAAGAAGCACGTAAAGAGTTATCTAAGCGATTTCTTATTTGCGCCTGAGCGCACCAATTCCCCGGTAAGTACTTTGTCAGGTGGTGAGCGCAATCGACTCTTGTTAGCTCGCCTGTTTGCAAGGCCGGCCAACGTTTTGGTATTGGATGAGCCAACCAATGACTTGGATATTGATACCTTGGATTTACTGGAGCAGTTGCTGCAGGAATACAAGGGAACAGTCTTTTTGGTTAGTCATGATCGTTACTTCCTGGATAACGTGGTTACTAGCATCATTGCTAATGAAGGTGATGGCTTCTGGCGCGAGTACGAGGGTGGCTACGAAGATTGGAAGATTCAAAAGGCGCGTTCAGATAAGATTCGCGCTACCAATGGTGGCGCAAAGTCAGTGGATAAGGCTGAGGCCAAGCCTGAAGTGAGGGCTGAGAAAAGAGCGGAGTCTAAGCCGGTAGTTGCAAAGAGTGGCGTCCAAAAGCTCAATGGCAAAGAGCGCCAAGAATTAGAGGCTTTGCCATTGCAGATTGAAACGCTAGAGACTGAGCAGGCTGAGATTGGGATTGCCATGAGCAACCCAGATCTCTATAAGAACGAGCCAGAATTAGCGGCAAGTATGCAGGCTCGCCTATCGGAAATCACTGCCGATCTTGATCTCAAGCTACAGCGCTGGGAACTACTCTTAAGTCGTTCTGAATCTTAACGGGATTTGAGTCTATTGGACTTGTAGCGTGATAACGCCTCAAGTCCAAAAGAGGCTAGTAGTGCGAACACTAATGCGATCGCGCTAGACGGTGCTGTTTTTACCGTATTAATCATGAGGGCGGTAAATAAGCTCAAATTGATGATAATGGCGCACCATAGAATCTTGGGCTTTGCGCCAGTTTTCTGGTGAATGCGAAGATGCCCATAAGTAATCACCGCATACACCAATAAAAACGCTAAGCTAGCCATTTGACCGACTTCACTCAGTGGAAAGATCAGTGCCAGAATAATCACACCAATTGATGAAACAGTGAGGGCGTGTAGATTATTTTTCAGCACACTATTTCCAAGAGCGCTTGAGACCTCCTTCTTACTAGTAAGATCAGCTGCAATATTCGATGCGGCAAATATCGTCGCATTCACTGCGGCGGCGCAGGCAAGTAAGGCTGAAATGCTAATAGCAAAAAAACCAATTTTCCCAGCTACTATTTGGGCGGCGTTGGCCAGGACATGGCCGTTGTGCAACTGGATGGAGCTTAAAGGCATCAAGAGCACTACCGCGGTGCTTACTGCCAAATAAGCAATCGTCACTAGGATCAGCGCGGAGAACATCGCGAGAGGCAATTCTTTTTGTGGGCTCTTCATAGCGGATGAAGAGTTGGTGACAACGCCAAAGCCCTGAAAATTAATGTACAGAATGCCAGCAGCTACCGCGATTCCTTCAATGGATCCGCCAGCCGTCTGGAAGTGTTTGAAGTCCGCCTGCCCAAATCCCATCGCCGAAAATACTAGCAAGCTAACGACGACCAGGCCAATTGCCAATGTTTCCGCTCTGCCAACAAGACTGGGTCCCAATAGATTGATAAAAGTACAAATCACAATGATGGCAGCAGTAATGCATTTCAGGGTAAGAGGTGAAAGATCTCCGCCGAACAAAGTATTGGTGTATTCAACAAAGCCTGCCGCATAGAGTGCTGCTGCAATTAAGTAGGCGATGTATTGAAATAAATTGATTCCGCCAGAAATAATGCCGGGCCCGAAGCTCATCACCGTAAAGGTTGCGCCACCACCACTACTAGGAAAAGCCGCCCCGAGTTTTGCGTATGAGTAGACCGAAAATGATGCTGCGATTGCCCCAATCAGAAAGGCGAGTGGCACATCTGTTCCCGCATGGGAGCTAGCTAAACCTAATAGAGAGTAGAGGCCGGCACCCATCATTCCGCCGATGCCCAGTGCGGTAGCGGAAAAAAGGCTAATGTCGTTAGCTTGCTTTTTGCTGTGTTTAAGTAAATCCGAGTTCAATAGGTTTAACCTAAATTCTCGCGACGCAGTTGATTGCGCAGGCGAGTGATTTCATCAAGCAGATCGAGTGCGAGAGCTACACCAGGTGTATTGAGCTCTAGATCGTGCGTCAAGTGCGCGGCTGTTTTGGCGCGCTGCAAAGAGTTGCCGCTAAAGCGCCAATCTTCTGGTGAAGATCCCACAGGACTAAGAACACCCTCCGATACCCAAGACATGATGAGGTCTTGAGGGGTACGAGAGGCTTGTGAGAGTTCCACAATGCTCATATGTACTTCATCTTCAACAATTGCACCTTCAATCCAGGTGATTTGTGTTTGCGTCATGTTCATCATCCCTTCAAGTGGGTTCTAGGATTGAAATCAAAGGCCTTTTCAAATGCTTGGTAGGCTTCTTTTTGGGTATCCGTTTCCGCGCTTGGCAGGCTAATTGTTGGCACAACATAGAGATCACCCGGTTCTTTGCTTGGAATACCCTTGCCTTTGAGACGCATCTTGCGACCAGCTACCGTTCCGGCTGGGATTTTTAATTCCAAAGCTGTGCCAGCGGGGGTGGGTACATTGACAGTGGCGCCGAGCGCCGCTTCCCATGGAGCTAATGGCAAGTCTAGGTATACATCTTTGCCATCCACGCGGAATACAGGATTGGGATGAAAATCAATTTCTAGATATAGATCACCAGCGCCACCTTCACCCATGCCTGGACCACCTTGGCCCGCCAGACGTAAGTTTTGTCCAGCCTTAATGCCTTTGGGAATGCTGACATCTAATTTACGTTCTTGAGTAGTCACGTGGCCGCTAGCATCTTGAGTAGGCATGTGCAGGGCGATGGTGCGTTTTGCTCCGTTATAGGCGTCAGCCAAATCAATCAAAATCTTCGCATGGTGATCTTGACCTTTCAAGTTCATGCCTTGGCGAGGGTGACCGCCACGACCACCTTGGCGATGTCGACCTCTGCCAAAGAGAGACTCAAAGAATTCGCTTTGATCACCTTCATAGCCGCCACCGTAACCGCCATGACCACCGCCAAAGCCACCATCAGAATATTCAAAGCCTTCATTCCAGTTTGGTGGAGGGGTAAAGTCCTGACCATTTTTCCAGTTGGCGCCCATGCGATCATAGGCGGCGCGCTTCTCGGTATCTTTTAATACGGAGTAGGCTTCACCAACTGCTTTGAATTGCTCTTCAGCGTCAGCTTCTTTATTGACGTCTGGATGATATTTACGAGCGAGCTTGCGATAGGCCGCTTTAATTTCCGCCTCAGTAGCGCCACGCGCTACTCCCAGTGTTTCGTAATAATCCCTGAATTTCATAAGCCTGATTGAGTTCCAGTTGAGTCAATAGGCTTCATTCTACAGTCCTTGACCCTAATTTCCAGTATCTTTTGGGCATAGAAAAAGCGGGCCTAAAGCCCGCTTGTGTATGTCATCGGTTTGAATATTTGCTTAGCTCATCACCCCAATTTGCCAGGGCACGAATTCATAATCCCCTAGGCCTAGTAATTCGCTCTTAGAGGGCTCGCCAGACGCCGTCTTGAGAAATAGCTCAAAGATGCGTTGACCCATCTCTTGAACGGATACCGTGCCATCCAAGATTTCACCGCAGTTGATGTCCATATCTTCGGTCAGGCGTTCGTACATCGGGGTATTGGTGGCAAGCTTGATACAGGGAGCGGGCTTAGAGCCAAACATAGAGCCACGACCAGTAGTAAAGGCCACCAAGTTTGCGCCACCGGCAATCTGACCGGTTGCGGAGACGGGATCAAATCCTGGCGTATCCATAAATACAAAACCTTTAGCGGTGACTGGTTCGGCGTAGCGATACACCTCCATGAGTGGTCCCGTACCACCCTTCATGGAAGAGCCGAGTGACTTTTCAAAGATATTGGCTAGTCCGCCGATCTGATTGCCGGGACTAACTTGCCCATTAATCTGTACGTCACGACCCACTGAGTATTCATCCTTCCACCAGCGAATACGTTTGATCAGTTTTTCACCGATCTCCTGGCTGGCAGCACGACGGGTAAGAGTGTGTTCGACACCATAGATTTCTGGGGTCTCAGACAGAATGCCCGTGCCACCGTGGCGCGCCAGAATATCAATGGCAGCACCTAAAGCAGGGTTGGCGGTAATGGAAGAAAAACCATCCGAGCCGCCGCACTGTAAACCTACGCAGAGGTGGCTGGCTGAGACGGTTTCACGCTTGGCTTTATTGGCCTCCGGCAGCAAAGCTTTGACCGCTTCAATGCCTGCTTCAATTGTTTTGCGCGTACCACCTGTTTCTTGCATGATGAAAGTGTGCAAGGTGGAATTTTCTTGAAGCGCCTCTTGCTCCATGAGACCTTTGAGTTGATTGCGTTCGCAACCAAGGCCAATAATGAGTGCGGCAGCAAGATTAGGGTGCTGTGCATAGCCAGCCATGGTGCGGCGCAGTAATTGCATTGGTTCGCCGGTCATTTCCATGCCACAACCAATACCATGGCTAAACGCGACAACACCATCAATATTAGGGAAGTCTTTTAATCGTTCAGGCGTAAACCAATCCGCAATCTTATTCACCACCGTCGCAGAGCAATTGACGGTAGATAAGATGCCGATGTAATTACGTGTGCCCACTTTTCCGTTGGCCCTCACGTATCCCTGGAAGGTAGCGCGCTCAGATTCAGGCAAAAGCTTGGTAGGCCGATATTCACTGGCATAGGCATAGTCTCGATCAAATTCACGGAACTCCGTGTTGTGGCTATGCACCATCGTGCCTGCCTCAATATCGGTATTCGCAAATCCCACGGTGACGTTGTATTTGAGGATGGGCTCGCCCTTTAGAATTTTTTTGGCGGCAATTTTGTAGCCTGCGGGGACTTGACTACGACTGGTGAAGTTCTCGCTAGGGACGGCTTCGCCAATGGCAACATCTACCCGTGCAACAACAATGTTGTCGCCTGGATGAAGGCGAATAATTGGGCCAGCTAATTTTTTTTCAGAAGTTTCAATCATCGATATCTTTCAATTTTATTTAGATGTTACTCGGCAGTGGCGCCTGATTTTTTAACAATGGGCCCCCACTTATTCACTTCAGACTTAATGTAGTCTGCCGTTTGAATTGGGGTGCTAGTGACCACATCAAAGCCCTTCGAATTTAATTGAGCTTTAATTTCTGGATTATTTAGTACGTTAATCAGTTGAGAATTCAGTTTATCCACAATTGCTTTTGGTGTGTTTGCTGGAGCAACGATGGCATAGACTAATTCAACTTCAAATTTTGGCAATGTCTCGGAAATCGCCGGAATTTCTGGTGCATTAGAGGCGCGCTTTAAGCTTGTTACGCCCAAAGCAGTCAATTTTCCAGACTTTACGTAGGGTAGGGCCGCGGGTGTGCCAACAATTGCTGTTTGAATTTGTCCGCCCAATACATCTGTGAGCGCTGGCGCAGCACCCTTATACGGCACATGCAATATATTGGTTCCCGCTTGCGTGTTGAAGAGCTCCCCCGCGAGGTGTAGTGGCGTCCCCGCTCCAGAAGAACCAAAACTAATTTTTCCTGGATTTGCTTTTTCATATGCAATGAGTTCGCTTACATTTTTCACTGGAACTGCGGGATTGGCTACCAGCATCAAAGACGAGGATGCTACTAGCGATACTGGGGAGAAATCTTTAACGACGTTGTAATTTAATTTTTTATACAGGGTTTCATTAATTGCTTGTGTACCCACCATCATTAGAAAAAGGGTGTAGCCATCATTTTTTGAATTCGCCACATATTCCGCAGCTAGGTTTGCGCCTGCGCCAGGCTTATTTTCAATAATGATGGGTTGCCCAAGACTTTCTCCTAGCTTGGGTGCAAATCCACGCGCTAACACGTCTGAGGGCCCACCTGCCGCGAATGGAATAATGATCTTAATGGGTTGTGTGGGGTAGCTTTGCGCATTTGTCAGCATTGGAAGAAGTGCTCCCAACGCTGTCAATGCCAAAATAATTTTTCTCATGTATTGTCTCCTTAATTTTTTTAATATATTTATTGCATTCAATTCCTAGTAAAGCAAAAAATGAAAATCAAGCGTGTAGAAATCTATCCTCTGTCGATTCCTTTGATTGAGCCAATCAAGATGTCGCGTGAAATGATTGTTGATGCCAAGACCGTTCTACTTTGCCTGACTGATGAGCAGGGTAGGCAAGGCTGGGGTGAGGCATCTGTTGCGCCTTTGATGACCGGGGAAACTTTAGACAGCCTGATTGGCAGCATTAAGTATTTAGCTGAAAAAGCACGCGAATATGATTGGGGTGATCCAAGCGGTTTTGCAGAAATATTGGATGGTATTTTGTATTCGAACCCGTCCGCTAAATCTTGTGTAGAGATGGCTTTATTGGATCTATACACACAAGGCAGATCGTTGCCTCTATGGAAATATTTGCGTGAGAAGAATGGTGTATCGCAGGACGCCTCCCCTAAGGCTATTCCTTTACTACGAATGTTAGGCGGTTCCTTGGATAAAGAGTTAAGCGATGCGCAGGCATTTCGTGAGCTTGGCTTCAAGCATTGGAAAATTAAGATTGGCTCGCTACCCTTGGAGCAGGATCTCCACCGAGTCAAAGCACTTTGCGAGTTATTGCATGGGGATGTCGTTTCCGTGGATGCAAATTGTGCTCTAAATCTGGCCAATGCAATTCGCTTTTGTGAATCGGGGGAAGCTGCCCGACTAACGTTTGCCGAGCAATTGATTCCAGCGGATTTGCCTATTGGCGATTTCGTAGAGCTTAAAAAACGATCCCCAATTGCTATTGGCTTGGATGAGTCTATCCACGGCATAGACGAGTTGGAGAGATTTATTGAGGCCGATGCATTTAACGGAGCCAGCTTAAAGCTAATCAAGACTGGTGGAGTGATCCCTGCTTTAGAGTGTGCTAGCTTGCTCAAGCGCAATAAGTTAGAACTCAACTTGGCATGCAAGGTTGCCGAAACATCCTTATCTGCAGCGGCTACGGCATCTCTTGGTTTTGCTGTTGGCAATGTGGATTGGGGATTTAGCATGTCAAATCAGTATCTGCAAATGGATATCTGCGACGCTCCATTGCTTGCGATCAATGGGCATATAGATGCATCCCAGTTGTCGCAGAGCGGGGTAGGAGTCACTCCGAATGTCAGTCGAGTAAATGAAGTCATTGCCAAGGGGTATTCAGTTATTCGATATTAAGCACATCGAAAGCTGCTTTTAATCTCTTCGAATAGGAGTCTGAGGTTTTTTGAATTTCTTCAGGCGACCATTTTCTAAACCCCTCACCAGCCTTCATGCCCGTCTTACCTTCACTCATTAGCTGAACCACCTTTGGTGGCAGGCTTGTGATGTTCGATAGGGAGGGATAAATTTCTTTTGCAGCATTTGCCATGCCATCCCATCCGGAGATTTCTTTTTGCGTCATGGGGCCAACAGCGGCATATCGAAATCCAAAGCTATAGCGCACAGCATCATCAATATCTTCAGGGCTCGCGATTCCCTCTTGTACGAGTGAGAGCGCCTCTCTCATTAGCGCATGTTGAATTCGGTTGGCTAAAAATCCTGGTATGTCTTTCTTAACAAGCACAGGCTTTTTATCAATATTTTTGTAGAGTTGGCATGCTTGCTCTGCAAAGTGGATATCGGTCTTTTCGCCCATCACGATCTCCACCAATGGCACTACTTCTGCTGGCATAAAGTAATGCGCACCCATCATGCGATTGGCTGTTTTTAGCCCAAAAGCAATTTTGCTAATTGGAAAGCCTGAGCTATTACTACCAATAGGGATATGCGCTGGAACAGATTCATCTAAATACTGGAAGATAGCTTTCTTCAGGTCCAAGTTTTCGGCGATGGTTTCGATAATCCATTCGCAGTCAATCCAGTTTTTCCATTTTTCCAGAATTTCCGTCGTTTGGATCGATCGAATGGCGGCGCTGTCCTTTTGTGCATTGGTTCCGGTGATGCCAATTTTTTCAGCCATTGTTACTGCTTTATCTAGACAGCTATCCGCCTTTTCTTTGCCCCTACCCAGAATGACGACTGGGATGCTTTTTGCGATAAAGCCCGCGGCGATGCCTGCGGCCATGATGCCTGTTCCAATGACGGCTACATATTTCATATTTTTAAACCTATACGGTTAAGTTATAAATGGGTCTCAACATATAAATATTGATATTTCCTTAAGGTTATCATTATTTATGGTTTAATGGTTTATCAATTCAAATAACTTATCCGTATAACTTTATTAAGGATTTCTACAAATGACTATGCACAATCCCTTTCAGCCGGTTGAAAAAATCAAGGCAGAAGTATTTATGTCAATGCCTGACAAGTTTAGGAAAAAAACGCGTACAGGCTGGTCTGACCCTAACCGCCAGAACTCGGAAGTAGAGTGCTTCTTAGAAGGCCCTTCTTTTGATCGTGAAGGCAACTTATGGTTCTTAGATATCCCATTTGGTAGGGTATTTAGGATCACCCCTAAAGGGGATTGGGATTTGGTCACTCAGTTTGATGGCTGGCCTAATGGATTGAAATTTCATAAAGATGGCCGTGCTTTTATTTGTGACTACAAGCTGGGTTTGTTGGCTTTAGATCCAAAAACCGGGAAAGTAGAAACCATCTTGGGTTCAATGTATAGCGAAAGCTTTAAAGGTTTAAACGATCTGCACTTCGCATCTAACGGCGACCTATACTTTACCGATCAAGGTCAAACCGGAATTGCGGATCCAACAGGTAGAGTGTTCCGCTTGCGTGAGAATGGTCAGTTAGATAGACTTGCCATTAACGTTCCAAGTCCAAATGGCATCACCTTGAACACTCAAGAGAAGCATGTGTTTGTTGCTGCAACAAGATCTCAGCAGATTTGGAGAATGCCTTTGATGGCGGATGGTTCTGTATCCAAAACTGGTGTCGCTATTCAGTTGACTGGTGGTGTAGCTGGTCCTGATGGTATTGAGATGGATTCTGAAAATGGATTGTTAGTCTGTCATCTTGGTATTGGCATCTGGAGATTTGATAGCAATATGCTCCCAACGCATTTGATCTATTCTGACAATCCACATCATCATCATTTGGCCAATATGTGCTTTGGTGGTGAGGACGGAAGAGATCTCTACATTACTGAATCTCTCTCTGGCGACATTCTGAGAGCGCGTCTGCCAGTTGCTGGCAAAAAAATGTTTGGGCTCTCTTAAGTTGAAAGACTCCCTACCACTCTATAAAACCTTAGCGAATGTGCTGGCTGAGCACATTCGCGATGGTGAGTGGGCGGTAGGGTCTCATTTGCCTTCCGAGGCAGCCCTTTGTGAAAAATTTAAGGCAAGTAGACATACCTTAAGGCATGCCCTTCAAGTCTTAGAGGCTGATGGGTTAGTGTTGCGCCGTCAAGGCGCGCCAACTCAGGTGATCTCTAGGCAGAAAGTACGCCGATTTACTCAAAGCTTCAATTCTCCAATTGATATTTTGAGTTATCCAAGAAATACCTATCGAGAAAATATTGTTGAAGAATTTATTGAGCTAGACAAGCCTCTTAGTGAAATGATTGGGGGCGCCGTTGGCTCATCTTGGTATCACATTGGCGGCATTCGTAAGCAGCAAGATTCTGAGCAAATTATTGCCTGGACAGACATTTATATTCTTCCCCAGTTTGCGTCTTTAACATCCGATCCTGAGCATAGCCAGGTCATGGTATTTGAGCAAATTGAAAAAAAGTATGGCACCAGAATTGATCGAGCTGAGGTTGATGTGTATGCCATTAGCGCCTCTGCCAGTCTTGCCAAAAAGCTTCAATTAAAAGCGCGCGATCCATGTTTGGTTATTGTGCGACGTTATTTTGATGACCAAGACAAACTTTTTGAAATCACGTTTACCTATCACCCTGAAAATAAATACACTTATCAGATGGATTTTAAGAGTGGTTCGGGTAATTAAATTGCAAGAATGAATATGGAATATTTGTCAATTACTAAGGCCGAAGAATTTATCGCCAATACTCTTCAGGCTAATCGTGTTCCTTTGGCTGATGCCAAAATTGTTGCGCAATTGATGGTGAAGTCTGATTTAGTTGGTGCCGATGGTCACGGGATTTTTAGGTTACCTGCTTACATCAAGAGAATTCGGGCGGGCGGCATCAACCTCAATCCCAATATTCATATTGAGCGCGAGCAGGGTGCAACCGCATTGATTAATGGGGATAACGCTTTAGGTCACCTAGTGATGAATAGGGCTGTTGAGCTTGCCATCGAAAAGGTCAAAAAACATAGTGTTTGTTGGGTGGGGAGTCATTATGGCAATCACTCTGGCGCCGCATCAGTCTATGTACGTAAGCTAGCTGAGCAAGGTTATATCGGCATCTATATGGCAGTAGGTAATGCAAATCATATGGCGCCATGGGGCGGCATTGATCTATTGTTATCTACCAATCCGATCGCCATAGCAGTTCCGGCGGGTGAACACCCAATGGTTTTGCTCGATATTGCAACTACAGTTGCAGCCTACGGTAAGGTGAAATTGGCCGCTCAAAAAGGCGAATCCATTCCGGATACTTGGATGATCGATAAAAATGGTCAACCGATTACCGATCCAAAAAAATCACATGAGGGCTCATTGCTGCCAATTGGTGGATATAAAGGGTATGGCTTAGCAGTCATGATTGGTCTGCTCGCTGGCGCCTTAAATAATGCAGCCGTTGGTAAGGGAACCATTGACTTTAATGCCCATCATGATTTGATTACCAATACTGGACAAACCATCATCGCAGTTGATCCAAGTGCTTTTGGTGATCGAGAGCAATTTGTGCAAAGAGTAATCGCTTTGGTGAATGACTTGAAGGCATCATCCAAATTGCCGGGCGTCAATCAAATTCGAGTGCCGGGCGATGGCGCAGCTAAGTTAATGGCGGAGAGATTAAATCAAGGCATTCCGATTTCTCCAGAATTAAGAGACTCATTGAATCAATGTGCGGAGGAGTGTGGCATTGCAAGATTAGATTGATAAATTTTCGGAGGAGACAACATGATTAATAAAAATATTAAAAAAATAGTACTAAGTTCCTTGATAGCGCCATTTGTATTTGGCTCAGCGTTTGCCGCGTATCCCGAGAAGCCAATCAAGATGTTAGTTGGATATGCGCCTGGGAGTTCAACGGATATTGTAGGCAGAATGATTGCTAATGAACTGAGCATTGTTTTAAAACAAGCCGTGATTGTTGAGAATAGGGGTGGTGCCGCAGGTAGTTTGGCGGCAGATGCGGTTGCCAAGAGCGCCCCAGATGGGTATACCGTTCTATTTGCTCAGAATGGTTTAGCAATTAATGTTGCGGCAAATCCGAAGTTACCATTTAATGGTCAAAAGGATTTATTACCGGTTGTTGGTGTGGCTGCAACGCCTCATATTTTGATTGTGAATCAAAATTCAAAAGCTAAAACAGTGCCAGACTTAATTGCTATGCTCAAAGCCGATCCAGGAAAGCTGAGCTTTGGCTCCTCTGGGATTGGAAATTCAGATCATATGGCCGGAGAATTATTTTTAGCAACCACTGGCACGCAAGCAATTCACATTCCCTATAAAGGGGGCTCTCCAGCAGCAACGGATTTAGTGGGTGGCCAAATTGATTTTTATTTTGCGGGCATGCCGGTAGGCCTCCCTTTATACAAGGGTGATAAGGTAAATGCTTTGGCGGTTACTGGAAAGAATCGATTTAATGGTGCGCCTGAATTGGTGACAATTCAGGAGGCAGGCGTGAAGGGTTATGAAATGGCCTTATGGCAGGGGATGTTTGCACCAGCTGGCACCCCTCGCGCAATTGTGAACACCTTAAATAACGCCGTGCTAAAAATCTTAGATACGCCAGAAATGAAGGAGCGTTTTGCAAAAGCTGGCGTTCAGATTGCGCCAATGAATACTCAGCAATTTTCCGATTTGTATTTCTCGGATATTGCTAGATGGAAGGTCGTCATCGAAAAAGCAAAAATTAAACTAGATTAAATGAGGTCTGATTGAAGTGCGGGGTATTGGTTTTAGCCAATACCCTTTTTTATTGCTGACTGAGATCAAAGACTAAAACTTCAGCATCGCTTCCTTCGCTAATCAATAGAAAATTCTCATCTTCTATCAATAAAGCGTCGCCACCTTGGAGTGCCACTCCATTAATATTGAGCTTGCCCTTGATGAGGTGTACATATGCCTTGCGTTTAGGATTGAGATCGAGTTTGACTGTCTCGTCTCCATTAAAAAGACCTGCATACATTTTGGCGTCCGCATGAATCTTGACGGAATTTCCCTGACCTTCGGGGGAGGCAACTAAGCACAGCTTTCCTTGCTTATCGGCCAAGGGAATTGTTTTTTGTTCGTAGCTGGGAGCCACCTCTAAAGTGTTGGGCTCAATCCAGATTTGCAAAAAATGGGTAGTTTGATCTTTGGCGTGATTGAATTCACTATGCGTTACACCGGTTCCTGCGCTCATGCGCTGCACATCGCCTGGGGGAATGCCTTTGACATTGCCCATACTGTCTTCGTGAGCTAATTCACCAGACAGGACGTAGCTAATGATCTCCATATTGCGATGGCCATGCTTACCAAAGCCCATGCCCGCCGCCACTCGATCTTCATTGATGACTCTTAAATTGCCCCAGCCCATGAATTGGGGGTCGTAATAGCCGGCAAATGAGAAGGAATGAAAGCTTTTGAGCCAGCCATGATCGGCATAACCTCGATCTTGGGCTTTTCTGAGGGTTAGCATATATATGAGGTGCTTTTCTGTTGGTCAACAAGCACATTATCATTAGCTTTTGACATATTTGCTGATTGGCCTTCCATGGGAAGTATCAAACAAGACATTAAAGAAACCTACCTGGGTCTTTTTGAGACCGTCCAGGAAAAATGGAATGACTTTACCCAGTTTCTGATGGAGGCATGGCCCCTCTTAACCATTCTGTTGGTGGGATTAATAGGGGTATGGTGGTACGCCGATCCGCCGCCACCTAGACATGTGGTGATGGCGACCGGCCAGCTCGGAGGGTCCTATCACGCCCTAGGCGAGAAATACGCAGCCTTTTTTGAGAAAAAGGGAATCACTCTGGAGTTGCTCGCAACGAAGGGGGCCCAAGAAAATATTGAGCACTTAGCGGATCGCAAGGATCCCGTGCAAGCCGCCTTTGTTCAGGCGGGCGCATTTGATCCTCATACGGTTACTGGGGTGCAATCGCTTGGTACGATTTCTTATGATCCAATTTGGCTGTTTTATCGAGGTCCCGAGGTCAAGGAAAATGATTTTCAGGAGATTCAGGCGCGATCCAAGTATTTTCTCAACTCAAGAATGTCAGTTGGCGCAAAGGGGAGCGGTACTCACGCCCAAGCCATGCATATCTTGAAGGCCAATGGGTTTGATGAGGGCGCTCATTTTCTTTATCTCTCTGGCTCACAATCTGTCAGAGCCTTACAAAAAGGTGAGATCGATGCTGCATTTATTGTGGATGCCTATGAGGCTCCGAATGTGCAGACCTTGCTTGCTGATCCAACCTTACATTTATCTGCATTTCCTCGAGCAGAGGCCTATGCACGTTTATTTCCCTTTATGCAGATTCTCAATGTTCCAACGGGGGCGTTTAGTTTAGTGCGCAATTTCCCCTCCAAGGACATCAAACTAATGGCTTCAACAACCAATTTATTGATTGATGACAGAATGCATCCGGCCCTGCAATTTTTGTTCTTAGAAGCGGCGCGTGAGATTAACGGTAAAGCGAGTTTTTTCTCAGAGCACGGGCAGTTTCCTTCCTTCAAGAACACTGGTCTTCCTGAAAGTCCCGTGGCTTTGCATTATGAGAAAAATGGCTCACCACTCTTAATGGCTTATTTACCGTTTTGGTTGGCTGAGCTTATTAATCGATTGATATTTGTATTGTTGCCATTTTGCGCTGTGGCCTACCCAGTTTTGTTAACTTTGCCTGGCTATCGCAATAAACGCATCCGTCGCAAGATTAATAAGCTATACGGCGTCTTAAAGGGCTATGAGCAGGAGCTGACGGATGATTTTCAGCCTGCCACCAAAGATCAGTATCTGCAAAAACTCGACTTACTGGAATATGAGGCTCTGAAGTTACAGGTGCCTAAGAGTATGGCGGGGGATTATTACTCTCTACGTACCAGTATCGACTATGTGCGCAATTGCCTGAATCGGGGCACACGCCCCTATCAGGTTATTGGCGAAGAAACGCTACTGTAGTTATTCGTTTTCTCCGGACTTACTCGGGAATTTGAATGAAGCGTAGCGAACTACAGCGTTGGCTAGAGCGAGGATCAGGATGGTGATTCCCATAAACAGAATCGCCATGTCTGCCTCATGCTTGGTGTTGACTAAATCGATGATGAGGCGCGTTACAGCAGTAATGGCCACATAGATCAAGAAGCGAACTGGCATATGGTTGGTCTTAAAGTAAATGCCCACCATGGCGCCAATTTCTAAATAGATAAAGAGCAAGAGCAAATCCTCAATAGAGGCAGACCCTTTGGAGACCATGCCTAAGAATGCGACTGCGGCCGACCAGACTGTTGCTGCACCAATTCCGAATAGGGCAATGCGGTGAAAGAGGGAAACGAATAGGTTGCCAATTGGCACTGTCCAGCGTTCTATCGCTGCTTCTAGTTTGTATGCATCCTTGGGTGTACCGGTGGGCATGTTCATTTGAGATCTCCTTATTTTTAAATTTATGAATCTCAGTATATTTCGCAATTACTCAAAATGAATAAAAAAAGAGGCGCTAAGGCCTCTTTTTTGTGTGCTATTGACTTAAATCAAGCCAAACTATCCGCCCAGATATTGTGAGCCCAGCCCCATGCATAAACTCCCTCTAGGGCAGAGGGGGCCGGCGAGAGTCCACCGGAGCCGGGAACCGCTTTAAAGGTTTTCTCGGCCGCGTTGTATTGATGGACGCTAGCTACGTGAACCACCTCACGGTCGTTCACAAAGCTGTAGCAGGTGTTGGTAAGCACTGGTGCTGGGTTAATTTCCCAGCCACTCAATTCCGCAACGATTGCCGCAGCTGCCACTTTGGCGTGTTGATTGGCCATGTGGCCGGATTTGGGCATGAGTGGTGCGATTTGAATTGAGTCACCCAAGACGTGAATATCTTTGCGAGCAGTGGATTCAAAGTTGAGGAAGTTCACATTCACCCAGCGTCCATTCGAATTCGCTAAGCCTGTCTTCACTGCAATTTCTCCGGCACTCATCGCGGGCAGTAAGTTCAGTACATCACCCTTGATGTCATCTTGAACCTCTAGTTTGACTGTCTTGGTTTTGGCATCCACACCAGTGACGTTGTGCTTTGGTAGGTACTCAATAATTCCAGAGTACTGCTCTGCCCAAACTTTTTTAAACAAGGCGCCTTTAGAGGTGACATCTTGGTTCGCATCGAGGATAAGCACTTTGGACTTCGCCTTATTGTGCTTGATGTAGTTGGCGACTTGGCAGGCGCGCTCATACGGTCCAGGAGGGCAGCGATATGGCGCCTCTGGAATGCTGATGATGAATGTACCGCCGTCACGCATTGCAGCGAGTTGCTTGTGCAATGCAAGGGTTTCAGCTCCGGCCTTCCATGCCTGTAAGGTAACCCCATCTTTATTGGCTTGCGCCAGTCCTTCGATGCTATTCATGATGAGTGAGACGCCGGGGGAAACCACTACCTTGTCATAGCGCAAGGTTTTTCCAGAGGCGAGCTTAACGATTTTCTTGTCGGCATCAATGCTGGAAACGCTATCTTGAATGATTTTCACGCCATGATTTTTGCTGAGAGTGTCGTATGGGGATGTAATCTCAGACATGGTGCGTGAGCCACCAACCACTAGGTTGGAAAGGGGGCATGACACAAACGAAGCATTGGGCTCAATTAATGTGACGCGCGCAGTATTGTTTGATAGCAGGCGGAGATATTTAGCGGCGGTTGCACCACCGTAGCCACCACCAATCACCAGAATTTCTGCTTTTTGTAGATTTGCTTTTGCTTGTGTAGAGAAGCCTGCGAGTAATCCGAGTGCGGCAGCACTTTGGCCAATAAAATGTCGACGATCCATGATGTCTCCTTATTGTTTATTGCCAAGTTGATTGGCAATCGTAGTGAGTTGTTCGTCGGTATAGCCCTTAGCGAGTTGGGGCATGATCGTGCCTTCGCGAGCACCAGACTTAAACGCCTTTAATTGAGTCAACATTTGCTCGCTAGTGAGAGTGTTGATCAAGGGCATCCCGCCATCAACGACACCTTTGCCATCTGTCCCATGGCAATTGGCGCAGGTAGCGGCTAAGCCACGCTTGTACAGTTGATCGGCAGTTTGTGCCATGCTGGCACTACTCCATTGACACAAGCCAATGAGTGCGCCCGCTATAAAAATCGGTTTGAAATTCTTGAGGTGCATGGAAATATTCTCCGTCCTAGATACAGACTGTTTTAAGGGTGAAGCTAACAAGTTCTATCTTAATCAGATGGGCGAGAAATTGGTGTTTTTACTTAGATTGATTTTTGCTAAGCTCATAACTCGAAATGGGGTTCAAACAAGTCACTTTTCAGTTTTGTGGGTAATGACCTATAAACTACGGGTATGCGAGGTTCCCTTACTTTCCGTAGCGCAATTCTGATCCTGATTCTAGGTGTATTTACCTACCTATATGGTTTAGATAGTCGCTTTGCTCCAAAAAATGGGGATGAGTATCCCTATATGCATATTGTGCGGATGACTGCCGATGCGGGTGCCTGGCTGCCGCTTCAATCCGAGATGGATGGAATTAAAAACACTAAGCCTCCTTTGGTGTTTTGGCAGGGCATTGCAAGCACTGCTTGGGGCGGTGATTGGGCGCTGAGTGCCTTGCGTTGGCCCAGTCTTTTGTATACCGGCTTAACGGCACTTTTCTTATTTTTTGCGGTAGCCCGTTTTAGTGGCAGGCGACAAACTGGTTTATTGGCTGCTTTGGTTTGGCTTTCCTTTTTTGCGACCTATCGCTATGGCCGTCCTTTTCTAACGGACCCACCAGAAGTATTTTGGTTGAGTCTGCCATTTTTCGCACTTCTCTATTGGGGTAAGGCGGCCTTTAACTCTACAGTGATCTTTCCAGTTTTAGCAGGCTTGTCCTTAGGGATGGCACTGCTTGCCAAATCATTTGCTTATATTGTTCCCGCCTCATTTGCACTGGGATTGTTTTATTGGCGTTGGCGTCAATGGAGTATTCCAAAGCTATTGGTTCAGGATCTATACAAGCTGATCTTGGTTGTGGCATTGGCCTTAGGTGTCTTCGCACTCTGGTTCGCACTAGACCCCTATCCTGAAGCAATTTGGAAGGAGTTTGTACTTGGAGAAAACGCGGGTAAGTTTGAGGCGCGTAGCTCTCACTATCTTTTAGATTTGTTGCGGGGCGGCGATAGCATCTGGATGCTGATCTTAACGACCTTAGCAAACGCTGGTCTATTCCTATTTGTATTAGTTTCAGCGTTGATGCAATGCTGGAAGCAGCGCCGCTTTATTTCCCTGGAGGAGAGTCTCCTTCTCCTGCTTACGCTAGCCTTTTTTATTGTCTTTAGTTTGCCCAGTCAACGCTCTGGCCGTTATCTATTGCCGATCATGCCTGCCTTGGCTACATTGATTGCTTTGTATTGGGATCGCCTGCCTTTGTGGGGCTTTAGGATTGCCTTGGTGTTGCAGTTGATATTACTTGGCGTTCTTGCTTGGGTCGGTGAGAACTTGCAGTTATCGAATTTTTTAGGTCAGCCCGGTATTTGGAATTACTCCTATTGGCATTGGGTGCTCATGGGTGCGTCACTGATCTTGGTATTGATCGGTTTATTCAATCCAAGTCGCTCCAAGATATTGGCATTGGCGGGATCTTTCCTTTGTTACTGTGCGCTCACCAGCAGTCTCTCTCCATTAGAAGGGGCCTTGGGTCGCTACGATCAAGTCACGATCGATTCAGTGATAGCGCGTGACGTTTGGGTGCCATGTGACTATCGCGCCAAAGATGAAGAGTACCGACTTTTATTGCCCAAGGTGAATTTGCATGGCTATCTCGCAAAAGATGCGGGCGACATTCCCCTGTTAAGCAGTACTTATCCATTGGTTGCCGTTCAGACGCCGATTGGTGTTGAGCCGGTGCTTTGTGAGTCTTGCAAGATTCTGGGTAAACGCATGGAGATGCGGGCGCGTCATTCCAATGAAGAGATTCGGGCGATACTCATGGGTCAAATTGGAGAACATCTTTTTGTGAATGAGTATTTAATTTCTACCCCTGCAACAATCGCATTGCCACTCGTTGGTAAGGATGCCTGTCGATGAGTCGCGTGATTGCCTTTTGTGTGTTGTTGCTTGCTGCTGTCTTGGGCTATTTGCACTTAGATAGTCGTCCTATATGGGCGCCATTCGCAACACCTGAATCTTCTGCCATCAACACTCAGGAAGAGTCCCTTGAATTAGGCGAGTCTTCTTCGATGCCGCTTACAAAAAGCAAGGCAATTAAAAATACTGCTCCCACTCAACTAGCTTCGATGAGCATGCATGCGGATTGGTTGCCTGATACGGGCGCGCCTTCGGTACATGCCGCATCATTGATTGCGCTGCAGGACGGAGCTCTTAGAGCCTTTTGGTTTGCAGGTAGTAGAGAAGGTGCTCCAGACGTCGTGATTAATACGGCGGTATTTGATCCTCACTCGGCTCGCTGGAGTGCGCCAACGGTAGTCATGGATCGCGTTAGCGCGGAGAAGGGCTTATCCCGATATATCGCCAAGTTAGGCAATCCCGTTCCCGCCAGAATGGTTGATGGGCGCATCCAATTATTTTTTGTAACGGTTTCCATTGGTGGTTGGGCGGGTAGCTCAATCTCTTCAGTTATTTCAGATGATGAGGGTCTGACCTGGAGTCAGCCGCAGCGTCTCATTACCTCCCCATTAATTAATCTGAGCACTTTGGTGAAGTCGCCACCCCTTCAGTTCGCCGATGGTCGCATGGGTTTGCCTGCGTACCACGAGTGGATTGGTCGATTTGGGGAGTTCTTAAGAATTGAAGCGAGTCAGGTCATTGATAAACGTCGTATGAGCTCGGGCAGGGGTGCAATCCAGCCAGTAGTGTTTGTGGCAGGCCCACAAGAGGCGGGTGCACTCTTTCGTCAAACTCGCTCAAGCTCGCAAGTGAAGCAAATTCCCGTTAGCGTCACTAGTAATGCTGGGCAATCTTGGAGTGTTGATAAGGATATAGAAATTGCCAACCCGAATTCCGCGATTGCTGCCTTAAGTTTAAAGAATGGCGCTCGCATCATGGTGCTCAATAATATTGAGGCGGGTCGCTATCGCCTAGTCATGGTCATGAGTGATGCGAATTCCGCACAATGGAAGCAAGTAACAGTGCTTGAGGATGATGAGTCTTTGGCCAATGAACAACGTCGCGAGTTCTCTTATCCCTATCTGACTTCCGTCAATGGCGAAGATGCGCATTTGGTTTACACCTGGGATCGCAAGAAGATTCGTCACGTGTATTTCCCAGATGCTTGGCTTAAGCACGCGCTTACTGGTCTAAAGGAGGCGCCATGATGACTTCATATCTTCAGCTCATTGCGCTGATCGAAATGGCAATAACTTGTTCAGCAGTATTGATTTGGGCAACTCAGAAAATATTTCAAATCGATATCCCCTTAGCTGTCCGTATTGCTTTGTTGGTGCTTTTAGGAAATCTATTTTTCTGGCCCCTCGGTATGTCTCTCGAATTACCTTTGGCGGCATACATCCGCGGCGTGACGGGTGATCTCAGTATTGTGAGTCTGCTCTTGCTATGGAGTGTTTTTTTGCCTACATCTAAAACAACGCCCCTGGGATTTAAGGTGGTTGTTGTATTCATCGCGATATTGTTCTATCCCTTGGCTTTAGGTGTTGGGATGCTAGACCCTTATGCCTGGGGCTATAGCTCCCTGGGATTCTTTGCTGCGGTGATTATTTTTGCAATCGTTTGCGGTATCGCCGGATGGACCAAGGGGGTATGGATCATGGCTTTGGCAATCATTGCTTGGGCAGCCCATTGGCATGAGTCTGCCAACTTGTGGGATTACCTGCTAGATCCATTTCTGGCGCTTTGGGCTCTTTTTGCGATAGTCAACGGCATCCAACAAAAGCGTCGTGAGAAAGCCCAATCAGGATATTTATTCAGGGCAGGCTAATCAGAAAAACAAAAAAGCCACCTGTTGCGAGGTGGCTTTTCTTTTGACCGCTATTCCAATTAATCTGGAATATTGGATTTGCGAATGACTGGACCCCAGATATTGATTTCGCTTTCAAGATGAGACTTGAGGCCTTTGGCGGATACTTTATCCATTGGCACGATATCGATATTGGAATCATTCAAGCGTTTTTGAACATCGGGCGTATTGAGGGCTTTCTTCAATGCGGCATTGATCTTGTCCAAGACTGGCTGTGGAGTGCCCTTAGGCGCATAAACACCGTGCCAAACTTTAACTTCAAAGCCTTTTAGTCCCTGTTCGTTCAAAGTTGGAACATTCGGAATCGCTGGCAAGCGTTTCATTGTTGTTGTGCCAAACGCCTTCACGCGGCCATCCTTGATGTAAGGAATCGTTTGTGTAGTTTGGTCGCACAAGAGGTCAACTTGGCCACCCAAGAGGTCAGTCAAAGCAGGGCCAGTTCCTTTGTAAGGAATGTTGGTCAATTTCACGCCCAAGCGGCTTTGGAATAAGAGGCCGCACAGTTGTGACACTGCGCCAGGACCGGCATTGGCCATCGTCACTTTAGATCCATTCGCCTTAATGTAGGCTTCGAGCTCTTTAAAGTTGTTTGCTGGCAAATCTTTCTTGCCTAGTAATACCATCGGCACATCAGCTACCTGTCCAATGTATTCAAAGCTAGTCATTGGATCGTATGGGAGTTTGTCGTACAGGGCGTTTGCTGTTGCCATACCCATGTGATGAATATAAATGGTGTAGCCATCTGGTGCGGCGCGAGCCACTTTGGTGGAAGCGATCGTGCCGCCAGCGCCAGGAACGTTCTCAACAACCACTGTTTGGCCTAAAGCTTGACCCATTGGAACAGCGATTAAGCGTGCAATGGAGTCAGTTGGGCCACCGGCCGCAAAAGGAACTATTAGCTGAATGGATTTGGTTGGCCAGTCTTTTTGAGCGGATGCGATATTGCTGCTCAATAAGGCGCTAGCGCTAACAACCGCAGCAATTCCAGCGAATAAGGTTTTCTTTAATTTCATCAATGTCTCCGTAAATGTGATGCATCGCAATTTTGCCATTATTGGATGCTATAGGGTTTAGGGTTTACCAGCAACAGCTAAGGTTCTTTGTGCTAGTAAGACCACCGGGCGATCAATCATGCGGCCATCCAGTTTTACCGCACCGCCTTTTGAGGCTTTGTCCGCCTCAATGACCCTCTGGGCCCAAGAGATTTCGGCCGCTGTCGGCATGAATGCAGCCTTGACTAGACCCACCTGTTTTGGGTGAATACAGAGTTTTCCGCCAAACCCCATTCTTTTGCTGCGCTGCGCATCATCCTCAATCCGCTCCACATCATCGGTCGATGGAGTAACCCCATCTATTGGAGGGGCAATTTGCGCTAAACGTGAGGCAAGAACGATTTGATAGCGGGCAGTTTGTAACTCTGTTTCTTGTGGATCGCAGACCATACCTAAGTCGACTTGCAAATCAATATTGCCTAAAGCGAGGCGCAATACTTGTTCTGAGTTGGCAATCTCCTTTAGGTGGTCTAAGCCTAAGGCGGTTTCAATCATTGGAATGATGGCCGTCTTTGGCAGAATTTGCGCAGCTCCATTGATTTGATCAAGCGATTCGCTTTTTGGAATTAACAAACAGGCTACTTCCAATTCTTGCGCCAAGATGAGGTCGGCGGCATAGAACTTGCTACCTGGTGAGTTGGAGCGAATGATGAGACGTTTCTTTTGTTCCGCTGAAAAAGTAGGCCATGCAGACCGAATGGCGTCACGCGCTCTTTCTTTATCTTCTTCGGCTACGGCATCCTCTAAATCAATAATGACTGCATCTGCATTACTGTCTAAAGCTTTTTGAAAACGCTCTGGACGTGTGCCTGGAACGAATAAAAAACTGCTGCTATAGCCAATGGGGGTATCGAGAGGGTTCATATAAGGCCTTAGTGAGTAGCGCACGGGAAAATTAAGTTGAGGAAAGTAATGCGCCAATCTTTGCTTGTTTGCGGATATTCCACAAGCGCTCAACTGCTGCCGCCATTTCAGTTGGATTGGCTCCACCACTAAAGGCTGCTAAGCGCATTGCTTTATCGGTAATCTCAGCGCGGCTGAGGGTATTGCCAGGGTCGCCCTTGGGTTCATCTACGCGACCTTCTAGTACCTGACCATTATTTAAGTGGACCTTCACCTTCCCAATCCAGCGTTGAGGGTAAGCACCATCCACTTCGGGGTCCAGGGTCATCGTCACGCGATCGCGGAAGGCGCAAATATCATCATCATGAAAGTGTTGATCAAATTCTTGAAGGCCCGCAAATTGATAATGTGCGATGAGCGCTAATACAGTGCCCATCGAAAATTTGGATTGATGCACGGTTGCGGGATCGATTACTGGACCAAGCACATCAATTGCACCTTGATGTACTAAGGTTTCCACTTTAGCGATATCGCTCGGTTTAAGTTGGTGCGCTAACATCACCTGCAGTAAAGCATCGGCAGCAGGATGAGTGTGGCGGCAAGAGGCGTGATATTTAAAGCTTGTCTCAGCAATGGCCCAACGAGAGCCTAAGCTATCAACGAGCTTGCTTGGATTGGCATCACTCGACATGCCCGCTGCTAAACCTTGCTTACCTTCTAAGATGCGCTCAGCGCCCGTAAAGCCAGACTGCGCTAAATAAGCGGACATTAGCCCTGTGGAAGCGGCATGGGCAGTATGCAATTGCTTGGAGTCAGCAGCATCGCGGAGAAATTCCCAAAGACCTGCGGATTGCGTGCCAGCAGAACCGAAGGCATGGAGCATTTGCTCTGGATTGAGCTTTAACAGTCGACCTACGGCAGCTGCCGCAGCCAAGGTGCCAGCAGTGCCAGTGGTATGAAATATCTTGTAATGGGAGCGACCTAAAAATTCACCTACACGAATGCCCACTTCATAGCCAGCTACCGCAGCCACCAGAAGATCGTCTCCAGATGCGCCAATCGTTTGTGCTGTTGCCAGCGCTGCAGGAAAGACGATTGTTGCTGGATGAAAGACGGAGCCGTTGTGCACATCGTCTTGCTCGGCCACATGTGACGCTGCGGCATTGGCCATGGCTGCTAAGAAGGGGCTTGAGCTTGTGCGCGTAATCAGGATTTCAGCAGAGCCAGGATGGGCTGCATCAAAGCCTCCCATATTTTGCGCAAATTGGGTAATCGTCTCTACTGGGCGCGAGCCTTTGCCTGCAATCGCCGAGCCAAACCAATCCACCAATAAATCTTCGGTGCGATTGATTACATCCTGAGGAATATCAGCGATTTGTAATTGAGAGGCAAAGGTGGCGAGCTTTTTAGATAAATGCGGGGTGGACATAAATAGTCAATTTCCTAGTAAGTAAAACGCTGATGCAGTAATGATGCAACCGGCTCTTACGCTAAAACAGCGCTAGCCTGCATCGTAAGCCAGCCTTCATGATCTTGCGCCCAGATGGAAATCGTTTTTCTAGAAGGATCTTTTTCTAAATCAGGCTTAGCGCTCACTTTGAAGATGTTGATATCAAAAGTGGGGCGAATAGCTCTGAATTCAAAACTCTTCAGCGTGCAGCCCGGAATGCTTTGGCGAACCAAATCTACTAATAGGGTGGCAATGAGTGGGCCGTGCACGATCAGGCCGGGATAACCTTCTATCTCAGTCACGTATTTGCGATCGTAATGAATGCGGTGACCGTTAAAAGTGAGTGCTGAGTAGCGGAACAATAAAACATCGTCCGGCGTAATCGTTTTTGTCCACGTGGCATCAGTAGGGGCAGGGGTTGGCGCAACCGGTTTGTCGTCTGGGCCTGGAGCATCGCGATACACAATGTCATGCTCTTCAATTAAGGCTAAGCCATGTTGGTTTGAGATCTCATGCTTTACTAAAACAAAGATGAGGTCGCCAGTGCGACCTGCTTTGTGGGTAACGGATTCAATCTTGGAAACACGCGTAATCTCATCGCCTACAGTAAGTGGTGCAAGCCACTGCACACGGCTACCTGCCCACATACGCCGTGGTAGTGGCACTGGCGGCAGAAAGCCACCGCGCTTAGGGTGGCCATCTGGGCCGATTTCAGATTGGCGAGCATGGGGCAAGAAATACAGCCAATGCCAAAGCTCAGGAAGAAAAGTTCCTTTAGTCGGCTCCGGATCTGGGCGGTCTAAGGTTGCTGAGAGTGCTCTTACGGGAGCGGCAGTAACGGTATCGTGAAGAGACTCAGTTTTGCCGAGCCATTCTTGGAGATGGGTGATGGTTTGAGGTTCGATTCGCATAACTTCCATTATGCCAATTTCAGCCAAAAATATAGTACGACTAGATCAATAAGGTGGCTACTAAATGGCTGAGGAGTCCCGCTATTGCCGAGCCGGCCAGGACAGTCATCACACCTTTTTGAAACTGAAAGAGTGCGAGACCTGCAAATACGGTGATCGCAATAGAAATCCATGAGATTGACCCGCCTAGTCCATGCGGGAAAAAGACGTGATACGCAAAGAAGAGGCCTAAGTTCGCAATTACACCAACTACCGCTGCAGAAATCGCGGTGAGGGCTGCTGTAAAGCTGAGCTTGCCGTGGGTAGATTCAATCAGTGGGCCGCCCACTAAAACTAAGAAGAAGGAGGGTAGAAATGTGAACCAGGTAGCAACACAAGCGCCGAGAACTCCAAACCAAAATGGATTGCTATTGCCAATCAGATGTTGGATGTGTCCAGCAAGGTAGCCCACAAATGCCACCACCATGATGAGCGGTCCCGGGGTAGTTTCTCCTAGCGCTAAGCCGTCAATCATTTGCCCAGCGCTGAGCCACTGAAATTGATCGACTGCGCCTTGGTATACATAAGGCAGTACCGCATATGCTCCACCAAAAGTCAGAAACGCTGCCTTAGTGAAGAACCAAGCAATTTGTGGGTAGAGGGTTTTCCAGCCAAATAATGCGGTAAGAGCAAAAAAAGGAATCATCCACAGCAGGGCAGTGATAGCAATTTGACGTACTAATTTGTTTCGAGAGAAGCGCGCATGCTCTGGGGTGGGGGTCTCATCATCAATGATGGCTGGACCGTAATTCTGATTGCTATCTTTGCCATGCGATCCATGTTGTTGAAAACACTCTGGATAGCGCTTACCTCCCCAGAAGCCGATTAGCGCGGCACACAGCACGATGATGGGGAAGGCTAGATTCAGTAGAAAGATGGCAAGAAACGACGCAAGTGCGATCCAGTGAAGCGCCTGATGATGAAGAGTGCGTTTACCAATTCTGACGGCGGCATGTAAGACGATCGCAGTAACCGCAGGTTTAATGCCAAAAAAGATAGCGGCAATCCAAGGCACTTGGCCAAAGGTGATGTACACCCAAGAAAGGCCAATCAGGATCAATAGTGAGGGTAATACAAAGAGGGATCCTGCTAGGATGCCGCCCCAGGTGCGGTGCATTAGCCAGCCGATATAGGTAACTAATTGTTGGGCTTCTGGCCCTGGGAGTAGCATGCAGTAATTTAGAGCATGTAAAAAGCGCCGCTCAGAAATCCAGCGACGCTTTTCAACGAGCTCTTGGTGGAGGACGGCGATTTGTCCTGCGGGCCCACCAAAGCTAATGAAGCCTAGCTTAGCCCAAAACTTGAGGGCTTCGCCAAGGGGAATGCTCACACTTCATCCATTCCGCCAACGACTTGGCTAAAGCCGTTATCCACATAAATAATTTCAGCGGTAATACCGTTAGCCAAATCGGACAACAAGAATGCGGCAGTGTTGCCAACGTCATCAATGGTTACATTGCGACGCAATGGGGCGGTCTGCTCAACTGCTTCCAAGATCTTGCCAAAACCTTTGATACCTGAGGCGGCCAAGGTTTTGATCGGGCCAGCGGAAATACCGTTCGCGCGAATGCCCTTAGGTCCTACGGAGCCTGCGAGATAGCGAACGGATGCTTCTAAGGAAGCTTTGGCTAAACCCATCGTGTTGTAGTTGGGGACATTCTTCATGGATCCCAGGTAGGTCAGGGTTAGTAATGAGGATTTGTCGCGCAACATTGGCAACGCTTCTTTAGCCATCGCGGGGAAGCTGTAAGCGGAGATGTCATGGGCGATTTTGAAGCCTTCACGGGAAAGGCCTTCTAAAAAGTCGCCGGCAATCGCTTCACGTGGCGCAAAGCCAATGGCATGAACAAAGCCATCAAATTGGGGCCAAGATTTCGCTAAATCCTTGAATAGGGCGGAGATCTGCTCGTCACTGCCAACATCGCAGTCAAAAATGAGCTCAGTATTGAATTCTTTCGCAAAATCAACAATGCGGTCCTTAAAGCGCTCACCTACGTAGGTAAAGGCTAATTCAGCGCCTTCACGGTGACATGCCTTGGCAATGCCATAGGCAATAGAGCGGTTAGAGAGAAGGCCGGTAATCAGAATTTTTTTGCCAGCGAGAAAGCCCATGTCGTGTCCTTTGCTTCAAATATGGTTTGCTATCTACAATTGTTGCATATATGCCCAAACTTACCCCCATCTGCCGAATCCCCGCCCTAGTGCTGATTGCCGCTCTTAGCGGGATGGCGGCCAGCGTAGCCTATGGGGCCCAGGGTATCGCTCAGTACGGCAAACCTAAATATGCCGATGGCTTTAGCCATTTTGAGTACGTCAATCCGAATGCCCCTCGGGGAGGGACATTAATACTCCCCAACCCCGATCGTCGTACCAGCTTTGATAAGTTCAATCCATTTACCTTGCGGGGGGTTGCTGCTCCTGGAGTAGCGCAGTTGATGTTTGAGTCTTTGGCGGTTGGTAGTGCCGATGAGGTTTCCAGTGCTTACGGCTTGATTGCTGAAGATATTCAAGTAGCGCCTGACAAGATGTCCGTTACCTTTCGGATTCGCCCTGAGGCGAAGTTCTCTGATGGCAATGCAATTCTGGCGGCTGATGTGAAATATAGCTTTGATACTTTGATGAGCTCACTCGCTAATCCACAGTTCAAAACGGTGTATGCCGATGTTAAGCAAGCCTCGGTAGTCTCAGATCGCGTGATTCGTTTTGACTTTAAAAATCGCAATCCAGAATTACCAGTGATGGTGGGTACCTTACCGGTGTTCTCTCGTAACTGGGGCAAGAAACCTGATGGCACGATCACACCCTTTGATAAGTTGACCTTTGAGTTGCCAATAGCGAGTGGCCCTTATGTGATCGAGTCTTATAAAGCTGGCAAGACGATGATCTTTAAGCGCAACCCAAATTATTGGGCGGATCAAGGGGGCAAGACCTTAAATGTGCGTGTTGGTTTTTATAACTTTGATCGCGTGGTTTACAAGCTTTACAGTGATGATGCTGTTCGCTTGGAGGCTTTCAAGGCGGGTGAGTTTGACGCGCTAGTAGAGTATCGCGCCAAGAACTGGGCCAAAAGTTATGTGGGTCCACGCTTTAACGATGGCACTCTGGAGAAGAAAGCCTTCTTAAACCACAATGGTGCGGGCATGCAAGGTTTTGCGATGAATATGCGTAGACCTATTTTTCAAGATCCACGCGTTCGCCAAGCCTTATCTTATGCACTCGACTTTGAGTGGCTAAACCGACAATTATTTTTTGAGCAATATAGCCGTATCAATAGCTATTTCACGAACAGTGATTTGAGCGCTAACTTTGATGGACCCCGTAAGCCTACCGATGCTGAGCTGAAATTACTCAAGCCTTTGAAGGCTCAATATCCAAAGTGGGTGCCTGATGCGGTATTTGGACCGATGCCGGCAGCGCCTTCTACTGTTCCGCCGGATAGTTTGCGTCAGAACTTACGTAAGGCGCGTGATTTACTCGCACAAGCAGGCTGGCAATACCGTGATGGCGCACTTCGCAATATGCAAGGCGAGCCTTTCCGTTTTGAAATGGTCGAAGATGGCCCATTTTTCTTGAGGGTGATTTCATCTTACGTGCGTAACTTGGAGAAGCTCGGTATTCAGGTGGATATTCGTACGAGCGACTTTGCTTTGCATCAAAAACGCATGGATGAATACGACTTTGATATGACAACGATTCGTTTTCCGGATTCTCAAAATCCTGGAAATGAGCTGTGGGATCGCTTTGGTAGTCAGGCCGCTAAAGAAAAAGGTTCAGACAATGTGATTGGCGTTCAATCGCCCGTGGTGGATGCTTTGGTTGATGCGATTGTCAAAGCACAAACCCGCGAAGAGTTGCGTGCGGCCACAAGAGCTTTGGATCGTGTGCTGTGGAATAGTTATTACGTGATTCCACAATGGTACAACCCGACGCACCGAATCGCGTATCGTAAGGAAATGCGCTATCCAGAACCTCCTTTGTATTACACCGCTGAATCATGGATTCTGCTCAACTGGTGGAAAGAAGGGGTGCGCTAATGCAAGGTCAAATGTGGTCTTACATCTTCAAGCGCGTGCTCTTGATGATTCCAACGCTATTGGGCGTTTTGACGCTCACTTTTGCGGTGGTCCAGTTTGTGCCGGGTGGCCCGGTTGAACAGTTAATGCTGGAGCTTAAAGGGAAGGGCGATGCAGCCGTGAGCAGTTCGGAGTCCTCTGGCGGCGGCAGTAATTACCGCGGCCGACAAGGTGTCGATGCGGAGCGCTTAGCGGAAGTGAAGGCTTTGTATGGTTTTGATAAGCCCCCTGTAGAACGTTATTTCATGATGCTTAAGCGTTTTGCGCAATTTGATTTGGGTGAAAGCTATTATCAACATCAAAGCGTTTGGCAATTGGTAGTCTCTAAGTTGCCAGTATCGATCAGTATTGGCTTGTGGACCTTTTTCTTAACGTACTTAGTATCAATCCCATTGGGGATAGCGAAGGCGGTTCGAGATGGGTCACGTTTTGATGCGATTACCAGCACGATGATTTTGGTGGGCTATGCGATCCCAGGTTTTGTACTAGGCGTGCTGCTCTTGGTGATCTTTGGTGGCGGTAGTTTTTTGCAGATATTCCCCTTGCGCGGACTGACTTCAGATAACTGGAGTGATCTCAGTATGATGGGTAAGGTGATGGATTATTTGTGGCATTTGGTATTGCCCATCACCGCCTCTGTTTTAGGAAGCTTTGCCGTCATTACGATGTTGACGAAAAACTCCTTCCTGGAGGAGATCCGCAAGCAATACGTTCTGACTGCGAGAGCGAAGGGGCTTACTGAAAAGCAGGTGCTGTGGAAGCACGTTTTCCGAAACGCCCTATTGCCATTGGTAACCGGCTTCCCTGCGGCATTTATTGGCGCCTTCTTTACCGGCTCCCTCTTGATTGAAACTTTATTCTCGCTAGATGGCTTAGGTTTATTGTCCTATGAGTCGGTCATGCGACGTGACTACCCTGTAGTGTTTGGAACGCTATACCTCTTTACCCTGATTGGTTTATTTACCAAGCTGATTTCAGATCTTTGCTATGTGTACATTGATCCCCGCATTCAGTTCGGCGCAGGGGGTGGATCATGAGTCGTTGGAACCGCTTTAAAAATAGTCGCATGGGTTATGCCAGCCTTTGGATTTTCATGGTCTTATTTGGTCTCTCCATGTGCGCTGAGCTGATTGCCAATGACAAGCCTTTGATTGTGCGCTATCAAGGGAAATTTTATTTCCCGATTGTGAAATCCCAACCAGAGAAAGTCTTTGGTGGAGACTTCGCAACGCCCACCGATTTTTTGGATCCGGATATTCGTCACAACATTACTGGCGATGGTAATTGGGCGATCTATCCTCCTATTCCTTATAGCTATGAGACCTTGAATTACTTTTCAAAGGTTCCTAATCCTGCGCCACCATCCCTAGATAACTGGTTGGGAACCGATGATCGTGGGCGCGATGTTTTATCCCGCCTCATTTATGGATTTCGTTTATCCATTTTGTTTGGGCTAGCTCTGACTATTGTCGGGGTGAGTGTTGGCATCATTACTGGTTCATTAATGGGATTTTTTGGAGGGAAGTTTGATTTGATCTCGCAGCGTTTAATTGAGATCTGGTCGGCAATGCCTGAGCTCTATCTATTGATTATTTTTGCTTCCATCTTTAATCCAAGTATCTGGTTACTCATTGTTTTGTTAGCTGCATTTGGGTGGATGGGTTTATCGGACTATGTGCGAGCAGAGTTTTTCCGTAATCGCGCTCTAGAGTATGTGCGTGCCGCGCGCGCATTGGGCCTGACAAATTTACAGATCATGCGTCGCCATATTCTCCCAAATAGTTTGACGCCAGTAATCACCTTCCTGCCATTCAGAATGAGCGCCGCAATTTTGTCTCTCACAAGTTTGGATTTTCTAGGTTTGGGTGTGCCTCCTGGAACGCCGAGTCTTGGCGAGCTACTCTCCCAAGGAAAGAGTAATCTAGATGCTTGGTGGATTTCGCTTTCCACCTTTGTGGTGCTTGTTGCTACCTTGCTCTTGCTCACCTTTATGGGTGAAGCCTTGCGCGATGCTTTCGATTCTCGTAAAGCGGGTGTGGCAAATGGAGGTCGTTCATGAGTGAAATGAACTCTTTGACAAGCAATCATCCTTTATTGAAGTACGAAGACTTCTCCATTTCTTTTGGGTCGGGCCGTCGCGAGAAATTCGCGGTCAATCATCTCGATTTAGAAATTAGCATGGGCGAGCGAGTCGCTTTGGTAGGGGAGTCTGGCTCTGGCAAGACGCTGACCGCATTGGCGCCACTGCGTCTCGAACCAGAGGGTGCAAAAGTCTCGGGGAGAATTTTATGGAATGGTAATCGGGCCAATAAATCCCCTGTCGATTTGCTATCACTGCCGATTCAGGATATTCGGGAGATTCGGGGTCGCGAGATTGCAATGGTTTTTCAGGAGCCGATGACCGCTTTAAATCCATTGTTTACGGTAGGTAATCAAATCGTCGAAGCGGTACAGATCTATCAACCACTGATTTCAAAAGCGGATTGCATCTCTGCCGCAATTGAATTGCTCAAGAAAACTGGCATACCCGAACCAGAGAAGCGCTTTCATTCCTACCCTCACCAATTGTCTGGTGGCCAACGTCAGCGCGCCATGATTGCTATGGCTTTGGCTTGTAAGCCAAGACTGCTCATTGCTGATGAACCAACTACCGCGCTGGATGTCAGTCTGCGTTTGCAGATATTAGATCTTCTGAAGGAACTTCAAGAAGAGTCCAAAGATCATGGCGGCATGGCGATCTTGTTGATCACACATGATTTGAATTTAGTGAAGCACTTTGCCCATCGGGTTGCCGTTTTAAATCAAGGTAACCTGATGGAGGTAGGGCCCACCAAGCAAGTGTTTGATCACCCCGAGAATGCTTATACAAATGCGTTGGTCAATAGCGAGCCCGTGAGAGATTTGGCTCCGGTAATGCCTCTGGCCCCAGTGTTACTTAAGGCTGATCATTTATCGGTGTCATATCCTGGTACGGAGTCAGTCGCGTGGTTTAAAAAATCCCCGCGCCATGCTGTATTGCGTAAAGTCGGCTTTGAGTTAAAGCAGGGGCAGACCATTGGGGTGATCGGAGAATCCGGTTCGGGCAAGACAACTTTGGGCATGGCGGTCTTGGGTTTGCTCGGAGACTCTGCTGCTGAAATTACTGGCGAAGTGGAAGTGCTTGGCCGTGACTGGCAACAGTTAAAGCCCGTGGAACGTCGGGCAATGCGCTCGAGCTTGCAAGTGATTTTTCAGGATCCTTTTGGCTCGCTCTCGCCGCGTATGAATGTCATGCAAATTGTTGCTGAAGGTTTGGATGTGCATTTCCCCAAATTGTCAGCTGCTGAGCGTGAAACACGCGTTCTAGATATTTTGCGAGAGGTTGGCATAGATCGTTCCGCGCTGATGCGCTATCCCCATGAATTCTCTGGTGGTCAACGACAGCGAATCGCCATTGCTCGTGCATTGATTCTTAAGCCTCAAATCTTGGTGCTGGATGAGCCGACTTCTGCCTTGGACGTATCCATTCAAAAGCAAGTGCTGGCATTGCTGACTGAGCTCCAGAAAAAATATAACTTAGCCTATCTCATGATTAGCCATGATTTAGCTGTCATTCGAGCAATGTCACATGAGGTGATGGTGCTAAAGGCAGGCAAGGTAGTGGAGTTTGGTGATACAGAGACGCTCATTAAGCATCCTCGCCAAATTTATACCAAAGAGCTTTTTGCGGCCGCAGGGCTGACCTAAGAACCCAAGGCGACCCTGTTTTTGGGCGCGAAATTGGTGCATTTATTTGGGTAACATCAAAATATTTCAGTGAAAACAAGGAGTTAGCCCTATGGCTAGCTCTTGGTGAAATAGGGCTTCTTTGTTAAACTGATCAGATGTCCATTCAAAAAGACTTCCTGCAGACGCTGATGAAGCGAACGCCATTGGCGTTTGTTGTGGCAACTGCTTTGCTTGCTCAACCTGTATTGGCTCTTGATACTCCTGTCGAAGCGGCTAAAGATATACCTGCTGAATTGGCTAAAGAGACTCCAAAAGAAAGCATGTTTCAGGCTGGTAAGTCTTACTTTGCTCGTGTATCAGATCGCTTAGCTGATTCTGTGACAGGTAAATCCGATGAGTTGATTAACCGTGCCATGGAAGTGATTGGTGTGCGTTATCGCTGGGATGCTGAGTTGCCGCAGTCTGGTTTGGATGGCAGCAGTTTTGTCGGCTACGTTTTTAAAGACAAGCTTGGATTTTTATTGCCACGTAAATCCACTCAAATGAGTCGCGTAGGCAAGCCCATTACTCGTGATGAATTGCAGCCTGGTGATTTGGTGTTCTTCAACACCATGCGCTTAACGTTTTCTCACGTTGGTATTTATGTTGGTGACAATAAATTTATTCATTCGCCATCCAAGGGAACGAGCGTGCGCGTAGATGATCTAGGTAGTCTTTACTGGGACAAGCGTTTTGATGGCGCCCGTCGTTTAGACGGTAGCGACAACTTGGGTGATGCTGAGCGTCAAGAGTTATTGAACGAAGTCAATAAACTCAAGCGCAATTCACGTAGCCTCTAATTTGCTTCTCGTTTTTTAGAAGCTCGCTGCCAAGCCAATGGATGTACCCCGGACGTTCTGTCCAAACTGATACCGAAATACCAATCTCACCCTGCTAAACATAGGGTCTGACGCGCTGCGATCTATTTCTAAGCCAGTGCCGACGGAGGATAGTGAATCAAAACCTAAGGCACCTCTGAGTTGACCCAAGAATTCTGTATGGGCGATTTCAAATACCGCTCTTAGAGGTCTTTCTAAAACGGTAAGGGGGGTTGGGTATCTAGCTCGGGCCCAAAGACCCAAGCTTTGAGAGTCAGCCGAGCCTTGAACTGCTGTTGAGCTATCAAAAGTATTGATGGGGATATTGGTGTAGCGAAGTTCAACGTCGTATTCACGTTCAGGTTTGTAATCTTCGTAGTCAAGCATTAGCGAGCCACCGGTACCGTAGGCATTCATGCGACCTCTATTTAAGAATTGCAGATCTACTCCCTTTTGATTATTGAGGTAGCGACCTGCAAGCGAAAGATCGCTCTCAACATGACCGAGCATCACATTGGCGATCGGTCTAATTCTCAAGTTTTCTGTCAATGGAAAGTCCCAGCCAATTCCGCCGGTTCCCGTGATGCCGTTCCAATGAACTGGCACCGTCATTCCAGTGCCGCCAATGCCATCGGTAAAGGTCGGGTTGTAGCGATTTACCGCAATCGTTCCTTCGAGATACAGCGGAAAGTTCGCGCTAATGCGATCACCGCCGCCCAGTGAAATCATTTGTAGATTGGGATTGTCACCACCTTTATCGGTGATGGATAGTGAACCCGTTGTGACATCTGGGGTAAGTGAATAACCCGTGACGGTCATAAAGGCATCTGTTCTTTTCTTCAGAAAATTATTGGCCGCAACTGAAAATTGACCATCTGCTTGCGCAACAGCATGATGCGCTTGTACAACCATTGCCAAGGCAATGCAGATTCTGAGGAGGGTGAATATGGGTTTCATCGCTGCACGGAATGCTAAATCAATACCAGGGGCCGGGGTAATTAGCCCTATGGCTAGCTTCTGAGCTTGTCTTTGATTACTGCCATTTGCTCTTGGGCTGCCACTTCGCCAGCCAAGATTGCCGCATTCCTCGATTTGAAATCGCCACTACTCATTTGCTTGAGATGGGGGGTGATCACGATATCGGCACCTTTCAACTCATATTGATTAATGCTTCGTTGCATGATTGAGATAGTCTGCTGTAACACGCCGAATGTGCCGCTCGCATCTTGATGAACAGGCTCTGAAGAGATGTTGACTGCAATCACTAGAGTAGCGCCCATCTGCCGGGCATAGCTAGCTGGCACTGGTGCCACTAAACCACCATCCACATACTCTTTTCCGCTAATGACGGCCGGCTGAAATACGCCTGGAACACTACAAGATGCGCGGACTGCCAAGCCGGTATTGCCTGTTCTAAACAGCACCCCTTTGCCTGACTGTAATTCCGTGGCTACGATTCCCAAGGGGATGCGCATCTGCTCAATCGCTTTATTCTGGACTTCACGATTAACCATGTTTTGCAGGGCATCGCCTTTAATGAGGCCGCCAAACCTGCCTGCGAACGGTAAGCCCCAATCGGCAATCGTGGCTTCATCTAGATTGAGCGCCAGTCGATTTAAATCGTTTCCAGTTGCGCCTGAGGCCAAAAGGGCGGCAATCACACTGCCAGCACTACTGCCGACGACGACATCCGGGCGGATACCTTGGGCTTCAAGGGCTTTAATGACGCCAATATGGGCAAAGCCACGGGCTGCGCCCGCTCCCAGCGCTAGACCGATAAGGGGTTTGCGGCTCGAAATTAAGCTACAGCCCCCCAAGCTGGCGCTACCTGCGAGCGCCCCTAGACCAAGGCCTAGACTCAGAAAGCGGCGTCTTTTATGGGTCTCGAGGGGTGAGAGGGGGTGGGAGGTATTAATGTCGTGCATGTGGCTATTGTATTGAGCCTCCCTTATAATGGCTCGACGGTGAACGAAAAGAACTTCGTTTCAGCGCGGACAGCCCCCCATTGGATTTTCGGGGGAACAATTGCCCGTAGTAGCTAAAGAACACCACCAACCCATTACTGAAATACCTTACTAAAGCTTCATCAGGTCATTGCCTGATAGCCCGAATTTTATGGATGATCACAATAAACGCGTAATTGAAACAGCCCTCTTGTGCGCGCAAGAACCACTGACAGTTGCCGATCTCACGCGATTATTTGCTGAAGATATTCCTGTTGCTGAAATTGACGATGCTTTATTGGAGTTACAAAAGGCCTGGGAAGATCGCGGCATGGAGTTAGTGCATATCGCTACCGGCTGGCGTTTTCAGAGTCGCCTATCGATGCGTGAGTACCTCGATCGTTTGACTCCGGAGAAACCTCCAAAATATTCCCGCGCGGTGATGGAAACTTTGGCGATTATTGCCTATCGTCAACCGGTTACTCGCGGCGAGATCGAAGAGATTCGTGGCGTTGCGGTGAGTAGCAATGTGATGAAGCAGTTGGAAGATCGTGGCTGGGTAGAGGTGATTGGCCATAAAGAGACAGTTGGTCGCCCAGGTTTGTACGCCACCACCAAGCAATTTTTAGATGATCTCAGTTTGACGAATTTGCAAAGCTTGCCAATGTTGGAGGATGCTGCGCCAATGGCTGCGGCAGAACAACTAGGTCAAGCAGTCATGGAGTTTGATCCTAGCGCTACTGTAGAAACAGTAGTGTTGGTTGAAGATGCCACCACGATTGATGAAGTGGTGATTGAAGTACAAGAAGAAGAAATGACTGAGTCTGATGTTGAGGAAACAGCAGCATCAGAAGTATCAATTGAAGAAGTTACCCCAGAGTCTGAAGAACACTCAGACGAACAAAAATAATTATTAATGACAAGCCCCAACGAAAACGATTCATCCCCGATAGCAGCTTCATCGGATAATTCCCCTAGTACCGACTCCCCATCCTCCAATGGAGGTGGTGGTAAGGCTGAAGGCCGTGAGGGTGGTCAACGCCGTCCGCGCCGCCAGGGTTCGGGTGGTGGTGCCGGTAAACATCCATTCAATAAGAAGCGTCCCTTCAATAAAGATCGGCCACGTCGAGAAGGTGGTGATGCGAATGGTCCCCGTGAAGGCGCTGGTAATTCTGCCGCAAAGCTTGCCCCCAATGCTGCTGAAAGCGAGGCTTTATTTGCTTCAGTGGTTTCAGGTGAGTTTGATGCCGCATTAGATGCGCCTGAAGTCGAAGAAGTCAAAAATCCGGATGGTGTCAATGAGAACGAGATTTCTCATCAAACTGCTGCCGAACGTCGCGCGCAACGCGTTCGTCATGACGACGACGCAGATGTGCCAAGCGAAGATGAAATGAGTAGTTTGCAGTTTGCGAACGTAGATGATTTACCACTCAGCTTGCGTGATGAAGTGTGGTCCGATCTAGATGGATTGGATGATGATGCTGATGATGAAGATACAGTCAAATTACACAAAGTTTTAGCTGACGTTGGTATGGGTTCTCGTCGCGATATGGAGGACTTGATTATTCAAGGGCGCGTATCGGTAAACGGTTTACCCGCTCATATTGGTCAACGTATTGGGCCAACAGATCAAGTGCGCATTAACGGTAAACAAGTTCATCGCAAGATTCAGACTAAGCCGCCACGCGTCATCATGTATCACAAGCCCTCAGGCGAAATCGTGAGTCAATCGGACCCAGAAGGTCGCCCAACCGTATTTGATCGCTTGCCAAAACCACGTCAAGGTCGTTGGATCGCGGTGGGACGTTTGGACTTTAATACCGAAGGTCTTCTGTTATTTACAACTTCTGGTGAGTTGGCTAATCGTCTGATGCATCCCCGCTACGGCGTCGAGCGTGAATACGCCGTCCGCATTTTGGGTGAGTTGAGTCAAGAAAATATGGCTCAATTAAAGAGCGGCATTACTTTGGATGATGGTCAAGCGAAATTCTTGCGCATATCAATGGGTGGTGGTGACGGGGCTAACCGTTGGTACCACGTTGCATTAACTGAGGGTCGTAATCGCGAAGTGCGTCGTATGTTTGAGGCGGTTGGGCATACGGTGTCCCGCTTAATCCGAACCCGATATGGCATTTTCTTGTTGCCTCCACGCTTGAGGCGCGGGAAATGGGAGGAGATTGAGGCTGGTGGCATCTATAACCTGATGAAGTTTGCAGGCTTAAAAATGCCGCAGCCGCAAGATAAAGGCCGCAATCCGAATGCTCAGGGTCGCGATCGTCGCTCTCCTGCAGACGAAGACTTTCAGCCTGATCCTATGCAAACCTCTGTTTCTTACTGGGGTTCTCGTGACGCGCTCACCTTGGCGAGTGGCCATAACGGTCTCACTCATCAAGGTCGAGGCGGCAGACCTGAGGGTGGCGGTGGTAATGCTGGCGGTGGGCGCGGTCCCTTCCGGGGTCGTACTCAGGGTGGTAGACCTGGGGCGGCTGGCCAGGGTGGTCAAGGTGGGCAGGGTCAAAATCGCAATAAAGGCAAGAAAGTCCATCATGGACAGTCTGCTTTTGTGACGGCCAATCCCCAAAGTCCAGGAAATGGGCCCAAGCGGAATGCACCAAAAGGGCGCAAACCATTCAATAAGGGACCTAGAAAACCGCGAAATCCAGGCGAAAGCTTCTGATTTTGATCGGTTTTCCTCTAAATCGGCTATAATTTTGGTCTTACGGCAGTTCGCTGCTGTTTTAGGTTGTTACCGACTGATGTTGCGATCAACGTAAGTCGGCCTGTTCTGAATTTCGAGAATATGGGCTTTGAAGCCCATTTTTTTTTGCCGTTTTGTATTGAAGGGAAGTCGTGAAAGATCAGCGGATTATTTCTGCCGAAGTAGAAAACTTAGGTTACGCGCTAGTGGATATCGAGCGTGAAGCCGGAGGTTTGCTGCGCGTCACGATTGAAAACCCCGATTACGAGCGTTTGATCACAGTTCTGGATTGCGAAAAGGTAAGTCATCAACTGAGCTACACCTTGCCGGTTGAGAACATTCCTTTTGAGCGTTTAGAGATTTCCTCTCCAGGACTGGATCGTCCAGTGAAATCCGCTGCGGATTTTGAGCGCTTTGCGGGCATGGAAGTAGATATGAAATTGCGCGTTGCCGTGGGCAATCGTAAGAATTTTCGTGGTGTGTTGCAAGGTTTGCTGAGTGGTGAGTTGGATTCACCAGATGCGAAATTTGGTTTGTTGTTTGAAGGTGCTGATGGCACCGAATCTCAATTGGAGTTTTCTTTGGCCGAGGTCGATAAGACTCGGTTGGTCCCTGTTATTGATTTCAAAGGAAGAAAGTCATGAGTCGAGAAGTTCTCATGTTGGCAGACGCCTTAGCGCGTGAAAAGAACGTTGATCAAGCAATTGTGTTTGAGGCGCTAGAAATGGCGTTGGCATCAGCCACTAAAAAACGTTATGCGACAGAAGACGTTGATATTCGTGTATCGATTGATCGTGAAACTGGTGAATATGAAACATTCCGCCGCTGGCTGGTTGTTCCTGATGAAGCTGGTCTGCAAGAGCCAGATAAAGAGATTCTTCACTTTGAAGCTCTCGAGCAATTTCCGGATATGGAAGTTGGCGAGTACATCGAAGAGCAAATCGAATCTTTAGCATTCGGCCGTATTGGCGCGCAAGCTGCTAAGCAAGTCATTTTGCAACGCATTCGTGATGCTGAGCGTGAGCAGATTTTGAACGACTACCTTGAGCGTGGCGAAAAAGTCATGACCGGTACCGTGAAGCGTGCTGACAAGAATGGATTGATTATTGAATCTGGTCGTGTTGAGGCATTGTTGCGTCGCGATCAAATGATTCCAAAAGAGAATTTGCGCTCTGGTGACCGTGTTCGCGCTTACATCCTGAAGGTAGACCGTGAAGCTCGCGGTCCACAGATTGAGCTCTCCCGCACTTGTCCAGATTTCCTGATCAAGTTGTTTGAGAATGAAGTTCCAGAAATGGAGCAGGGTTTATTGGAGATTAAGGGCGCAGCTCGCGATCCTGGTATCCGCGCAAAGATTGCCGTGATTACTTATGACAAGCGCATCGATCCAATCGGTACTTGCGTTGGTGTGCGTGGCACACGCGTGACCGCTGTCCGTAACGAAGTAGCAGGCGAAGCAGTTGATATCGTATTGTGGTCTGAAGATCCAGCGCAGTTTGTGATTGGCGCTTTGGCTCCAGCTCAAGTGTCCTCAATCGTGGTTGACGAAGAGCGTCACGCGATGGATGTGGTGGTTGATGAAGAGAACTTAGCAATTGCTATTGGCCGTAGCGGACAAAACGTACGCTTGGCAAGTGAATTGACTGGTTGGCAGATCAACATCATGACTCCTGAAGAGTCTGCTGAGAAGACTGAAAAAGAAGCTGCTTCTGTACGTCAATTGTTCATGGACAAATTGGACGTTGATCAAGAAGTGGCTGATATCTTGATTGAAGAAGGTTTCAACACATTGGAAGAGGTTGCATACGTACCTTTGTCTGAAATGTTAGAAATCGATTCTTTCGATGAGGACACCGTAAATGAATTGCGTACTCGTGCGCGTGACTCTTTGTTGACCATGGAATTGGCTAAAGAAGAGCGCGTTGGCGAGGTCTCACAAGATTTACGTTCCCTTGAGGGAATGACCACTGAGTTGATTGCCAAGCTTGCTGACAATCAAGTTCATACCCGTGACGACTTAGCTGAACTGGCTGTTGATGAGCTAGTTGAGGCGACACAAATTGACGAAGAAGCTGCGAAAACGCTCATCATGAAAGCGCGCGAACATTGGTTTACTTCATGAGAGGAAGTAGTGCATGGCAACAACAGTAAAAGTACTCGCTAAAGAATTAAAACGTACCGCGCCAGACCTCCTGGAGCAGTTGAAGGCGGCCGGTATCGAAAAAGGTTCCGAGGACGACAGCATTACCGAAAAGGACAAGACTGTCCTGCTCGAGCATTTGCAAAAAGCGCATGGCAATGCGGATGCGGGTAATCGCAAGAAGATCACTTTGATCAAACGCGAGAGCTCTGAGATTCGTCAGGCGGATTCTGCCGGACGTACTCGTACCGTTCAAGTTGAGGTGCGCAAAAAGCGCGTACTCGTTAAGCGTGGTGACGAGGCTGCTGAAGCTCCTGCGGTAGAAGAGGCTCCGGTAGCGGCCGCTCCTGCTGCTCCAGTTAAACCGATCTTATCGGCCGAAGAGTTGGAAAAGCGTGCGGCTGAAGCTACACGTCAGGCTGAATTGCTTGCGCGTCAAGAAGCTGAAATGAAAGCGGCAGAAGATGCTCGCCAAAAAGAAGCGGCAGTGGCCGTAGCTGCTGCGAGTGTTGCAGAGCCCGTAGTTGAAAAGGTTGCTAAATCAGTCGATGAGGCTCCAGCTGCGGCTGAAGCAACTGCCAAAGCGGCTGCTGATGCCGCTAGCAAGAAGGCGGATGCGGATAAAGCAGCTAAAGATTTAGCCGATGCCAATAAAGCGCAATTAGCGGACATTACAAAACGTCGTGCGGCTGCAGAAGCTGAAGCATTAGCGATTCGCGACATGATGAGTGCGCCAGCTCGTGTGCTGAAGGCGCCGAGTGAAATCGCGGCTGAGGAAGCGAAGAAGGGCACCTTACATAAGCCTGCCAAGGCTGAAGGTGCTGACGATAAGAAGAAGGCTCCTGCGAAAGTTGGCGGTAAGACAATTAAGTCTGCGGAAACCTCATCTACTTGGCAAGAAGAAGGCGCCAAGAAGCCGGGTGGCCTCAAGACTCGCGGCGATAGCTCCGGTGGTGTGGGCGGTTGGCGTTCAGGCGGCGGCAGAAGAAAGCAGCGTCAAATTGCTGAAGCTAACGTTGATACGAACTTCCAAGTTCCAACAGAGCCGGTAGTTCGCGACGTTCATGTTCCAGAAACCATTACCGTTGCTGAGCTTGCTCATGCAATGGCCGTGAAGAGTGCTGAAGTGATCAAGCTCTTGATGGGTATGGGTCAGATGGTAACGATCAACCAAATTTTGGATCAAGATACCGCGATGATCATCGTGGAAGAAATGGGCCATACAGCCCATGCAGCCAAGTTGGATGATCCGGATTTAGATCTCGGCACTTCTGGTCATGATGCGGAGTTGTTGCCGCGTCCACCAGTTGTCACGGTGATGGGTCACGTTGACCACGGTAAAACATCTTTGCTCGATAAGATTCGTGCTGCGAAAGTGGCTACTGGCGAAGCTGGTGGTATTACTCAGCATATTGGTGCCTACCATGTGGAAACCCCACGCGGCATGATTACTTTCCTCGATACTCCGGGTCACGAAGCCTTTACGGCAATGCGTGCTCGTGGTGCTAAGGCAACGGATATCGTGATCTTGGTGGTGGCTGCTGATGACGGTGTGATGCCGCAAACTAAAGAGGCGATTCACCATGCGGTTGCAGGTGGTGTTCCTTTGGTTGTTGCTATCAACAAAATCGATAAACCAGAAGCAAACTCAGAGCGTGTAAAAACGGAGTTGGTCGCTGAGCAAGTGGTTCCTGAAGAATACGGTGGCGATGTGCCATTTATTGGCGTTTCCGCTAAAACTGGTGAAGGCATTGATGCCTTGCTCGAGAACGTTCTCTTGCAAGCAGAAATTCTGGAACTCAAGGCACCTAAAGATGCTCCAGCACAGGGCCTCGTGATTGAGGCTCGCTTGGACAAAGGTCGTGGCCCAGTGGCAACAGTGCTTGTACAGTCCGGCACTCTGAAGCGTGGCGATATGTTGCTAGCTGGCTCAACCTACGGTCGTGTTCGCGCGATGTTGGATGAGAACGGCAAGCCATGTAATGAAGCGGGCCCTTCTATTCCAGTAGAGATTCAAGGTTTATCCGAAGTTCCAGCGGCAGGTGAGTCAGTTCAAGTGGTTCCTGATGAGCGTAAGGCGCGTGAGATTGCACTCTTCCGTCAAGGCAAGTTCCGCGATGTGAAGTTGGCTAAACAGCAAGCAGTCAAACTTGAAACCATGATGGAAAACATGGGCGAAGGCGCGATCGAGGCGAAGTTATTGCCTTTGATCATCAAGGCCGACGTTCAGGGCTCACAAGAGGCTTTGTCACAATCATTGCAAAAGCTTTCTACTCCAGAAGTCAAAGTTCAAATCGTTCATGCTGCAGTCGGTGGAATCACTGAAACTGACGTGAACTTAGCCGTTGCTTCTAAAGCGGTCATCATCGGCTTCAATTCTCGTGCAGATGCTGCGGCGCGTAAGTTGGCTGAAAACAATGGTGTGGATATTCGTTATCACAACATCATTTATGACGCGGTTGACGAAGTGAAGGCAGCCTTGAGTGGCATGTTGACACCAGATAAGAAAGAGGAGATCACCGGTATGGTCGAGATCCGTCAAGTCTTCTTGGTATCTAAAGTTGGCGCGATAGCGGGTTGCTTGGTCACCGATGGTGTCGTTAAGCGCACTTCAAGTGTTCGTCTCCTACGTGACAACGTAGTTATCTGGACTGGTGAGCTCGATTCCCTCAAGCGCTTTAAAGACGACGCAAAAGAAGTTCGCGCCGGTGTTGAGTGTGGCTTGTCATTAAAAGGCTACAACGACATTAAAGAAGGCGATCAATTGGAAGTGTTCGAAGTTACTGAAGTTGCAAGAACACTCTAAGAAACGCAGATTCAATGCATAAAACTAGTCCTCATCGTAACCAGCGTCTCGCCGATCAAATTCAGCGAGACCTGGCCGAACTGATCCCGCGCGAGTTACGTAGCCCAAGCTTGGGTTTAATCACTTTACAAAGTATTGAGCTCACGCCAGATTTAGCGCATGCCAAAGTATTTTTTACGGTCTTGGGTGCTGAGCCTGAGATTGCGCAAAAAGCTTTGCAGGATAAGGCGGGCTATTTACATTCTTTATTGTTTAAACGTTTGCATATCCATACAGTCCCCACTTTGCATTTTCATTACGACAGCTCGGTGGAGCATGGGATTGAAATGTCTAAGCTCATTGATCAGGCTGTGGATAGCGATCGCAAAGACGAGAACGCGTAATTTATGTCTGTACGGATCGATGGCGTCGTATTACTAGATAAACCTGCGGGCATGAGTTCGCAGGGTGCGGTGACTGCCGTCAAACGCGCTTTCAATGCGGAAAAAGCTGGCCATACTGGCACGCTAGATCCAATGGCTACAGGTTTGCTGCCGATTTGTTTAGGTGAAGCAACTAAATATTCACAAGATTTGCTCGAGGCTGACAAGACCTATATTGCTCAAGTGAAGTTCGGTCAACGTACCGACACTGGCGATGCTGAAGGTCAGGTGATTGAAGAATTGCCGCTACCAGTATTTGCAGATGAGTCTGCCATGAAAGCTGCGCTGGAATCTTTGCTACCAGCATTTACGGGTCCAATTAGCCAAGTGCCTCCGATGTATTCAGCGCTTAAACGCGATGGCAAGCCTCTATATGAATATGCCCGAGCCGGTGTTGAGTTAGAGCGCGCGCCACGAGACATCACTATTCATGCAATTCGCTGGACCAACATCCAATGGCCTGAAGTGACTTTGGAAGTCAGCTGCAGTAAAGGTACGTATATACGCGTCCTAGCGGAAGATATTGGCAAAGCCTTGGGATGCGGCGCTCATTTAGTGGGTTTGCGTCGCACTGAAGTAGGTCACTTAACGCTCGAACAGTCTTTCACAATCGAGTCTATTCAAAAGGGCTTGCAAGACAGCTCTAGCTACATTCTGCCTGTGGATGCACTCTTACAGACCCTGCCTCATCTCACGGTAGATGAGCAGCAGGCGAAGCGACTCGAGATGGGTCAGCGCGTTCCTCTGAATTTACCTTCTGTAGAGGCCTTGGTGCGTATTTATCGCGCTACCGCTGCTCCGCATAACTTTATTGGTACAGGCGATTGGCGCTCTGGTGTATTGCACCCGAAGCGTCTGATTTCCTCGGCACATTAATTCTTTTGACTTATTGATTTACTAACCTTAACAAACTCGAATTCTTATTTATCAACCTCATTCTTAACTTTAGAAGCTTCACATGACTAAACGCGCACTTCGTAATATCGCCATCATCGCCCACGTTGACCACGGTAAAACTACCTTGGTTGACCAACTCTTGCGCCAATCTGGCACATTCCGTTCAAATGAAAAAATGACTGAACGCGTCATGGATTCAAATGATTTGGAAAAAGAGCGTGGCATTACTATTTTGTCCAAGAACTGTGCGGTTGAGTATGACGGCACACACATCAACATCGTTGACACACCAGGACACGCGGACTTCGGTGGTGAAGTAGAGCGTGTGCTCTCCATGGTAGACGGTGTTTTGCTATTGGTGGATGCGGTTGAAGGTCCAATGCCGCAAACTCGCTTCGTCACTAAAAAAGCGTTGGCTTTAGGTTTGAAGCCAATTGTTGTGATTAATAAAGTTGACCGTCCTGGTGCTCGTACTGATTATGTGATCAATGCGACCTTTGAATTGTTCGATAAATTAGGCGCTACTGAAGAGCAGTTGGACTTCCCAGTTGTTTACGCATCTGGTCTGAATGGTTACGCTGGTTTAACTGATGATGTGCGCGAAGGTGATATGCGTCCTTTGTTTGATACGGTACTCAAGCATGTTCCAGTGCGTGATGACAATCCAGAGGGTCCTTTGCAGTTACAAATTACTTCTATTGAGTACAGCACTTACGTCGGTAAGATCGGCGTTGGTCGTGTCAACCGTGGAACCGTTAAGCCATTGATGGATGTTGTGTTTATGGATGGCCCTGAAGGTGCCCAACGTAAAGGCCGTATTAATCAAGTATTGAAATTCCGTGGTCTTGAGCGTGAGTTGGTTGATGAAGCTCAAGCGGGCGACATTGTGCTGGTAAACGGTATTGAAGATTTAGCAATTGGTACAACCATTTGTGCTCCAGATACTCCAGAAGCCTTGCCAATGCTCAAGATTGATGAGCCTACTTTGACAATGAACTTCATGGTGAACACTAGCCCATTGGCAGGTCGTGAAGGAAAGTTCGTTACTAGCCGTCAGATTCGTGAGCGTTTAGATCGTGAGTTGAAGTCCAACATGGCGTTGCGCGTTAAAGAAACCGATGACGACACTGTATTCGAAGTGTCTGGTCGCGGTGAATTGCACCTCACTATCTTGGTTGAAACTATGCGTCGTGAAGGTTACGAGTTGGCTGTTTCCCGTCCACGTGTGGTATTCCATGAAGAGAATGGCGTGAAGATGGAGCCATACGAAAACTTAACGGTTGACGTAGAAGACACTACTCAAGGCGCTGTCATGGAAGACTTGGGTAAGCGTAAAGGTGAATTGCTCGATATGGTGAGTGACGGTAAAGGTCGCACACGTCTTGAGTACCGCATTCCTGCGCGTGGTTTGATTGGTTTCCAAGGCGACTTCATGACCATGACTCGTGGTAATGGTTTGATGAGTCATACTTTTGATTCTTATGCGCCAGCAAAAGATGGCATCTTGGGTGAGCGCCATAACGGTGTATTGATTAGTCAAGATGATGGTGAAGCTGTTGCCTATGCATTATGGAAGTTGCAAGATCGCGGCCGTATGTTTGTAAGTCCTGGCGATCCTTTGTATGAAGGTATGGTTATCGGTATCCATAGCCGTGATAACGACTTAGTTGTTAACCCAATTAAAGGTAAGCAATTAACCAACGTTCGTGCCTCTGGTACTGACGAAGCCGTTCGCTTGGTAACGCCAATCGCTATGAATTTGGAATACGCTGTTGAATTTATTGATGATGACGAATTGGTGGAAGTAACACCGAAGAGCATCCGTATTCGTAAGCGTTACCTCAAGGAGCATGAGCGTAAGAAGGCTTCACGCGAGTAATGTAATCGCATATATCAGCTGCGAAGCTGAGTTAAAGGCCACCTTCGGGTGGCTTTTAACTATGTAGACCTTGAAATAACAAATACACCAAGTCATCCATTCAGTAACTAAATCAATAAAAACCAAAAAACCTATGCTGCCATCCATTGAACAACGCCTTGCCCAAGAGTTATCCGCTAAGCCTGCCCAAGTAGCCGCTGCTATTGCTTTAATGGATGAGGGGGCTACTGTTCCTTTTATTGCTCGCTATCGAAAAGAGGCTACAGGCGGTTTGGATGATGCTCAGCTTCGCTTGCTGGAAGAGCGCTTGACCTATTTACGGGAGTTGGAGGATCGTCGTAAAGCGATCGTTGCCTCCATTGAAGAGCAAGGCAAGATGACGCCGGAACTGCTCAAGGCAATCATGTTGGCGGAGGATAAGACGCGCCTAGAGGATCTCTATCTCCCCTATAAGCCAAAGCGCCGCACTAAAGCGCAAATTGCGTTGGAAGCAGGTTTGGAGCCATTGGCGAATGATTTATTGGCTAATCCTATGCTTGAGCCAGAAATAGAGGCTGCTAAATACATTAAGGAGGCATTTACCTCTGATCAGGGTGATAACCCGGGCGTGCCTGATGCGAAGGCTGCATTGGAGGCTGCTCGCCAAATTTTGATGGAGCGCTTTGCTGAGGATGCTGGATTAGTTCAATCTCTAAGAACCTACCTGCAAGATCATGGCGTTGTTGAATCTAAAGTGATCGCCGGTAAAGAGCAAGAGGGCGAGAAGTTTGCGGATTACTTTGATTACTCAGAGCCTATTCAGGCGATTCCATCGCATCGTGCCTTAGCGTTATTCAGGGGTCGCCGCGAACAGATTCTGATGGTAAATCTTCGTCTCGATACCGAAGAAGAAAAGCCAAGGTGGGATGCTCCACACAATCCTTGCGAATCCCGTATTGCAAATCAATTTAAGATCAAAAATGAAGGTCGTCCCGCTGATCAGTGGCTGGCCGAGACTGTACGTTGGACCTGGAGAATTAAATGCTCCATGCATTTAGAGTCTGAGTTAATGAGCGCTTTGCGTGAACGCTCTGAAACTGAGGCGATTAATGTATTTGCTCGGAATCTCAAAGATTTGCTGTTGGCCGCTCCTGCTGGACCTAAGGTAACTATTGGCCTAGATCCTGGAATGCGTACAGGGGTGAAAGTTGCCGTAGTCGATGCCACTGGAAAAGTAGTCGATACCGATGTGATTTATCCGCATCAGCCTAAGAATGATTGGGCCGGCTCTTTACATGCGCTTGCCAAGTTGGCTGAAAAGCATCAGGCCACCCTGATTTCAATCGGTAACGGAACAGCGTCGCGCGAGACTGATAAATTAGCGCAAGACTTAATCAAAGCTAAGCCGGAACTGAAGTTAACTAAGATCGTGGTGTCAGAAGCGGGCGCATCGGTATATTCCGCGTCTGAGTACGCTTCAAAAGAATTGCCTGGTATGGATGTGTCTTTACGCGGCGCAGTATCTATCGCTAGACGTTTGCAAGATCCATTGGCGGAATTGGTGAAGATTGATCCGAAGTCGATCGGGGTAGGGCAGTACCAGCATGATGTGATGCAAACCCAGTTGGCAAAGTCTTTGGTTGCTGTCGTTGAGGATTGCGTGAACGCTGTGGGTGTAGACGTTAATACTGCCTCGGCCCCTTTATTGGCAAGGGTCTCGGGTTTAAGTAGTACTGTTGCCGAAGGCATTGTTTCTTATCGCGATAGCAATGGCGCATTTCAGACGCGAGCAGACTTACGTAGCGTGCCTCGTCTGGGTGAGAAAACCTTTGAACAGGCAGCCGGCTTCCTACGCATCATGAATGGCGCTGATCCCTTGGATGCATCAGCGGTTCACCCAGAATCCTACCCTCTGGTGGAAAAGATTTTGAAGGATATCAAGAAGGGCGTTAAGGAGGTCATCGGAGATGCTGACATTCTTAAGAGTCTCAATCCGGAAAAATATGCCGATGAAAAATTTGGCGTACCAACGGTCACTGACATCATTAAAGAGCTGGAAAAGCCAGGACGTGATCCACGTCCAGAGTTCACCACCGCCACATTTAAAGACGGCGTAGAAAAAATCAGCGACCTCAAGGCCGACATGATTCTGGAGGGTGTTGTTACTAACGTCGCAGCTTTTGGAGCATTTGTAGACATTGGCGTTCATCAAGATGGCCTCGTGCACATCTCCGCTTTAGCGAATACCTTCGTCAAAGATCCTCATACCGTAGTGAAGGCTGGACAAGTGGTTAAGGTTAAGGTTCTTGAGGTGGATGAGAAGCGTAAGCGGATTGCGCTGACCATGCGCCTCTCGGATGAAGCTCCAAAAACCAGCCCTGGTGAGAAGGCGGAGCAAAGGCCTAATAGACCTGGCACGCCAAGATCCCCAGACAGAAAACCTCAAGAGGATCGACGTAGTGCTCCGCCAATGAATAACGCGATGGCGGCAGCCTTTGGAAAGTTGAAAAAGTAAGGCAGCAATATAAGCGGGGGCATCAGCCCCCTTTTTTTCTGTCATCAACTCGTAATATATATTTCTATATAATTGGAAATATGAAAAATACAGACGCTATTTCCGCCTTTCTTGCCTTAGGGCAAGAGTCACGGCTTAATATCTTTCGTCTTATTGTGCAAAAAGGTGATATCGGCTTAACTCCATCCCAAGTGATTGAGAAGCTGGGCATTCCCAATGCGACATTAAGCTTTCATTTGAAAGAGTTGGTTCAGGCAAGGCTATTGTTGGTTGAGCGCCAAAGCCGAAATTTGATCTACCGCCCTAATGCCGCCTTGGTGAATTCATTAAGCGACTTCTTGCTGGATAACTGTTGCGGCGGCAAGTCCTGTATCCCAGAAAAAACATCAAAGAAGGCAAAGCAGTTATGAAGACTTACAACATTCTGTTTCTCTGTACGCATAATTCTGCTCGCTCGATATTGGGTGAGGCCTTAGCCTCCACTCACCCTAGTGGAAAATTTGTTGGCTTCTCGGCCGGGTCTACTCCGGGCACTAGTGTCAACCCGATCGCCGCTGATATTGCTGAGGAGTTGGGCATGGATCGTACGCGCCTTCGGTCGAAGAGTTGGGATGTATTTAGCGAGGCTAATGCACCGAAGATGGATTTCATTATTACGGTTTGTGACAATGCGGCTGGTGAGGTATGCCCATTTTGGCCGGGTCAACCTGCGACGGCACACTGGGGATTTCCCGATCCGTCGCAAGTTCAGGGAACTGATATTGAAAAGAAGGCCGCCTTTATTTCTGTAATGAATGGCCTTCAGAAGCGGCTGGATATCCTAGCTGCTATGCCGCTTGATAAATTAGACTCTATGAGTCTCAAGGAAGTACATACCAAAGCATGAATACCTTAACTAAAAAACTCTCTTTTCTTGATCGATATTTAACGGTGTGGATCTTCACAGCTATGGCCCTAGGCATTGGGCTTGGCTATCTGTTTCCTGGGGTGGAAGGTTTAATAAATTCCTTTCAGGTGGGAGCTACCAATATTCCTATCGCCATCGGCCTAATATTGATGATGTATCCGCCATTTGCAAAAGTGCGTTATGAGGATTTACCGGATGTTTTTAAAGACAAGCGGATCTTCCTCATTTCTCTTTTGATGAATTGGTTAGTCGCACCAGCGCTCATGTTCTTTTTGGCAATCACTTTTGTGCCAGATCAGCCTGAGTATATGGCTGGCCTTATTTTGATTGGTATAGCGCCTTGTATTGCAATGGTGATTGTTTGGAACGATATTGCGAAAGGCTCAACTGAGTACGCTGCTGGCTTAGTGGCGTTTAACGCTATCTTTCAAGTCCTTTTCTTTAGTGTGTATGCCTACTTCTTTCTGACTGTGCTGCCGCCGTACTTTGGCTTGGCATCTTCAAATGTCAGCGTAAGCATGAGTCAAATTGCAGGGACTGTATTTATTTACTTGGGTATTCCTTGTGTTGCTGGAATTCTGACAAGGGTAATTAGCCTAAAGTTTATTTCTAAGGATCTCTACCATACGCAGTTTGTTCCCCGAATTGGTAAGTTAACTTTGATCGCCTTACTCTTTACGATTGTGGTGATGTTTAGTTTGAAGGGTAAGTTGATTCTCAGTCTACCAATGGATGTTCTTACAATCGCTATCCCGCTCCTGGTCTTTTTCATGGTGATGTTTTTGCTGACATTCTTCGTGACAGGCAGGATGGGGATTGATTACAAGCGCTGCTGCACACTGTCATTTACAGCATCGAGTAATAACTTTGAATTGGCCATTGCTGTTGCGATCGCGGTGTTTGGGATTAACTCGGGGGCAGCGTTCGCCGCTGTAATTGGCCCTCTAGTAGAGGTGCCCATCATGATTGGTTTAGTAACGGTAGCTTTATGGTTTAAAGAGCGTTACTTTGCCAAAGGGTAGGGGTGCTTAGGCTCGATACGGCCTAACAAGAGCCTCTAACCCAAAAGCATCATTAGACCTTCTGAATGCATCGATAGATTGGCGCAATCCCTTGAGCTGACCACACCCGAGCTTGCGCAACTTCTTGCGATCCAATCCGTAGGTATCCACGAGATAGCGCACTCTTGATAGGCAAATCTGTAGGCGAATGAGTAGGTAGATAGCGAAGATACCTGGTGCTAGCAAGAGAAGCAAAATACTCATTTAGTACCCCATAAAATAGGCCGTCATTGAGACGGCCTATTGAGAATCAATCGAACAAATACTCTCTTTTTAATTACTTAATCAATAAAACAGGTTGCTTGGCTGCATTGCTTACCTTCTGGGCTACCGAGCCCATGATGGCGTCAACAATCCCAGTTCTACCTTTTGAGCCCATTACGATCAGGTCAAATTTTTCTTTATTCGCTAAAGCAATAATTTCAGCGGCAACATTGCCACGTTTAATCACCATATTATGTTTTACGCTGGCAGCATCGAGTGCTTTTTGCGAGGCTTTAAGTTCTTTTTCGCTGACTTCCCGGAGGTAGTCATCAATCACACTATTGGCAACAAACTGTTTCACGTGACCAAGGCCGATGTCGTCATGAATGCTGATCAAGGTAACAGTACATTTACTGCGTAAATTTTTGGCCAGTTTGCCTACATATTTGGCGGCATTTAGAGATGACTTGGATCAGTCAACCGGTAAAAGAATTTTCATATTTCCCTCTATTTTTGCAATGAATGAAAAGTAATTCTCAAGTACCAATTTACTATGAAAATTTGTATAAATCTATCAAATATAACTAAAGGATGTCTATGAGGGGGATTACTTCAAAAAAGCATCATAAAAAGTTTTGACAATGAGGATGGTTACTAAAATAAAGAATCCCCTGCGAATAAATACATTGCCATGCTTAATGGCGATGCTTGTGCCAATTTGGCCACCAAGTAGATTCGCAATCGCCATCAAAATACCTAATTTCCAGTCAAAATAGCCGAGATATAAAAAGACGCAAAGTGCCCCAAAATTGGATGCGATATTGAGAAACTTCGCAGGCGCTGCGGAGCGAAGGAAGTCAAACCCCAATATTCGGGTATAAAAGATTTTGTAAAAGGCGCCCGCACCTGGCCCTAGAAAGCCGTCATAAAAACCAATGATTCCAGCGCCCGTGGAGGCGATAGCTTTTTGCTTGTGGTGTTGGTGCTTTGGCGCATGAATTAATCCAGCATTGGATTTGATATTAAATATCAATAGAGCTAATAGTAGAAATGGCAATGCGCCGCGAAGCCACTGGGTTGGTAGTTGTGTTACTAAAAATGCTCCGGCGACAGATGCCAAGAAAGCAAATATAGAAGAAATGATTACTAGCCCCCAAGGACTTTTATTGGCCCGACTGTACTGAATGGCCGCACCAATAGTTCCAACAATCGAAGCTAATTTGTTGACGGAAAGTAGTGTGGCAGGCGGAAAGCCCGGTAAAACCGCGAAAAGGGCTGGAACCTGAATCATTCCACCGCCACCAATAATAGAATCCACTAGGCCGGCCATGAGGGCGCAGGCGATTAAAAGGCTGATGTCGAATATAGAGAGGTCAAACATTATTTAATTATTCTTTAAAGGGGGTGCATTCTTATTTTAGAGGGCTTTCTAGTATTGGGCCTATCGGCATTCAATGGGCGCCTCTAGTGGGGTGGATAATCTAGGGTATTGAATAAATCGCAATAAATCTACGGCTCATGAAAATCAATTCCGAAGGAGTGTCTTCATCGCGGGTGTATCTGCCTGCAGGCCAGTCATATGCGAACTTGCTAGAGTTTTTTGTCAGCAAGTTTCCTCATATTAATGTTTCGGAGTGGAATGCTAGATTTGGTGAAGGTCTTGTAATGACCCTAGAAGGTGAGCGAGTGGCAGCTCATGATACTTATCTACCGAACACCCATTTACTGTATTTCAGGCGCCTAGCTCGCGAACCAGAGATTCCTTTTGAGGAGGTAGTTCTGTATCACGATGACCATATTTTGGTTGCGGATAAACCTCATTTTTTACCCGTTACTCCAAGCGGTCTGTATTTGCAGCAAACACTCTTAAATCGATTGAGGCGAATTACTGGCTTGCAGCATTTGAGTCCTTTGCATCGCATTGATCGAGATACCGCTGGCTTGGTTGTCTTTTCAGTGCAAGCCCATGAGCGTGGTGCGTATCAGAATTTATTTCGAGATCGTGTGGTAACAAAGGTATACGAGGCAATCGCACCTTACGCCGAAGATCTGGCGGCAAAGTTGCCCATGACCTATCAAAGTCGCCTAGAGGAGTCTGAACATTTCTTGCAAATGAGAGAGGTGGCCGGCGACTTCAATACTGATACCTTGATTGAGTTAATTGAAGTGATGAGACCCTGGGCTAGATATCGGCTTACGCCAGGCAGCGGCAAGAAACATCAATTACGCTGTCATCTCAATGCTCTGGGCATACCCATTCAGCATGATCAGATTTACCCCATTCTGACTCCTTATCAAGAATATGACTTAGACTTTTCAAAGCCTTTACAGCTTTTAGCAAAGGAAATTGCATTTAAGGATCCAATCACGGGTGAGGACAGGATTTTTATCAGTCAAAGACAGTTGGGCTCAGATGACTAAGTCAGTACACTACATTCACCGCCTCTCATTGGGAAAATGAATTGAAGTTATTTAAGTGCCTATTTTATTTTTCGTTGTGGATGTATGTCTCTATTGCGGTCGGCCAAACCACTTCAGTAGCGGTAGCTTCCAATATGAAAGACGCCTTCACGGAAATATATACCGCGTTTAAAGTAAATAGAAAATCGGATGTGAGGGTGGTTTATGGCTCCTCTGGAAACTTTGCGACGCAGATATTGAATGGTGCGCCGTTCAATATCTTTATTGCCGCCGATGAGCAATTTCCTTTGGAGTTGTATAGGCAGGGAAAAACCATGGATTCGGGCAAGGTGTACGCCCTTGGAAAACTCGCGCTGATTGCTGGTAAGGCATCCGATATCAAGCTCACAAATGACAAGGCTGAGTTAGCAAGGGTCATAGCAAAGGCCAATAAGATTGCTATTGCCAAACCAGAGCTAGCGCCTTATGGCAAGGCGGCAATTGAGTATTTAAAGGCTGAAGGCTTATGGGATCAAGCCAAGGCTAAATTGGTTTATGGCGATAATGTGGGTGCAGCGACTATGTTTGTTGCCACCGGGGCGGCCGATGTTGGCTTCACCGCCTTATCTCTTGCGCAATCACCACAAATTGCTAAGGAGACTCGTTACCTACAAGTTAGTGAAGGGCTATACGAGCCGATCAAACAAAGAATGGTGGTCATTAAAGATGCTCCACAAGAAGCCATCGACCTCTATCAATTTATGCAATCGCCTAAGGCGAGGGATATATTGTTAAAGCATGGGTATAGTTTGCCAAAGTAATCCCATGCAATCTAAGAATGTCTTTGGCTTTAATAAATGATCATCTCGGTGATAGCGGTATAGATCCTAAAAAGATCTTTACTCTCTCACTTTTGCAAAGATTGTTTCAGGAGTACCTTTGCCCTCATCGGTAGCCATTCTCAATGCTTCGTTTTCAAATGCGTCTATGTCAAGCGCAACATGTTCATCTCCTAAGTTGATGACATAAGTCCATGCTATTTCACTTGCCCAGTCTTTGGTGAAGATATCAACTATGCGTTTCATATGAATCACCCCTTCAGTAAAGGTCTAACAAGATTGCCTGAGTTGGCTATTGAGTAAATCAATGGCCTCTGCCCAGTCGGCGTCATTTAGCAATTCCTCGTTTAAAAAATTGCGCTGATCTGGGGTCCAAAAATCTGCCTCCGACAAAACAATAGATGGCTTCATTGGGGCATGTTTGCATAAAAAATTTTCAATTGATATACGATCTGAAGGGAGCCCCAATTGCTCAAAAAGCTCCGTTAAAGGATGAAATGTTGAGTTCATGATTTGCCTCCTAAATAGACTTCATAACTAATGTATACGCCTTGTAGAGGGTAATTTCAATACCACTTGAAAATTGTCCCAGGAGGTATAGGATGAAGCAATGGATAAAGTCAGAAGTGAGCATGATAGTTTTGGTGCTATTGAAGTGCCAGCCACGGCTTTGTGGGGCGCCCAGACCCAAAGGTCTTTATTGCATTTCCATATCTCGACCGAGAAGATGCCTGTTGAATTTATTGAGGCATTGGCATATGTCAAGAAGGCTTGTATAGCGGTGAATGGCAGGGCGGGGCGGTTGCCTGCCCATAAGGTGGATACCCTATTGGCTGCGGTCAATGAGGTTCTCCGCGGCGAACATTCCTCTGAATTTCCACTTTCGATATGGCAGACGGGTTCGGCAACCCAAACCAATATGAATATGAATGAAGTATTGGCGAATCGAGCAGTTCAACTTCTGGGAGGTGTGCTTGGATTAGATCATTACATTCATCCAAATGACGATGTCAATTTGGGGCAATCATCAAATGATGTGATACCTACGGCGATTCATGTTGCAGTTGTGTGTCAGCTACATCAGTATCTTTTGCCTAGTTTGCGTGAATTAATTCATGATCTGTCTGAAAAAGAACAACATTTTTCATCTGTGATTAAGGTTGGTAGAACGCATTTGCAAGATGCTGTTCCAATCACTTTGGGTCAAGAGTTTTCTGGCTATGTTCAGCAATTAGAGATTGCGATCGGGGCGATCGACTTGGCGATGCCCGGTCTTTATGAATTAGCAATTGGAGGCTCCGCCGTCGGCACGGGTATCAATGCCCCGAGGCATTATGGTGAACATGTTAGTGCTGAGCTCAAGCATCTCTTGGGTTTTCCGTTTGTATCAGCGCCAAATAAATTTTCTGCGCTTGCCGGTTGTGAGGCACTTGTTTTTGCTCATGGGGCTCTAAAGTTGCTGGCAACCGCGCTCATGAAAATTTCCACAGATATTCGGTGGATGTCCTCTGGACCAAGGTCGGGCTTGGGTGAAATTTTCATTCCTGAAAATGAGCCAGGGAGTTCAATCATGCCGGGAAAGGTAAATCCTACCCAATGCGAAGTACTCGCCATGATTTGCTATCAAGTGTTAGGTAATGACATGGTGATTGGGCTAAGTGCTGCCTCTGGAAATTTTGAATTGAATGTATTTAGGCCAGTCATTCTGCATAATTTTTTACAAAGTATTAGGTTGCTAAGCGACGGAATCACATCATTTTCTAGGTACTGCATTCAGGGGATTGAGCCAAATCTCCCCAGAATTGATCGGTTGATGCGGGATTCATTGATGCTTGTAACTGCCTTAAATCCATATATTGGGTATGACAAAGCGGCTAGCATTGCCAAGCAGGCCTATGAAAAAAATATCAGCTTGAGAGAGGCTACGATTGCTAGTGGTTTTCTTAGTTCAGAAGAATTTGATCTGTGGGTGGATCCTAGTAAATTGATCTAAGAATATTTGTATAAATAGTTGAATTGCACCCCAAAAAGAGTAGAGTAAACACATGAGGTAAAGGCGTATACCCCTAACATTTATGGAGGGAAGGCAATATGACTACCGAGCATTCTAAGGCAGCCGTTCAGGCGCTGAATAAGATCATGGAACTGGAATTGGCTGGGGTTGTAAAGTACACCCACTATTCCTTGATGGTCTTTGGTTACAACCGAATTCCAATCGTCTCTTGGCTCAAAGGTAATGCCACTGAAAGTTTGGATCATGCGTATAAAGCGGGGGAGCTTGTCACTTTGCTGGGTGGTCATCCATCTCTAAGAATTGGCTCTCTGCTGGAAACAGAGCGGCACGATATTGGTGATATTTTGCGTGAAAGCTTAGAGCACGAAACCCTTGCTTTAGCTGCCTACTATGACCTATTGAAGATTTCTACCTCCACTCATCCAGAAACTAACGGGGTTCAGTCTGTACTCCTAGAGGAATATGCCAGAGAGATGATTGTGCAAGAGGAGATGCATCTTGATGAGGTGAATAAGATGCTGAGAAAGCCTGGCGACATTGCTTCCTTCATTCAGTAATTTAGGCGGGGTGTGAAATGGGAAATCTACAAATAGCGATAGTAGTAGGTAGTTTGCGCAAAGATTCTATTAATAAGCAATTGGCCAACGCTATCGTGAAAATGGCCCCTACCAGTGTTGATTTTAAGTTCGTAGAAATTGGAAATTTACCTCTCTACAACCAAGATGATGATGAGCATCAAGCGGAATCAGTTCGGAAGTTAAAGGCGGATATTCATCAATGCGATGCGGTCCTATTTATTACCCCTGAATACAACAGATCAATACCCGGAGTTCTTAAAAATGCCTTAGATCATGGATCAAGGCCTTATGGACAAAATGCATGGGCGAAGAAGCCGGCGGCCATTATTGGAATTTCACCAAGTCCCGTCGGCACCGCAATTGCCCAACAACATTTACGGGGTATCTTAGCGGCATTAGACATGCCTACCTTATGCCAGCCTGAAATGTTCCTACAATTAAAAGATAGTTTTTTCGACGGGTCAGGCAATGTAAATGAGGCTAGTCGTAAATTTATAAAAAGTTGGATAGATCGATTCATCAATTGGGCATCCATTAATAAGGGAATTTAATTATTTTGTATACCGCGATCAATCCTAACTTGAGGTCAAGAAATCATAAAAACGATCGAGAAGAGCTTTCTCGTATAGCGGTGGGAATTATGATGGTTCGTGGACTTGAGCCAGAATTTTCATTTCAAGTTCGGGAGCAGTTAAATCAAATGAATGAGCCGGCCATCGATCATGATCCATCGATTGTCGATTTAAGAAGTCTGCCCTGGTGCTCAATTGACAATGATGATTCAAAAGATTTGGACCAACTCACCGTCACCAAGAAGACCAATCATAGCGGCTGGAATCTTTTAGTGGCCATTGCGGATGTGGATGCCTTGGTCGGTAAAGATTCCCCCATTGACGAGCACGCCCTTATGAATACCCGCTCAGTCTATACGTCGGCCAGAGTATTTCCAATGCTACCCTTGAAGCTGTCCAATAATCTAAGCTCCTTAAATCCCGGTGAAGATCGATTGGCTATGGTTTGTGAAATGCATTTCTCAGAAGAGGGTGTTCTAGAGAAGTCATTAATCTATAGGGCTTTAGTTCATAACCGAGCACAGCTGGCTTACGATGCGGTATCAGATTGGCTGGAGGGCAAGGGTGAGCTACCTGAGCCCGCACAAATGGTGGCTGGTATGGATGCGCAACTCAGAAAGCAGGATGCCCTTGCGCAGGTTCTGAGGGTGAAGCGCCATGAGCGCGGATCTTTGGAGTTCGATATTTTCCAGCCAAGAGCAAGTTTTGATGGTGAAGCTATTTCTGAAATTAAACAGCAACCCCACAATCGGGCCCGCCAATTGATTGAGGAGTTCATGATCGCCACCAATGGCTGTACCTCCCGTTTTTTGTCGAATGCGGGTATTTATTCGATTCGTAGGGTAGTGCGCTCCCCTGAGAGGTGGTTACGTATTGTGGCTTTGGCGCTAGAGCATGCTTATGTTTTGCCGGATCAGCCCAATGCGCAGGCGCTAGAGAAGTTTTTGGCCAAGCAGCACCGCGAAGACCCAGTGAGATTTCCTGATCTGTCGTTACAAATTGTGAAGTTAATGGGCTCCGGAGAATATATCGCTGAAAAGCCGTCTAATGAGCCTATTGGCCATTTTGGTTTGGCGGTGAGCGACTATATGCATTCCACGGCACCTAATCGGCGATATCCAGACATTATTACCCTGCGCCTCATCAAATCAGTGTTGGCTGGTAAGCCACCGCCCTACAGTGTTCCGGAATTGAAATATTTGGCACAGCATTGCACATTGCAGGAAGATGCCGCCAGGAAAGTAGAGCGTCAGTTACGTAAGTCTGAGGCAGCTCTATTGCTAAAACCCCGAATTGGGCAAAGTTTCGATGGGGTTGTATCGGGGGTGAATGATAAGGGTACGTGGGTGCGGATTTTTGATCCTCCGGTTGAGGGTAAGTTGGTGCATAGCCTGGAGGATTTCCCGTTGGGTACGCTATTGCGTGTGAAGTTAATTTATACCCATGTACCGCTTGGCTTTATCGATTTTTCCCCAATATAAGCGGACAATTTTTTATTTGGATATTTTTCTAAAGAAGTTTCATAATGAAATTGTGGTTAATGCGTAATGTGCCTTCGGGTTGATAGTGCCTAACAAATGCAAAGCGTAGGCAGTACTTGCAAGATAGGATTGCTTTATGAAAGTGATATTTCACGCAATGTTTGGCTCCCTACTGCTGGCAATGATTTCTTCATTCTTTGCGGCCTCCTTGGTCACGCAGTATTGGTATGCAGGGGATGTGATTGTCAGCGTGAAGTCTCTAGTGCTCCAAGGGTTCTTTTGGCTGATTCCGTTTTTGCTGGCCACCGGGTTGTTGGGCCTATCTCTTGCAAAAAATAGGCAGGGAAGAGTGGTTGAGAGTAAGAAAAAAAGAATGCTCTGGATCGTGCTGCTCTGTATTGCCATCTTATTTCCCGCTGCCTATACATTGGACGCCATGGCTCAAAAAGGCGAGTTTGATCTTTGGTATTTCCTTGTGCAGGCAATTGAGTATATTTTTGATTTGATTGCTCTAGTTTTACTGGGCTTGAACTTTAGGGATGGTGTTAAATTGGTTGCTATACAAGCAGCGAGCCCTGGCGATAGGGTGAACGAGTAATGTCAGAGGTGTAACGGGAGAAAAATTAATGGCTTCAATTAATTTAAATGTTCAAGGAATTTCCTCAGCCTCTTGTATTCAGATAATTACAAAGGCACTGAAGTCTTTATCGGATATCAGTAGCATCCATGTTGACTGGGAGTCGGGTCGAGTTCAGGTGCTTAGGTTGAATAATGAATCGTCAGACATTATTCACTTGCTCAATCAGGCTGGCTACCATGCGAGTCTGGATTTGGACGAACAGTAGCATCCAGATCTTATGCATTACATTAGTCTGTGACTATGGGCTTAATCCCTTTTTAATATTGGCGAGCTTAGTAGCCCTCAGTTCGATTGCCAAGTGATGTACTGTACAAGCAGCTAGTGTCGATTTCTTTGCGGCGTCAATTAGTAGGTTATTTTTGGTAACAATTGCAGACTCTTCGGTTAATTTGCTTGCATCAACTGCTAGCTTTGCAAAATCTTCTACTCTCGCCGCTTCTTCAAGTATTTCTTTGACGTTGTATTCCGTTAGTGCAGTGAGATTATTCAATCTCTCGTTAACGATCATATAGGCGGCTCGCAAGTTGTCTATTTCTTGAGTCATTGACACAATCCTGCCAAGCAAGCTTTGGGTGTAGGGATCGATCTCTTTTTCGGCCATATTGAATACTCCTTTCCCTAACTTTACGCTCCTAAATGATATATTGCTAATGAATACTATAACTAATTTTTGTATGATTGTTTCAAATCAATCTTGAAAGAGATTGTTTTTAGATAGGTTTTCATGAATATTATCTTTAGGGCTGATAATTTCTCTGCTATCAAATGACCTAAAGATCTATTCAATTCATAATTAAATGAATATTTCCAGGGTTTCAGATGTATGAGCGCATGACTTTATATCGATTTCTCGGTGCGCTACTCAAGATGTGGGCTCCACCTCTTGGCTTATTAGGCCTTTAGTGTGAGTATTAATTAGGTTAAGCAATCATCTTTTGTGGATTGATCTTGCTTAAGTTGGAAGTTGGCCTGCATTCAGAAGGCGGATGCAACTATCAACAGCACTTGGGTCAAATAAGATATCTCGCTGAGTCTCTAGTTCCTTCATTGCCACATCCATTCCTCGTGCGGGTCTATATGGCCTATGAGAAGAGATGGCTTCAAGCGCATCGGCTACAGCAATAATGCGGGCTCCGAGCACGATTTCTGTTCCCTTGAGGCCTAAGGGGTATCCGGAGCCATCATAGCGCTCGTGGTGCTGGTGAACCATTTCTGCAACCGGCCAAGGAAAGGGAATGTCTTTGAGTATTTCATAACCCACTTGTGGATGAATTTTGATCATATCCATCTCCAGTGTTGAGAGCTTGGTGGGTTTAGTCAAAATTTCAATAGGAACCTGCATCTTCCCGATGTCATGAATGGAGGCAGCTAATTTGATTCCATTACAGGTATCTGCATCTAAGCCCATATCTTGCGCAATTGCAAATGCAATTTTAGCCACCCGGTTTTGATGTCCCGCTGTGTAGGGATCTCTAGATTCGACAGTTGCCGCCAGGGCTGCAACCGATTTGACCATCACATCAAAACGCTTTTCTCGCTCAAGTAGTGCTTCATGTCCATAAGACAGCAATTGCGCCAGCTCATCTAGCTTTGAAGCTTCATCTTCATGAAAAGCATTGGGTTCTGCGCCATAAATTGTGAGAACTGCGAATATAGATCCCAATCCATTTCTTAGGGGTAGCGCAATACTAGACTGGTAGCCATGTTTGATGGCTGATTCTCGCCAAGGCAACGTGTCTGGGTTTGTTAAGAAATTTTGATTAACAATAACTCGACCCTCTCTGCCGGCGGTTCCAGTTGGGCCGTGGCCAAAGACATCATCTGCCCAGCTAATTTTGATGCTTTCCAAATAATGGTCTTGAGAGCCTGCTGAGATAACGGGCCGAACCGTCTTTGCTGGATCCGACTCCAAGCTCCCAATCCAAGCCATTTTGTAGCCATGGGCAACAATAGAATCACATAGCTGCTTAAATAGTGACGATTCATCGGTGGCTGAAATAATAGCTTTATTAGCGCTACGTAATAACTGATATGCCCGATTTACTTTGTAGCCTTCTTTTTCCAGCTCTTTGATAAATGTCATATCCTGATAGAGCACCAGGATTCCATCAATATCACCACTATTATTTCGAGTAGGTATTTTCGATGTCAGAATCCAGCTTTTCCTATTGCCCGACCGAGTAAGTGCCTGCTCAAATGAAAGTATTGGCTCGCCATTGGCCATGAGTGTGCGATCAGTCTGCAGGTGGTAGTTAGCCTCATCGCTCGTCCAGGGCATATCAAACTCTGTTTTACCAATAACTTCTGCAGGAGTTTTAAAGCCTGCATCTTCAGCGAATGCTTGATTGCAGTCGATAAATCGAGAATCCTTATCCTTCCAAAACATCCGAATTTGGAATGAATTAATAATGCGGTCTAAGAGCTCTTGATTTTTATCTGAACGATTCTCTGATGTCATCATCTTTTGCTCTGTTTGAATGGGGTTGATACCACATTAATTTGATTGCACTCCAATCTATCGCCCCTTGAAAATATGGGATTGAGTTGCTGCAAACTTTTTCTCATGGCGATACTTAAAGTATAGGTATTTTTCAAGTCAAGTGGGGGTAAATAAGACGAAGATAGTGTATGTATTCATAGAATTATTAGCGACAACTGGCTATTAGATTCCAGTGGCTGAAAGCCTTATTTGGGTTTACTCTTAGTAATCTAGTTCTAACTTAAGCGCTGGCTGATTTCGCATTAAGATTTGACGCCCGCAGAGTGTTCGGTAGGCGAGCACACATAGAAAGGCGATGCTCGTGGCTTGCAAGTACACAATATCTAGGCAATCCTTAGACATTTTGCGATTGCTGGATAATGAGAAGATTCAGTATCCATAGGCATATTCAAGCTGCATAAATCATGAGCAATTTATATACATTTATCGTACAAAACGCATACGCAGAGTGTGCAATTTCTGTGCAATTTCTGTGCAAATGACCGAAATTAGGCAAAGCGAACGACCTGATAGCCCTGTAAATACGGGGCTTCAGAAGAAGCGACTGGCCGTGGCGCCCATGATGGAATGGACGGATCGCCATTGCCGCTCTTTTCATCGTACGCTGACTAAGGATGCCGTTCTTTATACAGAGATGGTGACAACGGGAGCGCTTATCCATGGCGATGTGCCGCGACACTTAGATTATTCCCAAGATCAACACCCAGTTGTATTGCAATTAGGTGGCTCGGAGCCATCTGATTTGGCTAAAGCGGCTGAGTTAGCACAGCAGTGGGGCTATGACGAGATTGATCTGAATTGCGGCTGCCCATCCGAACGTGTTCAACGCGGTGCTTTTGGTGCTTGCTTAATGGCTGAGCCTAAGTTGGTTGCTGATTGCGTTAAAGCAATGAAGTCGGCCGTTGATACCCCGATCACTGTAAAGCATCGGCTTGGCTTGGATTCAATGGATGCTGCTAACTCTGAGGCAGACTATCAATTTGCACTGAACTTTATTCTGGCCGTTGCTGATGCTGGCGCAAGCCAGGTCACCATTCATGCGCGTAATGCTGTGCTGAAGGGTTTATCTCCTAAAGAGAATCGCAGTAAGCCACCCCTTCGCTATGAAGTGGCGGCAAAGCTACGTTTAGATGCTCAAAAGCAATTTCCGAATTTGAAGGTTTTGCTCAATGGTGGACTAGAAAGTAATGAGCAAATTGCCGGCCACTGGGATGATTTTGATGGCTTTATGGTGGGCAGGGCGGCATATCATTTCCCAGCCATGTTGTTGGGCTGGGACGATCTCATCGCTACCGATGGCGAGGCAGCCGGGTATTTATTTAGCGAGACTGAATGGCATCGCATTCAGATTGCCTTAGTTAAGCAGGTTCAGGCCTGGTATGACGAATGCCGATCCAAAGACAAGCCTTTTTATATTGGAGCCTTTACCCGTCATATCCTGGGCTTAGCCCATGGTAGGGCAGGCTCCAGGTATTGGCGCCAACGCCTATCTGATCATCATGCCTTGGCTAAAGTCCAGAGCAAGGCCGCTATTGTGGATTTCTTTATCGATGCCAGCCTAACCCTCGGTGACTGGGCCGCCTTTGAGTTCGAGGGCGCTTAAGCCCTGCATCTAAGCCATTTTTGACAGGGTTTTGCCTCAAAAGCTATAATCCTAGATCTTCAGTGGCGGACGTAGCTCAGTTGGTAGAGTCCCAGATTGTGATTCTGGTTGTCGCGGGTTCGAGCCCCGTCGTTCGCCCCATATTCTATATGGCTCTTAAGGTTTTTAGAGGCCTTAAAGGGGTTCCAAAAAAGTAACCACATGGTTACTTTTCTCATTTAAGTTCAGATAAGCCTCATTTCAAGCGCTCAGGATCATATTTTCCTGCGCGACAACCAGATAGCGATACTTATGTTTCGCATCTAATCAGGTTGATGCTAGTCGGAATATCAAAAGACTGGTTGGCGGCAATCGGCCTCAAGTTACCAAATTCAGTAATACCCTACTTATGCAGAGTATTTGCTTTTGCTTTTTGTGGATAAGATTATTTTATTGTGAATTATTCAACCCAGTTGCTTGCCCTCATATTTATATGTACAATGTACATATTACTTCATTGCGATTTGAATGGGAACCCAAAAAAGCTTCGGCTAATCTGAAAAAGCACGGCGTTTCGTTTGAAGAAGCGAAATCTGTGTTTTCTGATGAGGGTGCCAAATTAATTTCCGATCCCGATCATTCGGAGGATGAAGACAGATTTATTTTGCTAGGCGTAAGCCACGCTCTTCGGGCAATTTTGGTTTGCCATTGTTATCGAAGTGAAGGTAATGCCATTCGTATTATTTCGGCTCGTAAGGCGACGCCTAAAGAGTCAAAAGCTTATTAAAGGTGATGAACATGCGTAAAGAATATGATTTCTCAAAAGCTCGTAAAAATCCATATGCTTCTATGCTCAAGAAGCCTATTACGATTCGTTTAGACGAAGATTCTGTTAGCTACTTTAAGTCCGTGTCAGAAGAAGTTGGCATTCCTTATCAAAGCCTCATTAATCTCTATTTGCGTGATTGTGCGGCATCTCATAAGAAGTTAAACCTTAGCTGGAAGTAGTTTGGAGGTGGGGTTAAATACCCCGAGCTCTGGTCGATGGCAGTTGTTGATCGCTGTTGAAATCTTAAAATAGACTCCTTCAGCTTGCTCAAGAGAATTTATCTTTTCATGGTTACTAGGATTTGTAAGCCTTTGATTTTATTGGGTTGAAAAATTGAAAAAGTAACCATGAATCACCTTGTAAGCCATATATCTCTTGATATAAGCCTTCAGATTGTGATTCTGATTGTCGAGGGTTCGAGCCCCGTCGTTCGCCCCACGGATTTTCATTAATAAAGACTCCTTTTCGGGGTCTTTATGCTTTGTGGGATGCTTTTCTTTTGTCTTGATACATGTTCTGATCAGCAACTTGTATTAGCTCATCTGGAGTTGATCCATCCTCCGGGAAAAGCGCTGCGCCAATACTGAAGGAGATTTTAAATGCCTGCTGCCCCACCAGAAATGGTAGCTCAAATTCTTCTTTTAGTCGTGCGATGGGCGCATCTATATTTTCACGGGTTTGAATATTTTCAATAGCAATTAAAAATTCATCACCACCAATTCTTCCGATCGAGTCAGACTCCCTTACCCAGTAAGAAAGTTTTTTAGCAACCTCAATTAATACTTGATCCCCAACCAGATGCCCATGCTCATCATTTATCTTTTTAAAGCCATTCAAATCCAGTAGACATACAGCCAGCTTTGAATTGTTCCGACTTGCAGTTTTAATGCCCTTTTCAATCCTGTCATAAATCAATCTTCTGCTAGGTAGTTTGGTTAGGAAATCATGGTTGGCTAATTCTTCAACAGAGCTTAATAAACTATTTTTTTCTACCAACAATTTACTCAGCTGCATGTTAACTTTTGAATACCAGATGCCAATTCCCAGTACTATGGAGACGAAAAAAATAATCCCCCCTAAATAGCTCCACAGCGTAAGCTTTGCATTTTTATTTTCCCAGTAGGACAAGAAGAACTCAGGCTGAATTTCACTTTGTTCGGGCGCTAGACCTAGTTTTTTAAAAATGGTGGCAATTTTTTCCCAGCGTACCTCGCTAATCTGCCCGATAGGTATGTAGTCTGGCAAGATCAGTTCTTTAATGATTTGCGCTTCAAATAAGAGGTGATCCTTGCTTTTATATGATGCTGGGCCTTGATGAAGGTAGTCAACAGTCTCCTCCGTATGGTCCAGAGCGTATACCCAGCCCTTGATGGAGGCCCTTACAAATCGTTTAACAATATCGCCATTATTTTTTACATAAACACTACGCGCAAATAAGGCATCCCCGTAGAAGTCGATTCCAAAGTTGGCCGGGTCAATTATTTTGTAGGGCACATTTCTTTTTTTGAGAAAAAATGGCTCATTGCTAAGGTAGGCATTAATGGCATCGGCTTTTCCATTGATGTATTCCTCCAACCCATTGCTGGACGTGGACATGACCGGAAGATCTGACGGCTTTATGCCAAGACTATTGAAGATGGCATATATTTCTGGGTTATCTTGCAGGGCGCGTAGGGCTAAATTCCGTTTACTGAGATTCCTAATTGAGTTCTCATACCCAGGTTTCACAAGCATGACTGCAGCCGAGCGCTGGAAGATATCAGCTACAACGGTGACGGGCTTCATCTGCATGCTGATGAGCGCTAGGCCAGAGTTTCCAATTCCGAAATCTGCTCGCCCTGATAGCACCTCTTCGATAATTTGGGTTCTATTGCCATTACCTGGGATGATCTGGATATCTATCCCCTCATCCCTATAAAACCCTTTTGCTTCCGCCATGTAGAAGCCGGCAAATTGAAACTGTGGCATCCAGCGCAGTTGCAGGCTGACTTTATCCCTAGTGGGCCCCTTGGCGAAACATAATCCAGTGCTAAAGAAGCAAATAAGAGAACCGCACAATAGCGCTTGGCAGTATTTGGCGGTCGATTGACGCATTTTTCAGTTATCCATATGCTCTAGGCGCCATAGTTGGAGCTGTTTCTTGGTATTAGCCATAGGGCTAACGTTAACATAAGCTTATGAATATTAGTATGAAATTTGTCTGGTTAGGGGTTTGCCTTATGTCTTGGGCAAATTGAGCATTCGAACCCCCTTTTTTCATCTTATAGAGCCCATTGGTCTATAGGTGTAGACTGGTTACAGGGGCCCTCATTGCCTGGGCACTATGAATACGTAAGTGAGTTCAATTGACTGAAAAGACACCCTTTACCCATTTTGGTGTGGCTGACCAGGTGGATCGTCGTACCGATATGGAGAAGCAAAATTGGGCGCTGTTAGCACATGCGGCGGCGACCACAGCATTGGCTCGCTCTAATAACACGCGTGACTTAATTGAGGGCGTCTGTCAGGGAGTAGTAAGCCAGTGGCCTTACATCCTTGCTTGGGTTGGCATCGCTGAGCATGATGAAAGAAAAACAGTTAGCGTTTTGGGTACGCATGGGCTGGCGGCTAAATATGCGGATGGTATAGATGTCACTTGGTCCGATTCAACTGTTTCTGGTCAAGGCCCTACGGGCTCGTGCATTGAGACAGGTGAGTCGCAGATCGTTATTGATACCGAAACAGATCCAGGATTCGCTCCTTGGAGAGAGCGCGCCAGAATTTATGGTATCCGATCTTCCGTTGCAGTACCCATTAGGGATGATGTGCCTGAGCCGATAGGAGCATTCACTGTCTATGCATCTATACCCGATGCATTCGGTGATGCTGAGGTCAGGCTGTTTGAAAGCCTTGCCAAAGAGATTGGGTATGGCTTGAAGTCGATCGAGCGCGAGCATTTGCTTGATGAGGAGATTGCTAAAAAATTAAAGACCCAAGAACAGTTGGCCGATGCTCTGCGAGCCACGATTGAGGCGATGTCGAAAACAATGGAGTGGCGTGATCCTTATACGGCAGGGCATCAGAAAAGAGTTGCGAGTATCGCTGTTGCTATCGCGGAAAATTTAGCTTGGTCTGACGATAAGATCCGTGGGCTCTATATGGCAGCAATGGTCCATGATATCGGCAAGGTAGCGGTTCCTTCGGAGATTTTGACTAAACCGACTCGCCTGACTGATCTTGAAATGAGGTTGGTGCAGGAGCATCCAGAGACGGGCTATCAAATCCTGAAAGATGTGCCATTCCCATGGCCAATTGCTGAGATGGTGAGACAGCATCACGAGCGACTTGATGGCTCGGGTTACCCATTAGGCCTAAAAGGTGACCAAATATTAGACGAGGCTAAGTTGATAGCGGTCGCCGATACGATTGAGGCCATGGCATCCCACAGGCCTTATAGACCTTCTTTAGGTTCAGAAGCTGCAATTAAGCAAATTCGTGCCGATGCTGGTACTAAGTTTGACCCTATTTATGTTGATGCTGCAGTGAAATTACTTGAGTCATCTGGTCTGCAACAATTTCTGACATAAGCGCTGAAGTCCAAAAGAGGAGTGTCTATGGTTTCGATAGCCATTGCGATTTACGCTACCGCTTTGATAGCCCAAATTGGTGCTGCAGTGCTGGCCCTACGACTATTTTTTCGCTCAACAATTTATCGCATAGGATTCGGTCTTTTGGCTGCCGGATTCCTGATGATGAATGTCAGGCGAATCTATCCTATTCTTTTGATTTTTCATGGTGGCGCAGTCGATGCATTTGATGCTATTGGCGCCTTAATAGTTTCTCTTCTTTCATTCTTCGGCATGTTTTTCATGCGAAATATTTTTTTGTTTATGGAGGAGCAGGGGAGAAGATATGAGCATGATGCCAAGGTTGATTTTTTGACTGGCCTATTAAATCGCAAGGAGACTGAGTCAAGGATTACGCTGGAAATCAATCGCTCATTTCGCGAAGGCGTTCCCTTGGCTTTTGTCATGTTTGATATTGATCACTTTAAGCTGGTAAATGATACGTATGGACACGAAACTGGTGATCTCGTTTTGCAAGATCTGGCAAAACATTCGCAGAGCTCTCTAAGAAGTATTGATATTTTGGGGCGCTTTGGTGGTGAGGAGTTTTTAATCGTCATGCCGAATACCAGTCAAAAGCAAGCTTTTGAAGTTTCTGAAAGATTAAGGTTGAGTGTGGCGAATCACGCATGTGCCGTGATTGATAGTCGAGATATAAAAATTACTATCAGTCTCGGTGTTGCGGTTCTGTATCCGGAGAGGGAGGATGTCACTCTGCAGCAAGAGTTGCACAAGAAGTACATAGATCTTGCTGATCAGGCTATGTACCAGGCAAAGCTTGGTGGCAGGAATAGAGTTTGTTGCTGGCAAGAGGAGGGGCATCGCCCTTCGCCTTAGAGGATTTCAGTTGCTTGCCCATTGTATGTTTATGATGGGCATATGAAATACGAGCTACCTGAGTTGCTGCAGCAAAGGCCAAGCCCTTTTTATGGGCTCTCATGGCCGCTGATTGTGGGGGTGGTGGTCTGCCTTGGTTTGCTGACTTTGACAACTTGGCATACCTCAGTCGATCCTGATACGTATATGCATCTCACGATTGGGCGATGGATCTTGGATCATGGGGCCATACCGCGTACGGATATGTACTCTCACTCATTACACGGCCACCCTTGGGTTGCCCATGAATGGTTATCTGAATATATTCTGGCGGTCCTATATGCCCTCGGGGGATGGACTGCGCTGGTATTAGTAACAGCCTTATCTCTTGCGCTAACGCTAGCATTCTTAGTGCGCTTCTTATTGCATCGCGTTCCCGCTATTTATGCCATTCTATTTACCGCTTTAGCCTATTCAGCGCTAGTCAGTCATTTGTTGATTAGGCCTCATATTTTTTCATGGCCCATATTGGTAATGTGGGTTGGCGTCCTGATCAATGCTTCTGAGAGGCAAATAAAGCCGCCAATGTATTTACTGGCTCTGATGGTACTGTGGGCCAATCTGCACGGCAGTTTTATCTTAGGCCTAGCTATCGCAATTCCTTTGGGGGTGCAGGCGGTATGGATTGCTCCATCATCGCTACGGGGTGCGCTAGCTAGATCCTGGATCTTGTTTTGGGTGCTGTCTGTGATCAGTTGTGTGGCAACGCCCCTCGGCTGGCAGGGCTTGCTGTTTCCACTCTCATTACTGAAGTTAACTCACCTTACTGCCATTAATGAATGGATGCCATATCATTTTTCTGGATTGAGTGGTCTGGAGATTGTGATTTTGTCTTATCTGTTTTTGGCGTTGATTGGCTACATTGATATTGGCATCATTAATGCGCTGATTATTGTGGGCTTGTTGCATCAGGCCTTGACCCATAATCGCTATGCATCCATCTTTGGACTCATCACGCCGATGATTATTGCCAGCTCATTTGGCGCTCGATACAAACTAGTGCATGCGTCTGATGAGAGTCAACATCCATCACGCGTTGATGAGATATTTAACCGCCTTTCTGTGCCGGCCACTAAAAAGGCCACACTACTTTTTGGCGCAATCATTCTTGCCTCGGCATTCTTTCTCTCTAGAGGCCATCATCATGAGCCTTCAAAAGAGGCTTATCCAGTTGCTGCCGTCGACTTTGCTATCAATCATCAGATTACCGGCCCTGTGTTCAATGCCTATGAGTTTGGTGGATACCTCATTAGTCGCGGCATTCCGGTATTTATTGATGGCAGGGCGGATTTATACGATGAGGCAATATTGGGGCCCTATTTAGAGGCGATACGAGATGGGTCGGCAAGTGTTTTGGATTCCCTGATGCGGGACTACAAAATCACCTGGGTGCTCATTCCGCCAGATTCTTCTGCAAGGACTTACTTTGACAGTCGTGAGCAGTGGAAAAATATCTATGAGGATAAGCTTGCCACTATTTTTGTTTTGCGGGCGGCTCCGCTGGATGGCCAGAAATTAATTGACTCAATGCGTAAATGAAGATGTGCCAATTACCCACTTCACTCTCCAGATTCTTGCTGTTAACAGTGACGGTTCTTTTTCTGTCAGCTTGTGACAGACTGCAATTGCCTGAATATTGGTTATGTAGTGGCACTTCCCAGCAATTGGTTTTGGATTCCCAGGGTGCAGAGCTTGAGCGATACGAAGGGAATGAGCCGCTGATGCTAGAGATATGGGGTAGTCACGTTTATCAATTTTTGCAGGGTAGCTTTAGTGGTGGTTATTCCATTTGTAGTGACGATAGTGTGAAGAATGCATCTTCCTCTAGTATTCAATTTGGGATGCGTGGATGCCAGGCAAATATAGATTTTTACCGCATGGGTATTTTTAATGTCGAGAGTGGCGAGTTGCTCATGAAAGACTCTCGCAAGCTTGATCAGCGAGTGATTCGGAATCAGGGCCGTTATCAGTGCCGCAAAAAAGGGCGCTCCTTTAACTTCTCGGAATTCAATCATGTCTAGCCGCATCGTTTCATTGGTGCGTGCTCTAGCGCTAATCCTTAGCCTAGAGCTGCCGATTATTTTGGCTTTTGCTTGGATGACTGGTGACTATTCGATCCCCCGTTTTAATGTGTGGCCTATTTCAGAATGGCTCATCAATTATCAGGCGGGCTTTGTCAGAAGGGGGTTAGCAGGTGAATTCCTCCTGCAGGTATTTGGGCAAGACGGGTTAATTAAGCCCTTGTATGTCTTGATGTTTGCTTCCTATATTGCGTATATCGTTTCATTTCTGTTGGTTTACTGGAGATCCGGTATTCGTAACGGCAATGTGTTGCTGGTTTCAATATTGATTCAGGGCGGTATATTTCATATGGGTATGAGCGCAGACTTCTATACCCGCAAAGAAAATTTGTTCTTAATATTTTTTGCTATTCAGTGTTTGCTTTATTTCCAAATCCGTTTAGCTCCAGTGTCTAGGCAGCAATTTTGGATTTACTGTTATCTAGTAGCTTTATTCATCGTGTCTCCTGTTTTAGTGCTCATACATGAGGCCTATCTATTCATGGCTTACCCAATATCAGCTCTATTGCTTTGGGTGCTTGCCCTAGAGCGGCCTAATTTACGCTATCTGCGCCTTGCATCCATCTTCTTATTTGCTGAGGTGTTATTTACCTTTTTGGTGTGCTCTCGCTTCCATGGCGACGTTTTCATGGCGCAGGCGATTTGGGACTCCTTATCATTTGGGGATCGCTTGCTGCTATCCCCAAGCGCGCCATATTCCGTCTTTGGCGCCATCAGTTCTTTGGGTTGGGGCCTAGATCAGCATCTCACTACGATTTACGGGGTATTTAGCTCCGGCGGCATCTTTATTTGGCTGTTTTTCGGCCTTGGAAACGTGCTGGTGTTGATCTACATTTACTCCGTGGTTCGGCCTGTGGTAGTTGACGGACTTCCATCGCAATATTTACGCTGGATTTTGCTTGGTGGACTGGCATTGACCCCCATGTTTTTGCTGGCCAGTGACTGGGGAAGGTGGCTTGCTTCGATGAGTAGTCAGTTAATTTTGTTGATGTTTGTGCTTCGGCGAGCTGATTTATCCTACAAGCCTGAAGACTTTCCGCTCTTACTGGCTCTGGATCGACGCCTTGTTCTGGCTGGTGGAGTCACCTTATTGGCGTTCTGTGTGATATATGGTTTGGCCTTTCAGATGCCGGAGTGTTGCGCTTACTACACCGATATTTTTCCGTCATACCGCGTCTATTTTGGTCTTTAAGCCCAAAATTAGGGTTTGCCATAGGATTACCGTTGCTTTTTGTTGATTTGGATCAATTTTTTATAGCAAGTTTGGTAAAAATAGCATTAAGATGAAGTTGTTGATTTCATTATCATTCTCGTAAATAGTTTTTTTGTTGTTTTCATTAGGAATTAAGTTATGTTGAAAAAAATCCAATCTTTCATTTCAAATTTCGCTAAAGGCGAAGAGGGTGTTACAGCGATTGAGTACGCATTGATTGCCGCTCTGGTTGCCGTGGTTATTATCGGTGGCGCTACGCTGTTGGGTACTAACTTAAATACCTTGTTCACAAACATCGCCGGCAAGATTTAATTGATTTTCTTCAACACCCAAGGGGTGTTGAAGAGTCTTTGCTGTAGTTGTGCCGTGCCTTTGTGGGCGTGATGTTTCAAAGCATCCAAGCTTTTTCTTTGCATAAGCTATGCAGAGATGGGCGGAAAGTAAAATTGCATGTCTGTGACTTTTCCGTTTTTAGCAGTAATGTCCCTGGCGACATTATTAGATTTCGCAACTAGGCGAATCTCAAACTACCTCATTCTTTTCGGTTTGTCTCTTGGCCTTTCCCTGGCCTATATCAATGGTGGCTTAAGCGCATTGGCTAGCTCTATGCTTGGAGCGATTATTGGTTTGCTGGTGTTCATCTACCCTTACTCGAAGTCGCTGATGGGTGCGGGTGATGTCAAGTTAATGGCGGTAGCCGGTACTTTTCTAGGCCCTAATGCCATCTTGCTGACAGCGTTGTATGCCTCCATCATTGGTGGACTATGTATCTTGATCTATTTGCTCTACAAAGGTGTTTTGACTGAGTCGGCCAGCAGGGCATTCAGACTGCGATTCAGTGGTACACGCATTCCATACGCATTCGCCATTTCTCTTGGGGCATGCCTGGCTCTATTTAACTCTACCCCTCTATAAATATGCAAAATAGACGCATCCTCATTTCTCTTATTGTCGCTTCCGTTGTTGGCCTGATGGCCTTATTTATCGCCTCATTTGTAGTAAAAGATGAGGAAGCCATTAAGGCCGCTATGGTTGTAGCCGCCGGGGAAACGATTCCCATGGGCACGCCGATTTCCAGCGCTCAATTAAAGTTAATCAAGTTTTCCGGTGAGGGTCAACCTAGTGGTGTTGCTCATACCGTTGAAGAGTTAGTTGGTCGCATACCCAAGGGGGAAATTAAGGCTGGCGAAGTCATTTTTGACCGCATGCTTTACTCAGCTAATTCTTCATCAGGCCTCGCTTTTGCGATCTCCGCTGGTAAACGGGCGATGACCATGACTGTGAATGAAGTGTCGGATGTTGCTGGTTTTGTAACCCCTGGATCCTATGTCGATGTTTTGTTTAGTAGCAAGGATGACACCGGTCGATTTAGCTCCCGAATCATTATGCAGCGTGTGTTGGTGCTTGCCGTTGCTCAAGATCGTGTCGCGACAGAGGATGCTAAGCCACGTTTAGCTAGCTCAGTGACTCTGGAAGTGTCTCCACAGCAGGCAGAGGTGCTTGATGCCGCTCGGATGGCTGGAACGCTATCGCTCGTGTTGCGTAATCAGACGGAGGGCTCTGGACCTGGGGAGTCTACTCAAACGCAAACCCATACTTCTAGTGAGAATGGGGTTGAAGTAATTCGCGGTACATCTGTGCGTATGGAATCTGGATTGGGTCGTTAATATGAAAATTTTTAATAAAGCTGGCGTTTGGACGAGCCTCATCACATTCAGTTGGATGTTGTTGGCCCCCAATTTTTTATTTGCTGCTGAAGCGGTGGTCTCTAAGGAGGTGGGTAAGGTTTCCAGTATTGAGATTTCGCTTGGTAAATCACGCCTTTATAAATATGCAGATCCAATTAATAGAATTTCAGTAGGCGATGCCGCTATTGCTGACGTGATGGTGGTCAGCCCCAATCAGATTTACTTGCTTGGTAAGAAGGTGGGCTCCACCAATGTGTTTATGTGGCATGCCAATGGAAATCTCTCAACCTTAGATGTGGCGGTTGGTGTTGATGCTGGTGCACTTCAGAGCTTATTGGGAAAATTAATTCCTGGTGAGAAAAATATACGCGCATCTTCGGCAGGGGAGTCTCTGGTTTTGAGTGGACAGGTTTCCGATTCTGTGAAGGTACAGCAAGCCATTCAAATTGCTCAGGAGTACACCGGAAAAAAAGTCCTCAATATGATGACTACCGACCATCTTCCGCAGGTATTAATTGAGGTCAAAATTGCTGAAATTGATAAGGCTGTTGCCGACTCCTTGGGTGTCCAAGTGCAAGGCTCGAACTTTAGCTTCAATATGCTAAACGGTGCAACTGCTCCTCTGGGCTTTGCGGCCAATGCTGCTGGTTCGGTAGGGTCTACCAATGCTTGGCTTCAGGCCCAAATTAATAGCGGTTTGATTAAGATTTTGGCTGAACCCAATATTATGGCGATCAGCGGGCAGGAGGGCGAGTTCCTCTCTGGCGGAATTGTGTTTTTACCCGTTCCTCAGTCAAGCGGTACAGGTGGCTCAGTCATCACGCTGCAAGCTCAAAACTATGGAGTGGGCGTTAAATTTACTCCAACTGTTTTATCTGAAGGCCGAATCAATCTAAAGGTAAGCCCGCAAGTTTCTGAGGTGCAAACCCAAGGCATCACGGTAAGCGCTGGAGGCTCAACCTCTGTGCTGCCTTCAATTACTACGCGCCAGGCCTCTACTACGGTCCAGCTTTATGACGGTCAAAGTTTCGCCATAGGCGGATTAATTAAAAATAACGTAGCTGAGGTGATTAGCGCATTCCCTGGTTTAGCAAATTTACCCGTTTTAGGCGCGCTATTTAGAAGCGCATCTTTCAAGGCGGATCGTAGCGAGTTATTAATTGTGGTGACTCCGCATATTGTTCAGCCGGTCGCCAATAAGGTGACATTGCCTACTGATAAATATATCCCCCCAACTCAAGTTGATTTCTTTGTAAATGGAAAGTTGGAAGGCTCAAGGCCAGAAAATATTACTGATGGGGCTGCCAAATAATGAAACTGAACTTTGGATATAAATTAATGTTGAGAGTGTTAACTAGTGCCGTACTTATTGTGGGGCTCTCTGCGTGCCAATCCATTTGGGAAACTGCACCTGATTTTGGTGGGACGGTAAATGACGCCGTGCAATCTCAGTTGGTTAATCCAAATGCTCCAGTTGGAAATAAAAAAGTTACCACTGGATTAGATGGTGGTGCAGCAAAAGGTGCTGTTGATAACTATCAAAAGTCTTTCGAAGTAAGAACACCAACCAGTAGTGGCACATACCCAACAGGGGCTACGATGGGCACTTCTTCTGGAGGTCGATAAATGAAGATTGCAGCTATTGCTAGCTCCCCCGAGTCTCTTATCAGAATCAAAGAGATTCTGGAGACCAATGTTTCCCAAGATCAATTCGTTTTTTTAGAGCGCCGTGAGGGCGGTTTAGATATCGATCGTTTGGATTTATTTTCAACCAATATTCTAGTTGTTGATTCTGAGGCTGTCTCTAAGAGTGACCTAAAAACGATTGCATCTTGCACTAATGAGCACGCAAATCCTGCCATTATTTATGCAACAAGCAATGCGCATGATGGTCAGATGCTCGAGTTGATGCGTGCGGGTGTAATGGAAGTAATTGGATTTCCAGTGTCGCAATCGGAATTGCTTGAGGCTATTGAGCGATTGAGGTCGCGTCGTTATATTTCCTCCTCGTATCGTCCAAGAGGAAAAATTCTCTCATTCATCTCTGCAAAGGGAGGTGCTGGAGCTACCTTTATCGCCGGAAACCTTGGTTATGCATTGGCCTCTATTTGCAAACAAAAGGTTTTATTCATTGATTTACATATGCAATTTGGCGATGCTGCCTTTTATTTGGTTGAGTCGGCAGGTCCCAGCACATTGACCGATGTGATTAGTCAAACAGGTTTGGATTCAAGTGTCATTGCATCTGCTACAACACAAGTAACTGAGAATTTCTATCTCTTGCAAGCCCCTGATAGTCCGGATAAAGCGGTTGGCATCAAGCCTCAGCATATTGATAATTTACTCACGGTTGCCATTCAGGATTATGACTTTGTTATTGTTGATTTACCCCGAGAGATCGAGGCTATCACAATGAAGGTCTTGGATCGATCCGACAAGATTTACGTGGTCTTTCAGCCGGTGGTTTCGTATTTGCGAGCCTTGGCTAAGGTCCTCCATCTATTTACCTTGCTTGGTTACGAGTCACGAAAAATTGGTACCGTTCTGAATCGTATGGATAAAGCGGTGGCAATTTCACTTGATAAGATGGAGGATGCTATTCAGAAGCCTATAGATTGGGTCTTCCCAAATGACTTTTTGAATGCAACTGAATCAGTTAATACGGGTATTCCTATTCAAAAGCTTCAAGCACATATTCCATTGAGCGATACCTTTACTGCGATGGCTTGTGATATTGCCGGCATTAAGCTGGACTCTGTCGAGAGTGCTCCTTGGTGGCAAAAGTGGTTTAAATAATTTACTGGTAGATAAAAATGTCATTGAGGGAACGAATTCAAGGAAACTTAAATCGCGATGGAGGTTTTTTAAGTGAAAAAACCTTAATCGACGAGCGTGCTCAAGGGGCTGCAAATCTTCGAGCTACTTTGCATGAACGTCTATTAAAGACCATTGATTTATCCGCGGTTGATCGAATGGTGGATTCTGAGTTAAAGGCGTATCTCAAATCCTGTATTCAAAAAATTGTTGCCGATGATCAAATTGTTATCGGTGAGGATAATTTAGCGCATTTAGTTTACGAAATTCAAAATGAAATTATTGGCCTTGGTCCTATTGAGCCTTTGATTTCTGATCCTAGCATTTCCGATATTTTGGTAAATAACTATAAAACCATTTTCGTTGAGCGCAAGGGCCGTCTTGAGAGAACGAAGATTCAATTCGACAATGACGCTCACTTACTTAAGGTAATTGAAAAAATTGTAGAGCGAGTAGGGCGACGTATTGATGAATCTAGTCCAATGGTTGATGCTCGCTTGCCGGACGGTTCTCGTGTAAATGCCATTATTCCTCCATTGGCTCTGGATGGTCCTTCGTTGTCCATTCGCCGATTTTCTGAAGTTCCTTTAACGGTATCCAATCTGATTGAGTACGGCTCAATGACCAGCGATATGGCTTTGATCATTGGCGCATTGGTCAAGGTGAAGACTAATATTTTGATTTCTGGCGGTACCGGTAGCGGAAAGACCACGTTATTAAATGTCATGTCTGGCTACATACCTGATAACGAGCGAATTATTACGATTGAAGATGCCGCCGAATTACGTCTGCAGCAGCCACACGTTGTTCGATTGGAAACTCGACCAGCAAATATTGAAGGCAAGGGCGAGGTTAGTCAGCGCGCTCTTGTGAAAAATACTCTGCGGATGCGACCCGACCGGATTATTGTGGGTGAGGTTCGAGGAATTGAAGTGATCGACATGCTTCAGGCTATGAATACTGGTCATGAGGGTTCCCTCACTACCATTCATGCAAACACAGCACGAGATGCTCTAACCCGTTTGGAGAATATGGTGGGTTTGGCGGGTGTTAATGTGATGCAAAAAGCTCTAAGAGAGCAAATTGTTTCAGGTATTTCTGTAATTATTCAGGTTGCCCGCTTGAGTGATGGACGTCGAAAGATCATGAGTATCCAAGAGATCACTGGCATGGAGGGTGATGTCATTACCATGCAGGAAATCTTTTGCTTTGAGCAAACTGGTGTTGCGCCAGATGGAACCGTTCTTGGTCACTTCAAAGCAACTGGTATTCGACCACGATTTGCTGATCGACTTCAAGCCCGTGGAGCGCCTCTTGCAGATTATCTTTTTGATCCGAGCAGAATTAAGGAGCGCTAGATGAACTTTCAGTTCATCTTCACGATTTTTGCCTTTACAGTCTTCTTCATTGGGCTGTCCTACGCACTCTATTCTTTTGTAAAAGTGCGCTTTAGTCGTATGCGTTTGCGAATTGATAAGCGTCTAGAGGCAATTTCTACTGATAATCGTCGTTTGAGTACGAGGATTGCACCACAGGTGATGCTGAGTTCAGATCCCAGGGTTGATGTCTGGCTGAAGCAATTTACCTTGGCAGTAAAAATCAATGCAGATATTCAGAAGCTAAAGTGGAATATTCGTCTAGACCAGTTTATTTTGCTGATTGGCATTCTTTTTATTGCTACGAGTTTTGTATTTCTTAAGCTTGGAACATCTTTCCTCCTGGCCATTTCATTTGCTTTGATTATTTCGGTGTGCCCTGTTATTTATTTGAGATTTGAGTTGGCAAAACGGCAGGCGAAATTAGAGCGCCAACTGCCAGAAATTTTAGATTTTATTGCTCGAGCAATGCAGGCCGGCCATACTTTTGTAGGCTCTATGCAGATGGCTGCCAATGAGTCAAATGAGCCCATTGCTTCTGAATTTCAAAAGACTTTTCAGGAAATTAGCTTTGGTCGATCTGTTCAAGAGTCAATGTCGGATTTATCTACTCGAATTGATTGTCCGGAAATGCGTTATTTTGCCGTTGCTGTTTTTGTTAATCAAGAAATTGGCGGTAATTTGGCTAGCCTCATTACTGGTGTTGCCAAGCTTATTCGGGAGCGCTTGCAAACCAAGATGACCTTGCATGCAATGACCTCAGAGGCTCGTACTTCAGCCTGGATATTGAGTATTTTGCCATTTGCAGTGGCTCTACTAATGTTAATTGTGAGGCCTGATTTCATTGCTGTTTTGTGGAGTGAGCAGCTTGGGAGATCTATGGTTGGCTATACCCTGGTCCTCATGTTTGTGGGAATTTTTTGGATGCAGCGCATGGCTAAGATCAGGGTTTAGGCGGGATCATGGAAATTATTCGAATCCTTGTTTTTATATTGCTATTTGTGTTGATAACCAGCACAAGCTACTACGTCATTATTCGCTACTTCTCAGAAAGAACGGTGCATCGGAGGCTGGGTTTTATTCGCTCTGAAACCCTTGATGAGTTAAATCCTATGCGCACCCGTTTAGAGATAGCTTCTAAAACCGCTTTAGAGAAGTTAATTCATTTTTCGATGCCTGATGGGGAGTGGGAAACCTCTCAAATCCGGATGCGTTTTATGAGTGCTGGGTACTATCGCGAGCTCGATGCTTTAATTTTCTTTGCGCTTAAAACCATCCTTACTTTCGTTTTGCCTGTCTTTTATATCTTGCTTTCTTTGGTGAGCGGGTCTTCGAGCTCCTTCTTGAGCATCCTATCTGTGGCCGTATTTTTATCAGGTATAGGCTATTACTTACCAGATCTCTGGCTCTCAAGAAAAAGCAAAGAGCGCAGGCAGCAAATATTTGAAAGTCTTCCTAATGCCTTGGATCTCATGCGTGTTTGTGTAACCGCTGGACTGGGATTGGACTCTGCTATTGAGCGAGTAGGTAAAGAGTTGCAAATTGAAAGTCAGGCACTGGCGCAGGAGTTTCATATTTTGAATCTTGAGTTACGTACTGGTGCTACACGTGAAAATGCGCTGAAGAATCTGGCTGATCGCACTGGTGTAGAGGATATCCATGCTCTGGTTTCCATGTTAATTCAGACGCAGCATTTCGGTACCAGTATTGCTGAAGCCCTACGCGTTCATGCTGAGGCTTTAAGGGAAAAGCGCGCCTTAATGGCTCAAGAAGTAGCCGCGAAAATCCCAGTCAAGATGACTATCCCCTTAATCTTATGCATCTTCCCCGCCTTAATGGTGGTGCTGCTGGGCCCTGCCATTATTACTTTTGGAAAATCGCTTTCCCCCATTTTTACTGGCATAGCAAAGTAGGGCTGCAAAGCAGCAATTTGGATGGGTGAATCAATGCAGCATATTCAATCGGTCCCCCGAATACCCCATCTGAATGCGATTGATGCAATACGTTGTTTATGTGCTTTGTACGTAATGATTGGACATATTCAGCCGCCGCTCTCCGCGCTTCCTTCGGCACTGCAGGTTCTACTAACACTGGGCATGAGCGATGGCGGCTGGGCTGTAATGATTTTTTTCGTTATTTCTGGACTTTGTATTCATCTACCGTATGTTTCAGGCAAGCTTTTTCATACTTCTGACTTTTTGATTTCGAGATTTTGTCGAATTGCTATCCCACTTTTTTTCGCCGGCTTGCTATCTTGGGTGCTGCAGGCTAATTTAGACAAGATCTTATGGTCACTTTATTGCGAGATGATTTACTACTTGATGTATCCCTTCTTGCGACTTTTGTTTGCTCGTATTGGTATTTTACGTGTATTGCTATTCGCCATCCCGCTGGCTTTACTGACGGCATTACTTCCTGATCACAATCATGGCAACTTCTTTTATTTCGAGGGCTCTGCATCTTGGATTGCAACGGCGGTCTTGGCTTTTCCTATCTGGTTGCTGGGTTGCTTACTTGCGCAATCGATTGCTGCAAAGCGGGCGCCACGCTTCTCGCGTGTTGGGATGTTGAGAGCATTCATCATCATTTTGGGGTTTGGTCTACCAATATTGAGTTTTTTGGACGATGTAATTCCTGATTTTCCAAGCCTATTCTTTCTGAATACCAAGTATTCATTTTTACTCTTTAGCCCAATCATTTATTGCTGGCTTTATGCTGAAATTGCGCAAAAGCATGTGGGAGCTTTCTATCGACTTTTAAGCCCACTAGGAGTGGGAGCATATTCAATTTATCTCATGCATGTGCTTAGCATCCCAATGTTTATTGTCTTACCTATCCATTTCAATTCTTATTTGAATTGGATTGCGATTATTTTTATTGCGCTATTGATGTCCATACTCTTTTATTTCTTAATTGAAAAGCCATCCCATCTATTGGGGCGACGTTATCTTGGGGTGGTGAAATGAAGCATTCAATCAGCGGGGTCAACATCACATGAATTGTCCATTTTGTGGGGCCTCAATCGATTCTCAAGTCGTACTTCGTAACTGCGCTCATTGCGGATCCCCGATCTTTTATGGTTTACATGGATATGCAAAGACACCTAAAGAGGCTCTGATTCAATCAGAGGCAATGCGGCAATACTTGAGTCATGCTGAACTGGCTGAGCAGGAGCAAAAAAAACTATTTAGTTCGCCCCAATACAAGGACGACATTATTCAGAAGCAAATAAAAGGGCGTCTTCAGACTATTCTTGAGGCGATTGGATTGGCTGCGCTTTACTCTTTAATTTTTACCCTTATTACCTCTCCACTCATTTATCTTGTTGTGCAACCACGTTTACTGAGGTCCTACACAGTAGAGTCTTTAGTAGCTGGATCTTATTTGTTTTATTTTTTCTTTGGATTTCTAGTCTTTTATCTGACCAGTCGATCCTTGCCTGATTAATGGGCTTGCATAGTGCAAATTACTAGGGGTAACATGAACCATGGCGAATAATGAATTCGGTAAAACGCATCAAACTGATGATGACGAGAGTGGTGCAGTTCTCCCATTTTTTGCGATTCTTCTAGTTGTGCTATTGGGCTTTGCTGCATTTGCAGTAGATTTCGGCTTTGCTTACATGCGTCAAGCCCAGTTGCAGTCTGTCGCTGATGCGGAGGCGCTAGCTTGTGCTAGAACGTACTCAACTTGTACCAGTGGAGGCGATCAATTTCCGCTAACCAACCCATACGGATTTACTGTAGTCACTACCAATCCTGTGGCTTGCCCAAATCCAGTTACTCAAAATAATTGTGTTCAGGCAGTTGCAAGCACGAATTGGAATACGTTTTTTTTGCCTCTGTTTGGATTTAATGCTCTCAATTTGAGTAAAACGGCCATTGCCGGCAAGCGGGCTGCATCAGACGCTATGATCGTACGCGGTAACTTTAGCGCAAATGGTACTAATATTATGTTAGTTACTAATGGATCGATTGCTATTGGAGGCGGCATTACCACTACAAATCAATCGGGCATCAATGCCACATCACCCAATGCAACTATCACTGCCTATAACAATTCCACGGCCAGCTGTGGCACATGTACTCCGGCAGTAAACACCACAAGTGCGCCGTTACCGTCCCCGGCACCATATACGCCGCCTTCATCGCCAGCTGCACAAACAGCTCCTGCCTGTGTCGGTAACTTAGGCGCCTTCCAGCCTGGCACTTACTCCTCTGGCGTTACCCTCAATTGCGCAAGCAATACTCTAGCGGCAGGCACTTATTATTTTAATGGCGGCCTAAATAGCAATGGAAAATCGTTATCTGGTGCCGGTGTAACGCTCATCATCGGCGCTGATCAACCGCTCAGCCTCAGTGGCAATGTTAACTTGAATAGTAGCTCCGGTGGCTCCACTTGCGGAACAGCGGGTGGGGGCATGGTGATCTATCAGCCTTTATCGCTAACGAATACTTATCAGACTTGGACGGTGAGTGGTTCCGGGAATACTGTGAATTTAACGGGTAAGGTGCAGTTGCCCAATACAGACCTCACTTTTAGTGGCACACCAACATCCTTGTCCGTTACCGGTAGTCTGTATCTCAGTTCAGTTCGCCTGAACGGTAATATGACTGCGCAAACATCGGTTGACCCTTGTCAGAATTTGAATCTGGGTTCTGGGACAACTATCTTGGTGCAGTAGTATTTAGACCCTGCCTGAAGTCATCACTCGTGATACATCACAGCGGTGGCTGTTAGGGCATTGCTTGTATTGCCAATAATCCAGCCGATCTGAGTGAAGGTGTAACTCACCGTCACAGTGACTGTGGTTCCTGATGTTCCGGCGCCCGTTGCTGTTGAGGTAGAAGTGGTTGCGCCACCAAAGGTAATGAGGTTGGCTTGGGTGTAGCTGTTGGCTATTTGACAAGGGTCGGCGGTACCGGTTGCCGTTCCTGCGCAGCTAATAGAGGCGGAAGTATTGATCGCACCCCAGCGAGCGCCCTCACGGGCTGCATTGGTGATGACGGCTTGGTCGTATAGCAAAATACCATAGTTGATGATGCCAAAAACTATCATCATCAATAGCGGCAGAATGAGGGCAAACTCGACTGCGGCGACGCCGTCTTCATGTTTTTTAAAGCGAATTAGTGGATTGCGCATTTTGATCTCATTTCTATAAGTAATATTAGCTCAATTGACTTAGTTTTTTCGAGAAAAATATAGCGGTATCCCTGATTTTTACTAATTTACCCCCTAGTATGCTGGTACGATAAGACATTGATTCATATATATTCTAGGATCGATTTCACCCTCTACCTTTTCCTATCGGATGCTCTTAGCAAACCAAACTTTTTACTTTGCAACATTAATTACCTTTTTAGGGTTAATGGCCTCCTTTTTTTGGGGTAAAGGTAATCAAAAAGATCAATATCGGGTGCTTTACTGGCCATCTGCTTTGGGTTTGTTTGCTGCATCCTCTTTAGCTTTTTTCATTGCGCCTTGGGCTGGCAAGCCTATCTTGGCAATCGCTAATTTATCTCTTGTTGCTGGAGCCTTGTGTATCTCGTTGTTGTTTAGTCAGTGGAATAACTCTCTGACCTTAAGCAAAACACTTTTTTCAAGTATTTGGTTTGTTGGTGTATCGAGCATTTATCTTTACTTGCTAAATTCGGGGACTACGCAAGATCGTATTCACTTAATGAATATTGGATTGGCCGCAATCTCTATCTGGCAATTAAGCACTTTGTTTTCAATTGCGAAAAAGGAGTGCGCTTATCAGATTAAATTACTCATTGCGGTTGAGTTTTTTCAATTAAGCACCCGTATTTTGCGTTCTGTACTGATTCTGATGAATCCTGATGCTGGGTTAACAAGCTTATATCAAGAGGATACTTTAGGGTTCTCATTGCGCATTTCCTCATTCCTGTCGAATCTGATGGTTTGCATTTTGATTACCAACTACTATCTTGAGAAGTTGATGCAGGAGCATCTAAGAAGTGCGCATGCAATTGAAGACGGGATGCTGCATAGCTTAAATGCACTCTCTATGGTGCGCGATAACGAAACTGGAAACCATATTCTTCGCACCAAGCAGTATGTGCAACTCATTGCTACAAGACTTCGAGCAATGGGTTTTTATAAGCAAGAGCTAACAGAAGCGGCAATTGATGAGATGTCGAAAGCTGCGCCATTGCATGATATTGGTAAGGTTGGTATTCCAGATAATATTCTCAAGAAAAATGGATCCTTATCTGATGAAGAGTGGGTGATCATGAAGACACATGCTTCTCTTGGTGAGGATGTATTGCGGGCGGCAATGGTGGAGGATGCTCGCCATACTAAGGTGCTGGACATGGCAATCAAGATTGCCGGTGGTCATCATGAATGCTGGGATGGGTCGGGCTACCCAAGAGGCCTTCATGGTCTGGATATTCCGCTCGCTGCGCGCATTATGTCTATTGCGGATATGTATGACGCTTTGGTCAGCGAACGCGTTTACAAAGATAAGTGGTCGCATGCAGATGCTTGTGCAGAAATTGCTCGATTAAAAGGGACGCGTTTTGATCCTGCAATCGTTGAGGCATTCATGATGGAGCGGGATAATTTTGTACGCATTGCTGATTTATACAGGGATGAAAAATGACGATCAGTTTTGAATCCGACTCCAACATTAAGCGCAATACGCGTTTAATTTTGCTAGCAGCAGTGGCGTTAGCTGCAATTTTTTTCATCAATGCTTTAGTTTCAACCTACTTATTACGTAAAAATAGTATTCAGGATCGAGCTGATCAGCTGGCCAACTTAACAATCATTTTGGCGGAGCATACCTCCCAAACCATGTTCTCAGCTAACACAGCCTTATCAAGTGTCATTGAGATTCTAGATCGAGCCAAGATTGGTGACGAAAAAGATTATCAAGAGTTTGCGAGTAAAAAAGCGCAGTTTGATCTACTCCAAGAGCGCACTAGCTCTAATTCGATTTTGGATGTGAGCACCTTTGTCGCGGCAGATGGCAAGGTTCTGAATTTTTCCCGTTCTTACCCGCCCCCGCCGATAAGTCTAGCTGATCGTGATTACTTTAAGTACCTCAGTGAAAATAATGATCTAGACACTTACTACAGCACTCCTGTGCGGAACAAGGGCAACGGTAAGTGGGTGTTTTATCTGGCTCGCAGGGTAAATGGCAAGAATGGCCAATTTTTAGGTGTGGTGCTGGTAGGCGTTTCTGTTGAGGTGTTTTCTTCACTTTATGAGCGAATTGGTGGGAACCTAGGAGAGGGAGCGGCTTTAACCCTCTATCGCAAAGATAAGACGCTCTTAACGCGCTGGCCATTGGTTGAGAATTTGATTGGCAAAACCAATCCAAATACTTTTATTGATGATTCCTTGGCAAATGTGAATGTCAATGGTGGCGTGATCTTTGGTTCTGGCCCTGGATTTGCACGCCAAAACGATGCGCCGGTTGAACGTATGTTGTCTTACAGGGCCGTGAAGGGCTACCCATTGATTGTGGGCGCCGTTGTGCCGGAGACACTCTATTTAGCGAATCTCAATAAAAACGCGATTGGCGTCTTTATGGCGACAGGGCTCAGCCTGATTGCTTTAGCGATTGGTACGTATCTTTTACTTCGTGCCTATCGCCGTAATGCGGAAACGCAATATCGTGCACATCATGATGTATTAACGGAATTACCAAATAGAACTCTATTTTCTGATCGCTTGCAGCAGGCTCTCGCAGTATGTAAAAGACATCAAACCAAATTGGCTATTTTGTTTGTTGATCTGGATAATTTGAAAACGATCAATGATGTCTATAGCCATAATGCGGGTGATTCATTGTTGAAAGAGGTTGCTCGGAGAATGCGTGAATGTGTTCGAGAGTCTGATACGGTTGGTCGATTAGGTGGGGATGAATTTGTTTTGATATTGCCTGGTATTGATACTGAAGACCGGGCAGTTCAGGTGGCTGAAAAAATTCGTCTAGCGTTATCTGAGCCCATTGAGGTGGAGGGAATCAGTCTTTCTACCAGCGCTAGCATCGGAGTGGCCTTATATCCTGAGCATGGCGAAAATGAGACCGATTTAATTAATAATGCTGACGTGGCGATGTATGAAGCAAAGTCTTCCGGCAGAAATCAAATTAAAGTATTTGGTGAGGATGTTCTGAAAGCTGCCTTAGTAGATTTGGCTTAATTGGTTTTATGAAAAAATTCGATTTTCTGTCTATTCCCTTTGGCTTACTGCTCTCAATTATTACTTTGTATTTCATGTTGAGACCAGTTGCTGCAACTAGCGCTCCAGCATCCACTAGTCCCGTTATGACGGTGGGTAATCTCTCCTGGGATCAAACCGAGATGACGATAGCCGATGTCAAAGCCTTTGCCGATGCCACCGGTTTTATGAGTCAGGCCGAGAAAAACGGCGGCGGACTTTCTTATGAGGCTGGTTTTGTGAAGAAACCCGGCTGGACTTGGAAAGCTCCTTATGGTGTTCCTGCAAAAGTGAGCGAGCCTGCAGTGCATCTAAATCAAGCTGAAGCTGCGGCTGTTTGCCGCTTCTATGGCAAGCGTTTACCTACGGATGATGAATGGACTTCAGCTGCCTTTCTGGAGCAAAGAGAACTCCCTCCAGCTGGCTTCACCAGGGGTCAACGTTATCCGTTTCCGGGTGGAGCAACCCCAGAGGTCTCCCATTGCCTCAGCGGCTGCGGCAACTACAAAGGTGTAGCCCCAGCGGGTGCATTAAACCGCGGTACTGGTCATGTACCTACTGGCACTACCAAGCCAGGTGTGAATGGCTTATTCGATATGGGTGGCAATGTTTGGGAGTGGACATCTACTGAGCGTAATGGCAGATTCATTACCCGTGGCGCCTCCTGGTGGTATGGTCCAGAAAGGCAAAAAGAGTCTGATGTAGAGTCTAAGCCAGCTGATATTGGCGTGGTTTATATAGGCTTTCGCTGCGTTAGTTAATCCCATGAAACAATAGGGGATGACCAATCCCGTAGTCGACCCATCCGCCATTGAAATCACCCCTGAATATCAGGAGGTCATTGATGCCATCGAGCGTCATGACCCTTATATCTTTGTCAGTGGTAAAGCGGGTACGGGTAAAACTACGCTGATTGGTTATCTGCGTGAACATATTCCCGGAAATGTTGTTGTCGTTGCGCCGACTGGCGTAGCGGCACTCCAGGTCAAGGGTGTCACGATTCACTCTTTCTTTCGCCTGCCGCCTCGCTTAATTTTTCCAGAGGAAGATATTAAGCCTCTCAAGGATAAGCGCCTATATCAAGATATTCGTTTGCTCATCATTGATGAGATATCGATGGTGAGAGCGGATGTGGTTGATGCAATAGACTTGTTCTTGCGCGCCAATGGCCCGCATAAAAGTCAACCATTTGGCGGAATCCAGATCATGTTTGTGGGTGACTTATTTCAGTTGCCTCCCGTGGTTTCTAACGCTGATATGCAGGTGTTAGCGGAGCGTGGCTACGAAGGGCCTTATTTCTTTTGCGCCATGGCCTTGCATCGCAAGGATGTCACCATGGTGGAGTTATCCAAGATATTCCGCCAGAAGGACGCGCATTTTGCAGGCTTGTTAAATCAGATCCGCATTAATCAAGATATTGATGAAGCGCTGGATACCTTAAATGCAGTATGTTACGAGGTTAAAAGAGAAGTTGATGATCAAACCATCACATTAACTACAACTAACGCACGCGCTGATCAAATCAATAATGCTGGATTAAGGGCTTTAACAAGCGACGCAAAGGTTTATGCGGGTAATAGCACTGGCAAATTCAACGTAGATGATCGCAATTTGCCATCACCAAATCATCTCACCCTGAAGGTCGGGGCAAAGGTAATGTTTACCGCCACTGATAGCAACTTTCCGAAGCGTTGGGTAAATGGCACTATTGGAGTTGTACGGGAACTGCTGCCCAATACCGTGAAGGTGATGGTACAAAACGGACCTTACTCTAATACAGTAGAGGTGAAAGGACATCAGTGGGAATCGTATCGATACGATCACGACATGATGTCCGGGAAAATCTCCCCGAACATCATCGGTACCTTTGTGCAGATTCCATTAATGCTTGCTTGGGCCGTCACTATTCATAAGAGTCAAGGTAAGACACTCGACAAGATTAAAGTAGACCTCTCTTCAGGGGCATTTGCCTCCGGCCAAGTCTATGTGGCCCTCAGTCGCTGCACCTCTATTGAGGGCATCACTCTAGAGCGGCCTATTCAGCCTAAGGACGTGAGTTGCGATCAAGAGGTCAAGCGTTTCTATTTGAGCTGCCTCCCCAATTAGGCGTCAATCCTTGGATTGACTTCGGCTGTACATTGTTATAACATTGTTATTACTATGAAAAAACAGCTACATCTTCAAATTCGCCAGATAGGCAATTCTCGTGGAGTGGTTATTCCTAAGGCTATTCTTGAACAGGTTGGCCTCGATGATTCAGCGGATTTAGTTATTGAAGGCAACAAACTCGTCTTGAGTAAGCCTAAAAAAAATCCTCGTGAAGGCTGGGCTGAGGATTCTAGGGCAATTGCCGAGGCTGGCGAAGATCAACTGGTGATGGGCGATTTTATGAACGAAGCTGATGGGGATTGGGCTTGGTAAAAAGTATTGTTTCTCGCGGCGATATCTGGTTAATTGATCTAGACCCAACTCTTGGCAGTGAGATTAAAAAGACTCGACCTTGTGTTGTTGTGTCTCCGCAAGAAATGCATGATTTTTTGCGAACAGTCATTGTTGCGCCGATGACCACCAAAGGTCGACAAGCCTCCTACCGAGTGCCAATTACACATGACGGAAAAAAAGGGTTGGTGCTACTCGATCAAATCCGCACGATTGATAAGGCCCGGCTTGTTAAGAGGCTAGGTGCTGTCAGCAATAAAACACTAGTAGCCAGCCTTGAGGTTTTGCAGGCTACTTTTACGTTTTAACGACTTAGAACCCAGCCGCTAATCCATCGCGGCGATGATCGCTACCGGCGATATACGCAGCGCTAGTATTTTCATCGAGCAATGCAATAGCTTGTGCGCTACCAAAGTCTAGGCTGTTGGCTGGCATCACAGCAACTTCATGCCCCATTGCTTTAAGGCCTTCAACTACTGCGGTAGGCATTGAGGCTTCCACTGTGAGCTTACCTAAGTCATCAATTCTCCAGCGTGGCGCATCAGAGCAGGCTTGTGGATTGAGATACTCATCAACAAAGCGCATTACAAACTGAATATGACCCTGGGGCTGCATATTGCCGCCCATCACACCAAACGCCATTGCGGGTTGTTCGCCTTTTGTTAAGAACGCCGGGATGATAGTGTGGAAAGGCCGCTTTCCAGGGGCGACTTGATTGGGGTGACCCTCAACCAAGCTAAAGCTCATGCCACGGTTATGGAAAGCAATGCCACCAGGGGCAACGACACCTGAGCCAAAGCCTTTGAAGTTTGATTGAATATAAGAAATGATCATGCCGGATTCATCGGCGGCGCAAAGATACACCGTGCCTCCCGCATGTGGATCTCCGGCGCCATAGCTTCCAGCGTGTTGATGATCAATGAGGGCGGCGCGACCTGCTAAATAGTCTCTATCCAATAAGGCGCTAGTAGGCACTTTCATGGTGTTGGCATCTGATACATGCGCATAAGCATCGGCAAAAGCGATGCGCATCGCCTCTACTTGCAAGTGAATGCGTTGCGCAGAGTTGGCGGGGTATTGCTTCACATTAGCTGCTTGCAAAATTCCCAGAGCCATTTGCGCCACAATGCCGGAACCGTTTGGAGGAATTTCATGAAGGGTGTAATCGCCATAGTCAAAGGCTAAAGGCTCAACCCATTCAGTTTTGTTAGCTGCGAAATCCGCCATCGTGAAACAGCCCCCAGTACTTTGGGCAAAGTCGACCATGGATTGGGCAAGAGTGCCCTTATAGAAGGATTCTCCTTCAGTATCGGCTATCTCACGAAGCGTTTTGGCTTGAGCGGGGTAGCGCCAGATTTGGCCGGCAGTAGGTGCTTTGCCATCAATCAAAAATGATTCAACAAAGCCCGGCTGATTTTTCAGAATCGGAATGGCCTCGCGCCATTGGCGCGCAATGACTGGTGAAACTGGAAAGCCGTTCTCGGCATAGTCAATTGCACGCTTAAAGAGTTGCGCAAATGGGAGTTTGCCAAATTTGCGAGAGAGTTCAATCCACCCAGATACCATGCCAGGCACGGTAACGGTATTCCACCCAATCAGATCCATCGCAGTTTTGCCGGCGAAATATTCTGGCGTCCATGCTGCCGGCGCTCTGCCAGATGCATTCATTCCATGTAGCTTTTTACCATCCCAAATCAATGCAAAGCCATCGCCACCTAAGCCATTCATCGTAGGCTCTACAACAGTGAGGGTGATGGCCGTAGCAAGAGCTGCATCGACAGCATTACCTCCGCTTTGAAGTGCCTCAATGCCAGCCTGAGTGGCGAGTGGCTGGGAACTGGCCACAGCATTCTTTGCAAGGACGGGCGCGCGGCCGCCACCAAAAGGAGGGGAAATAAGCATGGGATTAATCTATTCTAAAAGTGGCTATTTGAAGCTGGTATGTGCTCAATCAATTTTAACGTCTGCTGACTTTACTGCTTTTGCCCACTTATCTTGCTCGCTTTGGGTAATGGCCTGTAATTGCTCTGAATTAGCAAATTGGGGGTGGATGCCTTGATTTGCTAGACGCGCTTTGAAATCGGGGTTGGTCAAAATTTTCCGAATTTCTTTTTCAAGCTTTGCAACGATCACAGGTGAAGTGCCCTTAGGCGCATAGATTGCATAAAAATTTTCTACATCAAATTGCTTCATGCCATCCTGTCCTAAAGTTGGAACGGTAGGCATGAGCGGGGAACGTTCTGCCGCCGCAATAGCGATGGGGCGAAGCTTTCCACTTTGAATATGAGGTAGGGAGGCAGTCACGCTATCAAACATCATCAGCGTGTTTCCTGCGATGAGGTCAGGTAACGCAAAAGAGCTGCCTTTGTATGGGATGTGTGTTCCTGTCGCGCCGATCCGCTGCATGAACATGGTTGCTTCTAGATGAGAAAGACTGCCATTACCCTGAGAGGCGTAATTAAAGTTTCCCTTCTTCGACTTAATGAAGGCAATCAGTTCCGGTAAGTTTTTTGCGGGCACTGTAGGGTTCACCACAATTAAGTGAGGCACGGTCCCAATTAATGCGACTGGCACAAAGTCTTTAGTGAGGTCAGCTGGTGGATTTTTAAAGAGCGCTTGAGAAATCGATTGATTGGTCATTGCGCTAATGTGAATGGTGTAGCCATCAGGAGCGGCCTTTGCTGCCGCACCCAGGCCAATCATTCCCCCTGCACCAGGTTTGTTTTCAATGACAACGGATTGGCCGAGCGATTCTCCCAATGGTACTGCTACCGCGCGTGCAAAGGCGTCGGTAGAGCCACCCGCTGGAAAGGAGAGTATTGCCACGATGGGTTTCTTGGGCCAGTCGCTATCTGGTGCAGCAAGTGCCGACCCACAGAGGATCACCAGTGTGGATAGGCCGAGGAATAGTCGTGACAGATATTTTGAGGTATTCATTTCAAATTCCAGTGGGTTAATAAGTAATATAGTATTGGAAATCACACCAAAGGGTGTGCGACAAATGACAAACATCCATCGAGACAAATATGACTGCAGCACCAAAGGTTCCAGCTTCTATTGACATGTCGGCATATTGGTTGCCATACACCCCAAATCGTTACTTTCATCAGCACCCTAAGGTAATGCAGTCAGCCAAAGGAGCTTACTACTTTGATGATCATGGCCGAAAGCTATTTGATGGACTTTCGGGCCTGTGGTGCTCTCCTTTGGGGCATGGTGATCCGCGTATTGGTGCAGCGATTCAGAAGCAATACGAAACCATGGACTATTGCCCAGCATTTCAGATGGCTAGTGAAGCGACATTTACATTAGCCAGTCGAATTGTTCAAATGGCACCAGAAGGTTTGAGTAAAGTATTTTTTACTAACTCTGGATCTGAGGCGGTTGATACCGCTCTGAAGATTGCCATTGCCTACCATCGTGCCTTAGGAAACGCATCGCGCTTTCGAATGATTGGAAGAGAGCGGGCTTATCACGGTGTGGGTATCGGCGGGATTTCTGTGGGAGGCATTGTTGCCAACAGAAAATCGTTTGCCAACATGATGATGCCCGGAGTGGATCACTTGCCCCATACATTTAACCTCTCGCAGATGGCGTTTTCTAAAGGGCAGCCTACTTGGGGTGCTCACTTAGCTGATGAGTTAGAAAACATTGTGGCTTTACATGATGCGAATACGATCGCGGCAGTCATCTTGGAGCCGGTGCAAGGGTCTACTGGTGTGATTGTTCCGCCACAGGGGTATCTGCAAAAGATTCGGGATATTTGCACCAAGCATGGCATCTTGTTGATATTTGATGAGGTCATCACGGGCTTTGGTCGATTGGGCGCAAATTTTGGTGCCGATCGATTTGGTGTTACGCCAGACATGATCACCTTCGCGAAAGCGATCACTAATGGTGTGATTCCAATGGGCGGCGTCCTAGTGCGCGGTGATATATACGATGCCATCATGTCCCAAGGTGGACAGGAGCAGGCTATTGAATTCTTCCATGGTTATACCTACTCTGGACATCCAATTCCAACGGCGGCAGCCCATGCAGTCTTGGATATTTTTGAATCAGATGATTTAGTGAATCGCGCCAAGGCTTTAGAACCCGTTTTAGAAAATTCACTGCATGCGCTGAAAGGCAAATCGGGATTATTGGATATTCGTAACTTCGGGCTTTCAGGCGCGGTAGATCTCGAGCCTATTCCTGGTAAGCCAGGCCTCAGGGCGATGAAAACTTTGGAAGCTTGTATTGAAAGAGGCGCCTTAGTGCGCATCACGGGCGATACGATTGCGGTCGGGCCTCCATTCATCTCAAGCCCCGCTGAAGTGGAGTTCTTGGTAAGCGTATTGGGTGATGCGATTGATGATGCAATGAAGGTCAGCTAAAACCTAGCTTGCAGAGCGTACCTATTTGTTAAATAGGTGATACAGAATAGGAACGGCAACGGCGCTGATCACACCATTCATCCCCATGGCGAGGCTGGCATAAGTTCCAGCCTCCGGGTGGATGCTAAATGCGCGCGATGTACCAATGCCATGGGCGCCAATACCAATGGCAAAGCCACGTTGCCACCATGCCTTCATACCTAAGGCATTCAGAATAAAGGGTGCCAAAATGGCACCCAGTATTCCGGTGGTTACAGCAAAGATGGCTGTCAGAGTTGGCGATACCCCAATACGCTCGGCAATACCCATTGCAATTGGTGCGGTGACTGACTTCGGATACATTGCTCCGGTAATGCTGGAGTCAGCACCAAATAATTTGGCGATATTGACGGCGCTGACAATCGAGACCAAGCCGCCGGCAAGCAAAGAGGCAAGTAAGGGGATAGAGCGCCCCTTGAGGCTGCTAAGACCCCTATAAATAGGAATAGCCAGGGATACCGTGGCAGAGCCTAATAGGAAGTGAATAAACTGCGCACCTTCAAAGTAGGTGGAATAAGGCATCTCAATCAACTGAATCACGCTAGCAACCAAAATGATGGCAATCGCCACTGGGTTGGCCAATGGATTTTGTTTGGTGTTTTTATAGACCCATAATCCGATTTGATAAGCGGCCAGAGTGATGAATAGTGCAAATAGGGGGCTGCCAGATAAGTAAACCCAAATTTCAACGATGGAGTGTTTTTCGCTCATCAATCCACCTCGCGGGATTTAGCACTCAAAAAACGAACGACTATTGCACTAGTGGCTATGGTTAGAACGACGCTGGCAACCAAGGCACTGACAATAGCTAAAGCATTTGCCTTCAGTTGAGGGAGGAAGAGGACGACACCAACTGCCGCTGGCACAAATAGAAGACCAAAATATTGGCTAAAGCCATCAGCTACTGTGGCTAGGTCGTGGTTAATCCCTTTGCGGAGCATGAGCCAAACAATGAGTAGCACCAGGCCAATGACGGGCCCTGGCAAAGTGGGCAGTGCGAACTTGGAAATGAGTTCGCCGAGGCTTTGAAAAAACAGGATTTGGACGAGACCGGAGATCATGCTCCGATCTTACTGCCCCGCAATATATGTTGCATCGCAATAAATCATTTTTTGGTTAAGATAATCACAACAAAAGCAGGGGCTTTATCGATAAAGTCTCAATACAGATAACGCACAGGAGAGCGCTCATGGCTGACTTAAACATCAACGGCAAAAAATACAAGGTGGATGCCGATCCCGATACCCCGTTATTGTGGATTATTCGTGAGCAGATAGGTTTGACCGGCACCAAGTATGGCTGTGGAGTTGGTCAGTGCGGTGCTTGCACAGTGCTTTTCGAAGGGCAGGCGATTCGTAGCTGCTCTATTCCGGTAAGTGCCGCTGAAGGTAAGAAGATTGAAACGATCGAGAGCTTGGAGAAGAATGGTCAACTCTCTAAGGTTCAAAAAGCCTGGGTTGATAATCAAGTTCCACAATGTGGCTACTGCCAGTCTGGCATGGTTATGGCAACCACTGCTTTGTTGCGTAACAATCCTAAACCTACCGATGAACAGATTGAAGCTGCGGTAACCAATATCTGCCGTTGCGGAACCTTCCAACAAGTGCGTGATGCAATTCATGCCGTGAGCAAGGCATAAGGAGCAATCATGACTAAAAATCTCAATACAGCAACTTTAAATACTTCCCGTCGCAATTTCGTAGTGGGTGCTAGCGCCATTGGTGCTGGCTTGGCGATTGGTTTTGAGTTCCCTTTTATTTCCGCAGCGAATGCAGCAATGGGGACTGGTACTACTTCAATGGCACCTTTGGCTACGCCTGAGATTGGCGTTTGGGTAGTGGTGAAGCCCAATGATGACATTGTTGTTCGCATTGTGCGCTCCGAGATGGGGCAGGGAACCATTACTGGCTTAGCGCAAATGGTTGCTGAAGAATTGCAATGCGACTGGAAGAAGGTCTCTTATGAGTACCCATCTCCTGCAGAGAGCTTAAAGCGCAAGCAAGCATGGGGTAGTTACTCCACTGGTGGTAGTCGAGGAATTCGCACATCCGAGCAATATGTTCGCAAGGGTGGTGCAGCGGCGCGCATGATGTTGGTAGAGGCTGCCGCAAGTCAGTGGGGCGTTCCAGCATCAGAGTGCATTGCCAAAGATAGTGTAATTACACACACACCTTCTGGGCGCAAAACTACTTTCGGCAAAGTTTCTGTTGCCGCATCTCAGCTTGAAGTGCCAAAAGAGATCCCTTTAAAAGATCCTAAGGAATGGACTTTAATTGGTAAGTCAGTCAATCGTATTGATGGCGTATCCGACAAGGTCACTGGCAGACAGATTTATGCTATCGACCTCAAATTACCAGGTATGTTGGTCGCTACTATTCAAGAGTGCCCTGTCTTTGGCGGCAAGGTGAAGAGCTTTGATGCATCAAAGGCCTCCAGCATGAAGGGGGTGAAGAAGGTTGTGCAGGTTGGTGATTCAGCGGTGGCCGTGGTTGCCGATACTTTTTGGCAGGCAAAAACTGGCATGGATGCCGTGAGTATTGTTTGGGATGATGGTGCCAATGCCAATGTCTCAAGCGCTTCTATTAAGAAGATGTTGGAAGAAGGTCTGACTGCGAATGATGCTTTCGTGGGCAACGCTAATGGCGATGCTAAAGAGGCTATCGCAAAATCATCTAAAACGATTGAGGCAACGTATTTCTATCCATTTTTAAACCACGCTACTTTAGAGCCACAAACCGCTACCGCGAAGTGGACTGCAGACTCTTGTGAAGCATGGGTTCCTACTCAAGACGGTGAAGCGTCTTTAGCTGCTGTGATTGCGGCTTCAGGCTTGCCTGCAGAAAAGTGCAATGTGTATAAGGTCAACTTGGGCGGTGGTTTTGGTCGTCGTGGCGCATTCCAGGACTACACAACCCAAGCGGTCAATATCGCCAAGCAAATGCCAGGCACTCCAATTAAGTTGATTTGGACTCGCGCAGAGGATATGACTCAGGGTCGTTATCACCCCGTAATGATGTGTAAATTGACTGCGGGATTAGACGATCAGAAAAATATTACCGGCCTCAATATGCGACTCTCAGGCCAATCTATTTTGGCATCAGTCCGTCCAGCAGTCTTGGCTGCAAATAAAGGTAAAGATCCTTTAGTGTTCCAAGGTTTGGATCCCTCTGGTGAGCATGGCATTACATACAGCTTCCAGAATCTGAACATTGATCATGCGATGCGCAATACACATGTGCCACCTGGATTCTGGCGCGGCGTGAACGTGAACCAAAATGCGGTATTCCTTGAGACATTCATGGATGAGATGGCTGAAGCTGCTGGCGTTGATGCTGTGGAGTTCCGCCGCAAACATATGCAGCAGTATCCACGTGCCATAGCGGTTTTGAATGCGGTTGCTGATGGAATTGGTTGGACCAAGCCAGCTAAACCGGGAGTCTTCCGTGGAGTGGCGCAGATGAGATCGTTCGGTAGTTATGTCGCCGCTGCGTGCGAGCTGTCAGTTACTAAAGACAATGAAGTGAAGATTCATCGAATTGTTGCGGCCACTGACCCAGGTTATGTAGTCAATCCTGCTCAGGTTGCTCGCCAAGTGTCCGGATCGTTTGTGTATGGTTTGTCTGCACTCTTTGAGGAAGAAATTACCTTGGAGAAGGGCGCGGTTGTGCAGAAGAACTTTGACACCTTCAACTCGATTCGTCTCTCACAAATGCCTAAGGTTGAAACCATCATCATTCAAGGTGGCGGCAAAGAATGGGGTGGCGTTGGTGAGCCAACCATCGCTGTAGCGGCACCAGCAGTATTGAATGCTATCTATCGTGCCACTGGTAAGCGTTTGCGTACTGTGCCATTGAAAAATAGTGGGATTAAATTGGTTTAATGAATGAGTCTATGGTCAGGCAATAAGGAATGAGCAGGAAATGAGTGGCAAGCTGGCGGCGGTGTTGCTGGGAATGCTGACTCTTTTTCTGGCTCATTCGGCCTGGTCACAAACTCCGGCTTGGGACGGGGATTCGATTGCCGAGCCCCTGACAGTAGTTCCTGGAGATGCCTCTAAAGGTCGTGCCATTGTTGGTAATCGTCAAGTTGGCTTGTGTTTGTTGTGTCATAGTGGACCTTTTCCAGAGGAGCGCTTCCAAGGAAATTTAGCGCCAGATTTGGGTATCAGCGTGGCGCGCTTATCGGCTGCCCAGCTGAGAGCGCGGCTTGTGGATCCCAGTCGTTTTAATGCATCTAGCATCATGCCTGCCTATTTCAAAACTGAAGGTTTAAATCAAGTTGCACCGAAGTTTATTGGCGAGCCTATATTGAGTGGTCAAGAGATTGAGGATGTAGTCGCTTTTTTGGTGAGTATGAAAACCAAGGCGGTTCAGTAGGATGCAAAACTTAAGGATAGAGAAATGACGCAGCCAAATAAGCGTAGCGATATTCCAAACCTTGGGCGCCGTCTTTATATGAGCGCGCTTGGAGTCTTGGGCATCTCTAGTTGGATGATGCCTTTGATGGCGATAGCCAAAAAACCTGAGGCGATGGAGGCAATTACCAAGATCGTGGGTTCTAGTCCGGTCCGAGATGGACGAGTCAAACTGATTATTCCGCCTCTAGTAGAGAGTGGGAATTTAGTGGTTCTCAAAGTGAGCATCGAGAGTCCTATGACTTCAAGCGACTACGTCAAAGCAGTGCATATCATTGCCGAAGGTAATCCACTACCCAATATTTTCACCGCTTATTTCACACCCCGATCGGGTCGGGCCGATGTCACTACCCGTGTGCGTTTAGCGGATTCGCAGCGAGTTTGGGCAATTGCGCAAATGAGTGATGGCAGCTTTTGGCAAACCTATGCCGATACTTTAGTTACCTTGTCTGCTTGTACGGAGTTGGTATGAGTAAAACTTCTCGCACCGCTATTACGATGCCTTCACAGGCAAAAAAAGATTCCATTATTGAGATTCGCGCGATCGCTCAGCATGATATGGAAACAGGTTTTCGCTATACGGAAGATGGCAAGCGCGTACCCAGAGATATTATTCGGGCCTTTACCTGTCTCTATAACGGCGAAGAAGTATTCAAGGCCGATTTTTATCCTGGTATCGGCGCTAACCCGCTGATTATTTTTACTACTGTCGCGATTGCATCTGGCACATTGGAGTTTCATTGGGTCGGTGATGATGGCTATGAGGCGGTGAATCAGGCGCAAATTACTGTCACGTGAAATTGACTATCTTTTGTATTCGCTGGTGGAGCGCCGTTTTTCTTTTTACCAGCCTGAATCTTGCTTTTGCGGCGAATCCCCAGAAGGATGTCCGTCAGTCTAGTTATGATTTGATGACCTCTGAAAATAAGGCCATGCAGGATGATCCAAACTTGAACCCGGCGATGTTTTGGGTAATGGACGGTCACAGCCTCTGGAAAGAAAAAGCGGGAAAGAGTAATCAAGCTTGCGCTTCATGCCACGGAGATTCAGGAAATAGCATGAAGGGTGTCGCAGCTCAATTTCCAAAAGTAATACAAGGAAAGCTACAAACCCTTGAAGGGCAAATCAATCAATGCCGTAGCTCGCGCCAAGGGCTTTTGCCATTGGCCTATGAAAGCAAAGAACTTTTGGCTTTAACAGCGTTCGTCGCCACTCAATCTAAGGGCTTGCCCATTGCCATTCGAGAAACATCTCAAAACTCACAAGACCTCAAGCAGGGCAAAATCTTTTTCAATGAAAGAATGGGTCAACTGAATTTATCCTGCGCACAATGCCATCAAGAGAGGGCTGGATTGAGGTTGGGCGGCAGCTTGATTCCGCAAGGACATCCTACCGCATATCCCATCTATCGTATTGAGTGGCAGACGCTGGGATCTTTGCAAAGACGTTTACGCAATTGCATGAGTGGCGTGCGGGCCAAGCAATTTGAATACGGCTCTATAGAAATGGCTCAGCTAGAACTATTTTTGATGTGGCGTGCGAGAGGAATGCCCCTGGAATCTCCAGGGGTGAGACCTTAATCTGAGAAGACTACGGAAGTAGCGCCGTTAATCAGTACGCGATCATGTAGGTAGTAGCGTAGGGCGCGAGATAGTACGGTGCGCTCCAGATCGCGGCCCTTACGAACCAAATCTTCAGGGGTATCGCCATGGGTTACGCGAGTAACGTCTTGTTCGATGATTGGGCCTTCATCCAAATCACTCGTCACAAAGTGGGCTGTTGCGCCAATCAGCTTAATGCCACGGGCATGCGCTTGGTGGTAAGGCTTAGCACCTTTAAAACTTGGCAAGAATGAATGGTGAACGTTGATGCATCGTCCTGAAAGTTTGGTAGAGAGATCGTCTGACAGAATTTGCATATAGCGGGCCAAGATCACCATATCCACTTTAGAGTCGGCAACGATCTCTAGTAATTTAGCTTCTTGTGCCGGCTTGGTATCTGGCGTTACTGGGAGGTGATAAAAAGGAATGTCAGCAAAATCAATGCTAGCGTATACATCGCGCGGATGATTAGAAACAATGCCGCAAATAATCATCGGTAATTCACCAATGCGCCAGCGATATAACAGGTCGACCAGGCAATGATCTAACTTGGATGCCATGATTAGTACACGCTTTAATTCTTTGACGGCGCGCAGATCCCAGGTCAGATCAAAGCGTTTGGCAATCTCAACAAAGCCAGCTTTGAGAGTGTTGACATCCGCACTGCAGCTAAAGCTCACACGCATGAAGAAGCGCTTAGAGGCTTTGTCGTCAAATTGCTGTGCCTCCTCAATATCGCCGCCTAATTCAAAGATGTAGGTTGAGACTGCGGCAACGATGCCTGGACGATTAGGGCAGGTGAGTGTGAGGTAATAGTTTTCTGTGGTCATGGCTTCGATGGATCTAAATAAGATTGCTTACAAGCCCTAATTTTAGACTGCTTAAGCTTATAAGCCTCAATTTGGGCTATTTAGAGCGGGTTGACTACATTTGAGGCGAGTGGGGAGGTGCGATATCTGCTGGGCCAAGGTAGGGCTCGCTGAGGTCGTGGATTGGTGGAATGGGGATATCCACGCAAATAGGCTTTGGTCCCAGCGCATTCAAGAAATTGCAATCTTGCTTGGTGGCGGCCGAGGCGGCGTGCTCTAAAGGGGATTTGCCAGTAGTGGCGGTAGAGAGGATGCTGGCTGCAGTGCTAGGGTTGGCTACAGCTACAGACGCAGCTGCTGTTCCTGCAGAGCTAGCGGCTGCGGTAGTAGAGCTGCCTAGGGCGACCAACGGTGCGGCACAGCCACAAAGCATGGTGCCAAGAATGAGACCGCCCACCACGGGGTGGATGAGCATAAAAAAAGCAGACCGAATCTGGCGACTCGATCTGCTTAATAGAGTGGTTTGTTTACTTGCGAACGCAAACAACATTAAAAACACCCGCAGTCCAAGATTCATTGATGACAGGCTCGAATTCGCTATTTGGTGTTTTGTTATCTGAGACAACTTTCCCCGAACCTTTATTTCCGGAAAATTCCTTATATTCAATTGGGCGATAACTGATTGCGGGGCAGTTGTACTCATTGATACCAATAATGGAGCTGACGGGCTGCTTCGTTTTTGGATTAGCGCCAGGTTTTTTAAAATCGAGCATTGAGAGAATTTGTGCTTTTTCACCAGTATCTTTAATGGTGTCTAAATCAACATACACCACCATTAACTCATTTGATCCCAATTCTTTCCATTCAGCAAAAGCATTGGTCACGGGGAGGGTAGTAAGGGCGAGGATGGCTAGTGCGTAGATTTTTTTCATGGTGCGTCACATATCGGTTAAGTGGATTGGGTGTACGGCGCGGTTACGAAAACTCATTTTAAACTGCATAAGTCTATTTTTCCTTAATGCTTAGCTCAAGCTGTCGGTTAACTTTCTCGGGCTTCATTTGTAGGGGCAGATATTCATTTTTAGCCCAGAGCGCGCTCATATTGCGATAAAGCTTGCTTTGAACCCAGCCAGATTGGCCGGATTGGTATATGAAGAGCGACTGCTCTAGATTCGAAAGATCGTACAAGGTTCTTAAGCTTGGAGCTTGCTTGGTTTCAAACGGGTTGTCCGCCTTAAAGAGTTCGAGGCGACCCACGTTGATCGAAAAGCTATCTCCCGGGAAGGGTTGAGAGAGGTTGAAAAGACTTCCCAGTAATGGAATCTTGCTTAATGGGCGGTGTTCGGAAACGGCAATGTGGGCATTTCCCCAAACCCAATTTTTAGGATTGCTTCCATATTGCTTGCTGAGTTGTTCCAGGGCTTGATCGAATGCAGCATTGGATGCTTCTGCGCAAGTTTCTATCTGTTCGGTTTTGGGATTGTCGCACCAGGGGCTATTCGGATTTTTTAGCTGACTTAGTAAAGGCTGTCTAAAGTTCCGGGGACCATAGTTTTCTGAAAATAAATATCCCAGACGAGAAAAGACTTTCTGCGTCAACTGGTCAGCCCAGGCATTAAAAATTAACGCAGCAGTACTATCAGCTCGCATATCACCATCAAAGTTCTTGCTCAGTTCTAGCGCTTGTTGACCTAGCGAATGTTTTGGCTGACTAGATTTAAATAGCTCCAGTAGAGGCGTTGCCCCCAAAGAAAGTGTATCCGCTTGCATGGATTTCATGGAGTCAAAATCATGAGTGGATCTTGATTTAATGAGTTCAACGATTCGATCGTAGCGTGTGGGCAGATCCCAGTCAGCAGTCAAAGGATTGGGATCATTGCTAGCAAGAATTTTTTGATTGGCAGTAGCAATCCAACCAGACTCTGGGTTGCGGCTACTTGGGAGATGGTCAAACGGTACATAGCCTTGCCAGTCATATTGCCTTTCCCAGCCAAGGGCTGGTGCAACGCCATAGAGGCCTTGATGAAGGGTGCGCTTGGGTGCAACTCCTGCGGCTTGATAAGCAATGTTGCCCTCGATATCGGCCATCACAACGTTTTGCATGGGGGCGTAATTTTTTCGTAGGGCTTGCTCAAAAGTACTGAGGTCTTTAGCTTGATTCATTTCTATCAATCCTGCGACAGATTGATTTTCTACATCCAGCGCTGTCCAGCGTAATGCTAAAGCAAAGCGTTGGGTATCAATGGCGCGCTTTGCAGTCTCATAGGAATCCGAAATGACGGGGCCGTGCCTAGTCTCTTTCACTAAAAAGCGTAAGGGAGGCTCGCCCTTGATATCAATCATTTCTTGACGAACTTTAAATGCGAGAGGTCCGTCTGGACCGCGATATTGCCCAGGATTTTTTTGGTCTAGTTGCTCAATGTATAAATCCTGCACATCTGGTCCGGTATTGGTGAAGCTCCAGGCAAACTTATCTGTTCTACCGAGTACCACCGCTGGAATACCAGGCAATGTTCCCCCAATCACATTTAGTCCAGGGGCTTCAAGGTGGGCGAAGTACCAAACAGCTGGTGCTGATAATCCTAAGTGTGGATCGTTTGCAAGCAGGGGCTTTCCGGTAGAGGTGAGTTTGCCGCTTAAAGCCCAGTTATTGGAGCCAATACCATCTTTACCGCCAGGGACTTCATTTAAGGTGAGTTCAGTGGAAGGTAGTTTCTTTGACTTTAGATTTTTGGGTTGAGGGTTTTGATTGAAGACCCCAATATCGTGGTACATCTTGGCGAAATCCACATTGGTAACCAGCTCGCCCTCGTTGTACGGCTGCACAATTTCCCAAACTTGTTTGGTCGTCAGAAACTGAGAGAGTTCGAGGCGCTGCAATTCTTTATTCCAGTTACCGCCGAGATCGAGCGCCATCATCAGCATCCATGCCACGCTATCAGTGGGGGACCAATTCCCCGGTTTTGATCCAGTCAAAAAATATTCCACTGGAAGGGCCCAACCCAAATGGGCATTGCCGGCATTCACCCCATCTGCATAGGCTTGTAGCAATCTCTTGGTGGCGATGGGGTAACGATCAAATTGTTGTTCGGCAGCATGCTTAATGCCTAGGGTGCGAATGAAGCGGTCGATGGAAACCGTTTCTTTTCCGAGGATTTCCGAGAGGCGTCCACTGGCCAGTCTGCGATTAATCTCCATCTGCCAAGAGCGCTCACTTGCATGCAAGTAGCCCAAGGCAAATAGTGCGTCAGTCGATGTCTTGGCTTGTATATGAGGGATATCGCTGGCATCAAAAGTAATGACAACAGAGTCGCCCAGGCTTTTGATGGTGCGTTTGCCTGATGGGCTGCTATGGGCTGAGAGCAGGTAGGTCAATCCAAGCGCAACCAGCAGCAAAAGCGCCGCCGACCCGACCCAAAGGATGCCCCTGAATAGGGTTTTGAGGCCTGAGCTGGGGGCTGGTATTTTCATGGCAATAGTTTAGTGGGTTTGTCTGGGCTGGAGCAGAACCTTGATGTAACCGAGCTTCCGCTACATTCTGGCCCCCACATGCTAAAATTTTGCTTGTCTTGATTTATTGGCGTGGCTTTACTGCTCGCGCAAGCCCGAGTGGTGAAATCGGTAGACACAGCAGATTTAAAATCTGCCGACTCAAAAAAGTCGTGCCGGTTCGATTCCGGCCTCGGGCACCAAAGATTACTTTTTAATTCCCACTAAAAAGTAAAAGTCAGTAAATACAAGGGTTTACGGGTTGTCTGTTCTAGTTGATTCTGTTATAAAAGAGCAAATTAGAACCCCAATCCCGACAAAATCCCGACCGAAATCCCGACATCAACCCTCATGGCGTACATCAAAAAAACCAGTAAAGGTTATCAAGCTCAGATCGAGCTTAAAGGCATTCGCAAGAGTAAAACCTTTCCCACCAAGCGGGAAGCGATGGCTTGGGCTCACGATCAAGAGCAATCGATTATCGTTGAAAAAACGCTTTCCCCTGGCGAAAAACATACCCTGCGAAATGCGCTTGAGAAATATCGAGATGAGATCACTGATCGCAATACAGGCGCTCGCTGGGAAAAAGTGCGTATTAATGCTTTTTTAGCCCAGCCCCAATGGCTACCCTTAGATAAAAAGGTTGGCCAAGTCACCACGGAGGACTTTGGTATTTTTCGAGATGAGCGGTTAAAGACTGTCAAGCCTGGCACTGTCTTGCGTGAGTTTGGCATTCTCTCTGCCATGATGGAGGTGGTGCGCAAAGAATGGAAGTGGATTAAAGAAAACCCCATTAAGGATGTCAAAAAGCCTCAAGAGCCTGCACCGCGAGATCGTCTTATTACTCGCTCAGAAATCAAGCGCATGCTAAGAGGCATGGATTACCATCCAGCTGCGCCTCATGCTACGGGGACTATTCATGCAATAGCTGTCTGCTTTTTACTGGCCTTGCGCACTGGCATGCGTGCTGGAGATATGACTGGTTTGACCTGGGAGAATGTCTACCCACGTTATGTTGTCATCGAGCTCGATAAAGTAGGTCGGCGCAAAGGTATTGGCCGTGATGTGCCCCTCTCCAAGAAAGCGGTACGCATCATTGAAAAAATGCGCGGGTTTGATAAGAAATTGGTTTTTGCTTTAAAGTCTCAAACGCTAGATGCTAGATTTAGAGATATTCGAGAAGAAGTGGGCTTAACTGTTCGCCTGCCAGATCATGAAATTGATAAGAGGAAAACTTTTACATTTCATGACACCAAGCATACGGCTGCTACATGGATTGCTAAAACCTTCAAAAGCAACAAAGATATTAGCGCTCAGCAAGCCGTATTTGATATGTGCAAAATTTTTGGTTGGACAGATATGAATCGAGCACTTGATTACTATAATCCGGACCCTGAAGATGTCGCTGCTAGATTGGATTGACCTCTTGTGCCTTTCTTAGTATTGCTCTAGCAAATTCAACACCCCTAATAGGTGGAACAGTATCGGAATATACATTTATCATTACTTGTAATATTTCCTCATCTGTTATTTTTTCTGGATGGGTATGCTTTGCAGCCATTTCTCTATCTTCGCTGGTAAAAGTAGTCATACTTTCACTCCATATTTACTAAGCGTTTCCATGATCCTAGTTAAACATTGTTTTGCTGCAATGGACGGAGTAGAGCAGTTAAAGTCACTTTGCACATCAAAACTAACACCCTTAGATGCAACGCGCATTTCAACGCAAGAAAACCAAGCACCATCACTCATCTGAGACACTCTTGGCTTTCCATGGCGCGTCATCATGATTAACATTTCCTCAAGCGGTTTGTCATTCAATGAAATAGCAAATTCAGTCATTTCATTTGCCATAATTTACATCCTTGTAATGAGAAAATAAAAAAATACTAGTGCTGCAATAAACATAATCGTCTCGCAAATAATAGTTACCGATTCAATCATCTTTCACCCCACCGAAAAGTAATTCCTACATTGAACCAAATAAAAGTTAAATCGTTTTCTTTAGCACTTTTATGCTCTGCATCTGATCCATTTCTAAACCACATGATTGTTGGTAAAAGTGCAAACATGTCTTTTGGAATGAAGCCATATTCATAAATCCGCATTAACATCCCCTCAAATAGCGATCGATCTCTTCCCCAGTAATCAACCCATCAACGGCTTTTAGTTTTCCCTCCATCACCCGTTTTGATAGTGTTTTTGGAGTGATGCTCAGCAGCCTGGCGGCTTCGGTGTAGTTGTATCGCACAAAGCGCCTAAATGCTTGCTCAGCACCGCGTCTGGCAGATTCAATTAACATGCTTTGCAATGTGTTTTCTTCAATAGTGATATTCATTTGATTACCTTTGCATCTTTAATGGTTTTAGTATGTCCATCAAATACAAATTTCACGTTTGCTGGCATGGCATTGCTTTGACGTAAATGGACTCCATCATTCATATCGATGTAGGTGAGTACTACAACGTCTGGCACTGGCTTAATTCGATACCGCCAATCCTCATTCCACTTAGGATTTTTGGTATCAATCCAAGTCGATTCTGATAAAAACATTTTTCCCAGCGTGTACCTGCTAATGACTAGCTCTTGGATTTCTTCTCCATCTGCCCAAGCTTTGATGAGCTCTGCATGTTTATGTGGTGCTTTCATTGCTCTTGTTCCTCTATCTCTATTTCTTTTTCAACAATCTCTAAAGTATTCCAGCGATACTCACAAGCCTTGCAAACCCTTCTTCGGCGCAAATAATTGTGTTGTTTGTGCTGTGTTAGTCGTAGCAGTCTGTTCTCGGGCGCATGACACTTTGGGCAAAGCATGACGGGATTCATAGCTTTAACCCCGTATCCTCAATTGTGAAATGACGTGGGCTTTTATCAGCATGACGATCAATCACTGCTCCAGCTGCTTGATTCAAATCGCTCATGAAAGGTTTGCTCCTAGGAGGCCTATCGTCCACTAACATCCCTTGAATCATGGCATCTCTTAACACCACCAATGTTGAAATTCCTTTGGTCAAATGAGAAAGCTGGCTATCAAGATCGATGTCTTCGCCTTCATCCCACCATTGCTGAAAAATATGACGATGAAGTGCATCTAAATAAACGGACGCTCTTACTCCAGATGCACGCCAATTAAAGCGCCCATATTTACAAGCTCCTTCGAGCATGGCCACTCCCAACTCAGCTAATACCGCTTGTGGGACACATGAGATCCCCGCTTTGCGAGTGCCTACCATATCTTTTGGATTGGTTTGTTTTGTATCTGTCATATTTGGCTCACTTCATTTTGTTTGCAATAACAAACGCTATCCAACACAGGGCCGCTGGGTAGTCTTTATTAAATAAGTAATAGAGCGCTATGGTCCAAGCAATTAACCCTGCTAAACCATCTAAAATCTTGATCCAATTGATGTCTAACCCTACTAGAACAGCTCTAACATCTTGATATTTACCCATTACATTTCCTTTGCTAATTTCATGGCCGCCTTGTGTATCTTGGCGTTAAAAAATCGTCTTATGAGGTAGCTGCGTACCACCGAAATCACTGTGTAGATCAAGCCCATCACAAAGTTGGCTTCTAGCGATATGTGAAAGCCAAAATGAGGAAAGATCAGTAGATTGGCAAAATAATTAATCCAAAAACCAATCGCTACATTGATGCAGGCTTCGATAAATGAGCCTAAACGTGATTGACTCATCGATCGCTCCCAATGAGAATGATCACAACCACAATGATTCCAACAATCACAATTGCAGAAAATGCGAGAGCTTCATTTGGGCTCATGATGAATTTGCTCCTTATGAGTTAGGGCTGCATTCCATCCGCATATCCAAGCGGCCATCATCTTTTCGTGATGTACGCAAGATTCTTTGGGTGCAGAGATATGTGGCTCGGGTTTGTTATTCCACCAACGATCAAAATGCTCCAGGCAAATCAAAGCGTGTTTCATGCCATCTCCAGCTGCGCAAAGTGATGCGCAAACAATGCTTTGGTAATCGGATGATGAATAATGCGCAAAGGTTTTGGAACCTTTTTGGGCGGTATATTGGGATCTTTTGCGTAGTAATAAAAAGAATACCCACCATGATTTGTTGCTGAGCCAATTGATTCGCGCTCAATCTCATAGTATTTGCGAGTGCGTCTTAAGATTCCCCTGGCGGTACTCTCTTTCATTGCCAGTCCGCGCATGATTTCATAAGCGGTGCATCCTGGGTTATCGATGACGTACTTGAATACTTTTAAATCATTCTCAAGCGCTGACATTGGCGGCTTTCTTGGTCTGAAGGATTAAATGAATTACCTTCGCGCAGCAGGCCATTTGGTTTGCCATCAACCCGCCCCCGCTTAGGTAGTAGAAAGAATTGGCATTAGCCATAAAAAACATTTCCGGAGACGTGCCACGCTTTGCGCCAACTGTAATCTTTGCAATTTCTCTTAAACCAAATCGTGTCTTTTAAGCGAAGAAGAAGTCTTTTCATGTAAGTATTGATGTGTAATAAATTTAGGGAGTAATGCTTCGGATAATTTCTTGAAAATCGGCTTTAAATCGCTTGGCAGCGCCCTTTAAAACCAATTTTTTTGCATACGGCACTTCACTCCATGGGAGTAGGGTGATGTCTAATTCCAGCTTTGCGCTCCTGGCAAGAATTTCTTTTGCATTCAAATTGGCGCGATCCCATGTTTGACCAAATCGGTCTACATCTAATTGCATGCCAAGAATGGCTTTGCATTTGGCAATCTCAACACTAGCTAATTCACTCATTTTGCTAATCTCCTTTAGAAATCCCCGTCTCTCCGAGGTGTCACCCCATAACTCAGCACCTTTAAGGGGTGGTGCTACCATGCTGTTACCTCTAACAACCATGGAAATCGTCGTGAAATCTTCATTAACAGCGGGATCAAAATTTAGGTACATTGCAGAACCTGGACTATCTACAAACATAAGAATTGTTTTTTCCGATGGGACAGTCATTACGACTACATTGGCTCCTGGACTCGATTTGCAAATTGTTGCCGGAACAAGTAATAGCCTTGAGTTCTATATCGATAAAGTTTTTGGCGGAAATATCAGTCCTGTTGATTAGCTTTTTAATTAAACAAACGCCGCTTAAATTTTTAATTTGAATATTTATCATTTCATTCACCAATCGGGCGGTTATTCAGTCTCATTGGCTGAAATGACAATTTGATTGGAAATGCTATCTTGCTCACTCATCAATTCGCCATCAAATTGCTCATCAATACCGGCATCAAAAGCTTTTTCGCTAATGGCCAATAGGTTTTCTAGGTAAGGTGATGCTGTTTTCATTGCTTAAACAAATGCCGCTCTAGCAAGTTCAAAGAAAAAAAACATGGCAGCTAAGATCAAAAACCATTTAAACCAAACATCGGATGAATCAATGTGGTCGCGTGAGCGGATCAAGCGTTGGTCTGGGGTGATGTAATCGTTTTTCATTTCGACACTCCTTTTTTGTTAGCAATGGGAGTGATCGTATCGGTATTCCGATAGTCTTGCAAGTGCTATTTATCGAAAAAACGATATATTTTGAAAAAAAAGAGTAAGGAAAACCCTAATATGTCTCGAAAATGCAAAAGAAACCCGCACAAAACGGGCATTAGAAATAGCTAGGTTAAAGCTATTTATCCACTTTTACGACATAGTAAATATCGTAAATGGTTCCAAAAAGTCCAACTTGCTTTTTGACTGCAGACCGGCTAACTATTGTTAAGTTTTTATTGGTAATGTTGTTCTCGCTTAACCATCGATTAAGCCATTCAATACGTATTTGCTCTGCTTCGTTTGAATTTTCTGGATAGGCAGCATCGCCGTAAGCAGTAAAAGTAAAATAATTGGCATTAGCATCTGTCTTGAGCGGTTGAAATTTTGTTGCGCCAAAATCTAAATTGGCACAAGCTTGCAAAGTACATAAAATGCAAGTTAATAAAATATTTTTCAATGCTCCAAGCCTATTAAACTCATGCAATGTTTGCATTTCTTTGCATCTTTTAAAATCAATTCTGCACAAAATGGGCATTTTTTATGAGTGCTTGAATTTGGCACAGATTCTTTATCAAAAATATTTTCTGCAACTGCTGCAAATGCAAATCCAATTAGCGGACTTAAAATTAATGAAAGAACAATAAACCCACCAACAGATCTGCCTTTATTTCCGGCGTAGACACCCACAACAATAGACAATAAAAGCCAACTAATAAAAATCCATAAATCAAACATATTAAAAATCCTCGCTGCACCAAACTTTAAGGACTCTACCAAACACTTCAAAATCCATATTTGGTTTTATAGTCCAGCTATCGTACCCTTTATTTTCTGATATAGCTCTAATGCCATCGCCTGGAATGCGTTGAAGGCGCTTAATAAATCCCTCATCTCCAACTCGAAAAAAATAAATTGCATCGAATTCTACAGATTTCACTCCTATATCTACAAGAAGAGGGTCTCCTGAATTAAACATGGGCCTCATTGAATCACCAAATCCGGTAACTATGCATAAATTAGAAACAGATGAATGAGCTTTCACATTTTTTGTAAGCCAATCAGGAGATACTCTCCAGCTTTCAATGATTCCAGATTGATCTCGCATAACTAGGCCATTCCCCATAGAGCCTGCAGCATTAAATTGCGGAATTGTTATTTCACTAGTTTTAGATTTTATAACTTCCATTTTGGATGGGTTCATTTTCCCTTTTCCAGTAGTTAGCCACATAGGGTCTATCCCGCATCTATCTGCCCAAAGTACTGCATGAGAAGATCCGCTACCTTCTGATTCTGCGGACGCAAGCGTACTCAATGGAGTAGCCGTATCTCTGGCAAGCTGAACTTGAGTCAAACCCGCAAATTCCCTAGCCTTTTTTAGTCGTTTTCCAAATTCTGTAGTCATTTTTAAAGTCTATTGAATTCAAATATCGGAAAACCACTTGCGTAAAATACGGAATTCCGATATATTGATTTAATGGATTGGAAAAAAATCATCGAAAACTTGAAAGAAAAAGGCTTAACCCAGCAGGAAATAGCTAGGCGATGTAATTGTGGGCAGGCCACTATTTCAGATATTTTGCGAGGTAAAACGGCCCAGCCTGGATTTGGAATTGGACAGGCTTTATTAAAGATGACGGCTGAAAGCGAGCCCCAATGAGTCAATCCAAAACATTCTTTTCTACGATTGCCCCTTTTCTGAAGGCTTGTTGCGTGAGGGTTCCAAGTTTTCAGAATTGGGGTGGTCACCATATTCAACGGGAGGGCTGGGATGACTAAGTTCTTCCATGGAAAGGCGCTATGAAAAAACTTTTTTTCAAAATAGCGATAGCAGTTGCTGAGTTCATTACAAGATCTCCGGCATATAACATTTTTGTTGAATATAGACATGCGCAGCTTATTGTTTATTGTGGCGCTTGGCATGACCTAGATCATATGCCTGAAGGGTCGCCCTCAAAGAAGAGAACCCAATGGTGGTGCAGGGTTCTGAAAGGCGTGCAATGAATACGCTAGTGCTTGATGCCCTTACAGAATCTAATTCATGCAGCAAATCCTCATATACCGCATGGACTAGGTACATGGCTGTGTCAACCCTGTCAGTAATAGGATTTGGCTCTTTATTGGTCAAGGCTCGAATAACACCTCTAATTCGCATCATTTCTTCTTTATCTATTGATACAAATCGTACTACCACGATAAAGGTGTTTTTTGTGTTTTCCATATTTTTCCTTTTTGTGAGCCTTTTGAGTGTACTGCTCACAAATTTCATATTTGTAGCTTAGTTTTTTTGAATAACCCTTGCAACGTATAAAGAGAGCCCTCATGAACATTCTCGATGCCGCCTACAACATAGGCCATAGCTATCCAGGTGGCGCAAAGCTTTTGGCGCAACGCCTAGGAATTAACCAAGCAGTGTTTAACAGCAAGCTAAACCCTAATACACCAACGCATCACCTGACATTAGATGAAGCGCATCGGATGGGGATGTTGACCAATCGCAGCGACATTCTTGAAGCGATGGCGGATGACATGGGTTATGCGCTAGTAAAGCTTCCAGCTGTAAATGATGATGAAGATTTGTCAACCGCCATTCGTAAGGATGTTGGTGAGTTTGGACGTTACATGGATTTGATTGATAAGACTCTGGCAAATGGAGAAATCACTCAAACTGAAAGAAAGTATTTGGAAGAGGAAGTGATCCAAGTGTTAGCGCGTACGCAGCACTTACAGGCATTGCTTTCTGGACTTGCGAATAAAAAAGCAAGCAACAAATAATCATTAAGAAATAGAGGTATTTTGTGGCATCTAATTACGATGACGTGTTAAGTCAACTCCGCTCGATAGGGCTGGTGGTTGATCATCTTGAGTATGGCAAGGTTAAGCGTTGCAAGGTTGAGAACAGCCGTGAGAAGCGTGGTTGGTATCTATTGCATGAATGGCGTAAAGATGATGGTGAAGAATTGCTTGTTGGGAGCTTTGGTGTATGGCAAGGTTCTAGCAATAATGCGCAAAAGGTTGCTCTCAATAATGTTTCTTTGTCTGCAGAACAAAAGGCGGCTTTTAAGAAGCGTTTGGCTGAAGATAATAAGCGTGCTAAGGCAGAGCGTGATGCAGAGGCCTATAGAGCTGCTGGACGTGCAGAATCAGCCTGGCGTAAGTGTTTGCCTAGTGGTCATTCAGACTACTTAGATCGTAAGGGAATTGACCAGGCATACGGCGCTCGATTTAGCCCCAATGGCGCATTGGTTATTCCGATGGTTGACCATAGCGGTCGCGTGCATGGTTTGCAGTTTGTTCTATCAAAATCAACTCATGGTAGCCGAATGGCTAAGACCAATCGCGATAAAGAGTATTGGCCTGCTGGATTGCAAAAGAAGGCTCACTTTCATTTGATTGGCAAGCCTGATGGCATCTTACTAGTGGCTGAAGGATTTGCCACTGGAGCTAGTTTACATATGGCTACCGGATTACCAGTAGCAATTGCTTTTGATGCCAATAATTTACAGCCGGTTGCTGACTCATTTAAGGATCGCTATCGTTTTTTGCGTATCTTGATTTGCGCAGATGATGATAAGTGGACAAAGAAAAATGATGGATCCGCGTGGAATCCTGGAGTGGAGTGTGCTTCAACTGCTGCGCTCTCTGTCAATGGTTCATGGATTAGTCCCAAGTTTGCAGATGAAGAATTAAGAGATAAATTATTTTCTGAGCAAGGGCAAAAAAATACCGACTTCAATGATCTGGCCAAGATGGAAGGTTTAGCTGTAGTTGAAAAACAAGTGCGCGAGAAAATTGCTGAACTTGGATGGCGTGAACACATGGACCATAAGTCAAGCTACGTGCTTCCTGAGGATGGCGATTCTAGTGTATTAAAGCCAATTGATACCTATGACGAATTACTAGAGCGTTTTGCTTTGATTTATGGCCATGGTGGTAGCGTCTTTGATTTTCAAGAGCGCAGGGTGCTTGCTTTGTCTGATATGCGTGATGCTTGTTTGTCCAGGGACATTCACCGCCGCTGGCAAGAAAGTTTAGTGCGCCGATTGGTGCGTCCAGATGAAGTGGGGTTTGATCCTAGCTGCACTGATGAAACGATTAAGTGCAATTTGTGGGGTGGTTGGCCAACTGAGCCAAAAGAGGGTAGCTGCGAAGTTTTATTAGATTTGCTGCGCTATCTCACCATGAATGAAGATCAGTCTGAAGAAGTTTATCAATGGGTTTTAAAGTGGCTTGCGTACCCGATTCAGCACCCAGGCGCAAAGATGAAAACAGCATTGATTTTTCATGGCCCTCAAGGCGCTGGTAAGAATATGTTTTTCGAAGCCTATTCATCTATATACGGTAAATATGGCCTAGTGGTGGATCAAGAGGCTGTAGAAGATAAATTTAATAGTCTTTTTTCAGCAAAGTTATTTTTGATTGGTGATGAAGTAGTTGCGCGGCAAGAGCTGTATCACACCAAAAATAAATTAAAAGGGTTTGTCACTGGAGATACGATTCGTATCAACCCAAAGAATATGGCTGCTCATACTGAAAAAAATCACGTGAACGTGGTCTTTTTATCTAATGAGGCTCAGCCGTTAGTGCTAGATGAAGATGACCGGCGCTATGCAGTTATCTGGACCCCAGCTAAGCTGCCTACCAATTTTTATGCTGATGTAAAAGCTGAGATTGATGATGGTGGAATTGCAGCTTTGCATCATTATTTGCTGAACTTGGATTTGGGTGACTTTAAGGCTCATTCCCTACCCCCTATGACTCAGAGTAAGAGAGAGCTCATCGAACTCAGTATGGACTCAACTGAGCGCTTTTGGACCTCCTATACCGGAGAGCTCATCGATGGCTTTAAGCCGATGCCCATTAAATCTGAGGATATTTTTCAACTGTATCGCACCTGGTGCGGTCGAGTGGGGATCACGAAATTTGCTCCGATGCATGTGCTTACCGGAAAACTGGGTAAGCGTCCAGATATTAAGAAGAGTAAAGGGCGGTATCTCGATGGCGTGCGAGATAAGCAATCGAGCTTCATTTTCCCTCCAAATCAATTTGAAACACCCGAGGGAAAAACTCAGGTGGAGTGGTTATCAGAGTGCGTCAACAGTTTTAAAGAGACATTTTCGAGCTATCGGAGTGGAGGCCATCTCGAAATGTGACGGGTGTGACAGGTGATGTGACGGGTAATGTGATGGGTAAATTGGCTTGAAAGGCTGATGTTGTCAAGGTTGTGACGGGTGTGATGGGTAAATCGCACGCGTATACGCGAGTGAGTGTTTTTATGGGTGAGTATTTATTCTCTCACGCATACGGAAACTGCCCGTCACACCCGTCACACCTATCACATTCCTTTATGTATAAGGGTTAGTGGTGTGACATGTTATTTATTTACCCGTCACATGCTTTCACATTAAGGCTTAGAAGGTAATGAGTAAATTAAAGGGGAATAAGAATGACAGTTTGTGAGCAAGAAGCGTTGTTCGATAGTGCACATGCCGCCATGGTGTTTGCTTTCAATATTTCTACCCAGTGCTTTGATCGTCCTTTGCTGGCACGTATGGCTACTCCAGCACGCAGTGACTCCAAAGGTTTATCTGGACTTGATGGAGCCGCCCAGGCTGGCATGATTCGTGCGGAGATACATGCGCTAGGGGATCTTGCTGAAAATATCCTCACGGCTCGATTTGCCCCCAGTTTTCATCCATGCTCATGCCGCTCTAAATGCTGTAGTGGCAAGCAGATCAATCCAGAATGGTCAGGCTCGATTGCATGGTTAGCCAATCATGTACGCAACACAGCACTCTCTGGTACCTATGCCGACTATCGCGTACGCCGTTCTTGCATCATTCGACACTTTCAAGGAAAACAACAACGAATTACTTTGGAAGCCCTGGCAGATTCTTGCGGTATCGCAAGAAATAGCGCAGGCGCATATGTTTCAAAGGTTTCAAAGTTTTTAAAGATTATGGAGTCGCAGGCTTATGGCGCGATTTCGGATAAGTTGCAATCAATCTCGGTAATTGCGTAAATTGCGCTTTGGTCAAAACATGCGTAAAGTTGGCACTAATTCGATAGTCCTCGAATTCCGTCTACAACCTGGTTATGTTTTTAATCAGGTTTTTTTGTGGGCAAAACATGTTTGATCAATCCCGTTTAAGCTCGGCTAAGCGTGGCTACGGAGGCAGGTGGCAGCGTTACCGATTGACTTACCTTAGGTCTCATGCGTTATGTGTGATGCATGCTGAGCTCGGTCAAGTGGTAGCAGCTGAAGTCGTTGATCACATTACGCCACATAAGGGAGACCATAAATTGTTTTGGGATCCCAGGAATCACCAAGCTTTGTGCAAGCATTGTCATGATGCTCACAAGCAACGACTAGAGAAGTCAGGCGTACTGCCTGGCTGCAATATAAGTGGCATCCCGCTTGATCCCAATCATCATTGGAAGAAGGGTAGGGGGTAGTAAATCTCTGCAGATTTATGTTCCCAGACCGACCGTGAGCCACTGTTTTCACAACCGCGAAATGGATAGGGGTACCCCCCTGATGATTTATGGCAGGTAGACCCCCAAAACCAACAGCTTTAAAACTCGTAACCGGCAATCCTGGTAAGCGGGCCATCAATCGGCAAGAGCCCGACCCTGATTACCTGGATGACTTAGGAGCCCCAGCGCACTTGCCCGAGCGTGCAAAAAAATTTTGGAACGATCTTGCACCAAAGCTAAGGAAGGCAAGGTTATTGACAGAGTTGGATGTCTCAGCGCTTGAAAAGTTGTGCATTGCCGAAATGAATTATTGGGAAGTGACCGACAAAATTGGATTGGAGTTTGTAATCTCTGGCGAAAAGTCGGTGTACACCAATCCATTGTTAAACCAGCAATCCATGTATTTGAAGCAAATCATGATGCTTTATAGAGAGTTTGGAAAAACGCCTGCAGCGCGAGTTCGCATTGCGATTAACCCGCAAGGTGATATGTTCGATGACCAAGATAACCACAAAACGCAAAAGTACTTTAATTGATCCGGTCACTACATATGCAAAACAAGTTGTCTCCAAGAAGATTACTGCTGGGCCTCACGTTAGGGATGCTTGTGCGCGTCACCTTAAAGATTTAAAAGAGGGTTTAGGACGGGGCCTCATATGGGACATCGAAGCCGCTAGTAGGGCGATAAATTTTTATCCCGATGTCCTCAAACTAAGCGGGGGTGGGTATGAAGGTTTACCTTTTGTTTTAGGCGATTGGCAAGCGTTTATTGTTGGCTCACTTTTTGGTTGGAAAACGCAAGATGGTTATCGCCGTTTTCGTACTGCCTATATTGAAACAGGCAAGGGCAGCGGTAAGTCACCACTGATTGCCGGAATTGGATTGTACGGCATGATGGCCGATAACGAATCCGGCGCTGAAGTTTATGCAGCTGCTACCAAAAAAGATCAGGCCATGATTTTATTTCGAGATGCTGTCTCGATGGTCAACATGTCACCCGATTTACGTAATCGTATTACGCAATCTGGCAGGGGCTTGGCGGTTTGGTCTCTTGCCTGGGTTGAAAAACGAAGCTTCTTTAGGCCGATCTCTTCGGATGATGGCCAATCAGGACCTCGACCACATATTTCTTTGCTTGATGAAATTCATGAGCATAAGGATGCATATGTGGTCGAGATGCTTAAAGCGGGTCAGAAAAGCCGCAGGCAGCCTTTATTGATTGGTATTACCAATAGCGGTACCGATAAAAAATCAGTGTGCTGGGATTATCACGATTACGGCTCTAAAGTTTGTTCTGGGCAAATGCAAGATGATTCATTCTTTGCGTATATCTGCGCATTGGATATTACGGATGACCCTTTTAAGTCTGAGAAATGTTGGCATAAAGCAAACCCTAGCTTAAAAAATGGTTTACCAACCATGACGTATTTGCGTGAGCAAGTGCATCAAGCGCGAGGAATGCCGAGCAAGGAAAGCGTAGTCAGACGTTTAAATTTCTGCCAATGGGTAGAAGCTAAAAATCCTTGGATTAGCTCGGATATTTGGTTTGCTTGCGAAGACAAAGAGTATGACCTCAATTTACTTGAGGGTCGCCGTTGCTGGGGTGGACTAGATCTTTCAAGTACACAGGATTTGACCGCTTTTGTATTGGTATTTGAACCAACCGAAGATGATCCACATTGGCGTATGCGCGAATGGTTTTGGCTTCCTGGAGATGATCTGCACAATAAAGCAGATCAAGATCGAGTGCCCTACACCTTATGGCGCGATGACGGATATTTGCAAGTAACTGAAGGTAAAGCAATTAATCGTTTATCAGTAGTGCAGGTGATTGCAAAAGCCATGGGATCTTATGACTTGCAATCGATTGCATATGACCGCTGGCGAATTGAAGATTTAAAAATGATCTTAGATCAAGAAGGTATTTCATTGCCGCTTGCTCCATTTGGTCAAGGCTTTAAAGATATGGCCCCAGCGATTGATGAATTTGAGCGTAAGTTACTTGGCAATCAAATTAAACACACTGGCAATCCATTGATGACCTGGTGCGCAGCCAATGCCATCGTTTCAACAGACCCAGCCGGTAATCGAAAAGTAACTAAAGAAAAGTCAAGCGGCCGAGTTGACGGAATCGTAGCGGCAGTAATGGCAATTGGTGTCATTAACAAAGACTCGACAGGCTCAAGTGTGTATGAAGAGCGTGGCGTATTAATGCTTTAAGGAAGATTATGGGTATTCTCCAAAAAATAACTAGCGCTGTCCGGCTGAAAAATGCTAGCCCTGATTGGGGCACATTAGAGCGATATATTGCCTGGGCATTTGGTGGTGGCGCTTCAGCTTCCGGCATTGTGGTGAACCCACAAACTGCCATGCAGGCAAGTACTGTTTATGCGTGCATTCAGGTATTGGCGCAGTCTATTGCGATGTTGCCTTGTACTTTGTATCAGCAGGCTACTGATGGTTCTAAAAAGACCGCCATGAATCATGATTTATATCGCATCTTGCGAGAGCAGCCTAATGATTGGCAAACCAGCATTGAATTTTTTGAAATGTTGGTAGCAAGTTTATGTTTGCGAGGAAATGCATATGCCTATGTCAATCGCACTAAGTCTGGCCGTGTGGTGGAATTGTTGCCATTACACCCCGATATGGTCCGAGTCAGTATGGGCCAAGGATTTAGGCTTGAATATCAAGTCACATTGCCAGATGGCAGTTTTAAATCTTTGGTACCAGGAGAGTTATTTCATGTGCGCGGCTTAACCTTAAATGGCTGGCTTGGCGTATCTCCAATTGCTTATGCACGTGAATCAATTGGCTTGGCATTGGCTACTGAAAAATTTGGTGGTCAATTGTTTCGCAATGGCGCAAAAATGGGCGGTGTTTTAGAGCACCCAGGCAAACTATCTGAAGAGTCCTATAACCGCCTTAAAAATTCGTTTGATGAAGCATATTCGGGCGATAACGCTCATAAAACTGCCTTATTAGAAGAGGGCATGAAGTTTTCCAAAGTCAGTATGACTGCTGATGACAGTCAATTTTTGGAGACTCGAAAATATCAACGCTCAGAAATTGCTTCGATTTTTCGTGTGCCTCCACACATGATTGGTGATTTGGAAAAAGCCACTTTTAGCAATATCGAGCAACAAAGCTTGGAATTTGTCACTTTTACATTGATGCCATGGCTTACACGCTTTGAAAAAGCAATTTGTCGTGATTTGTTGACTCCCCAAGAACGCAAAGAATATTCAGTGAAATTTAACGTAGGATCTTTGCTTCGCGGAGATGCAAAAGCCCGTTCTGAGTATTACCATGCGGGTATTTTGGATGGCTGGATGACGCGCAATGAAGCGCGCAGCGCAGAATCTGAGCTTGGTAATGTCCTCAATCCAATTGAAGGATTGGACATTCCATTGATGCCACTCAATATGACTGATGGTACGGATGATCCCGATCGGTTGCTCGATGCCACCACTGGTGCCGATCCCGTAAAAGATCTGGCCAATGCAGATCCATCAAGTTCCGATGGAAAGGAAAGTGAATAATGGAAGAGTTAGTTATACGCGTATTTGCTGCGCGTGATGTAGCGCATCGTGAGCATTTGCGTACGCAATCATATTCACAACATATGGCTTTAAATGCTTTTTATGATGAAATCATTGATCAAATCGATGAAATCGTAGAGAGCTATCAAGGTCAATTTGGATTATTGGGTGATTATCAAATTGAAACTTCTCCAGTAGCCAACATTACCGCCTGGATTCAATCAGAAATGGATTGGATTGCATCTAATCGAGATCAGCTAGCCAATGGTAGCGCATCGATTGGTAACTTGATTGATAGCTTAGTTGCCATTTACCAACGTACGATTTACAAACTTACCAATCTTCAATAAGGAGGGCCGCATATGAATATTCATAACATCGGCTTTGAAATTAAAGACCTCAAGTCTAATGGCACATTTTCCGGCTATGGATCTGTTTATAACGTGATCGATCAAGGGGATGACATTGTTGCTTCAGGCGCGTTCACAGACTCGCTAGCAGAGTTATCGGCAAAAGGACGTATGCCCGCCATGTTATGGCAGCACAACTCTGCTGATCCGTGTGGCGTATATACCGCCATGCGCGAAGATGAGATTGGCTTATACGTTGAAGGTAAATTGGCATTAAAAACTCAGCGCGGCGCTGAAGCATATGAATTGATGCAAATGAAAGCCATATCGGGACTTTCGATTGGATTTATGACCCGTGAAGATTCATACGATCAAAAAACGGGGGTGCGCACCATTAAAAAAGGTGATTTGTGGGAAGTCTCTTTGGTTACTTTCCCTTGCAATGATTCAGCACGCATCAATACTGTCAAAAATATTGAAGAAGTTACCGATTTAAAGAGTGCGGAACGCTACCTGAGAGATTCTTGTGGCCTATCGCGCTCTGCAGCTGTGGCATTTATGTCACGTCTAAATGGTCTCAAGCAGAGTGATTCTGCAAAAGACACCGAAGCAAAACAGCTTATTGACTTGCTCTCAGATCGTTACGCGATTCTAAAAGCTTAAATAGCTGTCATTTTGTAAAAAGTTACCCGCCTAGAGCGGGTTTTTTCATTTCTATTGATCTTTTTAGGAGAAAACCATGGATCAAGAATTAAAAGCTCTGGTAGAGCAAGGAAACAAAACAGTTGCTGACTTTATCGCCGTTCGTGAAGAGCAAGATAAAAAAACAGCCGGTGAGTTCAAAGAATCCTTTGAAAAAGTATTTAATGAATTATCTGATGTTAAAAAGGCTCACGAAACTCTTGAAGCTAAGCTCAATCGCCCTGGCTTTGGCCAATCGGGTAACGATCAAGATGTTGCTGATGCAGAATATAAGTCTGCTTTCCGCAACTACATGACCAAAGGTGATGCAAAAGAATTAGACGCTAAGGCTCTTGCTGTTGGCACTAACTCTGGCGCAGATGGCGGCTATGCAGTACCAAAAGTGATCGATCAAATGATTGAAAACTTGGTAGTTAATATCTCTCCAATTCGTCAATTAGCTAATGTGGTTCAAATCAGCACTAGCGATTACCATAAATTGGTGAACTTGAAAGGTACTGGCTCCGCATCCGTTGCTGAAACTGCAGCTCGTGCAGCAACAGCTACTCCAACGCTGGCTGACATCAAGATTACTCCATATGATATCTATGGCAATCCACAAATCACTCAGCAAATGCTTGATGATGCATTCTTTGATGCTGAAACTTGGATGGCTGAAGAATTGTCAGAAGAGTTTGGTCGTCAAGAAGGTAACTTGTTTATCAACGGCAACGGCACTAATCAAGCTCAGGGCTTGCTAAACCCAACAATGGCTGCTACTGCTGATAAAACACGTGCTTTTGGCACTGTAGAGTATTTGGCATCTGGTGCAGCTGGTGCATTTGCATCTACTAATCCTTCAGATAGCCTGATTGCTTTGGTAAGCAAATTAAAAGCTCGCTATCGTGCAAACGCAAGCTGGGTAATGCCTAAGTCTGTCTTGTTTGCAATTGCAGCCTTTAAGGACACTTCAGGTCGTTATATCTTCAATCCAGTATCCGCTCCTGGCGTACCTGGCAATTTGCTCAATTACCCTGTAATTGAAGCTGAAGATGTAGCAGACATTGGTGCCAACTCCTTATCTGTATTGTTTGGTGATTTCAAACGTGCATATACGATTGTTGACCGCGTTGGTACACGCATCATCCGTGATCCATTTAGCAACAAGCCATACATTGGCTTCTACACAACCAAGCGTGTTGGTGGTGCAGTAGTAAATAGCGAAGCTTACAAAGTAATGAAGTTTGCTGCTAGCTAATTAGTTGTTAAAACTTAAGATAGGGGAGGGCCATGCCTTCCCCTTCTTTTTAAAGGAAGTCATCATGCGTCAAATTAAATATATTGAAACAAACGAAATTGTCATTGTTGAAGATCAAGTTGCTACCGATGCCATTGCATCTGGAAAAGCCGTACCTTCAATAGAACCTATTACAAAATCAGTAGCGCCTGAAAAAACAGTAGCTACTGAAAAAGCGCCCGAAGTTGCTTCATTTGTGCAAGCTCCAGAAACAAAATAAATGTCCTCCAAGATCCTAACCGGCCCTGATGATGAGCCCCTTAGCTTAAAAAAAGCCAAGGCCCATTTGCGTGTTGATATTAGTGAGGATGATGAGCTCATTAGTGATTTGATCGTGACGGCTCGCCAACAAGCTGAGACTATTTGTCGCAGAGCATTTGTGTCGCAACAATGGAAAGTGGTATTGGATCGTTTTCCAATGCCAAATATGAATATTGGCAGTGCTACTTGGTATGGTCCTCAATGGGGTGTATCACCTGGACCACTAACTGTCCTCAGTCCAGATGGAAAAACTGGTTACGAAATCTATTTGCCATTACCGCCATTGCAATCAGTTGACGTACTTGAATATATCGATACCACAGGTATTCTGCGAACATTAACAAAAGATGTTGATTTTATTGTTGATGATGTAGCTGAACCGGCGCGATTGATGCCTGCATTCGGAAAGACTTGGCCTGGCGTTCAAAACGTCATTAATGCCGTTCGAATCACTTTTACTTGTGGTTATGGCACGCCTGATCTTGTACCTCAGGCTGTCAAGCAATGGATGTTGCATAAGATTGCAGCCATGTATGAAAACCGCGAGGCAGATGTATTAGTGCAGCGCGGATCAGTACAAAGTATGCCTTTTGTTGATGGTCTATTAGACCCCTATCGTTGTATTAAGTTCTAATTATGCAAGCAGCCCTATTACGTAAACGTCTCATTATTCAAAGTCGTAGCCAAGTACAAGATGATTATGGCCAACCACTGACAGCATGGGTAGATGTAGAGACTGTTTGGGGTGCTGTAGAGCCTGTTAGCGGCAGAGAATCGATTTCTGCAGATGCAATGCAATCTTCAGTGACATATCAAGTGGTAATGCGTTATCGACCTGGTATTACGGCAAAAATGCGCATTAAATATGACAATCGTTTTTTTGATATTCAAGATGTAATTGATGAAAATGAGCGTCACCGCATGCTAACCTTACTTTGCGTAGAGGGCTTAAGTGATGGATAACTCAATCAATGTCGATGTGCGCGGTATTGAGGAATTGCAGCTTTTATTGCTTGAATTGCCAAAAAAAATAGCAAAAAATGCTTTAAGAGCCGCTGTTTATGCAGGAGCTAAAACAGTTGCAGATGAGGCTAAGTTACGCGCACCGGTATATACCGGACCCGTATCGCAAGGCCATCCACCCCCTGGCACATTAAAACGCTCAATTATTACTAAACAAATTCCAGAAAAATCGAATCAATTTAATCAAACCTTTTATGTGACAGTGCGCAAAGGAAAAAAATATCAAAAGCAAGGCAAAAAAGGGAATTTAAGCCAAGATGCTTTTTATGCCAATTGGGTTGAATATGGGCATCACTATGCTCCTAAAGGAAAACATGGATACGGCAGTAGGGCCAAAGCCATGCAAGCGGTTCGATCTGGATCTGCAGTGATTAGCGGGTCAATGTATATAGCTGCCCATCCATTCATGCGTCCTGCATTTGATAGTAAAAAAACAGAAGCGCAAGATGCAATATGCACTCGCTTATCTCAGCGAATTGAAGAGGCTTTTAAATCATGATTTCAATGAAAGACATTCAAGCAGCTGTAGCGGGTGTTGTTGGAAGATGCTACCCATTAACAGTGCCTGAAAAGCCAGTAGCGCCATATGCAATTTATATGCAGGTAAGCAATACCCCTGAAGTCACAATGGAAAACACTATTCCAGTTGAAAGTACTCGCGTTCAGGTAGATGTGTTTTCAAAAACATATTCCGAAGTTCAAGATTTGTCTGATCAAATTCGATCAGCAATGATGAATCTGGGCGCAATTCCTCTTTCAGCCGGTGATTTGTATGAAGGTGAAGTAAAGCTGTATCGCGTCACGCAAGACTTTTCAATTTGGTTTAAAAAATAAGTTTGCAGTACAACTAGTTTGATCACCTAAGACGTGATTTTTTATGACCGCCTTTTGGCGGTTTTTTATTTATGGAGAAACATTATGACTTCTACCGCAATTCCAGCTCAAGGCACTACATTCTCGATTGATACATCGATTTCTGGTGGCCCATCATTTACTGCGATTTCTAATATCAAAACCTTTTCAGGATTTGATGGCAGCGCTTCAGAGATCGATGTCACTAATCTTTCCAGCCCTGCAAAAGAAGTGCGTCCAGGACTCGAAGATAACGGCCAATTCACTCTTGAATTAGATCGTGATTTTTCTGACGCTGGTCAAACTGCGCTTTTAGCTGCCCGCGATAGCCAGGCTGGCAAACAATTTAAATTGTTGCTGCCTAATGGCGAAAACGCTATTTTTACTGGTTATGTTAAGAAATTTAGCATGGCTGGCGGTGTTGATCAGGTTGTTAAAGGCTCTGTTGACATTCGCATTTCTGGTTCAGTTACTTGGGCAGGCATGTAATGTCTAAATTTCTCAGCAAGCAAGATATTCTCGCTGCTAATGATTTAAAGCGAGTTGAAGTGGATGTGCCCGAGTGGGGTGGAAAAGTTTGGGTTACTAGCTTTTCCGCTGATGCTAAAGATGCCATTGAATTTAATCTCATGAACTTGAGTAAAAAAAGTGGTGTTGGTCTTAGGGCTGCATACGTTGGTCTAGCAATTGTGGATGAGCATGGGCAACGCCTCTTTACAGATGAAGAGTTGCCCATGTTAGGAACTAAATTTGCTGGAGCAATTGATCGGATTTTTGAAAAAGTTTCTGAAATTAACCGAATTTCTCAAAAAGATTTGGAAGAGCTTGAAAAAAACTCCGAAGCCGTCCCTGGAGACGGCTTGCATTCCGCCTCTGCTTAAAACTTGGAGTAGTTCATCCAGATGAGCTACTTCCACGGCTTACTTCAGCACAATTTGCAGAGTGGGCCGCCTATTTTCAAATTGAACCAGATGCCGATAACAGAGCGGATTATTTATCTGCTCAAACATTGGCATTGCTCAATAACGTGCATCGTGATCCAGAAAAATCAGAACCTGCATTTCCAATTGATTTCATGCCATGGTCACAAGAAGCAAAAGAAGAAGAAAAACCAAAAGAGCCACCTCAAATGGACGTGAAGTCTCAAGTAGTTCGATTAAAAGCGCTTTTTAGTAAAAAAGGAAAATAAAATGGCAACCTCTCCAGGCTTAGTAGTTGAAATATCGGCCAATACTGCCAAATTTGATTCTGATATGGGTCGGATGGCTCAAATTGCGCGCACTAAAGGGCAGGACATCAAAGCAACCATGCTTGACGCGGCCAATCAAGCTTCTCACGGATTTACTGTCTTAGGTGAAAAAATTGGATTGCTTGAAAACCCTGTCTCTAGATCGATCATGAAGTTTGGAGAAATGGGAGCAGCGGCTGGGGTTGTTATCGGTGTAGGAGCTACCTTTGCTGAAGCGGTCGTTAAGGCGGTAGAAATGGGCGAATCCATGGCTGATTTGTCTATCAAAACGGGCTTAAGCGTGGAATCAATTAGTAAGTTTTCTACGATTGCTCGATTGGCCGGTACTGATATGGACACAGTATCTGGACTAATGAAAAAGCTGTCTATTTCTGCAGTGGAAGCTACTGCAGGCAATAAAAACTTAGCGGCTGTTTATGAAGCAATTGGCATTAGCATAAAAGAATTAAAAACGCTTGCTCCTGATGAATTAATGACAAGAGTTGCAAAGGCCGTTCAGGGTTTAGATCCCATGGTTGTGCAAGATGTCATGAAACAAATTGGCGGTAAAGGTGGTTCTGAAGCGCTAGTGTTTTTGCGCGAGTTAAATGAGCGTTTTGATGATACTCATGCAAAAATTTCAACTCAATTTGCAACAGATGCAAAAGAGTTTAGTGATAACTTAAAAATCATGACTGAGGATACTAAATACCTTGGTGTTGCATTTGCTAGTAAATTATTGCCTCAAATTAATCTGACAATTGAAGCTTTTAGAAATGCTCGCATGGAAGGAGAAGGATTTTTCTCTAGCTTAAAAGCTGCCTGGCAGATGGAAGGGCAAATCGCTGGAATTGATTTATCTCATGTCAATCAAGAGATTATGAGTGTTAAGTATCAATTGGAATTGTTGGATAAAGAAGGCAATCAGTCTGTTTTATTTAAAGGGCTTGGTGATAAAAATCCATTTGGCTTGTCTGGTAAAACACGTGAAGAATTAGAGCGTACTCTTGAAGTTTTACAAAAATACAAAGAAAAAAATAATCTTGGGCTGGCAAACCCATTAGATGAAGATAAGAATGCTAATACTAGAAAAGCATTGGGATCAAAAAATCAGACAGCAGGCGATAATTTTTTACAAGGACTTCAAGCGCAAATTTCTAAAGTAGATCAAGGAAAATTTGCAATGCTAGAGTTGCAAGCCGCTGAAAAAGGAGTTGCAGATCAAGCTGAGCCATTAATTCAAAAATTAAAACAATTAGACGAAGGGCGCTCTGCAAAATTATACGAAGATGCTCTTAATCGTCAAAATAGTGATCTTGATTTTCAACAAACATTAATTGGCAAGACATCTCAAGAAGTTGAAATACTCAATGTGCAGCATAAAAACACCATTGAGTTACAAAAACAAATTGAACAAATTACCAAAACAAATGGCACTTTGTCCGATGAGACTATTCAACGCATGACGGATGCCACTGAATCAGCTACTGCTTATCAAATTGCTTCCATTCGTAAACGTCAAGCGGCTGAAACGGATTGGAATGTTGGGGCTAGTAAAGCTATGGGCGATTATGCCTACAATGCTGCCAATACAGCCGCTGGTGCTTCTACTGTCTTTTCTAACGGATTTAGAAACATGGAGGATGCGGTTGTTAATTTTGCCATGACTGGAAAATTGAGTTTTGCAAATTTTGCAACAAGCGTCATTAGTGATTTAATTCGAATACAGGCTAGAGCCGCTATCTCTGGCATAGCCGGTAGTCTAGGTCAAGCGCTAGGCATGGGTGGCTACGGTTCTGCAACTGAAGGTTCTTCAAACTTTATTGGACCTCCTGCTGCTCTAGCAAATGCCAATGGAAATATATTTTCTGGTGGCAATGTCATTCCTTTTGCTAATGGCGGCGTAATTTCTAGTCCAACATTATTTCCTATGGCAGGCGGAAATACAGGGTTGATGGGTGAGGCTGGCACTGAAGCAGTTATGCCTTTATCCAGAGATTCTTCTGGCAAACTTGGTGTCAAAACAATCGGAAAATCTACCGCTGGAAATCAAATTAATATTACTGTTAATAATCAAGCTGGCAGTTCTGGCTTTGAGGCCGTGGCTTCGGCAAAAGATAATGGTAGCGGTCTAGACGTTGAAATATTAGTGCGCCGCGCCATTCAAAAAGATTTGCGTCAAAACGGACAAATAACTCAGCAAATGTCTAATACCTTTGGCCTTAAGCGGGCTGTTTAACGGATATTTATGACTACTCCTACACTTCCTTCATACGCAAAAATATTATTTGCGGGCTATCAGCAGCAAAGAGAGTCTGCATTACTACGCACTGATATGGAGTCTGGACCTCCCAGGCAAAATAAAGTACGTTCACGGGTCATGGTCACACGCACTTGCAATCTATTTTTTGATAGTGAGGCGGACTTTAATTCATTTGAAGCTTGGTATGCAGGCGATGCTAATGAAGGTTCACTTTGGTTTAATTTTACTGATCCAGTCAGTGGCTCCGTAAAATCTGGTCGCTTTGTTGGTGGTGGATATACCGCCACTCCTTTAGTGCCGGATTTAAGTAAATGGCAAATTGATTTAAAAATTGAGACCTGGGGTTAAAAGTGACACGTGCTTATTCTTCTCAATTTAAATCCACTTTAGCGGCTGTAAGCGCCCCTGAAGCCCCATTTATTTTGCTAGAAATTAGTCATCCGCTATTAAGTTCGCCTGTACGTGTGATTAATGACACGCAAGACCTTACTAGCAATGGCAATCTTTTTATTGGATGTCCTTTTAAATGCATTTTGCCAGATGATTATGAAGGTCAATTACCAAAAGCTAGGCTTGCAGTTGATAACGTAGGCCGCGATTTAATGTATTGGATTGAAACAAGCAATGGCGGCCAAGGTAGTTCTGTACGCTTTATGCAAGTGATGCGCTCTCGTCCTGATCTGGTTGAATGGGAAATCACTATGAATTTGTATAACGTAGTGGTAACTATGCAAGAAATAACTGCTGAATTGGGTTTTGAAAGTCTTTTTTCAAAGCCCGCCATATCCATGCAATACCGCCCAGATAACAGCGCCGGAATTTTCTAATGCATTGGTCATCTCGCTATATCGGACAACCCTATAAGCTAGGATCCGCAGATTGTGCTCGTCTATTGAGTCGCGTACGTAAAGAAGTATTTAATCTGCCCGTACCTGACGAAATTGAAGTAGATCGATTGGAATCTCGATTGGGTCGAGTAGGGCAGATGAATGATTTGGTAGCCACCTATGGCGAATCTACCGATTGCCCAAAAGAAGGCGATGCAGTGTTAATGGTTTGTGCTGGTAGGCCAAGCCATATAGGCGTGTACTGCGAAGTAAACAATGAAAAGTGCGTGCTACACGCCATGGAAAATGCTGGCATGGTTGTATTGCACAAAATTCGTGAGCTAGATAAGTATTTTTTAAAGGTTGAGGGTTATTACAAATGGAAGTGATTGAGCGTATGCCATCAAAAGCCAAGTCCCTCGATGTGATTTGGCGGCCTCATCCGGCACTGTCATCGGCCAATAAAGAAAGCTTTGCCTGTCTTTTATCGCCTGGATCGACAGTGCGAGATATTTTGATTTCTGCAGGGATTGATACTAAGCAGCCAATTATTATTTGGTTAGATGATCGCCTTTTAGAGGTGAGCGAATGGAATACCATTTGTCCAAAACCTGGTCAAATCATCAACGTACAAGCTACTGTGATGGGTGGTGGCGGCGGTGGTGGTGGATCAAATCCCGTTCAAGTGGTGGCATTAATTGCTGTTGTTGTATTAGCAGCATATTTTGGTCCCGCAGTAGGTGCTTTTGCTGGCTTTACTGGGGCTACTGCAGCAGCAGTTGGAACTGCTGTTCTGAGTATTACTGGTGCTATGCTTGTAAATGCTGTATTTGCCGCTAGTAATCCCAGCACTTCATTAAATAATGCCTCCGGTGTCTATGGCGCTGCTTCTCCCACCTATAGCTTAAGTGGTGGTAGCAATCGCATGCGCCCTTATGAGTCTATGCCAGTGGTTATGGGCGCTCATCAATTTTTTCCAGACTTGGCAGCCAAACCATTTTTGGAATATCAGGGTGAAGATCAGTATCTGTATCAGATATTTCATTTGGGGCTTTCTAGTTGTTTGCTAGCCGATTGGAGAATTGGCACCAATCCGATTACCAATTATCAGGAATACTCTTGGCAATATCCGGATGCTGCCGGACGGATTACCAATTTTCCAAATAACGTAGATAGCATTCCTGGAGCAGATTTAACCGCTGCCAATGGATGGGTAACACTCACTAGTTCAGCCAAAACCTATCGACTTGGCATTGATATTGAAGGTGTCCTGTATTACGCCAACAATAATGGCGGACTCGATAGCACTAGTGTTCAATTAGAAATTCAATATAAGCCATCTGGTAGCTCAACATGGCTTGCTCCAGATAGCGTTATCACTCAAGGCAGTGGCTTTGTTGCCGGACATTTTGAGCAATATCAAGAATGGGTCGAAAGTGGTGAAGAGGGTTATTACACCGCTACTACCACTGATGACAATGGCAATCCATACACTTATGAAACGTATGGCTGGCACGATACTAGTCATTACGAAACCAAAAGTCGCTATGTTGCGGGATCTGGAAACGTCATTCTTATATCTGGAGCTACTCAAACAGCTCGCCGCGCCACACTCTTTATTAACGTGCCATCGGGCACTTATGATGTCAGAATTCGGCGCAATACAGCTGATAGCACTGATGCAAGATTGCAAAATAAAACCTCTTGGAGCACGCTGCGTAGCTATCAGGTCGACTCGACTAACTACAATGGCCAAAATCGCCGAGGATTGACCATTCGTGCATCCGAGCAACTCAACGGCACGATTCAGCAATTATCTGTTACCGCAAGCGCCAATGCCAATTATTGGAATGGATCTAGCTGGGTCTCTGGGCCGACTAGCAACCCTGCGCATTGGTTTATGGATTTTGCAATTGGGCGTAGGGATGGCAATGGCAATTTGATGTATGGCGTAGGTATGCCAGAGGCACAGATTGATCTTGCGGGCTTAAACGCTTGGGCGGCCTTTTGCGCAGCTGAAAATTTAAGTTTTAATGCGGTGTTAGATGGCTCGCAAACAGCCGCCGACATCTTAACGGCAATCGCTAGATGTGGATTTGGATCCCCTTCATGGGATTCGGGCAAGATCGGTGTCATTTGGGATGCGCGTAATGCATCTCCAGTAGCTGCTTTTGGCATGAGTAATATTATTCGTGGTAGCTTTCAGGTGAGCTACATCACGGAGCAATTGGCCGAAGAAGTCATTGTTCAATATATCAATCCGGACAATAGCTGGAATCAGGATCAAGTACGGGTTTTGGTGCCTGGCATTACCACTCCAAGACGTAGTAGCACCATTGATTTACTCGGCTGTACCAATACTGCTATGGCAGGCAAATTTGCCAATTACTTTGCCGCTCAACAGTATTATCGCAAACGCCGAATTCAGTGGGATTGCGATTTTGAGGGCTTTGTATGCCAACGTGGGGACGTGGTACTCCTATCTCACGATCTCACGCAATGGGGCTATTCTGGGCGGATTGTGAGCACTTCAGGGTCCACGCTTGTTCTAGATCGCGCCATTCCTCGTAGTGGCGCTTTAGAGTATTTGATGCTCAAGCGTCCTGACGGCACCATGACCACTTATCAGGTGTTAGCCGGTAGTGCTGATAGCGATACGATTACTTTAACAACGCATCCGACCTTTCAGGATGGTGTTGATTTAATCGACCATATTTGGTTTTTCTCCCCATTGCCTACACCTGGGAAAAAAGTCAAAATCCTTTCGGTACAACCTACTAGCGAGTCCCGTCTGACTGTCATTGCTACCGATGAGGATCCCCAGTTTTATGCAGCCTGGGATGGCACCTGGCAATCAGCAACACCTAGCACCTTATTAAAATCCAATTTACCAGTAATTAAAAATCTCAAGATCACTGAGCGTTTGGCAATTGTTGGCGCTGGGCAGATTGTCACAAGGGTCACTATTAGCTGGGCACAAAACATTGGTCAAGTTGAGCGAGTAGAGCTTCGTTGCAGAATTAATAACGGCACCTGGCAAGCAAAAACCACCTATAACTCCAATTCGATTGATTACGATTTTGATGGGTACGGCTTGGTTGAAGTGACGGCATTGCCTATTAATGGCATTTTTGTAGGCCAACAAGTTAGCGCAAGCGCTCAAGTCTATGGGAAAACCCTACCACCTGAAAATGTGCAAGGTTTTACAGTAGATTTAAAGGCTAATGCTTTTACCTTGAACTGGCAAAAAGTCGGTGATATTGATGTAGCGGGTTATCGCATTCGTTGGATCAATGGCGATTCTCGAGACTGGGGATCTGCCACTCCGATTCATGATGGCTTACTGTTATCAAGCCCCTATATATCGGCGGTTCGGCCTACTGGTTTTGGCACCCTCATGATCAAAGCGGTAGATACCTCTGGTAATGAAAGCGTCAATTCTTCAGCCATTGTGATTAATTTGGGCGATGCTTTAGTCGCCAATGTCATTGCTGAGGTTGATATTGGAGCGTTAGGCTTTCCAGGCGGCCTATCTCACGGTTCTGTAGTTGATGGAGTCGTGGTAGCTGATGAAGAGGGCATCTATTGGAATGCCAATGATTCAGTCAACATGTGGCACTCCAACCTGCAAAATATGTGGCCTGCGCAAACTTTTGCGCAAATGGTTTATGAGGCCACTTTCCAATCGCCCTTAGGATCTGCAGGCAGTCAATTGACTTTGCCTGCCCTCATTAATGGCGATAACTGGAAGATTGAATATCGCAAAATAACACCGCCGATGTGGACTTCAGATGACAATCTGATGTGGTCTGCCGATGGTAATCCCATGTGGTCATTTAGCGGTCCCATCATGTGGACTACCGATGCAAACCTCATGTGGACTGATGATCAAAAATCGATGTGGAGCATTCCAGATTATTTGCCATGGCCTGGATCAGTAATTACTACTGAAGATCAATATCAGGTCAAGATTACGATTGGACGCGGATCTACACAAGGCATGATTTCTAGCTTAGTTGCTAGTTTTGATGTACCCGATAAATCCGAAGTCTTAAGCGAGATCAATATTTCGGCCTCTGGATCTCGCTTGCCTATCGTAAAAGACTATTTCAGCATTAAGACAGTCAATTTGACCTTGATCGCTGATACCAGCAATACTTTTATTGCCAAAGTCATTGATAAAGATCCTGTCCTTGGACCATTGGTGCAGTGCTTTGATGTCACCAATACGCCCATCATCGGAAAAGTAGACGCAACCATTCAAGGTTATTAAAAAAGGAATGCATATGAATTCACTAGCGCAATTTAAACGAGGTGACGGATTTAGTTTGACGTGTACCTGGAAGGAAAATGGAGTGGCTGCTTCTTTAGTAGGTTTGACGATTGCTGCGCAAATTCGCAATCCACAAAATATGAAGTTAGTGGCCGCCATGACAGTAACTCCAGCCGCTGATCAAACGGCTCATTTGGGCGTATTTACGCTGACTCCAACCATTGCCGATACTTCGACATGGCCTTTAGGAGAAATGATTTGCGATTTAGAGGTGATTAATGCCGATGGTCTTAAGCGTTCATCTGACTCTTTCATCGTCCCCGTTATTGAAGATGTCACCAAATGACCGACACCATTGAAATTCATAGTGAACAATTATTTTCTATTGAGATCAATCAGACCAAAGAATTCGCAATAGAAATTAATCAAACTACCGCGCCAAGCATTGAATTGGCTTTTGCTGCGGTAGGTCTTAAAGGAGATAAAGGGGATCCTGGAGACCCAATTGATCCAAGTCTCGATTTACCCCTGCTGTACGAAATTTACAAACTTTAATAGGAGCAAGCCATGTCATTACAAAGTCAACTGCAGTCCCTGATTACCTCCATTGCCACCGATATCAAAGCATTATTGGCAAATCAAGGTAATTTAACCACCCTAAATACCACTACCAAAACCAATCTGGTAGCCGCATTAAATGAATTAAAAAGCTCGATTAACTCAATTGATTTGACGGCCTTAATTAGCGATTCAACTGCTTCCTCAACTAGTAAAACGTACTCGATCGATAAGATTAATTCTCAGATTAGTGCAGCCGTTAGCGCTTTAGTTGCTGGAGCACCTACTGCACTCGATACGTTAAATGAGCTGGCGACCGCCATTGCAAGCGATGAGTCTGGTATTGCTGGCCTAGTTACCGCCGTTGGCAATCGAATTCGTTTTGATTCTTCACAATCTTTGACATCGCCTCAGCAAATTCAGGCCTGTCAAAATATTGGTGTGGGTGATCCCACAACGGATTTAGCCGCAGCTTACGCTACCGCTAAGGCTTAAACCATGAGCCTGCTTACTCAATTGCAGGCGTTCATTACAGCAGTCGGTGCAGATATTAAGGCACTCAATACCGCGGTCAGTAATAGCGGTATACCTAGTCAAACAGGCAATGCGCGTAAGGTCATCAAAACCAATGGCACTAGTGTCTCTTTTGATTTCCCGCAAACGCAAAGCAGTAGTCCTGGAGCGGTGCCTGCAGCCTCTTCATTGGGATTAGGTGAAGAGCTGATTAATACTAATGACGGCAAGATATTCTTTAAAAAATCCGTTGGCGGTGTTGAGACTGTACTGGTTTTAGCTGGACAAAACCCACTGGGTAGCGCTGCCCCCATGTGGACTGCTGATGCAAATTTAATGTGGACGCAATAAGCAAAATTTAACTTTCATTATTTTTTAAACCGCCTTTTTGGCGGTTTTTTTATTTCTAAGGAGCAATCATGACTCAGGCACTACCAGCAAAAACAGCACTAACCGCATCAACGATTACCGAAGGTGCATTTAAGGCTGCATTAGATCAACTCAATGATTACCTATCAGGTTTATTGGGCTCAGATGGCAATCCTTTAACTGCACGTGGCGTTTTGGGCGTACCCAATCCCTATGGCACCTTTTTTAAAGCGGATCCATCCACTGTGGGGTTTGTTAAAACGGCTGCAGGCACTGCAAGTATTAAAGCGGGTACCTTCATATTCGTAGGATCTACGCTCGTCTCTTTTGCCGCGCAAACGGCCATTACGATGCCTACTTTGACCGCAGGTACCGACTATGCAATCTGGGTGAAAGATGATGCCACGATTCAAGCTACAGCATCCTTTACCTCGGCTCCTGGCTCGGGTAATTGGCGCAAAATTGGCGGATTTCACTATGCGCCTGGCGATAATGCTGCAGGTACCTCTGGAGGCAATACAACGCCTCAGATCAATGCCTATTCATTCTGGGATTTGAACTTTAAGCCGGAATGCCCAGACCCCCGCGGTATGACCTTAGTGGCTAATAGCTTTTGGTCTGACATCTATTTGTTAGGCGTTGACCACCTCACTAATGGCTCTTCTAAGTACAACGTCACCATGGCTGATGGTGCAAGCCCTCCAAAGATTCCTACCTTGTTTGGTGGTTCTGGCACAAACGCTTATAGCGAATTTAACTGGTGGGAAGCCGGTGAAGTCATGCGCTCATGGGGCAAACGCTTGCCACGCTATGATGAGTTTGCCGCTTTAGCATATGGCACTACTGAAGCAGCCTCTATTGGATCAGATCAAAACTCCACCATCTGGAATGCAGCTTATGTATCACGCTGGGGATGCAATCAAGTATCCGGAGTATTGCAGCAATGGGGCGCAGACTTTGGCGGAGGCGCAGCTGCTGCAGGTTGGACTAACAATACGATTGGCCGCGGTCAAACCTATCAACTGCCTAACGCCGTGATCTTTGGGGGCGACTGGGCCAACGGTGCGAACGCTGGTTCGCGCTCCTCGAGTTGGGGCTACTCTCCTACGCTCTCGTACAGCACCTTCGGGGCTCGCGGTGTCTGTGACCACTTGCAACTTGGTTAATTGGGTCGATAGACCCAATGCAACCGATCAAAGAGGCAAATACGTCATATGACCAAATGGCGATTGTGGAAAAGTATGAGGCCATCATTGCTTATCTTTACCCAATCGCTCAAAACATCCCTAGAAAGCACTCCATAGCTAGGGATATGTTTTTGGAGTGCTTGCTAGGTCAAGTGAAGTTATTTGTAGAAGCGGGTAAATCGAGTCAGATTTCTCGCCTATACGCTGCAGATGCAGGGCTTTCGCATTTGCGGTTTTGGTTACGCTTTTTATCGGGAAAATCTGTGCGAGCTATGTCTTTACATCAAAATGAAACAGCCCTCATGCTGATTTCTGAAGTTGGTAAATTTATGGGTTCATGGATCGTTAAGGTAAAACGTAAGGGGCAAGCAGGGTAAAAACGCCGTGATCTTTGGGGGCAACTGGGACAACGGTGCGAACGCTGGTTCGCGCTACTCGAATTGGAACAACTCTCCTACGAACTCGAACAACAACATCGGGGCTCGCGGTGTCTGTGACGGCAAATTTTTACCGCTTTGTAAATGTTAAGGCATTACAAGCAGACCTTTGTAATGTGGTCAGCCTGCTTATCCTCCTTCGGGAAATACTTTTCTGGGTTCGGTATTGCGCTTGGTAACAACAGCCAAAACACTATTGAGAACAGCGCAACCGGCAATTTTTATGAAAAGACACAAAAATCTGATTGAGCAGATTGCTACAGTGGAAAATTTGCAAAATGCTTATTGGAAAACCGCTAAAGCCAAGCGCATGACGTACGGATATTTGGAGTTTAAAGAGTACGCTTCAGTCAATCTAACTACCCTGCGTGAAGAGTTATTAGATGGGGGCTATCAAATTGGTCGGTACCGAGAATTTGTTATTTATGAGCCAAAACCTAGATTAATTTCTGCATTAGATTTTAAGGATCGCTTAACTCAGCATGCAGTTTGCAACATTATTGGGCCCATCTTTGAGCGCACGTTGTTGCATAACACGTTTGCATGTAGACCTGGGATGGGTACGCATGCTGGCGTGCGCTACGTGCAATCTGAGCTACGTAAGCCAGGAGCAACGCATTACCTAAAAACGGATTACAGCAAGTTTTTTCCTTCGGTTAATCGAGAAATATTGCATGGCCTTATTAATCGTAAGATCGGCTGTGAAAAGACTTTAAGAATCTTGCGAGAGATTATTCCAGCTAGTGGTTGCGGCATTCCAATTGGTAGCCTAACAAGTCAATTATTCGCCAATGTGTATGGCGGTTTGATCGATCGCTACATTCATGATCAACTAGGGCATCGTAGGTGGGCTCGATATATGGATGATATTGTAATTTTGGGTGATGACCCTGTGAAGTTGCGAGATGACTTTTATAAGATTCAAGCATTTTCTAATGAGCGAATGGGCATGCGCATTAGTAAATGGTCAAGCTCTGGAGTGGTACGGGGGATTAATTTTTTAGGGTATCGAATATGGCCTACGCATAAATTGCTAAGACATGATTCAGTATTGCGCGCTAAAAGAAAAATTACAAAATATATTAAATATCAAGACGATATTGCATTAACTAAGTTTTTAGCTTCATGGGCTGGCCATGCAAGATGGGCAGATACAAACAATCTTTTTAACTGGATGGAGAAACATCATGGTATTTCCTGTAATTAACAATCGCGATGATTTAGATGCAATTAACGGCACCCCTGAGCATGATCAATTCATGGCTTACCTCAAGGGCAGCATGACCCGTAAACAAGATACAGCCGTCTATCCTGAAGGTTATGGCCAACCAGGCTATGAAGGCGCTAAAGTCGACCCTGTTTGGGTTGATGTTGAAGACCTTTCCACCATTAAACGCTACGGCTTTTCTAAAGCGGATTTTGCTTAATCCTTCGGAAGTGATTTGATCAACGCCCCTACGGGGGCTTTTTTATAGCGTGGCCAATATGGTAGATAAAGATCCAACCTCTTATTCGTTAATTACCTACTCATGGGTATTTATGCTCGCCATCCTTGGCGGAATTGTCAATTTCATGCGTAAGCTTCAGGCAGGCCATGTCAGGGCATTTAACCTGGTTGAGCTTGTGGGTGAAATAGTGACCGCTGGATTTGCAGGCGTAATCACTTTTTGGCTTTGCGAGAATGCTCAGATCGCTCCTTTAATGACGGCTGCATTAGTCGGCGTATCGGGGCATATGGGATCTCGGGCTTTGTTTTTGTTTGAAGATTTTTTAAAGTCTAAGTTTCCAGTTTAAATATATTGACTGCTTCATAAAGCCCGCTATGCGCGGGTTTTTTTACGTCCAAAGGAACTGAATTGAACGCTATTAAAGCTTTATTTAAAAACATTTTTACCGAGCCGGATAACGCTACTTATTGCATTGTCAAGATTGGCGCTGGGTTTACTGTTATCTATGCCTTGGCTACTGCTGGATTTCATCATCTGTATCTCAAAGAAGCCTTTGTGATTCAAGATTTTGGAGTCGGTATGGGAGCTGTCTTTGCGGGTGTAGGAATTGCCCTAGGGCTAAAAAAAGACTCTCCGGAGACCAAACCATGAACTTATCGGATCTCACCCCCCAATCTTTGATTTTCAAAGTAGTTGGCTGGATTGCCATTATTGGCTTGATCGTTGGAGCTTTGTACGCCACAACGATGCATATTGAACAAGTTGGATATGACCGGCGCGTATCTGAGGATCAGATCAATCTTAATAAGGATTTGATTGAAGCGAAAGCCAAAACTCAAAACCTTCAACATCAACTCAATGAGGCACAAAATGAACTTTCAAAAGCAAAATCTGATTTATTGGCTCTTACTCTTACTAATCGTAGCTATGTTGGCAAGTTGCGGGACAACTTCAATACCTTCGACAGCAGCGTGTCCAGTCAATCCCGAGAAGCCCTTATTAAGCGAATCGCATCCCTCGATTCCGTGGTCGCAGATTGTTCAGCAAGACTTATTGAAGTGGCAAACGATGCTGACACCGCAATAGCTGAAACCAAAATGCTTGAGAAAGCGTGGCCTCAATGACTCCTAACGAAAAAGCTTTTTTAGATATGTTGGCTTATTCTGAAATTGGAGAAGCTTTGCTAGCTGTTTCAGACAATGGCTATAACGTGATTGTGGGTAGTACACCTACCAAGCCAGATCTATTTACCTCCTACGCTAATCACCCTCGAAAACTGGTTCGCCTGGGAGAATTCTTGCAATCCACGGCTGCAGGGCGCTATCAATTGCTTTCAAGGTATTTTGATGTTTACAAAAAGCAATTGGACCTTCCTGATTTTTCTCCCGCCTCTCAAGATGCGATTGCTTTACAGCAAATTAAAGAGCGTAAAGCCATCGATGACATTAATGCAGGCCGTCTCGAGCAGGCCATTGAGAAGTGCAACAACATCTGGGCAAGCTTGCCTGGTTCTAAGTATGGTCAACACACCAACCAATTGAGCAACCTAAAAACGGCATATTTAAACGCCGGTGGAGTAATTGCATAATGTCTGCGTTAAAAACACCTGAAAAAATATTACAACAAGCAGTCGACCTATATCACCAGTTTGGTGAAAAAAAGAAAGCTGCAGACTTTTTAAAAATCCCTTATTCAACTCTACGGCATAGATTAATTGAAGCTGAAAAGCGCAATATTTTGCCCAATATTAAAAAAGCCAAAATTAATCAAGATGCTGATATTGCTCAGCAATTGGCTGAAGCGCAAGCTACGATTCGAGCATTAGAAACTGCTGCCAAATCACAAGCAAAAGAAACGCTTTCAGCCGAATACGTTAAAAAGCAAATCATTAAACTGGCCGACTCTAATATTGATGTGCCTAATTGGCTCGTAAAGCTACCCAAAAAAGATACAACCGGCGTACCAACGCTTTTTGCCTCTGATTGGCACTGGGCTGAAAATGTTGATGCTAAGCAAATTGGCGGTGTGAATGAATACAACATTCAAATAGCTCAAGAGCGAGCAAGGGCCATGGTTGAAACGGCCATCGATCTGCTGCGCAACCACCTCAATAATCCAGAGTACCCAGGCATAGTCTTTGCCCTGGGCGGGGATATGTTTAGTGGCAATATTCATCAAGAGCTAGCCACCACCAACGATATTGAAGTCATGCCCTCTGTATTGGATCTATGGGGCGTATTGGTTTGGTGTATTGAAACTTTGGCCAATGAATTTGGCAAGGTATTTGTCCCATGCGTCACTGGTAATCATGGCAGAAATACTTTTAAGATTCAGGCCAAAAACCGCAATTACACAAACTTTGATTGGCTGCTATATCAATTCTTGGCCAAGCGATTTGAGGGTGATAAGCGAGTGCAATTCTTTATTCCAGATGGGTCAGATGCGTATTACTCAATCTATGGACACCGCTATCTATTGACTCATGGGGACCAATTTAGGGGCGGTGACGGCGTTATCGGCGCTCTTGGGCCCATCATCCGAGGAGATCACAAAAAGCGCTCACGCAATGCTCAGATCGATCAAGAATACGACACGATGCTACTGGGTCACTGGCATCAATTGATTCAATTACAACGCTTAATCGTCAACGGCAGCCTAAAAGGGTATGACGAATACGCCTATTCCAATAACTTTGGATTTGAGCCTCCCCGCCAAGCGCTCTGGATTACACATCCTAGCCATGGGATTACCTTTTCATGCGCAGTCAATGTAGAGCGCAAAAAAGAAGTTCAAAAAACTGAGTGGATTGGATGGACCAAATGATTTTCAAGATCAAGAAAGTCAACATCAAAAAGAGCGAATTTGTTGAGCTGCTAATAGAGTTACAAAAATCAATATTGCCTGCAGATACCCCTATGAGCTGTAAGTATGGTCATTGGTGGATTGCCTATACTGAGTCCGGTAAGCCGGTAGGGTTTGCCGGATTGATGCGATCTGCTACTTGGACAAATGCTGGGTACCTATGCAGAGCAGGGGTACTTGATGGTTATACAGGTCACGGCCTTCAAAAACGCCTGATACAGGCTAGGGTACGTAAGGCAAAAGCCCTGGGCTGGCATTGGGTCATCACCGATACAACGCAAAACCCACCCTCATCGAACTCTCTCATTAACTGTGGATTCAAGATCTACAAACCTAGAAACCCTTGGTCATACAAGGACAGCATTTATTGGAGATTTAAATTGAAGGTGCCATCATGACAGATATATTTGATAGGGCAAGTGAAAAAGAAGAGCGAGATCGTGATCTGGCTATTCGCGCCGCACGCTCTAAAAATCAACCTTTAAAAATCACTGGATTTTGCCTATCGTGCAATGAGGCGCTTTCAGATCGTAGATTTTGCTCGGCTGAATGCCGTGAAGATTATGAGCTGCAAGAGAAAATTCGCAGAATAGCAGGGCGATAAAAAACCCGCCTTAGCGGGTTAATTTATTTTGCTGGGTAATATTTTAAAAGAGCGTTTGTCAGATCTTCCCTATCCTGATCGCTCCACTGGCTTTCAGCTGCAGGACTTGGGGCAGTCATACCCACATCACCTTTTGCAATTTTTGCTATGGTTTGTGAAATCCGCTCATCAGCATTTGCAGCTTCAGAAACTGGAATATGGTTTTGATTTTGATTTTGAAAATACATAACATAACCTCTCGTTTGAACTCCAGACTTAATTGAGCTAAATTCATCTTTTTTTGAAAGATTGTTTTTTCCACTCAACAAGTCTAAGTATTTTACATCCCCACCACTAAAGCAATCTTCTACTATTGCAGATTCCACGGCCTTTTTAGGGTCTCTATTCTCTTCCCAGCACCTATTTGCTGCAATAGCTCCAGTACCAGCAAATCTAGCGCCATCTCGCCTAATTTCCTGATACTTCTCTAAAACGATTTCTTGCGTTTTTACATCTACCATGCAAATCGAAAATCCATTCTCAACGGGCTTTGGTTGATTCATAACCACTTTATTTGGGCTATTAATCCAGTTTTTCCATTCGTTAATCTTTAATGAATCTCCGGCAAACATGAAAGCCAAGATTCCATCTGAAGCAATTTTTTCAAACTCCACATTATCAACGTATATATTCGCAACTCCTGGTAGCGAATAACTCCATCTTGAATCAGTTGCCAAAACTCCTGCTTCTTTATCAAAAACATTAGTGGTCATTAACTATTTATTTCTGTATGCCATTAATTTGGCGCTATTAGGTTAATATTGCGGAACGGGCTTGATTCTAAACGCATTTTTTATTTGGTCAATTGGTATTGATGCTTTGTTGTTTATAAATCATCCCGATTAAATCCCGAAAAAACAATGTAAAGTATTGATTTTAAAAGAATGCCGTTTCCGGCCTCGGGCACCAATCGATTAACTTTGAATTACTTTTTTCAAGACCATGAAGCAATCCCTCTCCTCACTTTCGATTCTCCCTGCTTGTTCATCCATGGCTTATGCCCAGGATGTGTTTGTTTTTGATTGCACTAGAGTTGAAAAGGATTACACGGAGAGTTACGTGCTTGGGATCATTCCCGCAAGTCAGCGGCAAAAAGCCAAAATCTATTTAGATGATCGAGACTTAGATCGAAAAGATGATGGCGGATATCAAGAGGTCAAGAGCGTCACATTTTCAGGGCCCAATATCTTGATGACAGTTGAAGCGCGTTTCGAGCCCGAATTGATTGATGGCATTACTTATCCCCCCGGAAAAGTGCTGACTCAGCTCACTCTGAATCAAAACACCGGCAAACTGAAGAAGGTTGAAACCATTCAAGGCGGACTCTTGGGGGTGCATATGGGTAATGGCACTAAGACAACTGAAGAGAGTTGCGTTGCTCAGCCCTAGAATGGGTCTTTTCAGCGCCTCAATTCACTCGTAGCTTGATAATAGCTAGTTAATAAAAAGCACCCGAAGGTGGTTTTTATAATTGGTCGACTCTGAATACATTAATTAGGTTCTGTGACAAAGCCTAGCTTGGTTAGGCCGGCTCGTCTTGATGCTGCTAGTACCTGAGCGACATACTCATACTTCACGGATTTATCAGCGCGTAGATTGATTTCTGGTTGTGGCTCTTTCTGAGCTGCTTTTTCTGCATAGCCGTTAAATGTTTCTAAATCAATGGGTGTGCTATTCCAAAAGATTTGACCTTTAGCATCAATAGACAGCTGTACTGACTCAGGCTTGACTTCATTGCGTACGCTATTGGCTTTTGGCAACTCCACCTTTACTGCCTGTTGAATAACAGGCAAAGTAATGATGAAGATAATCAAAAGCACCAACATGACATCCACCATCGGTGTCATGTTGATTTCAGCCATGATGCTGTCTTCGCTCTGATCGTCTTGTAGATGAAAAGACATATTTATTCCCCGGACTTAACGCGTGCGCCAGTCACGAAATAGGCGAGGAGATCGTTGCCAAAGCGATTGAGATCGGCAACTAGTAATTTGTTGGCGCGGTTGATAGCGTTAAAGCCAAGCACCGCTGGGATCGCCACAGCCAGCCCTAAGGCTGTCATGATCAAGGCCTCACCAATGGGGCCTGCAACCTGATCGATTTGCGCGCTACCGGAGCTGCTAATCGAAATCAAAGCATGGTAGATGCCCCATACAGTGCCGAACAGGCCGATAAATGGAGCGGTTGCGCCAGTAGAGCCCAAGAAAGTTAAACCCTTTTGCAGGCTAGCCGCTACGCCATCAATGCTGTTCTTGACGCTGCGAGCCATCCACTCTGAATAATTGAGTGTTTGCAATAACTCGCGATGATTATTGGACTGGCTTTGATGGTGGGCAGAAGCGCCGCTCGCCGCTTTGGCAATCTGAAGGTAGGGATTGGCTGCGGGATTGGTAAAAGCACTAAGGCCCTGATCATATGAAGTTGCCCGCCAGAATTGATCTAATTCTGGTTTGAGTTTGCGTAGGTTGCGCAAATCCCAAAAACGAGAAAGCAAAATCACCCAAGTCACAATAGAGCAGGTGAGTAGAGCAAGCGCCACAAAGCGGGTAATTGCATCGCCTTCAAGCCACAGATTAGCTAAGCCAAATGGTGTATTCATAATATTAATTCTTGAGATTAAATTTAATTAAAAGGTTGGTGGATATTCTTTGGGGTGAGCCGTTAACTAAAAAAGGTTTGAAGCGATAACGCCGACCAATGTCGGTTGCTGCGCGATCTAGGCGTGGGAATGAGCTAGAGCGCAATAAGGCGACATCTTCCACGCTACCGGTTTCATCAATAATTAATCTCACCACCACCTCACCTTGCTCTCCAGAGCGCTTGGAGAAGGAGGGGTAGTAAGCATCCGCATCTGGCTGAAACACCACAACCAGTTTACCAATATCAGTCTGAATCGGTGTGCCGCTCGATCCGGATGAGGTTGAGGGTGCAACGGTTGCGTTTGGGGTTTGGGACTCACTCTTGGTTTGCTGGGGAGTGGGCGGGGTTGCGGCTTGCTGTTGGGATTGAGGGGGTGTTGGTGCTTGAGTGGACTTCTCGTCCACGACCTTCTTCTTTTGTTCTTGCTTGGGCTTGGGTGGCGGTGGAGTGGGTGCTGCTTGTGGCTGCTTGGCAGCTTCTGGACTCACCAAATTGGCCATGACGCGCGCATCATCTTGGTTATTGTCGTTATCAGGCTTCATGCTACTTTGAAAGCCGATTAAAAACAGTAGATGCAAGGCAACCACCAGACCGATGATGATGCGTTCAGTTTTATTGAACGGGAGTTGCACGCTCATGCGAGATAAGAATGGGCTCAATGGAATGCGCTCACTAATGCAGAATCAATTCGATGCTTGCTGAGATCCGATTGAATTAATTCTTGGGCCATCTTCAGGAGATTTTCCGCATTCTTGCTGCTAATGAATTTCACGGAACCGTGTGAAGATTTCTCTACGCCACCCTCTTGTGACTCTAATTTTCTCTTGAGTTGCCGTACTACTGCGTCGCTAGTATCAATCAGGTTGATGGAGTCGCCTAGTAGCTTACGAATTGCTTTTCTGAGAAATGGATAGTGAGTGCAGCCCAGAACAATGGTGTCAGCCCCCGCTTCTTGAATAGGGGCGAGATGTTGGGCGAGTAATTCCAAGGTTTCTTCGCTATTGGCCCGACCCGCTTCAATGAGGGGAACAAGACCGGCACCAGCCTGTTTGATAAAGAGGCAGTTAGAAGGGAGGGTTGCTAATAAGGCGTTAAATTTTTCGCTCTTGAGCGTAGCCTCAGTTGCAAGCACGCCAACAATGCTATTGGCCGACTGCATAGCTGCTGGTTTAATACCCGGCTCAACGCCGATAATAGGGATACTGCTGAGCTTTGCACGAATATGAGCAATGGCTTCAGCAGTTGCCGTATTGCATGCCACCATGATGGCATCGCAACCTTGTTTGGCTAGGTACTGGCATAACTCCATACTCCGAGAGGCAATCCATTCGCTTGACTTTTCCCCATAGGGCGCATTAGCCGAGTCTGCTAGATAGATGTAGTCATGTTTTGGAAGCTGGCGCAGTGCCTCGTCCAAAATGGATAAGCCACCTACGCCAGAATCAAATACTCCGATGAGTGCCAAGTAATTAGTCGCTACTGTATGAATCTAGACTTAAGCAATCTTGACTGGAATATTGCCAATCTTTGCCGCCCATTCTTTCGGACCAGTCTCATGCATGGAGATACCAGCTGAACTAACGGCTACAGTGACTGGCATATCTTTCACATCGAATTCATAAATCGCTTCCATGCCAAGATCAGCAAACCCTACGACCTTGGCTGTCTGAATCGCTTTGGATACTAAGTACGCTGCACCACCAACAGCCATGAGGTAGGCAGACTTATGTTTTTTAATTGCTTCAATAGCTGCGGGACCACGTTCGGCTTTACCAATCATGGAGATCAGGCCGGTCTTAGCAAGCATCATCTCGGTGAACTTATCCATGCGTGTTGAGGTAGTCGGACCTGCTGGACCAACCGCTTCATTGCCAACTGGATCAACAGGACCTACGTAATAGATCACACGATTCTTAAAGCTTACTGGAAGCTCCTCGCCCTTAGCGAGCATGTCTTGAATGCGCTTATGAGCGGCATCACGTCCAGTCAAAATCTTGCCATTCAACAGCAATGTTTCACCTTCTTTCCAGCCAGCCACTTCTTCAGCGCTTAGGGTGTCCAAGTTCACGCGTTTGGATTTCTTGGTATCTGGTGTCCAAGTGACATCTGGCCAATCGGATAATGAGGGCGCTTCTAATTTTGCTGGGCCATCACCATGCAAGTGGAAATGCACGTGACGTGTAGCAGCGCAGTTCGGGATCATGGCTACTGGCAAAGATGCGGCATGAGTTGGATAGTCCAAGATCTTGATATCAAGAACGGTAGATAAGCCACCCAATCCTTGGGCGCCAATACCAAGCTTGTTTACTTTTTCGAAGATCTCTAAACGAAGTTCTTCAATGCGATTTTGTGGGCCGCGTGCGATGAGTTCTTGAATATCTACAGGACCCATCAGAGACTCTTTAGCCATCAACATCGCTTTTTCGGGAGTGCCACCAATACCAATACCCAGGATGCCAGGAGGGCACCAGCCTGCACCCATAGTAGGGACAGTTTTGACTACCCAATCCACGATTGAGTCAGAAGGGTTGAGCATGACCATCTTGGCCTTGTTTTCAGAGCCGCCACCTTTAGCTGCGCAAATGACTTCGACATCGTCACCAGGGGCGATTTCATAATGAATGACAGCCGGAGTGTTGTCGCCCGTATTCTTCCGCTTTCCTGCTGGATCAGCCAATACGGAAGCACGCAGTGGGTTGTCTGGGTTCATGTAAGCACGACGCACACCCTCATTCACCATCTCAGAAACGCTCATCGTGGCATCGGCCCATTGCACGTTCATACCGATTTTGAGGAAAACCACAGCAATGCCCGTGTCCTGACAAAGCGGACGATGACCTTCTGCGCACATGCGGCTGTTGGTCAAGATTTGGGCAATCGCATCCTTGGCGGCGGCACCTTGTTCTAGCTCATAAGCCTTGCCCATAGCGGAAATGAAGTCCTTGGGGTGGTAGTAAGAGATAAACTGGAATGCGTCCGCAACGCTTTGAATGAGGTCGTTTTGTTTAATGTTTGTCATGGTTATGGGCTTAGTTTAAGTAAGGTTTTTCCTATTTTAAGGGTTTGCCATAGAGCAAATCCTGCGTGTTTTCACTTATCTTGTTAGCTCTTGGGCTTGTAATACCCTAATTCTGCGTTATTTTCGCGGAAAAAGACGACTGATTATTGATAGAAGGGCTGTGAAGCATGGAACCATTAATGCAAGAAAACCGCGTATTTAACCCACCTGCAGACTTTGTTAAGAGTGCCGCTATCTCGGGGATGGATGCTTACAACAAGCTCTGCGCTGAAGCTGAAATGGATTATGACGGTTTTTGGGGGCGCCTTGCAAAAGAGAACATCTACTGGAAGAAGCCCTTCACTAAAGTGCTAGATGAATCAAAAGCGCCTTTCTATAAATGGTTCGAAGACGGCACAACGAATGCCTCTTACAACTGCTTAGATCGTCAGGTTGAGAATGGTTTAGGCGACAAAACCGCCATCATTTTTGAGGCTGATGACGGCACAGTCACCAAGGTAACTTACAAAGAGATGCTTGAGCGCGTTTGCAAAATGGCAAATGCACTTCGTAAGATGGGCATCAAGTCTGGTGACAGCGTCATTATTTATATGGCAATGACCATCGAAGGCATTGTTGCTATGCAAGCCTGCGCTCGTATTGGTGCGATTCACTCCGTAGTGTTTGGGGGCTTCTCCGCCCAAGCGTTGCGTGATCGCATTATGGACGTCGGCGCGGTTGCAGTGATTACTGCCGATGGGCAGTTCCGTGGCGGCAAGGCATTGCCATTAAAAACAATTTGTGACGAAGCACTTTCTACTGGCGAATGTCCTAAGGTTAAGCATGTGATCGTTAGCAAGCGCACTGGCGCCGATATCGCTATGACAGCAGGGCGCGATGTTTGGATGCAAGAAATCGTTGCTAATGAAGCGACTTCTTGTGAGCCAGAGTGGGTAAGCGCAGAGCATCCACTATTTATTCTCTATACATCCGGTTCTACTGGTAAGCCAAAAGGGGTGCAGCATTCCACTGGCGGCTATCTCTTGTGGGCAATTCTCACAATGAAGTGGACCTTTGATATCAAGCCCAATGATGTGTTCTGGTGTACTGCCGACATTGGCTGGGTAACAGGTCACTCCTACATCACCTATGGCCCACTCGCAGTAGGCGCTACTGAGATTGTGTTTGAGGGTGTGCCAACGTATCCGAATGCTGGTCGTTTCTGGGACATGATCCAAAAACATAAGGCTACTATTTTCTACACAGCGCCAACCGCGATTCGTTCATTGATTAAAGCATCTAGTAACGATGCCTCAGTGCATCCAAAGAGCTATGACTTATCTTCATTGCGCCTCCTGGGTTCAGTCGGCGAGCCAATTAATCCAGAAGCTTGGATGTGGTATTACGAGAATGTTGGTGGTTCACGCTGCCCAATCGCGGATACCTTCTGGCAGACTGAGACTGGTGGACACATGATTTCTCCGTTGCCTGGTGCAACACCAATGATTCCAGGTTCTTGCACATTGCCTTTGCCGGGTATTCAAGCGGCAATCGTTGACGAAGCTGGTGTGGATGTTCCAAACGGCCAGGGCGGTATCTTGGTTGTAAAACGTCCATGGCCTTCCATGATCCGTACCATTTGGAATGATCCAGATCGTTTTGTGAAGTCTTATTTCCCAGAAGAGTTGGGTGGCACCCTGTATCTCGCAGGTGACGGCGCAATTCGTAATAAAGACACTGGCTACTTCACCATCACCGGTCGTATTGATGACGTGTTGAACGTTTCAGGTCACCGCATGGGCACGATGGAGATTGAGTCTTGCTTGGTTGCCAATCCATTGGTTGCTGAGGCGGCAGTAGTTGGTCGTCCAGATGATTTAACTGGTGAAGCCATTTGTGTATTCGTGGTTCTTAAGAGCGGTCGCCCAACGGGTGAAGAGGCTAAGAAGGTCGCCACTGAGTTGCGTAACTGGGTGGGTAAGGAAATCGGCCCAATCGCTAAACCAAAGGATGTGCGTTTCGGTGATAACTTGCCTAAAACTCGTTCTGGCAAGATCATGCGTCGCTTGCTTCGCGTGATTGCTAAGGGTGAAGAGGTTACTCAAGATACGTCAACCCTGGAAAATCCAGCCATTTTGGATCAGCTCAAAGAGTCTCTGTAAGCTTTTAGAGCTCAATCCTTTCAGGAAACGTATAATCATCGTTTGTACGGAAGGGTGGATGAGCGGTTTAAGTCACACGCCTGGAAAGCGTGCGTAGGTTAATAGCCTACCGCGGGTTCGAATCCCGCCTCTTCCGCCAGTAGTCCAAAACCACCTTCGGGTGGTTTTTTCTTACCTTTTTAAGTATTTATCCGGATTACTGCAATCTAAGAAATCCGCAAGTAACTGTTTTATATGGATAAAGCGAAAAATTGAGCTATTTATGTTGCATTGCCGCAAATAATTGTTGCGTTGCCACATAAAACTTTTTAAAATGGTGCATCGCAATAAATTTTATCAATTTAAAAAGTTAGGAAAAATCATGTTTCAAGCTCAATTGAATGACCAACTCACACAAGCTCAAACTAAAGCCGTTGAAAACGCTAAGTATTTAGCTCAAGTAGCCGTTGAAAGCGCCCAAGAATTAGCTGAAATCAATCAAGCTGCTGCTAAAGATGCTTTGGCTGCTGCTCAAGAAGCTAGCGCTCAGTTGTTGGCAATTAAAGATGCGCAACAATTGTCAAAATTGGCTCAGCCAGAAGTTGCTCAAGAAGCTGCTAAGTACGCTGCTGCTTACCAAGCTAAAGTAAACAAAGTAGTGCGTAACGGTAATAAAGAAGTTGCTCAAGTAGTTGACGCTTCTATCGATGACGCACGTGCTGATTTGGTGAAGTTTGTTAAAGAAGCTACTAAGACTGCTCCTGCTGGCTCAGAGGCTTTTGTATCTGCATTTAAAACTGTATTTGAATCTTCACTCCAACAGTTTGATCAAGTGCGCGCTTCTGCAGCTGATGCATTTGCAAACTTTGAGAAGAGCGTTGACGCTGCTTTTGCAAACGTTCAAGGTCAATACGCTGTTGCTAAACCAGCAGCAAAAAGCCGCAAAGCTGCTTAATTCGTTTTAATTGCTTTAAGTAATAAACCGCCTTCGGGCGGTTTTTCTTTTTGCGCTTGCCGTAAGATCTAGGTATTACGACTAAATTGGAGAAAACATGATCTTTGCAATCCTTTTGATGGATCGTCCCGGCACAGCAGAGTTGCGTATTCAAGTTCGACCAGAGCATCGTGCCTATCTAGGCAAGCTTGCTGACAAGATGGCTTTTGCTGGCCCACTGACATCCGAGGATGGCAGCACTACGGTTGGTAGCTTATTGGTGATGGATTTCCCAAGCAAGGCGGATGTTGAGGCTTGGTTGGCAGATGAGCCATTCACTAAAGCAGGTGTTTATGAAAAACCCCTTATTCATGCATTTAATAATGTATGGACACAAAAGGTAGGATTTCCACCAGTAGCTTAAATCGCGTTCTATATTTCCATTCAAGATTTAAATTACTACAACAATGATTTCATTCAAGCGACTTGCTGTGGGAACCTGGTTGCTCCGAATTACAGGGGGCATTCTTGCACTGCTCTTTTTATTTTGGGGTGTATGCCACCTTTGGGTTCCCGGCGCCATCAAGAGTGCAGTAGAGTCGTACGGCAAAAAAATTGGCTACGAAATTACTTATCAAGATCTGAGTATTTCTCCCTTGCGATTGCGCATTGAGATTGATGGGCTTCGTGTAATCGATGGTCATCAGGAGAAATTACTTGGGCTAAAGAAAGCAGTTGTGATGCTGAAGTGGTCTCGCCTCGCAATTGGTGAGCTGGGGTTTGAGGAGGTCCTTTTTGATGAGCCCAATGTGCTGCTCGAGAAACGCGGAGCTAAAGGGAGTGCTTCCCAATGGAATTGGCAGGAATTGATTGTTGCCATTACGCGCAGTGTTCCGCCGTCAGATCCCACTGCACTAAAAAAGAATTTCAAAATTTCAATTGATGAATTCCGAGTCTCTGATGCCGGCTTGGAGGTAGTAGATCTCAATAAAAAATTACACGAACAACTAAAGTCTTTTTCTATTGAGCTATTGGATATTGCAAACTACGACAAGCGGGGTGATGTCAATGGTGTACGTGGCCAGTACGGATTGAATCTGGGTGCGCTGCACTTTAATTTGCCGGGGCTAAATCAGAAGATTGCATTTAGGCATGTTGCCATCAAGGGCGCTTTAGATAATCCTGCGCCAGATGTTATTGGAGCTCAGCTTGATTTGGAGGTTGATGATGGGCGCGTTAACTCCCACTGGGATTTGAAGTCCGACAAATCGATCGCTGGAAGAGTTCAGGTGGAGAACTTTTCGCTTGCACCTTTTATCGGATTGCTACCTGCTAATAAAGAACTGCAAGCTCGGGGTGGGGTGATTCAATCCGCTCTAGAGATCGGGCTAAAGGGTGATGAGCTGACTGTATCTGGAGATTTGCATCTACTGGATTTAGATTTGCACGAGCAGGGGCAAAAGCAATCGCTCATGAAGTGGAAATCGGGGGATATTCAGCAATTTATCTATCAGAACTCAAAGCGTGCCGGATCCAGTTTGATTGCTAATGCAATTTCCATTGACCAGCCTGTGCTCCAGTTTGAAATCGATGACAAAGGCTTTTCTAATTTCAGGCGCTTGTTTTCCAAAGGAGGTTCTGAGGTGGCAGGAGTTGATCGATTGCCAGCACCCTCAAAGGAGAAGACATCTTTTGCTCTAGATATTAAAGTATTGAAATTGCGCGAAGGTGAAGTGCGGTTTGCTGACTTGGCCATGAAACCTAACTTCAAAGTTAATCTGAGAAAGTTCAATGCGAGTTTCACCAATGTGAGTGCTCTTCCTGGTCATTCAACAGCAATGACCTTGGATGGAGTCTTGGCAGACTCTGGGTCGCTGCGGGGTAGGGGGCAGATTTCATTCGATGACCCACGTCGTAATAACGATGTCACACTGAATTTTAAAAATATTCCGCTCAATGCCTTTAATCCTGCTGTGATGACCTTTGCTGGCTACCAAATCGCTAGTGGTCGAGTGAATTTGAACTTGCATTACAGCGCAAAGGATGGCGAACTCAAGGGCGGCAATCAAATCATCATCAAAAAGATCGAGCTTGGCGAGGAGGTAGCTGATTTTCAGGGTAAAAAATTACCGCTAGGTTTAGCGATTGCTTTGCTTGAGGATTCTGACGATACGATTGATGTCACCATCAACATTGCCGGCAATGTGGATGCGCCGGAGTTCAGTGCGAGCGGCTTGTTGTGGCAGGCCATTAGTAATATCTTGACCAATGTTGCCACTGCACCCTTTAGAGCTTTGGGCGCTCTCCTAGGGATGGGGGCTGATGACGGGGTAAATGCCATATTGGGCGAGGCAGTGTTCTTACCGGCGGATCAGGATCGTTTAGAGAAGTTTGGTGACTTCTTGGCTAAGAAGCCGAATGCTACGTTGGAGCTCGCGGGAACTTATGATCCAGTCGCAGATAAAGCGGCTTTAGCCCGTGCAACTGCCGATCTTGCCATTCTGAAGGCGGCTGGTATGAATATCGCCCCCAATGACCCAATCCCTAGTCCGGATTTCTTGGACTCGAAGGTGCAGTCTGGGTTGAAGTCGGTCTACGCTCAATATGTTGGCAGAATTAAATTAGGCCAGAGATTGCTGACCCTACCGGCCGGTGCTGAACGAAATGAACAGTTGCATACAGAACTCATTGCCAGCATTCCCGTGTCAGTGGAAGATTTAACGGGCCTAGCTAACAATCGAGCAAAGCTGGCCTTAAGTTTCATGGTGAAAAGTAATCCCGCTCTGAAAGATCGGATTAGCTTGGGCGAGGTCAAGACTGTCACGGCAGGTAAGGAGGGTGTTCCCCTCGAGGTGGAGGTCAGAATCAAGTAGACTTGAGGTATGAATTCAACTACATTGCGCCCCTTCACTATTCTTGTATCGATTGCTGTCATTGCCTTGACTGGGTGTAGCTCGATAGAGTCGGCAGCTCAGGATGATTGCACCTCCATTGGTTGGCAAATTGGCAGTAAAGGCTACAACGACTGCTTTAAAGCACGTGTTTATGAGCGTCAGTTGGATTACTCTCTCCCGCCTGGCGACAAGCCATCCCCATCAGTGATCTAATCAAGGGTTTACCCTTATTAAATTCACTTGAGCTCCGTCAAGGACTTGAGTGCAGAAATAACCCAAAATCATTTGTGATTTTGGGAATTTCCTATATATAGCGACGCAATCCATTGCTCGCCATGTCGTGAGTTCTCAAGCAGGGCTTTAAGTACATCAAAACAGCATCATTATTGCGACAAGAAATTAGAGACAAACACTATGAATCACCCAAAACCCTCTGGAGAAATCAAGGCTGTTGCTGTGGCAACCGCAGATGATTTAAGGGAAACCATTCGTCGCAAAAGCAAACTGAAGGGTCGTCAAGCGGATGACATTTCTGTTGCAGAGGTTCGCCAGCTCATTGGTGCCGCACCGCATCGCCGTGATCTGTTGATTGAAAATTTACACAAGCTCAATGATGAGTATCGTGCTTTGCATGACCGACATTTAGTTGCCCTCGCAAAAGAAATGAATTTGCCCATGGCTGAAGTCTATGAGGTTGCTACTTTCTACCATCACTTTGAGGTGGTGCGTGGCAACGATCCTGTTGCTGATATCACTGTACGCGTATGCGACGGCATTGCTTGTGAATTGGCGGGTGCGCAAAATCTCTTGGCAAAGTTGCCAGCAATTTTGGGCAACCCGAATGTCAAAGTGGCGGCCGCACCATGTGTAGGTCGTTGCGAACAGGCTCCGGTAGCTGTAGTGCACCAGTACCCAGTACTGTTTGCTACTACCGATAAAGTGTCTGCCGCAGTCAAAAATAACATGACTACCCAGCCAATGGCCAAGGACGGCGCCAATTTTGATCCTGCAGCTTTAGCTGAACAAGGCGTATCTCCTCAGGGTGAGAATCAAGCGGTTTCGCCGGACTATGTAGGCTATGAGTCTTATCGCGCTCAAGGTGGTTACGCTTTAGCAAAAGAAATTGCTGAAGGCAAAAAAGATGATGAGAGCATCATCAAGGCTATGGAAAACTCCGGCCTTCGCGGCCTCGGTGGCGCCGGCTTCCCAGCGGGTCGCAAGTGGCGCATCGTGAAAGATCAAGCTGCTCCTAAGTTGATGGCGGTAAACATTGACGAAGGTGAGCCGGGTACATTTAAAGATCGCACCTACTTGGAGCGTGACCCACATCGTTTCTTGGAAGGCTTGTTAATTGCTGCCAATGTAGTTGGCATCGATGCTTGTTATATTTATCTGCGTGATGAGTACCACGGTTGTCGTGAGTTACTGGAATCTGAGTTAGCCAAGCTCAAAGCAAATCCGCCATTTGCATTGCCGTTAATTGAGTTGCGTCGCGGCGCCGGTGCTTATATTTGTGGTGAAGAGTCTGCCATGATTGAAAGTATCGAAGGCAAGCGCGGTGAGCCTCGTATGCGCCCTCCATACATTGCACAGGTAGGCTTGTTCGGTCGCCCAACCCTCGAGCATAATTTTGAAACTCTATATTGGGTGCGTGATATTGTTCAGCGCGGCCCAGAGTGGTTTAGCTCCTTTGGCCGTCATGATCGCAAGGGTTTGCGTAGCTACAGCGTTAGTGGCCGAGTCAAAAATCCTGGCGTCAAATTAGCCCCGGCTGGCATCACTATTCAAGAGTTGATTGATGAGTACTGTGGTGGCATGCAAGATGGCCATCAGTTCTATGGTTATCTGCCTGGTGGCGCATCAGGCGGTATCTTGCCAGCAACCATGAACGACATTCCGTTGGACTTCGATACTTTGCAGCCTTATGGATGCTTTATTGGTTCTGCTGCGGTCATGGTGTTTGGTGACAAAGATAAGGCGCGTGATATGGCGCTTAATGTGATGCACTTCTTTGAGCATGAGAGTTGCGGACAATGTACGCCGTGTCGTGTCGGTACCAGCAAGGCTGCGAAGTTAATGCAGTCCAAGTCCTGGGATCAAGATACCCTAGAAGATCTAGCAACTGTGATGGTTGATGCTTCTATTTGTGGTCTAGGTCAAGCTGCACCAAATCCAATTCGTTGTATCCATAAATATTTCCCACAAGAGGTTGCTTAATTAGCAAGCACACGAAAGCCAAGGGAAAGACGAGACAAATATGAACGCACCAACAAATCCTAAAGAACTCGAACTGCAAACAGTTGAGTTCAAGTTAGATGGAAAAACCATCGTATCTTACGAAGGCGAGACCATTCTCAAGGCGGCAAAACGCCATGGTATTGATATCCCACATTTATGTTTTAAAGATGGTTATCGTCCAGACGGCAACTGCCGCGCATGCGTTGTGGAAATCAACGGCGAGCGTACCTTGGCACCAAGTTGCTGCAGAAGCGCGACGCCTGGAATGGAAGTGCAGGCAAATAGCGAGCGTGCATTAAAGAGTCAAAAACTTGTCTTGGAGATGTTGTTGTCTGACATGCCGGATGAGGGTTTTAAGTGGGTTGGAGACAGCAAGGAAGAAGAGCAAAAAAATCAACATGGCCAACTCAGCACTTGGGCAACGCGCTTGGATGTTTCAGTTCGACCAGAGCTCAAAGCATTACGTCGTGAAAAAGTCAGTAGTGATATCTCGCATCCGGCGATGGCGGTTAATCTGGATGCCTGCATTCAATGTAATCGTTGCGTACGGGCTTGTCGTGAAGAGCAGGTTAATGATGTGATTGGCTATGCAATGCGTGGCGCGCATAGTGAAATCGTATTTGATCTTAATGATCCGATGGGTGATAGCACCTGCGTTGCCTGTGGTGAATGTGTACAGGCTTGCCCAACGGGCGCATTAATGCCAAAAGGTTTAATTGGTTCACAAACCGTAGACCGCAAAGTGGATTCAGTTTGTCCTTTCTGCGGCGTCGGCTGCCAAATCACTTACAACGTGAAAGATGAAAAGATTGTAAGTGTTGAGGGTCGTGATGGCCCGGCTAATCACAATCGTCTTTGTGTAAAGGGTCGCTTTGGTATGGATTACATCCATAACCCACAGCGCTTAACAAAGCCCCTCATTCGTAAAGCGGGTGTTGCTAAAGATGAGGCTTTGCTAGAAGGCAAGCAAGATTGGTCCGATATCTTCCGTGAAGCTACATGGGAGGAGGCGCTGGAAGTTGCTGGTGGTGGACTGAAGAAGCTTAAAGATCAATACGGCAATAAAGTATTGGCTGGCTTTGGCTCTGCAAAAGGCAGCAATGAAGAAGCTTACTTATTCCAGAAACTAGTACGCACTGGCTTTGGAAGTAATAACGTCGACCATTGCACTCGTCTTTGCCATGCATCATCAGTGGCCGCGCTTTTAGAGGGTGTGGGTTCTGGTGCTGTAAGTAATCAAGTGAATGATGTGGAGCATTCCAGTTTGATCATGTTGATTGGATCGAATCCAACCGCAAATCATCCAGTAGCAGCCACTTGGTTTAAGAATGCGGCAAAAAGGGGTGCCAAGATTGTTTTGTGCGACCCACGTAAAACCGAGATCAGTAAGCATGCTTGGCGCACCATGCAGTTCAAGCCAGATACTGACGTTGCTATGCTCAATGCCATGATCTATACGATCATTGAAGAGGGTTTGGTTGATAAAGACTTTATCAAGAACCGCTCTAATAATTTTGAAGCGCTTAAAGAAAATATCAAAGGCTATAGCCCTGAAGCAATGGCACCACTCTGCGGTATTCCGGCAGAGACTTTGCGCGAAGTAGCTAGAGAGTTTGCTACCACTAAGTCAGCTATGATTTTGTGGGGCATGGGCGTGAGCCAACACGTTCACGGTACCGATAACGCCCGTTGCCTAATTGCCTTAGTCAGCATTACCGGACAAATTGGTAAGCCTGGTTCTGGCTTGCATCCACTGCGTGGACAAAATAACGTGCAGGGCGCTAGTGATGCTGGCTTGATCCCGATGATGTTCCCGAACTACCAACGTGTTGACAATCCAGAAGCACATGCGTGGTTTGAGAAGTTCTGGGATACCCCATTAGATAAGAAGCCTGGCTACACCGTAGTAGAGATCATGCATAAGATCACTGCGCCGGATAGTGATCCAGACAAGATTCGCGGTATGTATGTCGAGGGCGAGAATCCTGCAATGAGCGATCCGGATTTGAACCATGCTCGTCACGCATTGGCCTCTTTAGATCTTTTGGTTGTGCAAGATATTTTCATGACAGAAACCGCACTCTTGGCCGACGTAGTATTGCCAGCAAGCGCATGGCCAGAGAAGGTCGGTACTGCAAGTAATACGGATCGCATGGTGCAGATGGGTAAGAAGGCGATTAATCCTCCGGGAGATGCCAAGCCTGATCTGTGGATCATTCAGCAAATTGCGAAACGCATGGGTCTGAACTGGAACTACCAAGGTCCAGATGATGGGGTGGCAGCTGTATATGACGAAATGCGTCAAGCAATGCATGCAGCCATCAATGGTATTACTTGGGATCGATTAGAAAAAGAATCTAGCGTGACCTACCCATGTTTGTCTGCAGAAGACCCAGGTCGTCCAATCGTATTTGATGACAACTTCGCGACGCCAGATGGCAAGGTCAAGTTGGTTCCTGCTGACATCATTCCCGCAAATGAGCGTCCGGATGCTGATTACCCATTTGTATTGATTACAGGTCGTCAGTTAGAGCATTGGCATACCGGCAGTATGACTCGCCGTGCAACCGTCTTGGATGCAATTGAGCCAATGGCTACCGTCTCCATGAATGGCGAAGACATGACTCAGCTAGGGGTTTCTGCTGGTGATGTCATCACTGTTCAATCTCGTCGTGGTGAGGTAGGTATCCATGTCCGTAGAGATGATGGCACTCCACGTGGTGTGATCTTTATTCCGTTTGCTTACTATGAAGCTGCAGCTAACTTAATCACCAACTCTGCCTTAGATCCTTTTGGCAAGATTCCGGAATTTAAGTACTGCGCTGTCAAGCTTGCTAAAGGCGGACAGGCTGCCCCAGTAATGGGCTACGGCACTAATGATCCTAAGAGGCAGAAGGTTGAATCGGCTCACTGATCATGGGTCCACTTTAAAAAAGGCCGCCTTCGGGCGGTTTTTTCTTTTGAAATGGCCTTGCTTTCTATCTTGCTACTTTTGTAGTAAAATAGCCCGAAAGGGAGGTTTTTGATGAGCATGCCAGTCAGAATTGACGAGAATCTATATGAAGCGGCGAAATCAGAGGCCAAATCTGAGCATCGGACCATTGCTGGCCAGCTTGAGTTTTGGGCTACAGTAGGTAGGGCTGCAATTGATAACCCAGATCTCCCAATTTCATTTATTACCGCTTCTTTGGCATCATTAGCAGAGCCAAGGACAGATGCCACTCCATTCATTCCTCGCTCTAAGAAGGTTTAATGGCGCATTCAGTTATTCAAACGCGCCGATTTGCCAGACAATATAAAAAGCTAAATGACAATATCGCCAAGGATGTAGATGGTGCCGTAGGAATTGTTTCAAATAAACCTTCAATCGGCGAAAGAAAGAAGGGTGATTTAGCTGCATTGTTGGTATACAAGTTCAAAAGTAACGGCCAACTCTATTTGCTTGGTTACTCGCTTGATGACGGTTTGAGGTTGATATATCTCGAGGCAATCGCCGCTCATGAAAACTTCTATCGAGATATCAAGAGATAATCAACACAATATTCGATTGCCCTTTAGAATTGATCATCTATGGCCAGTTCAAAACCCCAACCTTCAGCAGTTAATCCCAAAGCAGAATTACCCGTCCTGATTATTGGAGCGGGTCTTGCGGGTCTAACTGTAGCTTTGCATATGGCCGAGACCCAGCCAGTCATCGTGATGGCTAAGCGCGGTCTAGGTGAGGCCGCAACTGCTTGGGCCCAGGGCGGCATTGTTGGGGTAGTTGATAAAGAGCATGACAGTGTGGACTCTCATGTTGCTGACACCTTAGATGCAGGCGCAGGCCTTGTGGTGGAATCCACCGCTCGATATATCGCCCAAGAAAGTGCTGAAGCGATTCGTTGGTTGGTGGAGCAGGGCGTACCATTTACTGCTGATGAGACAGGCCCAATGGGTTTGCATCTCACCCGTGAAGGTGGCCACAGTCAACGTCGCATTGCGCACGTAGCTGATGCCACTGGCAAAGCCATTCACGAGGTATTGCTCGATAAGGCAAGAGCCCATAAAAATATTCAACTGCTAGAGCACTGGATTGCTTTAGATCTGATTACCAATCGTCACTTAGATGCGAAGACGCAGCGCACCAAGCCAAATCGTTGCTACGGGGTGTATGCCCTCGATATTAAAAATAACCGCGTAGAAACAATTGAAGCTAAGTCAGTCGTACTGGCTACTGGCGGCGTGGGTAAGGTCTACCGATATACCAGCAACCCAGACACTGCTACAGGCGATGGCATTGCCATGGCTTGGCGTGCAGGTTGCCGCGTTGGCAATATGGAATTTATTCAGTTTCATCCGACGTGCTTGTATCACCCTAGTGATCGCACTTTCCTCATAACAGAGGCGATGCGAGGTGAGGGTGGCTTACTCAAGCTACCAAACGGCACTCGTTTTATGCCTGAGCATGACGAGCGCAATGAGTTAGCTCCTCGTGACATTGTTGCTAGAGCAATTGACTTTGAGATGAAAAAGCACGGCTTAGATTACGTGCATCTTGATGCGACGCATTTGGGTGAAGACTTTATTAAAGAGCATTTCCCAATGATCTATGCGCGCTGTATGAGTCTGGGTCTGGACATCACTAAAGAGCCTATTCCAGTGGTGCCGGCAGCGCATTACACCTGTGGCGGTGTTGTAACTGATCTTAAAGGACGCACTGATTTAGCGGGTCTATATGCGGTAGGTGAGGCGACCTATACAGGCCTTCATGGCGCTAACCGCTTGGCCAGCAACTCATTATTGGAGTGCGTAGTCATTGGCAAAGCGGTTGCTGAAGATATCTCATCGCTCAAGACTCCTGTTATGCCCAATTTGCCTTTATGGGATGAGAGTCAGGTTGAGGATGCGGATGAGCAAGTGGTAATTGCCCATAACTGGGATGAGCTGCGTTCATTGATGTGGAACTACGTTGGCATTGTGAGAACCAATCGACGTCTTGAGAGAGCGCTACATCGAATCAAACTCCTCCGATACGAAGTGCAAGAGTACTACGCCAACTTTAAAGTGACGCGCGACCTCATAGAGCTTCGTAACTTGTTGGAATGTGCAGAGCTGATTGTAAGATCAGCGCTGATGCGCAGAGAGAGCAGGGGATTGCATTACAGCCGCGATTACCCGGGTACTTGGGCAGTTTCTTATCCGACTATTCTGACGCCTCAGGCTGAAGGTACATCGGAAAATTCTGAGACTTAATCACTTCTTGATGGCAGGTTCAGCATGAAGGCTTAAGCCTAATGCAGCAATGACTTTAAGGATGGTGTCGAAACCTGGGCTTCTTTCGCCTGAGAGAGATTTATATAAGCTCTCTCTAGTAAGTCCTGAATCTTTAGCAACCTGAGTCATCCCTTTGGCTCTTGCTATATCCCCTAGTGCCTTGGCAATAAATGCAGCATCTCCATTTGCTTCTTCAATACAAGCCTCTAGGTAGGCAGCCATTTCTTTAGGTGTACGCAGATGTTCAGCTACATCGTATGGAGTTGTGATTGTTTTTTTCATAATAGTCATTTATAGATTTTTCGCTAAACGTTGCGCTAGTTTGATATCTTGATTTTGTGATTTTTTATCGCCACCCAATAAAAGAATGGTAATTTTTTGGCCATGTTTGGTGTAGTACACCCGGTACCCGGGGCCAAAATCAATCTTCATCTCAAATACTTTTTCACCCACTGATTTGGTGTTACCTGGATGTCCTTCGGACAGCCTTTTGATTCTTGCTTGTATCTTCGCTCTTGCTGTTAAATCAAATAAGTTATCTAGCCAGACTATAAATTCTTCTGTTTTTCTAATTTCGATCATGCATTAGTGTATCCAATAGGATACACTAGGTCAAAGAATGGGCTTGATGTTGACCGGGGAATAGGGTGAAAGACTTATAAAATTCTCATCGAGAAATCCACAGCCTTAATATCTTTAGTCAGCTTTCCAAGAGAGATGCGATCAACGCCAGTAGCGGCAATCGCACGCATCTGATCTAAGTCGATACCACCAGAAGCCTCTAATAAAGCGCGACCATTGGTAAAGGCAACGGCTTCTTTCATTTGCTCAGTAGTGAAGTTATCAATCAAGATGCTCTTTGCTCCAGCATCCAAAGCCTCTTTCAATTCCGCAAGACTTTCTACCTCTACTTGAATATCCACCCCAGAATTCAATGCCTGGGCAGCCTTGACTGCCGCAGCAACGCCACCTGCAGCAGCGATGTGATTCTCTTTAATGAGGATGCCATGCCATAGAGCGAGACGTTGGTTTTGACCGCCGCCGACACGTACTGCGTATTTCTGCGCCTGCCGTAATCCAGGAATCGTTTTGCGAGTGTCGAGCACTGCGCAGCCATTAGGATTTGGGCTGACACCTGCGATGGCATCGACATGCTGACGCGCAATGCTGGCCGTCCAAGAGAGCGTTTGCAGGAAGTTAATGCAGGGGCGCTCAGCAGAGAGAAGGGCGCGAGAGTTGGCCTCAATATCGCAAACTTTGGTATCGGGCTTCATCAAGTCGCCCTCGAGGTAGTGCCAAGTCACTTTTGCTGAGGGATCTAATTTCTTGAGAGTGCCCTCAAACCAATCCACCCCACATAGAACAGCCTGCTCACGAACAATTAATTGGGCATCAACCGGTTTGCTAGGAACTAATTGTGCAGTCCAATCGCACTTGCCAATATCTTCCATCAGCGCATCAGCAATATTGCGTTGACGGGCTTGCTCTAAAGTCTCGTTGTACTCAAACATGAATGAATCGATCTAAATTAAGAAAAAATCAAAAGACAAAATAAGCAATTAAGCCACACCAATATTCTTGACAAAGCCATGCTGTGCTTTGGCAAGCAGGTCAGGATGATTCTGGGTGAAGTCCAGCATGCGTTCAACGCAGCCTAGCGCCTTAACTCGAACATCTTCCTTAATGAAGATTTCACCAGAGGCATTTTCAAGGCAGTTCAGGATTCCTTGCAAGCCATTCATGGCCATCCAGGGGCAGTGTGCACAGCTCTTACAGGTCGCACTGTTGCCAGCGGTGGGGGCTTCAATCAATACCTTATTGGGTGCCAGTTGGCGCATGCGGTGCAAGATGCCATTGTCAGTCGCCACGATATATTCAGTGGCAGAGCCTTCCACGACCGCTTTAATCATTGCGGATGTGGAGCCAACAACATCTGCTAAATCCACCACTGCTTGCGGTGATTCTGGGTGAACCAAAATCATGGCATTGGGGTGTGCAGCTTTCAGCATCTCTAATTCAACTGCTTTAAATTCATCATGAACAATGCAAGCGCCATTCCATAACAACATATCAGCGCCAGTTTGCTCTTGAATGTATCGACCTAAATGACGATCAGGTGCCCACAGAATTTTCTTGCCCTCGACTTTGAGTTGATGCACGATTGCTAAGGCGCAAGAGCTCGTTACCATCCAATCAGCCTGGGCTTTAACGGCAGCGCTGGTATTGGCGTAGACAACTACAACGCGATCAGGATGCAATTCTCTAAATGCCGCAAAGTCAGCGGCATTACAACCTAAATCTAGAGAACAGGTTGCATCTAAGTCTGGCATAAACACGCGTTTCTCAGGACTCAGAATCTTGGCAGACTCCCCCATGAAGCGCACACCAGCGACGATGAGATTCTTAGCAGGATGATTCTTACCAAAGCGCGCCATCTCCAAAGAGTCGGCTACAAACCCACCAGTTGATAAAGCTAAATCCTGAATATCACCGTCTACATAGTAGTGAGCCACTAATGCAGCATCCTTCTCGATCAACAATTGCTTAATGCGGGCAATCACAGTCGCTTTCTGATCCCCATGTAGAGGGGGAGGAGTCTTAGCCCAAGCCTGGGCCGTGCAGGTCGCACCATCAGCATTCTGCTGGGGGTAGTCAAAGGCGATGGGGGAACTAATAATGGAGGTCATGCGCAATTTTAGCCCTCTTAATCGTAGATTTAATGGGCTTGATTCTGTTAATGAATGTAGCTACAATGTAGCTACTTAAATAATAAGAGATCAAGAGGGCATATATGGCTGCAAATTCGGTGGTGCGAGCTCGGATAGATGAGGACATTAAGAATGAAGCCAGCCTAGTGTTGGAGGCTATGGGCTTAACTGTGTCAGATGCATTGAGGATGATGTTGATAAGGGTGGCGGTTGAAAAATCGCTCCCATTTGAACCGCTAGTTCCGAATGCAAAGACTATAGCGGCAATGAGAGAAGTGAGAGAGCGGCATTTAATGTCATTCGGATCAATAAAGGGGTTATTAAAGGACCTTAATGAGGAGAATTGAGCGCACCTCTCAATTTAAAAAAGACTAAAAGCGAGAGACGAAGGGCAGATATAGGTCGACATTAGAGTCTGCGTTGATTGAAGTGCTTGAGCTGCTAATAGTTGATGTGGAACTGCCATCACGATATTTCGATCACGCTTTAATTGGGCAGTGGAAAGATTTTCGAGATTGCCACATCAAGCCCGATCTACTTCTCATATATGCGAAGCCCAACCCAGAAATACTCATGCTCACAAGACTGGGCTCACATAGCGAGTTAAGTTTGTAGTCATGCTGACATCACCGTTAGAATAAGTTATGTCATTTTTTACAATTCAATCTGTCTTCCTGTTCTATAGCGCCGTCAGTATATTTTGCGGCCTATTGCTGCTAGGTTTATTTTGGGGGCGGAAGGATATCCCAGCCAAGATTTGGATCACGAGTTGCTTCCTGCCCTCATTGGCAACAATGGCGACTGTCTCAGAAAGTGAATCGTGATGCGGATTTCATCAGCCCAAACCTATAGATAGGTTAGACAATATCTTAGCCAGGCTCAAATTAATTCCATACTTGTAGCTGACATTAAATCGTATTTACGAGAGATGTTGTCAAATCAGTCGGCAGTTAGCTATCACCAGGAGCTGTTGACTGAATCTTGCAGGAGAATGGATTATTTCAATGCTAAGTTCATGCTGGAGAGCGGAATTGCTACATCTATTGAGGGGATTTGGTGGCTTAATACGGAAATTCGATTAACTTATGCGGTAAGCTACGGCTATGAGTATTAAACAATTCAACGCTACTTATCTGGCACCAGATGATCGGCTGCTATTTCGTTTTAATACCACCGAAGATACGGAGTTTCGCTTTTGGTTCACGCGCCGGATAACGCTCTTTATCTTGGCTGCAACTCAGCATTTGATTGTTAAAAGCCTTGAGCAGACTCATGCTCCCGAGATCGCCAAGGCAATAGCGGACTTTGACAAAGAAGTCATGCAGAGCAACCCAGAGTCTCAGGGTGTCTCGAAGGCTGAGGCGTATCAGCCCGCCGCAAACTATCCTTTGGGGGCAGACCCCTTATTGGTGATGGATGCTAAATGCACGCCTGAGAAGCAGGGCTCAGAAGATGGAGTGTCACTAGATCTAGTCTTGCCAGGTGGCGCCAATATCAACGTCAAGATGGCGGGCCCAACCTTGCAGGCTTTGTGCGCTTTACTCAATCAACTGCGTGAACATGCTGTTTGGGGTGCGGTGCCCTCAGTAGCTGAGGCGGCTACTCGTGGTGCTGACAATATAAAAGAGGGTATCAAACCTTCGGTTCATTGATAAGCTCCTAGAATCCATGAAAGAGTCTATCGATTGCAGTCATCACGAGATGTTGCTGGCTCTTTAAGCTAACAATTTCTTTTTTAAGGATTTTGCTTGGTGCAGCTGCCATCTTTGGAGTTTCAAGTGCAAAGTCAGTGCCCTTGATTAAAAAGATCGGCATGAGATCTTGAGGAGACCGCACTTTTTTATAGAGGCCGGCTTTTCTTGGGGTTAAGACCATTCGGGCATCAAGACCACTGAATAGGTCGGTTTATACATTCAGCAGAAAAGGTGCGGTCTTGGTATACCCCCCAATATTTTCATAAACGCAAAATCTCGCCATTAGAAAGTTCTCCAGCCATCCAACGGCAAATCTTCATCTTCAATGGTTTTGTTATAGCCGGCAATGAAATCAGCATTTTCCAGCTTCCAAAGCAGCTCTTTTTTTTGCCGAACAAGGGACTCAAGGAATGCATCACAGGCCTTTGAGATATTGATTCCTAGCTTCTTGGCCTCAGCCAAAACCTCAGCATTTAAGGTGAGGTTAGTCGCCTTTTTTAAGACTTTGTCTTGAGCGCGGGTGGAGTTATGAATGATCATGAGCCAACTATATGCATAATATATACGCAGTCAATATGCGCACAAATTATGTGGGTATTGCATTCAGCGCTTTAGAAGGGAAGTTTCGCCTCCGGCTTAGCAGCCAACAGTACCGCCTTAAATTCTGCCTGAATGCGTTTGATAGCCTCTTCGCTATCAGCCTCAAAGCGCATCACCACCACTGGAGTGGTATTGGATGGTCTAGCTAGACCAAAGCCATCAGCATATTCCACGCGAACACCATCAATTGTGTTGATGGATTCAGAAGTAGGGAACTTCGCATTGGCCTTGATGGTTTCAAGTAATGAAAAAGGTTCGCCTTCAGCGCAAGCAAGCTGTAACTCTGGAGTGCAGATCGCATTGGGTAAGTTATTGAGGGTGTCGCTCGGATTCTTCTCTTTACTGAGGATCTCAAGCAAGCGTGCGCCCGTGTAGAGACCATCATCAAATCCAAACCAGCGGTCCTTGAAGAAGATATGGCCGCTCATCTCGCCAGCAAGTGGGGCGCCAGTTTCCTTTAATTTCGCTTTGACTAAGGAGTGGCCGGTTTTCCACATGATGGGCTCACCACCATGTTCTTTTACATAGGTGGCGAGATTGCGAGTGCACTTCACATCGTAAATAATTTGACCACCTGGATTTCGGGACAAAACGTCCTTAGAAAACAGCATCATCTGACGGTCAGGGAAAATTACTTGACCATCTTTAGTCACGACACCTAAGCGATCAGCATCGCCATCAAAAGCGAGGCCTAGTTCATTATCGGTAGTCTGGAGATTCTTGATGAGATCTTGTAAGTTCTCAATATGCGCTGGGTCAGGATGGTGGTTCGGAAAATGACCATCTACTTCGCAAAAGAGTTCTTGCACTTCGCAACCAAGAGCTCTGAATAGTTTGCCCGCAAAAGCACCACCAACACCATTACCGCAATCTACGGCAATTCTCATTGGGCGAGCCAACTTCACATCGCCAACGATGTAATTAATGTACATCGGGAAAATATCAAAAGTGCTTCTTGTTCCTTGGCCGGTCGCAAACTGCTTAGCTTCAATCCGTTTACGTAAATCCTGAATCTGTTCACCATAAATAGCTGATGTACCCAAGACCATTTTGAAGCCGTTGTAGTTCGGGGGATTGTGGCTGCCGGTAATCATGATGCCGGACTTCGGAGTCTTGCCATCAATGGTGTGATTGGCAGCAAAGTAGACCATCGGCGTTGCAACCATGCCTAGATCAATCACATTGATGCCAGTAGAAAGCAGACCTTCTGTTAAAGCCTCAATCAAGCTAGGACCAGATAAGCGGCCATCGCGACCGATGACGATATCGCTTTCACCAAGCTCGCGCATCTCTGTGCCAAATGCTTGACCAATCAGTTTGGCGATAGAGGGATCTAAGGTCTCATCAATAATGCCGCGGATGTCATATGCTTTAAAAATGGATGGAGACAATTGCATTACAGATCCTTCAGTAAAGATACCCAAGAGTTGCTTGGGTGGGTAATTAGTTGTTTGAATTTAATAGATTGATACGAGCAGCAGTAACTGCGTCAATATCTGCACTGGCAGCAATATCATGTTGATGGCTTGCAAGGGCTTTCTCAATCGGTTTAGCCAGTACTTTGCCGTATTCAACACCAGGTTGATCAAAGCTATTGATATTCCAGAGGGCGCCTAGAGTAGCTGTGCGGTTCTCATAAAGCGCTAGTAGGGCGCCGAGATAGAAGGCATTGAGCTTGGGTAGCAATAAAAGGTTGCTTGGGCGTTTACCTGGGTAAACATCATTTGGGTTGTTGGCAGTTTTACCGTTTGCTAATGCTTGAGCTTGCGCTAAGCAGTTGGAAAGCAAAATTCGATGATGTGCCAGAGCCTCAGGGCGATCACTCATGGGCTCACGCACTGCGATGAAGTCAATGGGGATAATTTCAGTACCCTGATGAAAGAGCTGAAAGTAGGAGTGCTGAGCGTTGCTGCCGGCACTACCGAATACCACGGGTGAGGAGTGCTTGACCGGCTTACCGTTGCGATCAACGCTCTTACCATTACTTTCCATATCGAGCTGTTGCAACCATTTTGGAAACCAATCTAAGGCATCCGCATAGGGTATGGCTGCATAGGCCTTGATGTCGTGCTGCTCTTGCTGGTGTAGCAAAGAAAGTGCCATGATGACAGGCAGGTTTTCTTCTAAAGGCGCATTCTTAAAATGCAAATCCATCGCTTCGGCACCAGCCAAAAACTGTTTGAATGTCTCGAAGCCATATTGCAGGGCGATTGGTAGGCCAACTGCTGACCATACTGAGTAGCGGCCACCCACCCAATCCCAAAATGGATAGATGTTGTCCTCTTCAATGCCAAACTCTTTTGCGGCAGGAATGTTGGCTGTCACCGCATATAAAGCATGTGAAATTTGACTCTTAGTGCAGCCACTATTTTTTAGCCAAGCAAGCACTGCCTTGGCATTCATGGTGGTTTCTAGAGTCGTAAATGATTTCGAAACAATCACGACCCTAGTGCTATGGGGTTGGGCGCGAGCCAAAATGCGGGCTAATTCAGCAGTATCGATATTTGCTAAGAAATGCATGCGCATACCGCGGCTCTCAATGCCGGGTACATGGGCAAGCGCTTCAATTGCTAGACGGGGGCCAAAATCAGATCCACCAATACCAATATGAATGACGTCCGTGACTCCAACCCACTTATTGCAAAGTGCTTCGATGCGATGCCAAACATCCGCGACTGCTGGCATGACATCTTTGCCATCAATCATCACTGGTGTTTTGGTCAGATTGCGTAATGCCGAATGGAGTGCAGGGCGATCTTCGCTGTTATTAATATGTTTGCCGGCAAACATGTCAGCGATAAATTGCTCGAGGTGAGATTTGCGGGCGCTGGTAAACAACTTCTTCCAATGAGCAGCATCGATGCCTTGATAGGCGGTATCTAGGACGATTTCAATGGCTGAATGCACGCTATTGGTTGCGGAATGGGATTGCAAAGACATTTCTAGATTTTATCAATAAGGCCATCAAAATCCCCTCAAAACACTGAAAATGTTACGATTTCAGCTATATAAGGCCTCAAGTGTAGACATGGGCTATTACAAAATAGAGACAAATTAGCGCTAGAGTCAGGAAAAGCAGAATGGAGCAGGTTGATTGCGTAGTGGTCGGGGCTGGTGTAGTTGGGCTAGCGGTTGCCCGTGAGATGGCTCTGCAAGGCCGTGAAACGATTCTGCTGGAGAGGGAAGACTCCTTTGGCACGATTAGTAGCGCCCGTAATAGCGAGGTGATCCACGCTGGCATTTATTACCCCAAGGATTCCCTCAAGGCAAAGCTATGTGTTGAGGGTAGCCGCCTTTTGTATGAATACTGCCGCAGCCATCAAGTGAGTACCAAGCCTTATGGCAAGTTGATTGTTGCTAAAGACGCGAGCCAGCTCGATGACTTACAGGCGATTCTCTACAAAGCTCAAAATAACCAGGTACCAGACATCAAAATGATCTCTGGTGCGCAAGCCAAAACTCTGGAGCCCCAGCTTCAGTGCGAGGCCGCTGTGTTGTCTGGATCAACTGGAGTGGTCGATAGTCACGGCTTGATGCTTTCATTGTTGGGCGGTTTTGAGGATGCTGGCGGCATGGTGGCCTATCAATCCCCTCTAGTCAGCGCCAAGCCGATTGGTGCAAATGCTGAGGGTGGGTTTGAGCTAGAGATTGGTGGCGCTGATGGGATGCGCATTCAAACCAAGCTCCTCATTAACTGCGCGGGTTTGAGTGCCCCCGCATTGGCCCAGCGTATAGAGGGTTTGCCAAAGGAGCTCATTCCAAAAGCGTATTTTGCAAAAGGTAATTACTTCTCCTTATCTGGTAAATCCCCCTTTAGCCATTTGATTTATCCCATTCCAGAGCCAGGCGGCTTGGGCGTTCATCTCACCTTGGATATGGGGGGTCAGGCAAAGTTTGGTCCCGATGTGGAGTGGCTTGATATTGAAGAAGAGGGGCAAATTAGTTACACGGTTGATCCTCAGCGCGGAGAGGGCTTTTATGCCGCAGTAAGAGAGTACTGGCCAGGTCTAAAAGATGGGGCGTTGCAGGCCGACTATTCGGGGGTGAGGGCCAAAATTGTTCCTCCGAATGCTCCAGCCGGCGACTTCTGTTTCGACGGACCCCGGCAGCATCAGCTTCAAGGATTGTTTAACCTTTATGGCTTTGAATCCCCTGGGCTGACCTCCTGCTTGGCTATAGCGAAGCATTTAGAGACCCAAATCAAAAGTTCTTTATAATCTAGGACTCAAATCGCAAGGAAGAGTGGCAGAGCGGTTGAATGCACCAGTCTTGAAAACTGGCGAGGATGAAAGTCCTCCGTGAGTTCGAATCTCACCTCTTCCGCCAAATTAAAAACCCCAGCAAGGAAACTTACTGGGGTTTTGTCTTTTAAGGGGTCAAACCCCTTTGTCGATATTACTTCTTAGCAGCTGGTGCGCTTACTACTGCAGCAATCGCTTCGGCATAAACAACTTTTACTTGATCATTTACGGCGATATCTTTCAAGAGGTCAGCATTCTTCACTTTTACCTTGAAGATATTTCCTTGAGGACCTTTTAAAGAAACGATACTTTTTGCTGTATCAATTGCTTCAACATTCGCTACTGCAGTAACAACATTCGTTGTAACCATGCCAGGCTTGTCGCCTTGGGGAGCAGTTGTAGTGCTAGTGGTGATTTGCTCAGTCGGCGCGCCAGGATTTTTAACCTTCACCAACTCGATGGCTACAGCAAGTTCGTAGACAACGTCAAAATGGTCGCCCACTTTAATTTCTGCAAAGTTCTTTACTTCAGGGCCAGCAACGATAGTGGATTCACCATCTTGATTTTTGAGGGTAACAGTGCGAGTTGCCGCATCAATCTTAGTTACTTCACCGTCATAGATGAGAGCAGATTCTTCAGCAGTAACACCAGCAATTGGAGCTTTTGGTTTGTTCAGCATGAAATATGCGCCTGCTGCGATTGCAACTAATACAACAACAATTAATAATTTTTTCATTACGGTATTGATCCTTTGGAATATTGGTTAATACATGCCATGTTTGGCATTAGTGGGCATTGTATTACTTCTGATAATCATTAGCATTCATTGGGGCCAGTTGATTTCACTAGGGGGGTAACCAATACCTGACTATTTCACTTATTTATGATTGGCTGCCGTCATAGTCAAGGTGCATACTGATAAGGTAGTTATAACAACAAGAGCTATTTATGATGCTGAAATTGATTTCCGATATTTTCTTGATCGGACTTGGATTTTCTGCATTTGCGAGGATGTACCATTCATAGCATGAAGTTACTGATTGCCATCTATTTTTTTATTCTTGCCACTATTCAATTGGGGCTATTACTTGGCATTTATCACTACTATCGTACTCAGAATACGCTTAGACCAAGCTCCTATTGGATGGGGTCCTTGGCCATCAATATCTTGGCCCTCATTATTTTTGGGGGTGGCATTGTAGGAATCGGAGATGTTGAGAAGCCAGAGTTTAATTTCACGATAGCAAACTCTTTGTTTTATATTGCGGCCATTTTGCAGTTACTGTTTTGTAGCTCTTTGAATGCTGAAATTAGTAAGAACCTAAAGCACCTCCTCATTTTTTCTGTCATTATCTTTGTCCCTGCTTTCGAGTTAATGCGTCTCTATGGAAGCTTTGAGATGCGTACGGCTTTTTTATGCATCATGTCCAGCATCTTTTTTGTTTGGCAAATTTTGCAACTCAATACCAAAAGAGCATCGGATCCCTCCAAACAATTGACGTATGTGCAGTACGCTACCAGCGCTGAACTCATGTTTGCGCTTGGACGCATCATCGCCCTCATTGCGTCTGGCCTTACCATTAAACAAGTAGAACAAATTCCGCAGCTATTGATTTTCTTGACCGTTGCTCAAATGGTAATGAATACTTTGTCGTATATCGCTCTTGGGGGTTATTGGGCCGAAAAAATTGCTTTGGCAAATCTTAAATCAGAAACTGAAAATCAGAAGATTAAAGTCTTGCTGCAAGAGCGAGAGGGTTTGATTGCAAATTTATTGCGTGCTAATAAAACAGCTGCAACCGGCGCGTTGTCGGCTTCAATTGCTCATGAGCTAAATCAACCTTTGGGGGCTACTCATCTCAACATTCAATTTCTCCAGAAAAAACTATCTGAAGGTGTATTAACTCCAGAGCAAAATAATGAGGTGCTTTTAGCTTTGTTGTCGGATAACCAGCGTGCGGCCAATATTATTCAATCATTGAGATCTATCTTTTCAGACGGAAAAATTGGAGCAATAGGGGTCGATATCAATGATTTAATTGAATCAGTGCTGAGAATCACTAAACCAGAAATTCACTCCAAAAATATTCAGGTGGTGCTCGAGCTTAGGGCAAGATCCTTGATCAATATTAATAGTGGTGAAATTCAGCAGGTGCTACTTAATTTAATGAATAACGCTATACAGGCGCTATCTAGGTCTGCCATCATCTCGAAAGAGCTCAAAATTGAGAGTAGGAATGTGGCTGAGGGCGTTGAAATTCTGGTTGCTGACAATGGTCCTGGTATCGATGCGGAATCTCAATCCCACCTTTTTGAATTATTGGCGGGTGGCAACAATAAAGCCGGCATGGGTTTAGGCCTTTGGCTTTGTCAGCACATCATTGCTCGCCATGGTGGTCGCATTTGGTATGAGACATTGCCTCAGGGTGGCGCTCAATTTGTCGCCTTTTTACCTTTTGCGCAAGAATAGATTATTAGCTCTGAGGCTAATTGCCCAAAGATAGGCCAGTCTTTACATTTGTAGTGTCACTTTTGCAGCATTTACTACTCGAATTCAAGGTCTCCCATGAAAACTAAACTCACGCTTATTGCATTGTCGATCGCATTGATCTCTGGCAACTCTGCCATTGCCGCCGGGGGTGGCGGGGTGGTCGCTGATCCAGGAGCGATGCAAGGTAAGCACTTTGATCCTAAAGGTAAGGCGCCATCTACCTTTACCGTTGAGCTACAGAATGGGTTGCGTAAATCGCTGCCATTTCAGGACAAGCGTGATTTTGAAGAATCTCAAAAGGGATTTATTGCTGCACCTTCTTATAAAACTATCATGGCCGATGCGGGTAATGTTGCATGGGATATGGGTAGTTACGAGTTCCTCTTGCAGGGTAAGGATTTTGATAGTGTGCATCCTTCCTTGCAGCGCCAGGCCATTCTCAATATGGGCTATGGCTTATACGAAGTTGTGCCGGGAAAGATTTATCAGGTGCGTGGATTCGATTTGGCCAATATCAGTTTTATCAAAACCGATACCGGTTGGATAGTTTTTGATCCATTGACAGCTAAAGAAACCGCAAGGGCTGCTCTAGAGTTGGTTAATGAAAAATTAGGTAAACGCCCAGTAGTGGCGGTGGTTTACTCCCACTCGCATGGCGATCACTTTGGTGGTGTGCGTGGCGTAGTGGATGAGGCTGATGTGAAGAGTGGCAAAGTGAAAGTCATTGCTCCTGCAGGTTTCATGGATCATGCCGTAGCGGAAAACGTTTACGCCGGAAACGCGATGACGCGCCGAATGTATTTTCAGTATGGTGTCTTGTTGCCACGTAGTCCATTTGGCCACGTTGATCAGTCGATCGGTAAAAATACTGCAGCTGGTAATTTGGGTTTAATTGAGCCTAATGTATACATTAATCAACCATTCGAAAAAATGACTGTTGATGGCGTTGAAATGGAATTCCAAAATACGCCAGGTACGGAAGCGCCAGCGGAAATGAATACCTATTTCCCGCAATTCAAGGCATTCTGGGCGGCTGAAAATATCACTGGAACGATCCACAATATTTACACCTTGCGTGGCGCGTTGGTGCGCGATGCATTAGCTTGGTCAAAGAATATTAATAACTCTTTGTATCGCTATGGCAATGAGGCGCAGGTAATGTTTGCCTCTCACTCTTGGCCACGTTGGGGTAATGATCGCATTCAGGAAGTAATGCGTACTCAGCGCGATAGCTATGCGCATCTGAATAACGAAGTTTTGCATTTAGCGAATAATGGCGTGACCATTAACGAAGTGCATAACGTATATAAGCAGCCTGAGAGTTTGAAATCTCAGTGGGCAGCCCATAGCTACCATGGCTCAGAAGAGCACAATAGTCGCGCTGTGATTAATCGTTACTTGGGTTACTGGGATGCCAATCCTGCGACCTTGATTCCTTTGTCACCAAGAGATTCTGCGCCACTGTATGTGGAGATGATGGGTGGCTCGGCTAAGATTATGGCTAAAGGTAAGCAACTCTATCAACAAGGCAAATATCGTGAGGCGATGGAGATTGTCAATAAGTTGGTATATGCCGAGCCGAATAATACTGCCGCCAAAGATTTATTGGCGGACATTTTTGAGCAAATTGGCTACCAAAAAGAAAGTCCTAGCGTACGCAATAGTTTCTTGGGCGCCGCCTATGAATTGCGTCATGGTATGCCATCTGGTGCTTCGCCAAAATCTAATGGCCCTGACATGATTAAGGCAATGACTACTGAGTTGTGGCTCAATTCCTTGGCTATTAGCATGGATAGTAAGAAAGCCGCGGGCATGAAATTCATTATCAATCTTGATACGCCAGATAACGGTGAGAAGTTTGTGGTGGAGATGAGCAACTCTGCGTTGACTAACATCAAAGGTCAGCAAGCAAAGAACCCAACGTTAACGATCGTGATAAATCGCAGCGACTTGGAAAGAATTATGGGTGGTCAAACGACTTTCGATCAGTTGTTGGCTGAAGGCAAGGTGAAGTTTGAGGGCGATCGTAAGGCGTTTGATCAGCTCAGAAGTACATTGACCACTTTCACTCCAGACTTTGAATTAATGCCTGGAACAAAGCCCAAGAAGGTTGCCCCTGCAAAACCAAACAAGGATCCATTTGAAGCGCAGGAACTTGCTATAACGTCTGGTGAGTAAGTCTCCGGCGGCATAAGAAAAAGGACTCGCATGAGTCCTTTTTTGTTTCTGAACGGGCAGTTGCGCTAACGCCCTAGGGATTAAAAGCGCCACCTTCCTCAAGTATCTTTAGTTCATTTCCGGTAATTCCTAATTCTTTCAGGAGTTCGTTAGTATGTTCACCTAACAGCGGGGGGTGCCGGGAAACTTGTTGTGGAGTCCCCATCATTTTCACAGCAAAACCAATATTTGGTACCTTGCCTTCAATGGGGTGATCAATCTCCATGCGCATTTTGCGGTGCTTGCCATGTTCACTGTCAAACGCCTCTGGATAGGTGTTGATAGGGCCCGCTGGTATCCCTGCGGCTAACAGCAAATCAACCCACTCCGCACTGGTTTTGGATGCAAACGTTTTCTCAAGCTCTGTAGCTAGCTCTAGTCGATTGGCTAGGCGTAAGGGGTTGGTTCTGAAGCGCGCGTCTTCAAACAGCTCCTGGCGCCCAATCTTTTCACAAAGCAACTTCCAGAGCTTTTGATTGGTTGCGCCCATCACAAAGTAGTCGTCAGATGCTTTCATGGCTTGATAAGGTGCACTCATGTGATTGGCTGTGCCAAGCTTATATGGCTCAACGCCAGTGCCCCAGTATTGCGCCGTATCCCAAATAGAGAAGGCAAGGGCGGAGTCAAATAAAGAAGCATCAATAAATTGACCTTCACCGGATTTCGTTTTGCCAATATAGGCGGACAAGATTCCGTAAACAGCAAATAGGGCGCAGCCGATATCCGCAACAGGGACACCTGCTTTGACTGGGGGTCCATCAGGATAGCCAGTCACACTCATGACGCCTGACATCGCTTGGGCCATTAGGTCAAAGCCGGGGCGATCAGCCCAAGGGCCTGTTTGCCCAAATCCAGAGATGCTGGCATATACCAAGCTTGGGTTGATCACTTGAAGAGAGGGGTAGTCAATTCCAAGCTTTTTCATCACCCCGGGACGATAGTTTTCAACCAAGATATCAGCCGTCTTTACCAGCTCAAAAAAAACTTTCTTACCTCCTTCTGTTTTTAGGTTGAGTGTGACACTGCGCTTATTGCGATTCATATTCAGAAAGCCCATGCTATCGGAGCCCTTCATCTTGAATCCCATGGCGCCGCGAGTTTGGTCGCCTGTACCAGGCGGCTCAATTTTGATGACATCCGCGCCTAAATCAGCAAGTAGCATGCAGCAGTAGGGACCAGCCATTACTTGACTCACGTCAAGAACTCTGACGCCAGCCAGAGGCAAAGGCTTGCTGGTAGGTGTTTTCATCATTGTCTCGGTTGTTTTTATATGTTTAGAATGAAATGCTGATTTATAGCCATGAATATAAAACAAAAAATGGAGACCGTATGATCAATAAATCCCCTCGGTGGATTTTGCGCAGTTTCGCTTTCTTGGCGATAGGTGTGTTTAGCGCATTACCTTTTTCTGCGAGCGCTCAACAAAACTTTCCAAGCAAGCCGATTCGTTTGATTGTTGGTTTCGCTCCTGGTGGCGGTACTGATATCGTGGCTCGCGCGATCGCCCCTAAGATGGGTGAGATCTTGGGTCAAAGTGTGATTGTGGAAAACAAATCTGGTGCTGCGGGAACGATTGCCGCTGATCAAGTATCAAAGTCCGCGCCTGATGGTTACACCTTGTTGGTTGGACACTCTAATTCCAATGCGATTGCCCCATTTGTTTTGCCTAATGTTCCCTACAATGCGGCTGTAGATTTCACGCCAATTACCTACCTTGGCTATGTGCCGAATGTCTTGGTTGTAAAGGCCTCTTTGCCCGTGAATTCTGTTGCCCAGTTGATTGCTTTGGCTAAAGCCAATCCCGGTCAAATGACTTATGGCTCATCTGGAATTGGAAGTACTCAGCATTTGGCTGGCGCTCTCTTTGCCAAGATTGCAGGTATTGAGTTAAATCATGTTCCTTACAAGGGCAGTGGTCAGGCTATTATCGATTTGCTTGGTGGCCAAATCACGATGAACTTCGATACGCTACCGCCAAACTTGCAGCAGATAAAAGATGGCAGCCTCAAGGCTTTAGCGATTTCAACACCTAAACGTCTCTCCATTCTGCCAAATGTCCCCACATTCAATGAGGTGGGTATCAAAGGTTTTGATGTGACCAATTGGTATTCCGTTATGGGGCCTAAGGGCATGGATCCGGCGGTAGTTAATAAAATCGATCAGGCGGTAAAAGCGGCGATGGCTGATCCTCAGATTAAAAAGACTTTAGATTCGCAAGGCTTGCAGCCTGAAGGCCCTGCAACTCCAGCGGCATTTAGTTTGTTTTTGGCTGGCGAGTTGGCTAAATACCAACGCTTAGTGAAGAGCTTAAATATCAAGGCTGAGTAATTTCCAGTATTTACGAAATAAGCTCAACCCCAATACAATCTTTTTAACCCTCTCTCGTTCATGAGGGAGGGTTTTTTATTCCATGACATCTAATCCATCTATTTCTCCTGAGCACGTTGCCGAAGTTCGATGCGAGCTTAGCGATGGTATTGCGTACATTACCTTTGATCACGTTGCCGCCAGAAATGCGATGACGGTAGGTATGTATCACAGTTTGAAAACCATTTGCCAAGACCTAGCTCAGAATCCTTTGGCGCGCGTGGTGATTTTGCGTGGTGCGGGCGGGAAGTCATTCGTCTCGGGTAGTGATATTGCGCAGTTTTCCAGCTTTAGGTCTGGGGATGATGGAATTCGTTATGAAGAAGGTATTGATGACTACTTGGCGCCGCTGGCCATGTTGCCGATTCCGACCATTGCGGTGATCGATGCAATGGCGGTTGGCGGCGGCTTAGCTATTGCGAGTTGTTGTGACTTCAGAATCTCTACTCCCGACGCTAGGTTTGGTGTGCCGATTGCGAAGACTTTGGGGAATTGCTTATCAGCAAGCAATGTTGCATGGTTAGTAGCTCACTTAGGTGTCAATATAGTAAAACGCATGCTGTTATTGGCTGAATTGGTTTTGGCTCCAGAGTTGCTAAAGACGGGTTATCTCACGGCCACTTATCCAGCAGAGAATTTGGAGTTGCATGCACGTCAGCTGGCTGAGCGTTTGATGGGTCTTGCACCTATCACCCAAAAATCGAGCAAGCTAGTGCTAGCGCGCATCATAAAAAACAATCTACCTGACTGCAGCGATCTCATTCGAGAGTGCTACGGGAGTGAGGACTTTAAGAATGGGGTGACCGCATTCTTGGACGGCAAACCGCCAGTTTGGATTGGTAAGTAAGTTTTTCTTAATCTAGAGAAACATTTCTTGGAGGTTATTGAGATAGCGCAAGCCTTGTTCAGTAGCCTTCAGCTTGCTCGGATTTGAATCCAACAACCCTTTTTTGCTTGCCTCATCCAATCCTTTGGATACTGTGCTGAGTGCTAAGCCGGTGCGTTCGCAATAGGTATGGGTGTCCACGCCATCCGTCAGGCGTAAAGCGTTGAGCATGAATTCAAAAGGAAGGTCTTTCGCGGGAATCTCTCTGGATTCAATCAATGCATTCCCTTTGGTTTCCATTGCTTCCATATAGGCTTCTGGATGACGTTCTCTCACTTGCCTTGTAATCTTGTCTGGAAAAGAAATCTTGCCATGGGCGCCAGCACCAATTCCGATGTAGTCGCCAAAGCGCCAGTAATTGAGATTGTGTTTGCACTCCTGATTTTTTTTAGCGTAGGCAGATACTTCATAGCGTTGATAACCGGCTTGCTCCAAGAGCGCGAGATTTTGTTCAAAAATCGCATCTATCTCATCTTCATTGGGAAGTTTTGGCGGGAAGTTCGCAAAGTAAGTATTGGGTTCGAGGGTCAGGTTGTAAAACGATAAGTGAGGCGTCTTGAAGGAGAGGGCGGTTTCAATATCGGCTTTTGCGGCAGTCAAACTTTGATTGGGTAGGCCATACATTAAGTCGAGATTGACCGATTTGAAGTGTTCCAAGGCGATCTTGATGGCGTGCTTTGCTTCTGCGCCGTTATGAATGCGTCCCAAGGCCTTGAGTTGCTCATCTTGAAAGCTCTGTATGCCTAGGGATACGCGATTAATGCCGGATCTGGCAAAAGCAGCAAACTTTTCCGTCTCCACTGATCCAGGATTGGCTTCCATTGTGATTTCACAATTGGGTTCTAAGTTGACGCGCGCTCTGGTGGCAGAGAGTAATTCATCCATGCCATGAGGTGATAGCAGGCTAGGAGTGCCGCCACCAATAAAAATACTATGCACCTGTCGACCCCAAGTGCGTGGCAACTCGGTTTCGAGATCGGCAATGAGTGCTTTGATATAGCGTACTTCGTCAAAGCCGCCGCCAGGCCCTTTGCTATCTTTTACTTGATGTGAATTAAAGTCGCAGTAAGGACACTTCTTTTCGCACCAGGGGAAGTGAATATACAAAGACAGTAGAGGTAATGCCTTTAACGCAGGCTGTTGGCCCAAGGCAGGTTGAAGAGAATTAAACACGGCTTTGTAATTGTGCAATGAGTTCGCGTAAGGCTTGACCGCGGTGGCTGATGAGATTTTTCTCAGACGGCTCTAGTTCAGCAGCAGTGCTGTCAAGCTCAGGCAAAAAGAAGTGTGGATCATACCCAAATCCATGATTACCTCTGGGCTCATCAATCACTTGACCATACCAGCGCGTTTGCACAATGAGTGGCTCTGGATCATTAGCGCTATTGACCATCACGAGTGCGCAAACATAATGCGCTCCACGATCCGTTTTGCCTTGCAAAGCTTCAATCAGTTTCCGATTGTTCGCTGTGTTGTCGCCATCAAGCCCCGCGTAGCGGGCAGAGAAAACTCCAGGCTCTCCATTTAAGGCGTGCGCACAAATTCCCGAGTCGTCAGCTAGTGCAGGCAAGCTACTCGCAGCGCTGGCATGGCGTGCTTTCGCCAAAGCATTCTCCACAAAGGTCAAGTGCGGCTCTTCTGCGGATGGAATGCCTAGATCCCCTTGGGGAATTACTTGAAAATGAAATGGCGCCAGCAGTTCTTGAAACTCGCGAACCTTGCCAGCATTGTTAGAGGCGAGAACCAGCTTTTGCACCATCATCCCTTAGTTGAAAGCTTCTTTTTGTAATTGGGTTAAATCACGAATACCTGCTTTCGCAAGATCGAGTAATGCGTTTAATTCATCACGAGAAAATGCTGCGCCTTCGGCAGTGCCTTGCACTTCAATCATGCCGCCCTTACCAGTCATGACGACATTCATATCTGTATCACATGAAGAATCTTCTGGATAATCCAAATCGAGCACGGGTACGCCGTGATAGATGCCTACGGAAATCGCAGCAACACTATCAATGATAGGGTCAGCCTTTAGCGCGCCGCTTGCGAGGAGGGTATTGATGGCATCACGTGCAGCAACATAGGCGCCCGTGATGGATGCAGTTCTTGTTCCGCCATCGGCTTGCAATACATCGCAATCCAAATGAATGGTGCGTTCGCCCAGGATCTTTAAATCAAAGACGCTACGCATAGCGCGACCGATCAAACGTTGGATCTCCTGGGTGCGACCAGATTGTTTGCCGCGAGCCGCTTCACGATCGCTGCGGGTGTGCGTAGAGCGGGGCAGCATGCCATATTCCGCGGTTACCCAACCTTCGCCGGAGCCCTTTTTGTGGGGAGGTACCTTTTCCAGGACGCTGGCTGTACACAGTACCTTGGTATCTCCGAAGGCAATCAGAACCGAGCCTTCTGCGTGCTTGGTAAAGGCGCGACTAATACTAATGGGGCGCAATTCAGTTGCGGTTCGGCCGCTAGGGCGGGTGATGTTGGCTTTGCTCATGGGGTGTGGTCCTAAAGATCTACAATGTCCATATGATATCGAGCATGACTGGTTATGGCAGCGCTTCTTGCCAAGTCTCCCTGGGAGCTGGTGTAGTTGCTGATCTGCAGGTGGAATGTCGGGCTGTCAATAGCCGCTTTCTGGATTTAGGCTTTCGTCTTCCGGACGAGTGTCGTGGGGCTGAGCCAGCGCTTCGCGAAATGGCTACCCAAAGCTTGTCGCGAGGCAAGGTGGAGTTCCGTGCCGCTTGGCGGGTGAATTCTGGTGCTGCAGGAGCCGCTAAGACTAATCCTCATGCTCTGGGAGCCCTCAATAAGGATCGCCTAGACGCCTTGTACACCCTCCAGGAAAAAGCCCAAGGATCTTTCCCCAAGGCGCAAGAGCTGACCATGGCTGATATTTTGCGTTGGCCTGGCATTGTTTCTGAGCCCAGAGGCGAGGAAGAGGGTTGGATTGCCGCAACTGTAGAGGCAGCTCGAGCAGCTTTGGCTGCTTTGATGGATAGTCGCCATGCAGAAGGTAAGGCGCTAGTTACGGTTCTGACCAACATCACCACGAAGATGCGTGAAATTGTGAAAACAATTGAACCAAAGGTGCCTGGGTACGTGGCGCAATATCAAGAAAAGCTGACTGAGCGCTTGTCCGAAGCCTTGGCTAGCCAGGAGCAATCTAAGGGCGGCACAGAGTTGATGGAGCGCATTCGCCAAGAGGTCGTGCTGTATGCGGTACGGATTGATGTTGCAGAAGAATTCGCCCGTTTAAAGACTCATCTTCAGGCTGTGGACAACGCTCTGACAGGCAAAGGACCGGTTGGTAAGCGTTTAGACTTTCTCATGCAGGAGCTTAATCGTGAGGCCAATACGCTGAGCTCCAAATCGGTTTCAGAAGAATGTACGCAAGCGGCTTTAGAGCTCAAACTCTTGATTGAGCAGATGCGTGAACAAGTGCAAAATTTAGAGTAATCATTACCAATACCAATCATGATGGCTAGCCCTAAACCCAAAGCAAATTTATCTCCAGCCTATCAAGGCAGTATGTTGATGATTGTGGCGCCATCTGGAGCCGGCAAATCTTCTTTGGTAAATGCCTTGCTTCAAGAAGATGCTGCTTTGAAGTTATCCCTATCAACGACTACGCGCGCACCAAGGCCAGGTGAAGTAGATGGCAAGGATTACCGCTTTGTCGCTAGAGAAGAATTTATTACGGAGCGCGATCAGGGAAATTTCTTGGAATACGCCGAAGTGCATGGAAATTTTTATGGGACTTCCCGAGCATGGATTGAAGCCCAAATGAAGACCGGGCGCGATGTCATGTTAGAGATTGATTGGCAGGGCGCTCAACAGATTCGGCAAATTATTCCTGAGGTGCAATGGATTTTTATTTTCCCGCCCTCAATTGAGGCTCTAGAGGAGCGTTTGCGCAAAAGAGGGCAGGATGACGAGGCGACCATTCAAAGACGCTTGGCGGCAGCGCATGTAGAGCTCCAGCATGCCCACGAGGCGGATTTCATTGTGGTGAATGATGATTTTGAGCAGGCCTTGACCGATTTACGACATGTGGTCGCTGCCAGCCGTCTCCGCTCAGGCCCGATTATGGCTCGCAACCCCGCGCTTTTAAGGCGTCTTGGGGTCTAATCAGTTATCCTATAGGTATTGAAGCTAAATTAAGTGAGTCCAGCATGGCCCGTATTACTGTAGAAGATTGTCTAAAAACTATTCCTAATCGTTTTGAACTGGTATTGGCTGCGACTTATCGCGCACGTCAATTGGTTCAAGGTCACTCCCCACGTGTTGAGTCCAGAGATAAAGCAACTGTAGTTGCGTTACGTGAAGTTGCTGCTGGTGTAACTGACCGTGACATGTTGACCAAAGTACCTTTGTAATTTAGGGGTTCCGGTGTGGAGCTCCCCTTAGGCGACCCAAACACATCGGACTCTCATGGCCAGGTCTCGCCTAAAGAGACCACCAAGGGCGATAAGGCATCCATTATTGCCACGCTGTTGGCTCAATCGAGTCGACATTTATTTGGGCCTACCTCTGCGCCCAATCTGCCGCTAAAACACCAGGTTGTATCCATTGAAGGATTAATTTCTAAGCTTGGCTATCTCAAGCCTGAAGAAATTACGCTCATTAAAAAAGCGTTTCAATTTGCCGATGCCGCTCACTTGGGTCAATATCGCCATAGCGGCGAGCCTTACATTACTCATCCTGTGGCGGTAGCGGAACTCTGCGCCACTTGGCGCTTGGATGCGCCTTCCATCATGGCCGCTTTACTGCATGATGTGATCGAGGACACTGGTTGCACTCAGGCGGATCTAGTCGAAAAGTTTGGAAGTAAGGTTGCTGAACTGGTTGAGGGTCTAACCAAGCTCGATAAGCTGGAGTTTCAGAGTCATGCTGAAGCGCAAGCGGAGAGCTTTCGAAAAATGTTTATGGCGATGGCGCGCGATGTCCGCGTCATTCTGGTTAAGCTGGCGGACCGCACACATAACATGCGCACCCTGGACGCTGTTCCCATGGAAAAGCGTCGTCGGGTTGCCGCTGAAACCATTGAGATCTATGCGCCGATTGCACACCGCCTTGGCCTCAATATTATTTACCGCGATTTACAAGATTTAAGTTTCCGCTTCTCCATGCCAATGCGCTTTAGGGTGATTGAAGGGGCTGTGAAGAGGGCGCGCGGCAATCGCAAGGAGATGGTCGAAAAGATTCTGCAGAACACTCGTATGGCTTTTGCAAAAGCGAATCTCGAGGTGGATCTGCAGGGTCGTGAAAAAACACTCTTTAGCATCTACAACAAAATGCGCAGCAAGCATTTGAGTTTCTCTCAGGTGCTCGATGTTTATGCCTTTAGGGTTACTGTTCACTCTATTGATGAGTGTTATCGCGCTTTAGGTATTTTGCATTCTCTATACAAGCCAATGCCGGGTAAATTCAAGGACTACATTGCTATCCCGAAGCTCAATGGTTACCAGTCTTTACACACCACCTTGCTAGGGCCTTCAGGCGTGCCGGTGGAGTTTCAGATTCGTACTAGTGATATGCATGCAGTTGCTGAGGCGGGTGTTGCCGCTCATTGGGCATATAAAGACGGTTCGCCTGATATGAGTGAGGTGCAAAGCCGCGCGCATCAATGGTTGCAATCGTTGATTGATATTCAAGATAGCAGCGGTGACTCTCAAGAATTCTTAGAGCACGTCAAGATTGATTTGTTCCCTGATGCGGTTTATGTCTTCACTCCGAAGGGGCAGATTAGAGCCTTGCCACGGGGCGCTACCGCATTAGACTTTGCTTATTCCATTCATAGTGATGTGGGCAATACCTGCGTAGCCGTCAAGATTAATGGCATGCAGCTCCCGTTGCGTAGTGAACTCAAGAACGGTGACATTATCGAAGTGGTTACCTCGTCTAACTCTCAACCGAATCCTGGCTGGTTGGCTTTCGTGAGAACCGGTAAAGCTCGTGCTTCGATTCGCCACTCCTTGAAAACGAAACATTATGCAGAGTCATTGCAGTTGGGCGAACGCCTCTTGGCTAGCGCCTTGCGCCAGCAGGGTGTTGATGCTGGATTGTTGTCACCAGAGATCTGGGAAAAACTGTTGCATTGGACTGGCGATAAAACGCGCGAAGAAGCTTGCGTCAATATTGCATTGGGCCGTAGATCCGCTCAAGAGTTGGCGATTCGCTTGAAGATTTTGATTGATGATGAAGGCGGTGATGAGCAAATGCGCTTGGGCGCGGCGGATTGGGTTTCCCCTCAACAGGAGATTGCTAGCCATCATCAGCGTCAGGCGATCCTAGTGGATGGTCGCGAAGGAAACTCCATTAGCTTTCAGAGTTGCTGCCACCCCATTCCTGGCGACAATATCATTGGCTACCTTGGTAAGGGCGAGGGACTGCAAGTTCACACCAATGACTGCCCGGTAGCTCTTAGGAGGCTTTCTAAAGACAGTGACAAGTGGGTGGAGGTCGAATGGGGTAAAGAGGTCAATCGTGAGTTTGAAGTAGACCTAGCCATCGATACTCGTCAAGGTAAAGGTGTCTTGGCGAGAGTTGCTAGCAGCGTGACTGCAGCCGACTCCAACATCATGAATGTTTCCATGGATGATCGCTACAAAGAGGATGCGGTCACCATACGATTTACGATCCAGGTATTCGACCGACTGCACCTTTCTAAGGTGATGCGCAGCCTACGGGCCAACCATGACGTGATGCGTGTGACAAGAACCAGAACGACTTAAGTTCCGATTTACAGATATTGAACGTCTAGAATTTCTATTTCAGTGGGGCCGGTAGGCGTTTGAATCTTGACGCAATCACCCAATCGAGCCTTAATGAGGGCCTTGGCGATAGGGGATACCCAGCTGACATAACCCCTATCTAGGTCGACTTCATCGACTCCTACGATGGTAATGGTGGTTTCTTTGCCGGAATTTGCTCCGTCGACATTGGCATAAGTGACGGTAGCCCCAAAAAACACCTGTTCAGCGTCAGCTTCCCCCGATTTTCTGGCCAAATTATCGACCACTACGGCAAATTCCAGGCGCTGATTTAGGAAGCGAATTCGGCGATCAATCTCCCGAAGTCGCTTTTTTCCATAGATATAGTCCCCATTTTCAGAGCGATCCCCGTTCGAAGCAGCCCAGTGCACAACCCTGACAACCTCAGGCCGGTCAAGGTTCAGGAGCTGTAAAAGCTCACTTTTAATACGTTCATGACCAGCGGGTGTGATGTAGTTCTTCTCTTCCATGGCATAATTATGGCTGTTGCGGCTGTAGCTCAGCTGGATAGAGTACTTGGCTACGAACCAAGGGGTCGTGGGTTCAATTCCTGCCAGCCGCACCATTACACGGGACTCTCCGGTCCATGCAAATTTCGATTTGCACGATATTCGGGGGTTTGCACGATATAAAGTGCCCCAAAGCAGTCGGAACGCCACCTTCGGGTGGCGTTTTTTTTGCCTAGATTTTGGTGAAATCCTATATAGAAAAAGGCCCCAGGGTAAGATTTTTGCAATCTATTGCATTATTTTTATCAATTGAGTGATTGGTTTTCCCCAAATATTGATGTTGTTATCCAGGCTTTATCCAAATAGGCAGTAGCGAAAGCTCGGAAAAAAGGTTGAAGGGCTTTGGCTAAGTCTTGTTGCTTTTCGTTGTCAATGTCGACCTAGGAGAAGACGATCTTTGGCAGTTGACAGGTCAGAGGCGATTTGAGCTCGAAATCATCTATTTAGATTTACATTGTGACTTCACAGCATTTAAAGCAATGGCTTAAATCGGTCTAATATCTAAAATATGGTTTAGGGTATTCATCAAATTCTGTTAGATTGAGAGCATGGGCTCTTTTAAACAGCAAGCAGCAATCAGAATTATGGCGTCAGCATTAGGCCTAGCGATATTATTTGGTGTCGCCACATATTGGATTACTCAAATTGCATTTGAGGGGGCAATTGCCAGGCAGGCAGCTGAAACTTCAAATTCATTAAGATGGGCACTAAATTCAAAGACAGTAGCGAGTCTTAGAAAAGACAACTCGCAGCTTATTTCTCAGCTTAATAACATTATCAAGTTTGGTAATTTCGATGCAGCCGAGTTATATGATGCTGACTGGCACAAGCTTGCGGAAGTTGATAATGACTTTGTTGATGAGCTTTCTCAACTCACTCGGGTGGATCATTTTAAGCAATATACCCAGCCAATTTATACGACGAATAAACTCAAAGATGGGCGACTTGCCATCAATGTGTTCGTTCCCTATCTTGAGACTCCCGACGATTTAACTAGCAAACCTTTGGGGTATTTCGAGGGTCTTTACATTGCTCCTGAGTGGCGAGTTGAGCAAATGCGCAATCTCTCTTATGGCAGCGTTTTATTTGTAACGCTTGCTGTGCTGATCTGTGGGTTAGCGCTGTATCCAATCATGCTAGATCTAAATAAGGAGAGGGAGAGAAAGGCAGAGAAGCTCTTTCAATCAAATGTTCTAGTCATGAAATCATTGGGCGAGGCTATTGCAAGGCGAGATAGCGAAACTGGAGCGCACAACAATCGTGTCACATTACTAGCAATTAATATTGCGGAGGCCATGAAGTTTCCCCCCAAAAGCATGGAGTCCTTGATCGTAGGGGCGCTGTTGCACGATATTGGGAAGATTGCGATTTCCGACAACATTTTGCTAAAGCCCGGAAAATTAACGGACGCAGAATTTGAAATCATGAAATCCCATGTAAACCAGGGTGAGAACATTATTGAAGATAAAGGGTGGCTACATGACGCATATGATGTGATCAGTGGACACCATGAGCGGTGGGACGGTAGCGGTTATCCAAGAGGGCTAAAGGGGGCAGCAATTCCGTTGGCTGCTCGAATTTTTGCCGTGGCCGATGTGTTTGATGCCTTAACCTCTAAAAGGCCATACAAAGAGCCTTTTGATTACGAAACATCGCTAGCTTTTATTGATGCGGCGAGTGGTAGCCATTTCGATCCACAGGTTGTAGAGATATTTAAGTCAATCTCTAAGGCGTTGTATGAGGATTTAATTACCCTGTCGGAATCGACTATAGAAAGTCGTCTGGATGAGGCAATTGTTCGCTATTTGAAAATTAGCCTGAGTTAGACGATCCGTTTTCCCTTATGAGGCAGTTTTGGCGAGTTTTTAGGAGTTTTATCGTGCACTTATTATGACGTAAGCCTTTGTTCTATTTGAGTAATGGTGCGAGTCAGTTGTTTTCTGCGTACCAAAGGGTCGTGGTTGAATGTCTGCCGGCTGCACCATTACACGGGACTCTCCGGCCCATGCAAATTTCGATTTGCACGATATTCGGGGGTTTGTACGATAAAAAGTACCCCACAGCAGTCGGAACGCCACCTTCGGGTGATTTTTCTTTGAATGTCTGCTTTGGGTCTTGATTTCAACCCGTCGATGCAACACACTACAAACTGCACGATACTTTTTTGAGTTTTGCCAAGTATCAAAGAGTTACAGCGATTTTTTGTAAGTTTTATCGTGCACTTATAATGCTGCAAGCCTTTGTATTGTTTGAGTAAATCGCTGTTCAGTGGTGATGCCTACGAACCAAGGGGTCGTGGGTTCAATTCCTGCCAGCCGCACCATCCCATACAAGGCCTAGTTGAAAAACTGGGCCCTTTTTCTTTTTGAGGCGTTTCACCGCAGTTTCATATGGATCCCGTATAGTTTGCTTATGAGCACTTCAGATGCCGTTTCATTGCCTTCTCTTGCGCCGGTAGCGGTTTGGTCGCAGGTTGACCAGGCACATGCTCAGGTCTCTTTAAGTGGCGTCGTTAACGTCTATTCTTTAGCGGGTGTTTGGACCGATGTTCGTCAGAAGCAAACCGCTTGGCTGCAGCAGGGTGGTGGCAAGTCTCAAACCCTCATTTTCGATGCATCCAAGGTGAGCTCTCTTGATGGATCCGCATTTGCCTTCTTGATCGATCTTGAAGAGGCGCAGCAAAAAGCAGGTGGTCAGTTTGATATTCAGGGTTTAGATCCGAAGTATCAGCCGCTCTTAAAAGAATTTGATCCAATCAATAATTTGTTCCCCGCACCAAGCCCTAAGCCAAAAACCAATTTTGTGGTCAGTACGGGCAAAGGTACGCAAGCACTGTTAGATGATGCCAACGGTCTCATTACTTTTGCTGGCCACCTCTCGGCAGACCTAGCGTGGTCCATACGCCATATCAATCAAGTGCGCTGGGGGGATTTTGTGAATGCCGCTGTAGAGGCTGGTATAGCGGCCTTGCCTATTGTTGGTTTGGTGGCATTTTTGATTGGCGTTATTTTGTCGTTTCAGGCCGCCATCGGAATGGAGCAGTTTGGCGCGGTTTCTTTTGTAGGGCCATTAGCCGCACTAGGGATTGTTCGCGAAATGGGCCCCTTGATCACCGCAATTCTGCTGGCCGGCCGATCATCTGCCGCATTCGCTGCGGAGATTGGAACAATGACGGTAAATAGCGAGGTTGATGCCTTGGTAACGGGTGGCTTAAGTCCAATTCGGTTTCTGGTGGTGCCAAGAGTGCTTGCTGGGATTTTGGTAATGCCCATTCTGACTTTGTACGCAGACATCGTGAGTATTTTTGCCTCCATGATGACGATGCAAATTTACGGGATTCCTTTTATTAACTTCTATAACGGCATGCTGTCTGCTGTAGATGTGGAAGATATTCTCTCTGGTTTATTAAAGGCCACCTTATTTGGCGTGGTTATTTCCGCCGTCGGCTGCTTGCGCGGAATGCAAACAGGTACAGGTGCGGCAGCGGTTGGTATTTCCGCTACACGTGCAGTCGTGAGTAGCATTGTCATGATTGTGTTGGTGGACGGTATCTTTGCCTACATATCTTATAGAACGGGTTTCTGATGGGCGCTATTAGCAACGATCTCGCTATCGACGTTCAAAATCTCACGGTGGGCTACGGCTCCAAAGTGTTATTGCAAGATCTCAATTTTTCCGTCAAGAATGGTGAGATATTTGTTATCTTGGGTGGTTCGGGTTGCGGAAAATCTAGCCTCCTTAAAAATCTGTTTGGCTTGTACCAGCCCTTATCGGGTGATGTCTTGATTGAGGGGCAAAACATCACTACGGCTGCAGGGGCTGAGCGTCAAAAAATTATGACGAGCTTTGGGGTGATGTATCAACAGGGTGCCTTATTCGGTTCGATGAATCTGATAGATAACGTGACGCTATTTATGGAGGAGTACACCCAGCTCACTAAAGAGCAGATGAATTTATTGGCCCGCTGTAAGTTGGATTTGGTTGGCCTGCTGCCTTATGAGTCCTATATGCCCAGTGAGATTAGCGGCGGCATGCAAAAACGTGCGGCAATCGCGCGAGCGATGGCATTAGATCCTAAGATTCTATTTTTAGATGAACCATCAGCAGGCCTTGATCCCATCACATCCGCGGATTTGGACAGCACCATTTTGGACCTCTCTAAAAATTTGGGTTTTACCTTTGTCATTGTGTCCCATGAGCTAGCTAGCATTTATTCCATTGCGGATAAGGTCATTATGTTAGATAAGGATGCTAAGGGCATCATCGCCGAGGGCGACCCCAAAGTATTACGAGATACCAGTCAAGATCCTAGAGTGCATCAATTCTTCAATCGCATTATGAGCAAGGACGCAGCATGAGCAATAACTCCAATCCCAATTATTTTCGTCTTGGCGTTTTTGTTCTTGCCGCGATCGGCGTTCTCATCACGGTGATTTTGATTTTTGGTTCGGGACAGTTCTTTAAAAAGTCCTTCACGATTGAAACCTACATCAAGCAGTCTATTACCGGCTTGGACGCCGGCGCTGCTGTGCGTTTCCGGGGTGTAAAAATTGGTCAGGTTAGCTCAATTAGCCTTTCGGGAGGCCTTTATGAAAGAGATGTGCCTATGCCCGATAGACGCGAATATGTAGTGGTAAGAATGCAAATTTTTGGAGATAACCTTCAGTTGAGTAATTTGCAAACCTATCTAAAAGATAATCTTCGTACGCGCATCAAATCTATGGGTATTACAGGTGTTAATTATGTGGAGTTAGATTTTTATCCTAGCGCAACTCAGTATGTCCCGTTGCCATATTCATGGGAGCCTGAATATCCAGTTGTTCCCTCAATGCCAAATCAAGCTGATGAAATTCTGTCGGGCATTCAGAAGTTGATCGGCGCGTTAAATAGCTTGGATGTTGATGGCACTCAGAAGAAGTTTGACGCTCTTTTATCAAACCTGAACATCTTGATGGCTGGTGACGGTAAAGATAACTCCGGTCTGGCTAACTCCGTCAAGGACCTGAATGTATTGTTGGCACGCATTGCCAAGGTGACTGATAAAGGTGAGCTGGAGGTGCTCATGCGCGAGTTGGTTGCCACTATGGTGTCTTTACGCCAAACCGTCAGTAGCGTGCAGGGTGATACGACGGCGACCATGGAAAATTTACGCCAGGCAAGCGAACAACTTAATGAGTTCACGCGCATCGCAAGTCAATCTCCTTCAACCTTGATTTGGGGTGAACCTCCGCCTCGTATTACTCCTCCGATGAATGGAGCGCAAAAATGAAGACTCATCAAATGCCTGTTGTGCGTTTAGTAAAGTTCGCCTCATTGACATTGTTTGTGGCAGCATTAGCTGCCTGTTCTCTACCTAAGCGTCCCGCGCTGGAGACCGCGAGTTGGATGCTAGCTCCCGAGCGAACTGGGCAGGCACATAAACCTCGCACTGATATTTGGCTCAAGATGGGCCCTGTATCGACATCGCCCCCATTTGATGGGAGGTCTTTGGTGTATCGCTTGGGTGACCAGCGCTATGAAAAAGATTTTTACAACATCTATTCAGCGTTGCCTAACGACATGATTGCTAGTGCTACCCGTCAGTGGATGAACAATGCGCAAATCTTTGCCATGACGGTAGGGCAAAGCAATAGTTTTTTCCCTTATTACACCTTGCAGGCATCTGTTGAGGAGTTTTATGGCGATTACCGCGTTCGCCCTGAGGCTGTGGTGACTGTCGAGTTCTTTTTAACAGCGACTACCGCCGCAAAAACCAACCCTGTGATTGGGGCTAACCGCTATAGCAAGCGTATTGCCCTGAAGGACAACACTCCAGGTGCTTTAGTGACCGGTCAGCAAGAGGCTTTGGCGCAAATTCTTAAAGAGTATGAGGCGCAGCTTTATCAGTACGCCGGCAATTTACCCAAACCTTTGGGACAATAATTATTTAGGCATTTCATTAATACAAGTAGGTGGAGAAGATATGGATTTAGGACTTAAGGGCAAAGTTGCCTTAGTGTTGGCGTCAAGCCGTGGATTAGGGCAGGCAATGGCAGTTTCTTTGGCGCGAGAGGGTGTTAAGGTCGCAGTTACCGGACGCAATCCTGAAGGCCTGAAAAAATCTGTTGAGCTGATTGAGGCTGCGGGCGGCACAGCATTAGCTTTGTCTTGGGATCTGTCTGATGCATCGGTCATCGATGGCTTGGTTAGCAGGGTGGAAAAAGAATTGGGCCCTGTGGACATCTTGATTAACAATACTGGTGGTCCTCCTCCAACTTTAGCTGTAGGCCAAGATCCAGCGCTGTGGCAGAAGAGTTTCAACGATATGGTTTTGTCTCTGATCAGTATTACGGATCGTGTTCTTCCAGGTATGCGTCAGCGTAAATGGGGTCGCATTATCACCAGCACGACATCGGGTGCTATTGCCCCAATTAAAAATCTCGCTATTTCCAATACCTTGCGAGCGGCCTTGCTTGCCTGGTCTAAGACATTGTCTGCTGAAGTGGCTGCCGATGGGGTTACGGTCAATATCATCATGCCGGGACGAGTTGCCACTGATCGTTTGCGTCAGCTAGATGAAGCACGTGCCCAGCGTGAGAATGTGAGCTATGACTCTGTGGTTCAAGCTAGCCTGAAACAAATTCCGATGGGGCGCTATGGAGATCCTCAGGAGTATGGCGATACAGCGACATTCTTGGCCAGTCAAAATGCATCTTTCATTACTGGATCAGTCATACGCGTTGATGGCGGTCAGATTCAGGCAATCTAAGCGCAGTGCTGATTCGTTTTTTACAGGGTCTTAGGCGGGATTTCAGATCTAGTGAGTTAGTGTGGCTCTTTGTTGCGCTAACACTCTCAGTGGTGGCGCTATCTAGCGTTAGCTTTTTAGCTGATCGTATGCAGCGCGCATTTCAGTTTGATGCGCGTCAGTTGCTTGCCGCGGATTTACTCTTGGTTGGTGATCAGCCAATTCCTGAGCGGTTTATTCAAGAAGCTAAGGGGCGTCAGCTTCAGATTGCTCAGACCATTGTGTTCTCGAGCATGGCCACTGTGGGCTCTCAGAGCAAACTTGCTTCTCTAAAGGCGGTGAGCCCCACTTATCCTCTGCGCGGCCGACTTGAGCTTGCTGCCACATCGTCCGACACCGTTCCGCCTACAGGCTCCGTTTGGGTTGATCCAGCGATGCTGGCAAGTCTCAATGCTAAGGTGGGAGATCGGATGGCTTTAGGCGATCGATCATTTGCCATTGCGGGTATTCTCGAGCGCGAATTAGATCGTGGCGCGGGCTTCATGAATTTTGCGCCACGCGTCATGATGTCTTTAGAAGATCTGCCTTCAACTGGGCTGATCGGTCTGGGCAGCCGAGTGACTTATCGTCTGCTCGTGGCTGGCCCCGATACTGCGATTGCCGCCTATGACGCATGGGCGTCCCAATGGATTGCAAGAGAAGGGATTCGTGGCGTTCGGATTGAGACGCTGGAGAATGCGCAGCCGATGATGCGTAAAACTTTAGAAAGGGCTGAGCGCTTTTTATCTTTAGTCGCTTTACTCACGGCCATGGTCGCCGCAGTTGCTATTGCCTTATCGGCTCGTCGTTATGTACTCAAGCAAGCTGATGTTTGCGCTGTCATGAAATGTCTTGGTGCAACTCAAAACACCATTCTTCTGGGGCAGCTCAAAATTCTGATGGGCTTAACGCTGCTAGCGTCAGTGATTGGCGCAACTATCGGTTTTGCAGTTCAAGAAGTGCTAATAGCTCTATTGGGCAATTTTGTTTTGGCCAATCTTCCATCCATTTCTCTCTGGCCTCTTGCGTGGAGTATTTTATTTTCCCTATTTTTACTGATCGGATTTGCTGGGCCTCCATTATTCAGTTTGGTAACGATTGCCCCGATACGCCTTGTTCGAAAAGAGCTTGGGGTTGTTAGTATCCGGTCGATTTGGGTGGCGTTATTAGGCTTGCTGACTTGCCTCACCTTGATTGCGGTTGCCGCACAAGATTGGAAGCTTGCCTTTTGGGTCGGACTGAGTTTTAGTCTAGCCGTCGCGCTATTTGCACTCATCGCTTGGTTGGCTCTGCGCGCATTACAGTTTGTGCTGTCTCGTTGGGGTTCAAATAGTTTTGCTCTGAGATTTGCCTTAGGCACCCAAGCCCGGCGCGCTGGTTTTGCGGTCATGCAAATTACTGCCTTGGGTATCGCTTTAATGGCTTTACTCATGATTTTGCTTCTACGCCAAGATCTATTGGCGACTTGGCGCGGCAATATTCCAGTCGATGCTCCCAATCGATTCATGATTAATATTCAAGAAGATCAAAAGCCAGGGATTGCTCAAGTTTTAGAAAGTGCAGGTTTGAGTCAGCCTCATTTTTATCCTATGGTTCGAGCGCGACTCATTGAAGTGAATGGTAAGGAAATTCATTCCAGTGATTATTCAGAAGAAAACGCTCGGCGCTTAGTAGATCGTGAATTTAATCTTTCATACACCGATCAACTACCTGATGGCAATCGCATTACCGCTGGAAAGTGGATTGAGGGTGACGCCCCTCAAATTTCTTTAGAAGCTGGAATTGCCAAGACCTTGCATATCAAGCTGGGAGATCAAATGGGCTTCGAGCTTGCCGGTGAGAAAGTTACTGCGCCCGTAACTTCATTGCGCAAGTTGGATTGGGGCTCCATGAAGGTCAATTTCTTTGTCATTATGTCTCCAGCCCAGCTGAGTGGCATGCCCCAATCTTGGATCACGTCTTACTATCAAAGTCCTGCTATTGACGGTATAGATTTTCAGTTGACGCAAGCTTATCCCAATCTGACCATCGTGGATGTGGCGACATCTCTGCGTCAAATACAGGATGTATTGGATCGCCTGTCTTCAGTATTAGGATTGTTATTCGCATTTACGATTGCTGCCGCGGTGTTGGTATTGCTTGCGGCAATTGCGGCTACCCAGGATGAGCGCTTTAGAAGTGCGGCCTTATTGAAGGCAGTGGGTGCGTCTCGCAATCTTCTTGGGAAGATTGCCATGACCGAGCTTTTAATTATTGGAATATTAGCGGGCACCCTCGCTGGACTTGCCGCCGGTATAGCTGCTTGGGCCTTAGGCCGTTTTGTGCTCGAGATTGAGTTTCATGCGTTTGCGCAATCTCTAGTAATGGGCATTATTTTTGGAGTGGGCGCCTGTCTCTTGGCAGGTTATCGATTTCAGAGAAGAATCCAAACAGCGACTGCGATGGAGTGCCTGCGCGAGATCTGACGCTCACAGGCCTCTTTTAGTCTTACGACAGCGTAACCAGGTTTTTTGGTAGCTCAACTAGGCGAGTGCCGCCAAATCGATCTGGCAAGCTTTGACGCAGCAGGGGATTTACTCGGTCTAAATAGATGGTTAGTGGCCAAAGAAATAATGTAACTGTAAAAAGCATTTCAATGATTTGCCATCTCTGTAATTCAAGAAGCCATTGCAGAAACACGCAGGGCACTAGCCATAGAGATCCGAATACATAGCGCCAAACTGCTTGGCGACGCGTTAAGTGATAGCCTCCGGGGCCGATCATGCGCACACGCCAAGTTTGCATCGCCAGTGTTTGACCGGATTTGGTCCAATACCAAACAAAATAAATGCCTAAGACGGTATAGAGATAGAGAAAAGTGAGCCAGCTAGGTAGTGAGACACCAAACAAAATACCCAGACCCAAGTTAGGAACTAAGAAGGTGAAGGCAATTACACCCAGTAGCACTAGTTGTTCGTAGAGCGCACACGATACACGTCGCCAAAATTGCGGTGCCGGTAATGCGTTTAATTCAGCAGGCGTCATTGAGGGTTATGGATTGCTCGAACTAGCTTCGTTAGCGCTAGGAGGTGGAGCATCTTGCGCAGGTGCGCTAGGTGCTGGCAGGGTGGGTGCCAAATTTGATTTCTGAGTGATTGGATGCTGTTGCAGTGTAGGTGCATTAGCAGCCGTCGGTTTTTTCTTGTTCACTTCAGCTTGAGCCAATTTCTTTTTTTGCTCATCACTTAATTTTTGATAAGCGCTCCAGGCTTCTGCTTTTTTCTCAGCAGGGAAGTTCAAACTAGTTAAGTAATTTTCACGAGCAATACGGCGATCTTTTTGAGAAAGGTTTGACCAACTCGTCATGCGTGACTGAAGACGTTGTTGATCTGCCGCACTCATTTTTGGATAGAGGTTGGCAACCTGAATCCATTTCTTGCGACTTTCTGGAAGCATGTAATCCCAGTCGCTTTCAAGCGGGGCTAGGATGCGTTGTTGCTCTGGCTTTAAACCTTCCCATGTGCCGTCCAGCTTTTTCTCGGGAATGCCGGTTGCTTTGCTATGGCCGCCTGCCGGTGCCTGAGCAAATGCGCCCACCGACATCATTAGCGTTGCACTAATGAGGAGTTTTGTGGGTAACGATCTATAGTTTTTTGGCATGCACTAAGGCTTGGAATTAGTTTGGTGATTTACTGGACGTGATGCCATCTTGTTCGGAGTCGGCTAGAGGGCCATTTTTAAGGAAGCCCATAAAACCGCTGTCAGCGTAAGCATCAGGCGGAACATCGTCTGTTAGAAGCGCTGCATCCACTTCGGCAATATCGTTGATACGAGAGTCTTCTTGCCATTGAGCGATGCCAATTAAGCCAAAAACAAGAACCGCTAATGGCGCAATCCAACTGATGCTGTCCCAAAATGAACGTGATCCAGAAGACCAGTTTCCAGTGGAATTGGCGAATACATGCTGCTGAATGCGTACTTTTTCAGGCTTTTTAACTGAAAGCGCCTTCAAACGCGCCGCATATAGACGATCTTTGATGCCTGCTGGCAGGGATTGGGATCCATGGCGGAGCAGGGTGGCAGCAGCCAGACCGAATTGGTCGACTTCTGTAGGGTTTAAAAGATCTTCTTTGGTGCGATTCACAGCGTAATTCCTTTTAATTTCAATGCTTTAGCTAGAGCCTGAGTGGCTCTTGAGCAGTGGGTTTTGACGCTACCCTCGCTACAACTCATGGCAAGGGCCGTTTCAGTAATGCTCAGCTCATCCCAATAACGCATCAGGAAGGCTTCTCGTTGACGGACAGGCAATTTTGATATTTCTGACTCTAGGGCCTGTAAAAGCTGACTCCGCTCTAGCTTTTGCTCCCCATCTTGGTGGGCTTCACTGTCATCCGGGGCAGAAAGTGCCTCCAGAGGGTCAAAATCATCACTTTCATCGGACTTCTTCCCCATGTTGGAGAAAAGAGTGACCCAGGTATTTCGAACTTTTTGCCGTCTAAACCAGTCATGAATGCGGTTTTGAAGGATTCGAGTAAAAACCAAAGGTAATTCTGCGGCAGGGCGATCCCCATACTTCTCCGCCAGCTTAATCATGGCATCCTGAACAATGTCTAGGGCGGCATCATCATCTCGTACAGCGTAGACCGCTTGCTTAAAGGCACGCTGCTCGACGCTGCTCAAAAAGTCAGAAAGTTCTTGGGATGAAGCCATTCAGTGGATTAGACCTGAATCAGATGGAATTCGTCCATTTTAGGGGATTGCTATAGAATATAGGGCTTACTACCTAGAATCTCATTCAAGAAGTGGTTTTTTCCGGTAGCAGCGCCGTTCGAACTCAGGCCACAAGCAGGAGACAGAACAGACCAAACAATTTTTTGCCGAAAATTGCAAAGGACGAAAGAAAATGAATACAAGCAGCGCCGAATTTTTAGCCACCAAAGCTAATAAAGACATAGCAAATCCAAATTCCGTAGCAGCCGCGCCAGAGATGATTGGTGCCGAGATGCTGGTGAATGGATTGCACAACGAAGGGGTTGAGTTCGTTTGGGGTTATCCAGGCGGGTCAGTTCTCTTTATCTACGATGAAATTTTTAAGCAGGACAAGTTTGAACATATTCTGGTTCGCCATGAGCAAGCAGCAGTTCATGCGGCCGATGGTTATGCGCGCGCCACCGGCAAGGTTGGCGTAGCCCTAGTTACCTCTGGCCCTGGTGTAACCAATGCCGTTACCGGAATTGCTACTGCATATACCGACTCGATCCCTATGGTGATCATCAGCGGTAACGTTCCAACTTATGCGATTGGTGAGGATGCTTTCCAAGAGGCGGATACTGTTGGTATTACTCGCCCAGTGGTAAAGCACAACTTCTTGGTAAAGGATGTGAGGGATCTGCCTTTGGTAATCAAGAAGGCCTTCCACATTGCGCAGACAGGTCGTCCGGGTCCAGTGTTGATTGATATCCCGAAGGATGTCTCAGCAGCAAAAGCGCCCTTTGTATATCCAGAGACTTTGGAGATGCGCTCCTATAACCCGGTTGTTAAAGGGCATAGCGGACAAATTCGTAAAGCGGTTTCTTTATTGCAAGAAGCGGAGCGCCCATACATTTATACCGGTGGCGGTGTGATTCTGGCCGATGCTGCGCCTGAGTTAAAAGAGTTTGCGGATTTATTGGGCTATCCAGTAACCAATACCTTGATGGGCTTAGGTGGCTTCCCAGGCACTAGCCCTCAGTTCTTGGGTATGTTGGGTATGCACGGCACCTATGAGGCCAATATGGCGATGCAACACAGTGATGTGTTGATTGCGATTGGTGCGCGTTTTGATGACCGCGTGATTGGTAATACTGCACACTTTGCAAGTCACCCGCGCAAGATCATTCATATCGATATCGACCCATCCGTTATTTCTAAACGGGTGAAAGTGGATGTTCCTATTGTTGGCAATCTCAAAGAAGTTTTGCAAGAGATGACTGCTCAGCTCAAAGCAGCTGGCCCACCTAAGAATGATGCTAAGTTAGCGGCATGGTGGGAGCAGATTAACGAGTGGCGCAAGAAAGATTGCTTGAAATACGACGAAGCATCTCAGATCGTCAAGCCACAGTATGTAGTTCAAAAGTTATGGGAGCTCACTGGCGGTGATGCGTTTATTTGCTCTGACGTAGGTCAGCATCAAATGTGGGCAGCACAGTTCTACAAGTTTGATAAACCACGTCGCTGGATTAACTCTGGTGGCTTGGGAACCATGGGCGTAGGCTTGCCTTATGCCATGGGTATCAAGAAAGCATTCCCTGAAAAAGATGTGTTCACTATCACTGGTGAAGGCTCTATTCAGATGTGTATTCAGGAGTTGTCTACTTGCAAGCAGTACGACACTCCAGTGAAGATTGTTTCATTGAATAACCGCTACCTCGGTATGGTTCGTCAATGGCAAGAGCTCACTTATAACAAGCGTTATTCCAGCTCATACATGGACTCATTGCCAGACTTCGTGAAGTTGGCTGAGGCGTATGGTCACGTTGGCATGCGCATTGAGAAGAAGTCTGATGTTGAGGGCGCTCTTAAAGAGGCAATTCGCTTGAAGGATCGTACCGTGTTTATGGATTTCCAGACAGACCCAGAGGAAAACGTTTGGCCAATGGTTCAAGCAGGTAAGGGTATTACTGAAATGCTTTTGGGTAGCGAGGACCTCTAATGCGACATATTATTTCTGTACTGATAGAGAACGAGCCAGGTGCATTGTCACGAGTGGTAGGTTTATTTTCCGCTCGCGGTTACAACATTGATACCTTAAGCGTTGCTCCTACTGAAGATCCATCTCTCTCTCGCATGACGATCGTTACCTTTGGTTCCGATGATGTGATTGAGCAAATCACAAAGCACTTAAATCGCTTGGTTGAAGTAGTGAAAGTTTTCGATTTGAGCGAAGGTCCTCATATTGAGCGTGAGCTCATGATGATTAAGGTGCGCGCGGTAGGGAAAGAGCGTGAAGAGCTAAAAAGAACAACGGATATCTTCCGTGGCCGCATCATCGATGTGACCGATAAGAGTTACACCATTGAATTAACTGGTGATGGTGCCAAATTAGACGCCTTTATTGATTCGATTGATCGTGCATCGATTTTAGAAACCGTCCGCTCGGGTGGTTCTGGTATCGGGCGCGGCGAGCGTATTTTGAAGGTTTAATTTTTTTAACTGATTACTGCATTAATTACATTCTCAACACAAGGAAAGAGCATGAAAGTTTTTTACGATAAAGACGCGGATTTGTCCCTTATTAAAGGCAAAAAAGTAACCATCATTGGTTACGGTTCACAAGGCCACGCGCACGCATTGAACCTCAAGGATTCTGGCGTTAACGTTACTGTTGGTTTGCGTAAAGATGGTGCTTCTTGGAGCAAAGCGGCAAATGCTGGTTTGACAGTGAAAGAAGTTGCTGAAGCAGTTAAAGATGCTGACGTCGTCATGATGCTCTTGCCTGATGAGCAAATCGCTGATGTATACAACAAAGAAGTGCATGGCAACATCAAGCAGGGCGCTGCGCTTGCTTTCGCTCATGGCTTTAACGTTCACTACGGTCAAGTTCAGCCACGCGCTGATTTGGATGTGATCATGATTGCTCCTAAAGCGCCTGGCCACACTGTTCGTGGTACATACGCTCAAGGTGGCGGTGTTCCGCATTTGATCGCTGTGTATCAAGATAAATCTGGCGCTGCACGTGATGTTGCTTTGTCATATGCAACAGCTAACGGTGGCGGTCGCGCTGGGATTATCGAAACAAACTTCCGCGAAGAAACTGAAACTGACTTGTTCGGTGAGCAGGCTGTGCTTTGCGGTGGCGCAGTGGAATTGATCAAAGCTGGCTTTGAAACTCTGGTTGAAGCTGGTTACGCTCCTGAGATGGCTTACTTCGAGTGCTTGCATGAGCTCAAGCTGATCGTTGACTTGATCTACGAAGGCGGCATCGCGAACATGAACTACTCAATCTCTAATAACGCGGAGTACGGTGAGTATGTGACTGGTCCACGTGTTGTGACTGAAGATACTAAAAACGCAATGCGTCAGTGCTTGAAAGATATTCAGACTGGTGAGTACGCTAAGAGCTTCATCTTGGAAAACAAAGCAGGTGCGCCTACTTTGATTTCACGTCGTCGCTTGAATGCTGAGCATGACATTGAGGTGGTTGGTGCTAAGTTGCGCGCCATGATGCCTTGGATTGCGAAGAACAAGTTGGTTGACCAAACCAAGAACTAAGCAATCACTCAGTTAGAAACTAGTTGTTTTCATTAAAAGGCTCAGAACAAAGATGATGTATCCACACCCCATTATTGCGAAAGAAGGTTGGCCGTATTTGGCGCTAGTGGGGTCTGTGACTTTGCTAATCCACTATCTTGGCGGCATTGCATGGTCATGGCCTTTGTGGATCATCTTTATCTTTGTTCTGCAGTTCTTTCGCGATCCCCAGCGCATTGCCGCGCTTGGTCGTGATTTAGTGCTATCTCCAGCGGATGGACGTATCGTCGTTGTGGAAAAGGCGCATGATCCGTATGCGGGTCGTGAAGCTTTAAAGATTAGTGTTTTTATGAACGTATTTAATGTTCATTCCAACCGAAGTGCAGTAAATGGCTTGGTTAAAGAGATTCAGTATTTTCCTGGCAAGTTCGTCAATGCCGATTTGGATAAAGCATCCACAGAGAACGAGCGTAATGCCGTTGTGATTGATGCAAACGGTCAGATCGTGACCCTGGTTCAAGTAGCCGGTTTGATTGCCCGTCGTATTCTTTGCTATATCCATGTAGGTGATAGGCTGAAGGCAGGCGAGCGCTATGGCTTTATTCGATTTGGTTCGCGCGTAGATGTATATTTGCCTTTAACTGCGGAGCCTTTGGTGAGTGTTGGCGATAAAGTATTTGCTACCAATACCGCATTAGCTCGTGTACCCGGCTTAGATTAATCTAGGTCTCTTTTACTGGGATATTTTTTGACTACATTTCGCCGTCGTGGCCGTATAGATCGCAGTCGTCTGGCTCATAAGCGCACTGAGCGTCCTCAAGATCAGTGGGCGGAAGATTTGGGTGACGGCATCGATTTTGAAGTTGAAGAGTTGCATGCTGACAAGCCGCGTCAACGCAGCAAGGGCATTTATCTTCTGCCAAATGCGTTTACTACCGCAGCTTTATTCTGTGGCTTTTTCGCCATCGTGAATGCGATGAACCACCAATTTGAGATGGCTGCTATCGCCATCTTCGCATCCTTGGTATTAGATGGAATGGATGGTCGCGTTGCACGGATGACTAATACACAAAGCGCCTTTGGTGAGCAGTATGACTCCTTGGCTGATATGGTGTCCTTTGGCGTTGCTCCGGCTTTAGTTGCCTACGAGTGGGCTTTGAAGGATTTGGGTAAGTGGGGCTGGCTGGCTGCATTTACCTATTGCGCTGGAGCTGCTTTGCGTTTGGCGCGCTTTAATGTAAATACTGGCGTTGTGGATAAGAAGTTCTTCCAGGGTTTACCAAGCCCGGCAGCTGGGTCCTTGATGGCTGGTTTTATTTGGCTAGCTGACGACAATAAGATTCCAGTGCGCGATAGCGCTATTCCTTGGATTACCTTCTTTCTGGCGGTATATGCAGGATTAACCATGGTCTCTAATGCTCGTTTTTATAGCGGTAAGGCTTTGGATGTTCGTTACCGCGTACCTTTTGGTGTCATGGTCTTGATGATTTTGACCTTTGTATTGATTTCCTCTAATCCACCCTTAACATTATTTGGTTTATTCGTCATTTACTCAATTTCAGGGTATGTGATCTGGGCTTGGGAGCGTCTGAGCGGGCGCCGTTTTAGCTAAAACGGTATTTTTAGGTTATATTTAATCCATGTTGATGAATTTCTCACTTTTATCCAGCCTTCTTCTACTCGCACTAAGCCTAAAGCTTGGGGCAGGTAAGGCCTGAGTTAATGAGATTACAGTAGTTCATTAGCCGTCCATACCAGCCCCAGCACATTGCTGGGGTTTTTGTTTTTAGAGATGGGTCATTAGTAAATATAGATAAGTAGCAAACATAATTAAGCAATATTGAATCGGAGAGTAGTGATGAGCGACAAAGTAATCATTTTTGACACCACCTTGCGTGATGGCGAGCAATCGCCTGGCGCTTCTATGACTAAGGACGAGAAGGTTCGTATTGCTCGTCAGTTAGAGCGTCTCAAGGTTGATGTGATCGAGGCTGGATTTGCTGCTAGCTCTGAGGGAGACTTTCAGGCGATTTCTGCTGTGGCTGCGGCAGTGAAAGACTCTATCGTTTGCTCGCTCGCTCGCGCTAACGATAAAGACATTACTCGCGCTGCTGATGCTTTGAAGGCTGCGAATGCAAAACGGATTCATGCGTTTTTGGCAACTAGCCCATTGCATATGGCAGTGAAGTTGCGCATGTCTCCTGAAGAGGTTTTAGAGCAAGCGAAGCGCTCCATTCGTTTTGCCAGAAACTTGGCTGAAGATATTGAGTTCTCTGCGGAGGATGGCTACCGCTCTGAAATGGATTTCTTGTGCAGGGTGGTAGAGGCGGTGATTAATGAAGGTGCCTCAACGATCAATATCCCTGATACGGTTGGCTATGCCACACCAGAATTGTATGGTGAGTTCATTAAAACTTTGCGGACGCGTGTGCCAAATTCCGATAAGGCGGTTTGGTCAGTCCATTGTCACAATGACTTGGGCATGGCTGTAGCCAACTCATTGGCTGGCGTAAAGATTGGTGGCGCTCGTCAAATCGAATGCACTATTAATGGCTTGGGTGAGCGCGCTGGTAATACCGCCCTGGAAGAGATTGTGATGGCTTTGCGTACTCGCAAAGATTACTTTGATATGGTGTGCGGCATCGATGCTACCCAGATCGTTCCAGCCTCTAAATTGGTGTCACAAATTACCGGTTTTGTTGTTCAGCCAAACAAAGCGGTAGTAGGTGCAAATGCTTTTGCGCATACCTCTGGCATTCATCAAGATGGTATCTTGAAGAATCGCGATACCTATGAAATCATGCGCGCAGAAGATGTGGGCTGGTCAGCTAACAAGATCGTATTGGGCAAGTTATCTGGCCGCAATGCGTTCAAGCAACGCTTGCAGGAATTGGGTATCGCCATCGAAGCTGAAGCGGATTTGAATGAAGCCTTTGTGCGATTTAAGGCATTGGCTGATCAAAAGGCAGAAATTTTTGATGAAGACATTATTGCCATCATGTCTGATTCAGCGGCCGCTGAAGCCGGTGAGTTTTATAAATTTATCTCCTTAAGTCAGCACTCTGAAACGGGTGAGCGTCCAAAATCTAAAGTCACTTTCCGCGTAGGCGATAAAGAGGCAAGTGCCGAGGCCGAGGGTAATGGACCGGTTGATGCAAGCTTGAATGCGATTGAGGAAATCGTGAAGAGTGGGGCGGAGCAGTTGCTTTACTCCGTAAATGCGATTACCTCAGGCACGCAGTCTCAGGGTGAGGTGACAGTGCGATTGTCTAAGGGTGGACGCATTGTGAATGGGGTGGGAACAGACCCAGACATCATTGCCGCTTCAGCTAAAGCGTATCTATCCGCATTGAATAAATTGCATGACCCTAGCCAAGTTAAGCTCAATGCGCAGATGACTCCCTGAGGTTTGCTTGGGGTCATCTGAGGTGACCCCATTACTTATTGAGGTCGGTATTTTTGTAGTACTTGGTGCCCTTGCCGGTGATTTCTGCTGCAAGGCCTGAGTCTGTCAGTTGATACATTAATACGCCAGGGGCAACTGCCACTGCGTCTTGGTAAGCATCCCCATTATTTTCATACTTGGCTGCTGCAGTGACCTGGCCGCCAAAGGTCCACCCGGAGTTTACGAAGTCATTTAAAGCAGCTTTTGTCTGAAATACGAAGATGTTTTGGAAGGACTTGATGCCCATACCGAGTCCAGCCTGGACTTCTGCCATATTCATATAAACGGGCTTAGTACCATCCTTTTGAATGACAACGCCGCTACCCGTGCCTCCGCCAGCAATCAAAATCTTCATCCCAAAGTTACTAAAAGTGGCATAGCCAACAGACTTTTCAATGAGATCCTTGGCTTTGGGCTGGACAACATACAGTTGCTTGAGGATTTCATCATTCTTCTTGAGGATGTCCTGGCGTTGCTGAGTAAGCGTCTTTTGTGGGCCAAAAGGGTTCGAAAATTGAGCAAAAGCAGTACTTTGTAGGCTAAAAACGCCTAAAACGAGGGCAAATAGGGTGGGGGCAATGTGATGAATTTTCATAACTTATTGATTTTATTAAATAATTTTATTCTGGATACTGAGTGGCTCCCTAGAGAATAGCAAGTTCTGGGCTGGGCAACCCAATTTTTGACCTGTCTCTGCTACAATTCGAGGGCTTTGATTTTTAAAGCTTTTTTGTTTTTATTTGATTAATAAGTGCACGACACAGATTGGGTGAAAGCTCAGGTGTTCGCAAGTAAGGAGTATGAAAATGGCAGTTGCTGATATTAAAACGGCGGAAATCGTCAAAGAAAACGCGCGCAGCGCAAACGATACGGGTAGCCCTGAAGTTCAAGTTTCATTGCTAACAGCCCGCATCAATGAATTAACCCCCCATTTCAAAGCTAACGCTAAAGATCATCACAGCCGTCGTGGTTTGTTGAAGATGGTTTCACGCCGCCGCCGCCTCTTGGATTACCTCAAGGGCAAGGATTTGGGTCGCTATCGCGCATTGATCGAGAAATTAGGTCTCCGTAAGTAATTCTTTATCGGTATGCAATGCCATCTTTCTTAGGGTTGTTTCTTAACAGAATCAGTCTTAAGTAGATGGCATGTTTTTTGAGCGCTTCAAGATTATTTGAGTAGGGGATCGTGTCATTCCAATGAGTTTCTGGGTTGATGAATCCAGTGCCTCCCTGGAATGGCATCCCTTGTGATCTTCAAACGCTCCAGTGTTGTCGTGACACTGCTTTATCCCACGACAAGCGTGCAACCCATGTGGGTTTTACGTGAACAATTTGGAGAAGATCAGAATGACTATGTTTAAAAAAGCAGTAAAAACGTTTCAATGGGGCAATCATCAGGTAACTATGGAAACAGGCGAGATCGCTCGTCAAGCTGGTGGTGCCGTCATCGTCAACGTCGATGACACAGTAGTAATGGGTACAGTAGTTGCTTCTAAATCAGCAAAGCCTGGCCAATCATTTTTTCCATTGACAGTTGATTACTTAGAAAAAACTTACGCTGCAGGAAAAATTCCTGGTGGTTTCTTCCGTCGCGAAGGCCGTCCATCTGAAGGTGAGACATTGATCTCCCGTTTGATCGATCGCCCATTGCGTCCATTGTTCCCAGAAGGTTTCTTGAACGAAGTTCAGGTAGTGGTTCATGTGTTGTCTATCAACCCAGATGTTCCTTCTGATATTCCTGCTTTAATCGCTGCCTCTGCGGCATTGGCTGTTTCAGGCATTCCATTTGCTGGTCCAGTTGGCGCGGCGCGTGTTGGTTACGCTAACGGTCAATACTTGTTGAACCCAACTCGTACTGAGCAAGCTACTAGCGAGATGGATTTGATTGTTGCTGGTACGCAAGCTGCGGTATTGATGGTTGAATCTGAGGCCAATCAATTATCTGAAGAAGTGATGTTGGGCGCGGTTGTATATGGCCATGACCAAATGCAAACTGCCATCAATGCAATCAATGAATTGGTAGCTGAGGCTGGTAAGCCGGAGTGGGATTGGACTGCCGCTCCTAAAGATGAGCCATTCATTGCCAAAGTTACTGCATTGGCTGAAGGCCCACTGCGTGAGGCATATCAGATTCGTCAAAAAGGCGCGCGTTCAGACAAGCTCAAAGAGATCTCCAAAGAAGTATTGGCTAAGTTGGCTGAAGAGGGTGATGTTGATGCGGTTGCTGTGAGCGACATCATGTTTGAAATCGAAGCCAAGATTGTGCGTAGCCAGATTTTGAATGGTGAGCCGCGTATTGATGGTCGCGATACACGCACTGTTCGTCCAATTGAAATTCGTAATGGAGTATTGCCACGTACACACGGTTCAGCATTGTTTACTCGTGGTGAAACACAAGCTCTCGTAGTTGCTACCTTAGGTACAGCGCGTGACGAGCAGATCATTGACGCGCTCGAAGGTGAGTACCGTGATCGCTTCATGTTCCACTACAACATGCCTCCGTTCGCTACTGGCGAAACAGGTCGCGTAGGTAGCCCTAAGCGTCGTGAGATTGGCCACGGCCGTTTGGCTAAGCGCGCTTTGATTCCAGTATTGCCAAGTGCAGAAGATTTTGCATACAGCATTCGTGTGGTTTCAGAAATCACCGAGTCCAATGGTTCTTCATCCATGGCTTCTGTTTGCGGCGGCTGTTTAGCAATGATGGACGCTGGTGTTCCAGTGAAAGCGCACGTTGCTGGTGTAGCAATGGGCTTGATTTTGGATGGCAACCGTTTCGCCGTGTTGACCGATATCTTGGGTGATGAAGATCACTTGGGCGATATGGACTTCAAGGTGGCGGGTACCGCTAACGGTATTACTGCTTTGCAGATGGATATCAAAGTTCAAGGTATTACTAAAGAAATTATGCAAGTTGCTTTGGCTCAAGCTAAAGAAGGTCGCTTGCACATTTTGAGCAAGATGCAAGAAGCGATGGGTTCAGTTCGCACTGAGTTATCTGCTCATGCTCCACGCATGGTTTCTTTCAAGATTCATCCAGACAAGATTCGTGAAGTGATCGGTAAGGGCGGCGCAACTATTCAAGCCTTGACCAAAGAAACTGGTTGCAGCATCGATATCAAAGATGACGGTACTGTAACGATTGCTTCTACTTCTGCTGAGGGTATGGCTGAAGCAAAAGCGCGCATCGAAGGCATTACTGCTGAAGCTGAAGTAGGCAAGATCTACGAAGGCCCAGTTGTGAAGTTGCTCGAGTTCGGTGCTTTGGTAAATATTCTTCCAGGTAAAGACGGACTCTTACATATCTCTGAAATCTCTAATGAGCGTGTCAAAGAAGTGAAAGATTATTTGGCCGAAGGCCAGGTAGTTCGCGTGAAATTGTTAGCTGCTGATGAGCGTGGTCGTTTGCGTTTATCTCTTAAGGCTGCAATGGCGGATGAGGGCGGCACGATTGCTCCTCTAGCCGGTGCTGCTGAGGCGACTGCTGAAGCGGCTCCTGCATCTGGCGAAACTGCTTAAGTCAATTGAGCGAGCGGGAGTTCATATGCGCGTAATGGAAATCAAAGAATTTGGTGCCCCAGAAATGCTGGTGGTTGCCACTCGTCCTGATCCAGTGGCTCCTGTCGCTGGAACGGGCGAAGTTTTGATCAAGGTAATTGCCGCTGGGATTAATCGCCCAGACGTTTTACAGCGTAAAGGCCATTACCCCGTTCCTGCTGGTGCATCTGATATCCCCGGTCTTGAAGTTGCTGGTGAAATCGTGGGCGGTGATTTAGCTCATGCTGACAATATGTTTGGCTTGAAGATTGGCGATAAGGTTTGTGCATTGGTGCAGGGTGGTGGTTACGCGGAATTGTGTACTGCGCCGATTGCCCAGTGCTTGCCTTACCCCAAGGGATTCACTGATCAAGAAGCCGCTGCATTGCCTGAAACTTTTTACACCGTGTGGAGCAATGTCTTCATGCGCGGTCAATTGTCTGAAGGCGAAACTTTGTTGGTGCAGGGCGGCTCAAGTGGCATTGGCGTTACCGCCATTTTGATTGCTAAGGCTTTGGGTCACAAAGTATTTGTGACTGCCGGCACTGATGAGAAGTGCGCTGCTTGTATGGCATTGGGCGCTGACTTGGCTATCAACTACAAGACACAAGACTTTGTGGAAGAGGTGAAGAAGGCTACTGATGGCAAGGGTGTTAATGTCATTCTTGATATGGTCACAGGCGCTTATGTTCAAAAAGAAATTGATTGCCTGGCTGATGATGGTCGCATTGTGATTATTGCTATCCAAGGCGGATCAAAAGCGGAAGTTAGTACCAATCAAATTTTGCGTCGTCGCTTGACTATTACAGGCTCGACTTTACGTCCACGCCCCGTGTCATTTAAGAAGCAAATTACGCAACAGCTGCATGCGCATATCTGGCCATTGCTTGATACTGGCAAATTAAAGCCGGTGATTTACAAGACGTTTTCTTTGGACCAGGCTGCGGATGCCCATCGCTTGATGGAATCTTCTGAGCATGTAGGCAAGATTGTTTTAACTGTTTAAGCATTAGGCAATCTCAATAGTTATGCGTCCTCTCACTGTTATTGGCAACTGGAAAATGAACGGCAGTCTTGCATTTAATGCGGACTGGGTGAAGACCGTTTGCCGTGGCATGGAGCAGGGAATGCCTGCTGGTCGTAGATATGCTGTCTGTGTTCCAGCGCCCTATTTGGCGCAGTGCGGCGAACTGATTCGAGATTGTTCTTTGGCTTTTCTCACTTTGGGTGCGCAAGATGCATCAGCTTTTGCTGCTGGGGCTTATACCGGCGAGGTTGCTGCTTCTATGCTCAAAGAGTTGGGTTGCACCTACGTTATCGTGGGTCACTCTGAGCGTCGCCAATATCACCAAGAAGCGGATGAGCAGGTTGCAGAAAAAGCGCTTCAGGTTCTGGATAGCGGGATGACTCCGGTTATTTGTGTTGGCGAGTCAGCTGATGAGCGTAATTCTGGTCGTGAGGTTGAGGTAGTCAGAGCTCAGATTTCAAGGCAGGTCGCCGTTTTGCAGGACCGCTTGGCGGATTGCTTGATCGCGTACGAGCCTGTTTGGGCTATTGGCACAGGTAAAGTCGCTAGCGCCCATGTTGCTCAAGATATGCATCGCGCTATTCGCCTTCAGCTGGCTGAATTTAACGAAGATGTAGCTTCCCATGTGGGGATTTTGTATGGCGGCAGTGTCAAGCCTGATAATGCCGTTGAACTGTTTGCAATGCCGGATATTGATGGTGGATTGATTGGGGGTGCTTCTTTGAATCCCCAGGATTTTTTAGCCATTTGTCAGGCCTAGATTTTTTATTTGGAGATAAGCCATGGAATGGTTTAAGACTTTATTGATCGTTTTGCAGGTAATTTCAGCTGTGGCTGTGATCCTGTTGGTATTGCTTCAGCAGGGTAAGGGTGCTGATATGGGGGCTGCTTTTGGCTCAGGTTCGTCTGGCAGTCTTTTTGGTGCTAGTGGTTCTGCCAATTTCCTGTCTCACGCAACTGCTATTTTTGCAGCCGTCTTCTTTATTTGCACTCTAGGCATTACCTGGATTGGTAATAAGAAAGAAGTCAGCCCAGGCGTTCTGTCAGGGACTGTTGCTCCGGTGGTTGCTCCAGCTGCTGCGCCAGCGACACCACAGGACCCAACAAAGCCGGCTGTTCCAAAGTAAAAAGCGTTTTAGAGTATTCCTACCGCTAATTTTGGGGTAGTTGAGTGGTGCAATGCAGTAGAATTGACAAGTTTTACAAGATGCCGACGTGGTGAAATTGGTAGACACGCTATCTTGAGGGGGTAGTGGCTTAGGCTGTGCGAGTTCGAGTCTCGCCGTCGGCACCAAATTGTAAAATTTGTAGTGGTTTATGCTGTAAATCAAGGTTTTATGTACTGGAATAATTGATAATTTATAGCTTCTAGGACTTACCAGACGAACGACTCAGGGCCATTTTGAATCTCGCTAATTACTTTCCCGTTCTGCTTTTTATCCTCGTAGGTATTGGGGTTGGTTTAGTCCCCATGTTCCTCGGCAAAATTTTGGCCCCTTCGAAGCCAGATGCTGAAAAACTCTCTCCATATGAGTGCGGTTTTGAAGCTTTCGAAGATGCGCGTATGAAGTTCGATGTGCGCTACTACTTAATTGCCATTCTCTTTATCTTATTTGACTTAGAAACCGCATTCCTATTTCCTTGGGGTGTTGCTCTACGTGATATTGGCTGGCTCGGCTACGCCTCTATGGTGATTTTCTTATTGGAATTCATCGTGGGCTTTGTATATATCTGGAAAAAGGGCGCTCTCGACTGGGAGTGATCGATATGGCATTAGAAGGCGTTCTCAAAGAAGGATTTGTTACCACTACAGCTGACCAGTTGATTAACTGGACGCGTAATGGTTCTTTATGGCCAATGACTTTTGGTCTTGCTTGCTGTGCTGTGGAAATGATGCACGCAGGCGCTTCTCGTTATGACTTGGATCGCTTTGGCGTGGTTTTCCGCCCATCTCCTCGTCAATCAGACCTCATGATTGTTGCTGGCACTTTGTGCAACAAGATGGCGCCGGCACTGCGTAAGGTGTACGACCAAATGCCAGAGCCACGTTGGGTAATTTCTATGGGTTCATGCGCTAACGGCGGTGGTTACTACCATAACTCCTATTCAGTAGTGCGCGGCTGTGACCGCATCGTGCCAGTAGATATTTATGTGCCTGGCTGTCCCCCAACTGCGGAAGCGTTGATCTACGGAATTATTCAGCTGCAATCCAAGATCGCTCGTACCAGCACGATTGCACGGAAGGCCTAAGCAATGTCAGATCGTTTAGTTCAGCTCGCGGCTAATTTAGAAAAAGTTTTAGGTAGGCGCGCTCAGTCCATTGAGGTTGCTTTAGGTGAAGTGACTGTTGTTGTTAATGCAGATACTTATTTTGAATCCGCCATGCTATTGCGTGACGATCCATCATTGGCTTTTGAGCAGTTGATTGATTTGTGTGGTGTGGATTATCAGGACTTCCGTGAAGGGCAGTGGGGCGGTCAGCGTTTTGGCGTTGTGAGTCATCTCTTGTCTATTGCGCACAACTGGCGTTTGCGTGTTCGCGTATTTGCGCCAGAAGATTCTTATCCTGTGGTTGCCTCATTGACGCCAGTTTGGGCTGCGGCTAACTGGTTTGAACGCGAAGCATTTGACCTCTATGGCATCTTGTTTGAGGGTCACGAAGATCTGCGCCGCATCCTGACGGACTATGGCTTCATTGGCCATCCATTCAGAAAAGATTTCCCAATCTCTGGCAACGTAGAGATGCGTTATGACCCAGAGTTAAAGCGCGTTGTATATCAGCCCGTCACGATTGAAGCGCGTGAAATTACGCCGCGTATTGTCCGCGAAGAGCAGTACGGAGGCCCGGTTTAAGTCATGGCACAAATTAAGAACTACACCCTCAATTTTGGACCTCAACATCCTGCGGCACACGGCGTATTACGTTTGGTGCTTGAGTTAGATGGTGAGGTTATTCAGCGCGCTGACCCACATATTGGTTTACTGCACCGTGCAACCGAGAAATTAGCAGAGACACGTACGTGGATTCAAAACGTTCCATACATGGATCGTTTGGACTATGTATCCATGATGTCCAATGAGCATGCTTACGTAATGGCGATTGAGAAATTGCTGCAAGTGGATGTGCCATTGCGCGCGCAATATATTCGCGTGATGTTTGACGAGTTAACTCGTTTGCTCAATCACTTGTTGTGGATTGGTTGCCATGGTCTCGACGTTGGCGCTATGGCGGTATTCTTGTACGCCTTCCGTGATCGTGAAGATATTTTCGATATGTACGAAGCGGTTTCTGGTGCGCGTATGCATGCTGCTTACTATCGTCCAGGCGGCGTCTATCGTGATTTGCCTACACAAATGGCGCAGTACTCTAAGTCGAAGATTCGCAGCGCCTCCGCCATTAAGCGTTTGAATGAAAACCGTAGCGGTACCTTGCTGGATTTTATTGAGCAGTTCTCTAATGGCTTTGATGCCAATGTGGACGAGTACTGCAATCTATTAACTGATAATCGTATTTGGAAGCAGCGCTTAGTGGGTATCGGCGTTGTTTCTCCAGAGCGCGCTTTGCAGCTTGGCTTTACAGGCCCTATGCTGCGCGGTTCTGGTATTGAGTGGGATTTGCGCAAGAAGCAACCTTACGAAACTTACGACAAACTTGATTTTGATATTCCGGTCGGCGTCAACGGCGATTCTTATGATCGTTATTTAGTTCGCATGGAAGAGATGCGTCAATCCAATCGCATCATCAAGCAGTGCGTAGCTTGGTTGAAGGCGAATGACGGTCCTGTCATGAGCGACAACCATAAGGTATCCCCACCAAAGCGTGTGGATATGAAGACCAATATGGAAGAGTTGATTCACCACTTCAAACTCTTTACTGAGGGTATTCACGTTCCTGATGGTGAAGCATATTCAGCCGTCGAGCATCCAAAAGGCGAGTTTGGTATTTACCTGATTTCTGACGGAGCTAATAAGCCATACCGCATGAAGATTCGTGCGCCAGGATTTGTGCACTTGTCCGCAATGGATGAGATGTCACGCGGCCACATGTTGGCTGACGCTGTAACTATTATTGGTACCCAAGATATCGTGTTCGGAGAGATTGACCGCTAATGCAGCGCGCCAAGGATGAATTCATGACAACAACGCTTCAACTATCTGACAAAACGCTCGCAGACATTGCGCGCAATGTCGCGAAATATCCCCCAGAACAAAAGCAGTCTGCTGTGATGGCCTCTCTCATTGCTGCGCAAACCGAAGTAGGTTGGGTTTCACCAGAGGTGATTGAGACCGTAGCGCAAATCCTTGGCATGCCAACGATTGCCGTCGATGAAGTTGCTACTTTCTATAACATGTATGACACCAAGCCGATTGGTAAATACAAGTTGGTGATTTGTACGAATTTACCTTGCCAATTAACGCATGGTGAGACTGCTGCGACCTATTTAAAAGAAACTTTAGGTATTGGTTACAACGAGACCACTCCTTGTGGCACTTTCACTCTCAAGGAGGGTGAGTGCATGGGGGCTTGTGGTGATTCACCTGTGATGCTCGTGAACAATAAGCGTATGTGCAGCTTTATGAGCAAAGAAAAGATTGATGCTCTATTAAATGAGCTCCGTGCAGAAGGGAAAGCAGCATGACCAGCTTGCACGACAGACACATTAAGCCCTTAATTCTTGCTGGTTTAAATGGCGATAACTGGCGTTTAAAAGATTACGAGAGTCGCGGTGGATACCAGCAGCTACGTCGCATCATCAATGACAAGATTTCTCCAGACGCCATCATTGCCGAGTTAAAAGCTTCATCATTACGTGGTCGTGGTGGTGCGGGCTTCCCAACAGGATTGAAGTGGAGCTTTATGCCACGCCAATTCCCAGGCCAAAAGTATTTAGTTTGTAATAGTGACGAAGGTGAGCCGGGTACATTTAAAGACCGCGACATCATGCGTTACAACCCGCATGCCTTGATTGAGGGCATGATCATTGGCGCCTACACTATGGGCATCACCACGGGCTATAACTATATTCACGGTGAAATTTGGGAAGTCTATTCCCGTTTTGAAGAGGCTCTTGAGGAGGCTCGTGCCGCTGGATATCTTGGTGACAAGATCATGGGAAGTGATTTCAACTTCCAGCTGCATGCTGCCCCGGGTTGGGGTGCGTATATCTGTGGTGAAGAAACCGCTTTATTGGAGTCGCTTGAGGGTAAGAAGGGTCAGCCTCGCTTTAAGCCGCCATTCCCAGCAAGCTTTGGTTTGTATGGCAAACCAACAACGATCAATAACACTGAAACATTTGCTGCTGTGCCATTCATCATGGCTATCGGTGGTCAGGCTTACTTGGATTTAGGCAAGCCGAACAATGGTGGAACGAAGATTTTCTCCATCTCTGGTGACGTGGTTCATCCAGGCAACTATGAGATCCCATTAGGCACACCATTTGCAGAATTATTAAAACTTGCTGGCGGTATGCGTGACGGCAAGGCATTAAAAGCTGTTATTCCTGGTGGATCTTCTTCGCCAGTTATTCCTGGTGCTGAGATGATGAATCTCACAATGGATTACGACAGTATTGCTAAAGCTGGATCCATGTTGGGTTCTGGCGCGGTGATCGTGATGAATGAAACCCGCTGCATGGTTCGTGCGCTGGAACGCTTGTCTTATTTCTATCACGAAGAGTCATGCGGTCAGTGCACCCCATGTCGTGAGGGTACCGGCTGGTTGTGGCGCATTGTTCATCGAATTGAGCATGGCCAAGGCCGTCCAGAAGATTTGGATTTATTGAATGATGTAGCAGCCAATATTCAAGGTCGTACGATTTGTGCCTTGGGCGATGCAGCTGCTATGCCGGTTCGTGGCATGTTGAAGCATTACATGGATGAATTTGCGTATCACGTAGAACATAAGCGCTGCTTAGATTCTGCGAAACCTTTATAAGACATTGAGCACGGGACATCTTAAAGTGAGCATGGTTGAAATCGAATTAGATGGTAAGGCAGTAGAAGTTCCGCAGGGTTCGATGGTGATGCACGCCGCGAACAAGCTCGGCACTTATATTCCACACTTTTGCTATCACAAGAAATTATCTATCGCCGCTAACTGCCGTATGTGTTTGGTGGAAGTAGAGAAAGCACCAAAACCATTGCCAGCTTGCGCAACACCAGTAACACAAGGCATGAAAGTGTTTACGCATTCCGCTAAGGCGGTAGATGCTCAGCGTTCTGTGATGGAGTTCCTCCTCATTAACCATCCTTTAGATTGCCCAATATGCGACCAGGGTGGTGAGTGCCAGTTACAAGATTTAGCGGTTGGTTACGGTAAATCAAACTCACGCTACGAAGAAGAGAAGCGTGTTGTATTTCATAAGAATGTAGGTCCACTCATCTCTATGCAAGAGATGTCACGTTGCATTCACTGCACCCGTTGTGTACGTTTTGGCCAAGAAGTGGCTGGCGTAATGGAATTGGGTATGGTGAACCGTGGCGAGCATTCAGAAATTACCACCTTTACTGGTCAGACTATTGATTCAGAGTTATCTGGAAACATGATTGATTTGTGCCCAGTAGGCGCATTGACGAGCAAGCCATTCCGCTACGCAGCGCGTACTTGGGAATTGGGACGCAAGCGTTCGGTTAGCCCGCACGATAGCTTGGGTGCAAATACGACGATCCAAACTAAAGCCAATAAAGTAATGCGTGTAGTGGCATTAGAAAATGAAGCCATTAACGAATGCTGGATTAGTGACCGTGATCGCTTTGCCTATGAGGGCTTGAATAGCGCCGATCGCATTACAACGCCAATGGTGAAGCAGGGTGGTCAGTGGCTGGAAACTGATTGGGAATCCGCTATGGATTACGTCGCTCGTTCACTCAAAACCATTTCATCTGAAAGCGGTCCAGAGGCAATCGGTGCTTTGGCACACCCAATCTCAAGCACTGAAGAATTGTATTTATTGCAAAAGATTGTTCGTGGTTTGGGTTCTCAGCAGGTTGAAACTCGTTTGCGTCAGACTGATATCAATGGTGCGGCTTCTGCACCATGGCTCGGTATGCCCATTGCTAAATTAAGCGAATTGGATTGTGCGCTGGTAATCGGCAGCTTCTTACGCAAAGATCAACCATTAGTTGCTTTGCGTCTGCGCGCTGCTAGTAAGCGTGGCTTACAAGTTTCACGTATTGATGCTGGCGGTGACGATTGGCTCATTCCAACTGCCGCAAGCATTTCATCTGCTCCGAGTGCTTGGATTGGCGCGCTTGCAGAAGTGGCAAGTGCTGTTGCCAAGGCAAAATCTGGATCGTTGCCTGCAGGGGTTTCTGTATCAAGCATTTCTCCAGCAGCGCAAGCAATTGCCGATAGCTTGCTATCTGGCGCAACAACTGCAGTATTCATGGGTTCTGCGGCGCAGGCTCATCCGGCTGCATCTAGCTTGCATGCTTTAGCGCAATTTATTGCCGCTCAAACAGGCGCTACTTTAGGCTTCTTGCCAGTCGGTGGAAATGCTGTTGGTGCTAGTTTGGTAAATGCCAATGGCGCAGGTGTTGAGTCTGTTCTTTCTGGTGATCGTCGTGCCGTACTCTTGATGAATATCGAGCCAGATGCTGATTTGCCGAACCCAGAGCAGGCTCGTGCCGCCTTGGCTAAGGCCAGTACAGTAATCGCATTGAGCGCTTACAAGAGTGCCGACTTGTTGGAAGTGGCTGATGTTATTTTGCCGATCGCTACTTATACAGAAACTGTTTCTAGCTTTGTGAATGCCGAAGGTCGCACTCAAACTATTCAGCCTGCAGTCAAGCTGTTGGGCGATTGCCGTCCAGCATGGAAAGTGTTGCGAGTGTTAGGCGGCCTCTTAAATCTAAACGGCTTCTTATTCAATATGCCTGAAGAGGTCTTGGGTGAGGCGTTGCCAGAAGACTATTGCAAGCGTCTAAATAATCAAGGTACAGCCACTGTCGCAGCCTCTGCGATAACGACTGGAACAGCTGGCCTAGAGCGTCTATCTGATGTCACCATCTATGGTGGAGATCAAATCGTGCGTCGCTCGTCTGCGTTGCAATTAACGCGTGATGCAAAGCGTGGTAATCAAGTTGGCCTTGGCCAAAAACTCTTTACTGAGTTGGGATTGAAAGAGGGTGATGCCGTTCGAGTGACCCAGAGTGGCCAGTCGCTAGATTTACCAGCAACATTGGAAGCGAATTTAGCTAATGGTGCCGTCAGAATTTCTGCGGGCACTGCAGCTAGCGCTAAATTGGGATCCATGTTCGGTCCTGTAACTGTTAGCAAGGCATAAGGGACGAGATGGATAATTTCTTGAACCTCATTACTACCCAGGGTGAGGCCATCTTTGGCTCTCTCTGGCCAGGAGTATGGGCATTGGTTCGCATCGTCATCATCGTATTGCCGATGTTTGGCGCCGTTGCTTATCTCACCCTCTGGGAAAGAAAATTAATTGGCTGGATGCATATTCGGCTTGGTCCAAATCGCGTTGGCCCATTGGGCTTGCTACAGCCAATTGCTGATGCCTTGAAGTTGTTGATGAAGGAGATTATTTCTCCAACACAAGCAAGCAAAGTGCTTTACGTTATCGCTCCGGTAATGGTGATCATGCCAGCTTTCGCTGCCTGGGCTGTAATTCCCTTCCAGGCCAAAATGGTATTGGCCGATGTCAATGCAGGCTTGCTATATGTGATGGCTATTTCATCTATCGGTGTTTATGGCGTGATCTTGGCAGGTTGGTCTTCTAACTCTAAGTACCCATTCCTTGGTGCTATGCGCGCTTCAGCGCAAATGATTTCTTATGAAATTGCGATGGGCTTTGCATTGGTAACCGTGTTACTGACATCAGGCTCTTTGAACCTCAGTACCATCGTTGCCTCGCAAGAGCAGGGTTACTTTGCTAGCATCGGCTTGAACTTCCTGTCCTGGAACTGGTTGCCATTGCTCCCAATGTTCTTGATCTACTTCATCTCTGGCGTTGCTGAAACCAACCGTCACCCATTTGACGTGGTTGAAGGTGAGTCCGAGATTGTTGCTGGTCATATGGTTGAGTACTCCGGTATGGCGTTTGCGATGTTCTTCTTGGCTGAATATGCCAATATGATCTTGATCGCTGCATTAGCTTCAACCATGTTCTTAGGTGGTTGGTTGCCGATTGTTGACTTGCCAATCTTGCGCGATATCCCAGGCTTCTTCTGGTTGTTCGCTAAAACATTCTTCCTCTTGTCTTGCGTCATTTGGTTGCGTGCCACATTGCCACGCTATCGCTATGACCAGATCATGCGTTTGGGCTGGAAGATTTTTATTCCCATCTCTGTATTTTGGGTGGTTGTCGTTGGCGCGTGGGTGGTATCCCCATGGAATATTTGGAAATAAGTTGATCAATCATGTTTAAGAAAATTTCCCAATTCCTCGATAGCTTAATGCTCAAAGATATTTTGACTGGCATGTCCATCACCGGTCGTTATCTCTTCAAGCCAAAAATTACCGTTCAATATCCAGAAGAGAAGACTCCTCTGTCTCCGCGTTTCCGTGGTTTACACGCACTCCGTCGCTACGAGAACGGGGAAGAGCGTTGTATTGGTTGTAAGTTGTGCGAGGCAGTGTGCCCGGCATATGCCATCACAATTGAAACCGCTGAGCGTGATGACGGCACACGCCGTACAAGTCGTTATGACATTGATTTAACTAAATGCATTTTCTGTGGTTTCTGCGAAGAGGCTTGCCCGGTAGACGCGATTGTTGAAACCAATATTTTTGAGTATTTCGGCGATAAGCGCGGTGATTTGTATTTCACTAAAGAAATGCTTTTGGCAGTCGGTGATAAGTATGAAAAAGATATTGCCGCTAACCGCGCAGCTGATGCGCCTTACCGTTAATCGAATAGAGCAAAACGACATATGACATTCGATACTTCTACATTATTTGCCGCATTCTTTTATGCCTTTGCAGGCCTATTAGTGATTTCCGGTTTGCGTGTGATTACCGCGCGCAACCCAGTCCATGCCGCTTTGTTCTTGGTTTTGGCTTTCTTCTGCGCCTCTGGTCTGTGGATGCTTCTGAAGGCTGAGTTCTTAAGTTTGGCCTTGATTCTGGTTTATGTTGGCGCCGTTATGGTGCTCTTCTTGTTCGTAGTGATGATGCTGGATTTGGATTTAGAGCATCTTCGTCGCGACTTTAAGAAATTTCTGCCGGTGGCATTCCTCATGGGTGCCGTGATTGTTTTGGAGTTGTCCATCGTATTGATTCGTAGCTTTATTGGCACAAGTTCACCAGTTCAGCCAATGCCAGAAGAGATGATGGCAAACAATACCCAAGCTTTGGGCATGTTGATCTTTGTTGATTATGTTTACGCCTTTGAGGTTGCTGGCGTCATTTTGTTGGTGGCGATTATTGCTGCCGTAGCCTTGACTTTGCGTAACCGTAAGGATTCCAAGTCTCAGAATATTCATGAGCAAGTGAATGTCAATGCAGCGGATCGTATGCGCATCGTGAAGATGGGTTCAGATATGGCCGCAAAGCAAGATGCTCGCGGAGAGAAGAAATGACTATTACTCTGGCTCACTATTTAGTGCTTGGCGCAATTTTGTTTGCGACCAGCGTGATTGGTATTTTCCTAAACCGTAAGAATGTCATCGTGCTATTGATGGCCATTGAATTAATGCTTCTCTCGGTGAACATGAACTTTGTAGCCTTCTCCCACTATCTGGGTGATATGGCTGGTCAAGTATTCGTATTCTTTATTTTGACTGTGGCTGCTGCTGAGGCAGCAATCGGCTTGGCAATCTTGGTAGTGCTCTTCCGTAAGGTCGACACCATCAATGCCGAAGATCTTGACCACCTAAAAGGCTAGTCATGCAATTGACCTTATCTCTTCCTGTTCTCTGCGCTATTCCGCTGGCGCCTTTATTTGGTTCTGCGATTGCTGGCTTCTTTGGTACCAAATTAGGCGGTAAGCGGATTGGGAATGGCGCTTGCCAGTTTGTCACCATTCTTGGTGTGATGATTGCCTTTGTATTGTCTTGCTTTGTATTAGTGCAGGTCATGGACGGTTTCTATTTCAACGGCACTGTATACCGCTGGATGCAATTGGGCGAACTCAATCTAGATATTGGTTTCTTGATTGATCCACTCACTGCCACCATGATGTGTGTAGTGACTTTTGTTTCATTAATGGTTCACATCTACACCATTGGCTATATGCAAGGTGAAGAAGGCTATAACCGTTTCTTCTCTTATATCTCGCTCTTTACTTTTGCCATGTTGATGTTGGTCATGAGCAATAACCTCTTGCAGCTCTTCTTTGGCTGGGAGGCGGTAGGCGTTGTTTCATATCTATTGATTGGTTTCTATTTCGAGCGTCAATCCGCAGTTTTTGCCAATATGAAGGCTTTCTTGGTAAACCGTGTGGGCGACTTCGGCTTTATCTTAGGTATTGGCCTATTGTTGGCTAGCACTGGTTCGATGAACTATGACGTGATCTTTGCTCAGAACAATGCCTTAGCAGCACAAACATTGCCTGGTACTAGTTGGAACCTGGTAACGGTTGCTTGTATTTGCCTATTCATTGGTGCGATGGGTAAATCTGCGCAATTCCCATTGCATGTCTGGTTGCCAGACTCAATGGAAGGTCCAACGCCAATTTCCGCATTGATTCATGCGGCAACAATGGTTACAGCAGGTATTTTTATGGTGTCACGCATGTCACCATTGTTTGAGTTGTCTGATGCTGCTTTGAGCTTCATTTTGGTGATCGGCTCTATTACCGCGCTCTTTATGGGCTTCTTGGGAATTGTCCAAAACGATATCAAGCGGGTAGTGGCATATTCCACTTTGTCTCAATTGGGTTATATGACTGTAGCACTGGGTGTTTCTGCTTACCCAGTAGCGATCTTCCATTTGATGACACATGCATTCTTTAAGGCACTCTTGTTCCTTGCTGCCGGTAGTGTGATCTTAGGTATGCATCACGAACAAGATATGCGCAAGATGGGTGGCCTTTGGAAGTACATGCCAATTACTTGTCTGATGATGTTATTGGGTAACCTGGCTTTGATTGGTACACCTTTCTTCTCCGGCTTCTACTCCAAAGATTCCATTATTGAGGCGGTAGCGGCCAGCCATATTCCCGGCTCTGGCTTTGCGTATTTCGCTGTAATGGCTAGCGTATTTGTTACGGCTTTATATTCATTCCGCCTGTACTTCTATGTATTCCACGGCAAAGCACGTTGGGGCCATGCAGATTCGCACGCCCATGATCATCATGAGCATGCAGAGCAGGGTGATGACCACGCTCACCATGGTTTGGCTCCAGGCGAAAAGCCACATGAGTCCCCGTTTGTTGTAACTTTGCCATTGATTTTGTTGGCGATCCCATCAGTGATCATTGGCTTTTACACAATCACCCCATTGCTGTTCGCCACCTATTTCGGTGATTCAATTTTTGTAGATATCGGCAAGCACCCGGCGATGAAAGCGCTTGCAGAAGAGTTCCACGGTCCTGTGGCTATGGCTATTCACGCTTTCACTTCGCCAGTATTGCTGTTGGTGGTGTTGGGTGTTCTGGCCGCGGCAATTGGTTACCTTTGGGCTCCAAAATTGCCGGGCAAGTTTGCAGAGGCGCTGGCGCCACTCAAGAAACTTTTGGATAACAAATACTATCTCGACGACTTGAATCAAGCTGTATTTGCTAAAGGTTTGCTGTGGATTGGCGGTGTCTTGTGGCATCGTGGCGATCAACAGGCAATCGACGGCTTTATTGTTAACGGCAGCGCGCATGCAGTAGGGCGCTTTTCTGCCGTGATTCGCCATTTGCAATCCGGCTATCTCTATCACTACGCCTTCGCAATGATTGCGGGCCTCGCGATATTGTTAGCTTGGGTTTTGTACGCTTACCTGCCTTTTGTTCGCTAGGCCTTTGTTACTTAAGTAGCCATCATGATTCTTTCTTACGCTATCTGGATTCCGATTTTCTTCGGCATCATCATTCTGTTCTACGGTTCAGAGAAGCCCTCAGCCGGAGTTCGCTGGTTGGCACTCTTTGGCGCGGTGCTGGGCTTTATCGCCACTCTGCCATTGGTGATCCAATTTGATATTGCCAATCCTGGAATGCAGTTCGTAGAGAAGATTAGCTGGATTCCTCGTTATGACATTAACTACCATTTAGGTATTGATGGCATCTCAGTATGGTTCATCGTATTGACAGCATTTATCAATATTTTTGTGGTGATTGCAGCATGGGAAGTGATTGATAAGAAGGTTTCTCAATACATGGCTTCTTTCTTAATCCTTTCCGGATTAATGATTGGTGTCTTTGCCGCCTTAGATGCATTGTTGTTCTATGTATTCTTCGAGGCAACCTTGATTCCGATGTACATCATCATTGGTGTATGGGGAGGTCATAACCGTATCTATGCCGCCTTTAAGTTCTTTTTGTACACCTTGCTTGGCTCCTTGTTGACTTTGGTTGCCATGCTTTATCTCTACAACGTTACCAATACCTTTGATATCTTGGCTTGGCAAAATGCTCGCCTCGATATTCTTGAGCAAATCCTCCTATTCTTTGCCTTCTTTATGGCCTTTGCCGTTAAGGTGCCAATGTGGCCATTGCATACATGGTTGCCAGACGTGCACGTTGAAGCACCAACAGGTGGCTCTGTAGTCTTGGCTGCGATTATGTTGAAGCTCGGTGCCTATGGCTTCTTACGCTTCTCATTACCTATTGCACCTGACGCAAGTCAGTACTTGGGTCCATTTGTGATTTTCCTATCCTTGGTTGCCGTGATCTATGTTGGTGCTGTGGCGCTCGTTCAAAAAGACATGAAGAAACTGGTAGCGTATTCATCAGTGGCTCACATGGGTTTTGTGACTTTAGGTTTCTTCCTCTTTAGCCCATTGGGCATTGAGGGTGGTATCGTGCAAATGATTTCACATGGCTTTGTTGCTGGTGCAATGTTCCTTTCTATCGGCGTGTTGTACGACCGTATGCACACCCGTCAAATTGCTGATTACGGAGGCGTTGTGCATCGTATGCCTGCGTTTACTGCCTTTGCGGTATTGATGGCGATGGCGAACTGTGGTCTACCAGCAACCTCTGGTTTCGTGGGTGAGTTCATGGTGATTTTGGCTGCAGTTGATTACGACTTTGTGATCGGTATTTTGGCGGCTACAGCATTGATTCTCGGCGCGGCTTATTCCTTGTGGATGGTCAAGCGTGTGTTCTTTGGCGCAATTACCAACGAGCATGTTGAAGAGTTGAAAGACCTCAATGCGCGCGAGTATTTCATGATGGCGGTGCTGTCTATCTGTGTCATCGGTATGGGTGTTTATCCAAAACCTTTTACCGACATTATTCATCCAGCCGTGATTAATCTGTTGCAGCATGTTGCTGTCAGCAAACTCTGAGTAAAAGCTAATGCAAGCATTCGACCTATACGCCATCCTGCCGGAACTCGTTTTACTCCTAGCCACCTGTTTGCTATTGGTGGCTAGCGTTTATGTGCCTGAGCGTCAGCCAGCAACTCCGGGAGCAGAGCAGGATATATTCCATACACCGCGCGGTGTTGGCTTTGTTTACTTCTTCTCTATCATCCTCTTGGTTTATTTGATCCTTGCATTTGTCGGTCGCATGGGTGATGTATCGCTAGTTGCGATGAATGGTTTGTTTCAATCAGACCCGCTCTCAAATCTGTTGAAGGCCTGCTCATGCGGCGCGGTATTGGTGAGCCTGGTGTATTCCAAGCAATACCTCACCGATCGCGCGATGTTCCGCCCAGATTTTATTGTGCTGGCTTTATTGGCCCTCTTGGGTCAATGCGTACTCATCTCCGGCGCCAATCTTCTGACGCTCTACCTCGGTCTTGAACTAATGGCATTGCCAACCTATGCTTTAGTAGCGATGCGTCACAACAGCGAGAAGAGCGTTGAGGCTGGTATTAAGTACTTCATTCTGGGCGCCTTGGCATCTGGTTTCTTGCTCTACGGCATGTCGATGTTGTATGGCGTAACCGGCTCTCTCGATTTAATCGAAATCTTTAGAACGGTTGCCGATCCACGTGTCAATCATTTGGTGATGGCATTTGGCTTGGTGTTTATTGTCTCTGGCCTTGCATTTAAATTGGGCGTCGTGCCATTTCATATGTGGGTGCCCGATGTATATCAAGGTGCGCCAACTGCTGTGACTTTAATGATTGCGGCGGCGCCGAAATTGGCGGCGTTTGCTTTGCTATTCCGCTTGCTAGTCAATACCTTGTTGCCACTGTTGGGTGACTGGCAACCCATGTTGGTGTTGCTGGCCCTATTGTCTTTGGTAGTGGGTAACGTTACGGCGATTGCTCAAACGAATATCAAACGTATGTTGGCGTATTCCGCGATTGCGCAGATGGGTTTTGTATTGCTGGGTATGTTGTCGGTGTTTGATGACCATGCATTTAGCGCATCCATGTTTTACGCCGTGACTTATGTTTTAACTACCCTGGGTAGTTTCGGCCTCTTGATGATGCTATCCCGTAAAGGTCACGATTGTGAGACCTTGGATGACCTCAAAGGGCTTAATAAACGCCACCCATGGTTCGCATTTATTGGTTTGGTGATGATGTTCTCTTTGGCAGGTATTCCACCAACGGTCGGTTTTGCCGCTAAGTTGGGTGTATTAGAGGCTTTGGTTGATGCAGAGCACACCTTCTTGGCTGTGATTGCCGTGATCGCTTCTTTGATCGGTGCTTTCTACTACCTCAGAGTGGTTAAGGTAATGTACTTTGATGAGCCAAAAGAGGAGCATGCATCCGAGGTTTCTGGATCTGGATTTGCCCGCGGACTCCTGAGTCTGAATGCGGTATTGGTTCTTGCCTTGGGGACTTTCCCGGCAGGTTTGATGGCGATCTGCCTTGACGCGATGCGTAGGACTCTTTTGGGTTCTTAAGCATCACCACTACAGCATCAAATAAAGGCTCCAAAAAGGGGCCTTTGTCTTTTATGTCACAAAGGTTTTGTAAGATGCCCATTCCTTATTAGAAAGCTGACTTATGACCGAAAAAACTTTTCAAGATCTTCCTTCAGGAGACTTGCATTTAAAGGAGGAACGTGTCTCGGGTGAGGAAATTTACAGCGGTATTTTTCTGAATATGAAGCGCGATCAGGTGCGTCTTCCTGATGGCAGGCAAGCGGTGCGTGAATATCTTACGCATCCTGGCGCTGTAGCCATTCTGGCAATTTTGGATGATGGTAGGGTGCTGATGGAGCGGCAATACCGTTATCCGATTGCAAAAGCGTGTATTGAGATTCCTGCAGGCAAGCTTGAGGTTGGTGAAGATCGACTCTTATGCGCCAAGCGTGAGCTCGAGGAAGAGACTGGTTATTCAGCTAGTAAATGGAGTTTTATCCGCCGCATTCATCCGGTGATTTCTTATTCAACCGAATTCATTGATATCTATTTGGCCGAAGGTTTGGTCTCAGGCAAAAGCCATTTAGACGAAGAGGAATTTTTAGATGTCTTTGCCGCATCTCTTGATCAATTATTGGCATGGGTGGAGCAGGGCGAGATTACTGACGTTAAGACAACGATTGCCACCTACTGGCTAGATCGCTATCGCCGTGGGCTGGTTGCTCCCCAAGCCATTGAGTAGGACCTTCTGAAACCTATTAAAATAGGGGTATTGAATTTAGCAGTTTTGCCCCTATATAGCTCTTATGAAAGTTTATAACCTCGCTTGCCCACTAGACCATCGCTTTGAAGGATGGTTTGCCTCGGAAGAGGATTGCCTTGCTCAGCAAGACAAAGGGATGCTTGCGTGCCCCATTTGCGATAGCACCGAAATTACCCGGATGCCTTCCGCACCTCATATTGCTAAATCAGGTTCCAGCAAAGAAGCACCGGCCTCAACAGAGTTAGCCGTAGCGAATGCGGATGTTGGCAGTATGGGCAGTGCTTTAAGCGGCGATGTGGTTGCCTTAACGGGTAGCGACCATTCTCAGCTGGAAGCCCAGGTGCAGGCGGCCTTTTTGAAGGGCATGCGTGAGCTAATGGGGCGCTCTGAGGATGTGGGCAACTCTTTTGCTGAAGAGGCTCGCAAGATTCATTACAAAGAGTCTCCTGAGAGAAGTATTCGGGGGCAAACTACGCTCGATGAGGCTGAGGCTTTGCGGGAAGAGGGTATCGAGGTAATGGCTATGCCAATGTTGCCAGCCCTGAAAAACACTCTGCAGTAGTCAAGTTTCACCCTAAATCCCCTATACTTGCCTGAGAGCCCAATACGGGGCTTTACCATCTCAACAGGATAGGAGTAACACCTCATGAAACGCCTTTTTCTGGCATTGATTGCCGCCGTTCTAGCGCTAAGCATTTTGGCTTGCTCCAAGTCTCCAGGTTCTAAAGAAATCAAGGTGGCTGTTTCTCCTGCATCTCCTCCAATGTTGTTTGATGATAAAGGTCAGATTGTTGGCGTCGATATGGATATATTTCAGGGATATTGCCAATCCCGCGGCTGTACATTGAAGGTAACTCCGTATGATTGGGCTGGCATGCTTGGCGCGGTTTCTAGCGGTCAGGCCGATGTTGCTTTCTCCGGAATCTCCATCACCGATAAGCGTAAAGAGGCGATGGATTTTTCCCAGCCTTATTACGACAATGCCTGGCATCTCGTGAGTATGAAGAATAAAAATATTCAGATTACCGATTTGAATCAGCTGAAAAAATACTCGATTGGCTATCCGCGTGGCATGGCCTACGATGATCTTATTAAGAATGAATTAGAGCCAAAGGGCTACTACTCATTAAGCAAGGTCAAGCTCTATCCTTCATATGCCGAAGTGATCACCGATCTACAAAATGGAAATCTGGATTTAGCTTTTATTGAAGAGCCTGTGTTCCTCAATTATGAAAATAAGCTTAAGCTGCCCATTCAGAGTAGTTATGTATTCAAGGGTTTTGATAAGCTGGGATTTGCTTTTGCTAAGGGCTCAAAACTGCGTGATGACTTTGATAAGTACCTCAACGAACTTGGTCCTGAAAAAATCAAGTCAATCCTTGATAAGTGGATGAAATAAGCTAGCTCAGCGCCCTCAATCATCGTTGATATAAGAAGGCTTCTTCCGTGACTTTCTTCGATATTCTTGCTCAACTAGCGCAAGGAGTCTCTTACACGGTCATTGTGACGCTTGTTTGTTCTTCCACTGGCTTAGTTGTTAGCCTCATACTGGCTAGCCTTCATCGACTACATCTTCCAGTTCTTACCGCTTGTATTGATTGCTACACCTATATTTTTCGAGGTGTACCGGTTCTAGTATTGCTATTCATGGTCTATTTCGGCTTGCCAGGCCTGGGCTTTAAGGTGCCACCGTTGATGGCAATGGCATTAAGTTTGGGCTTGGTTGCCTCAGCTTATTTGGCGGAGGTATTTAGGGGCGCATTCCTTTCGGTAGACTCAGCAGAGGTTCTGGCGGCGCAAGCTATGGGTATGAGTCGCATTCAAGTGCTTTGGTATATCGAGTTGCCGCAGATGCTGCGATTTTCTGTTCCCGGCATGGTGAATGAATTTACCTCTGTATTGAAGTACTCCCCATTTGCATATACCGTGGGTATTCCAGAAATTACTAAACAGGCAATGACGCTAACCTCAACGACCTTGCGTGGAGTGGAGATTTATCTGGCAGTTGGCATTTTATATTTTGTTATTTATCGAGTCTGCTTGGTTGGTGTGCAGGTTCTGAGTAAACGTTTTCAGATTCCAGGGATTAGTCCTGCATGATCATGCAATTTCAGTTAGAACCCCAACACCAATATCCAATTCCTTTTTTGTGCGAGGCTAGCGCGTGGCATTAATTCAAGTCCGAGATCTCGTTAAAGAATTCGACGGCCAAACCGTTCTATCTAATATCAACCTCGATTTAAATGAGGGTGATGTCAGAGTTCTGATGGGCGCTTCAGGCTCAGGCAAGTCCACGCTATTGCGTTGCTTAAATCGCTTGATTGAGCCGACCTCCGGCTCAATCATCTTTGAGGGCAATGAAGTGCTGGGTCCTAATGTCAACGTCAGAGAGTTACGCAAGCAAATTGGTTTTGTATTTCAGCAATTCGCTCTATATAGCCATCTCAATGTTCTGGATAACGTTTCCCTTGGTTTGCGTAAATTGCATGGCATGAGCAAATCTGCCGCTAAGGAGAGGGCGCTATTAGAGCTTTCCCATTTTGATATGACGTCGCATCAAGATAAATATCCCTCCCAGCTGTCGGGTGGTCAAAAGCAGCGGGTGGCAATTGCTCGTGCGCTGGCAATGGATCCTGCGGTGCTTGTTTTAGATGAACCCACTTCCGCTTTAGATCCGGTCATGTCAAGAGATGTTGCTGATTTGATTAATCGCCTACATGGCGATGGTATTTCGATGATTTGCGTAACGCATGATCTCAATTTAGCACGCAATATTTCCGATACGGCGATGTTTTTAGATCGCGGTGTCATTCGTGCAGATGATCGAATAGATGTGCTTGCAAAGCATTCCGATCCAGAAATTCAAGCATTCTTTGGAAGTAAGGAAAGGACTTGATGGGTTCTTGGTCCTCCTTTGCGAGGGATCTCTCGGAGCAGTTGCCTTTAATTTTCGCTGGTTTGCTCAAAACCATTCAGCTTGCCGGTCTCATTAGTATTTCTGGCTTGCTCTTAGGTATTGTGGTTTTTTATCTGACGCTTAGTAAAAATGCTGCTGTTCGTAATTGCATCAACGGATACATCTCTTTCTTTATTGGGATGCCTTTAATCGTATTGCTGTTCTTGATGTACTACGGTTTGCCGCAGTGGGGCATTCGTTTATCCCCATTTACAGTGGCTTTTATCGGCTTTAGCTTCAACGTGGCCGCCTATAACGCGGCTTACCTTAAGACTGCATATAACGGCTTAGATAAGACCCAGCTTGAGGCGGCTAGCGCTCAAGGCTTTACTCCTTTGCAAATATTTCGACTCATTACATTGCCACAGGTCATTCGCCTATCCATTCCGGCGCTGACCAATCAAGTGATTGCCAATCTGAAGGATAGCTCTGTTGCCTTCTTGATTCAGTACACTGAATTTTTCGCCAGAATCCAAGAATTGGCCGCCACCAATTTTCAATTCTTCAAGGCTTACTTAGTGGCGGCTTTGGTTTATTTGGCTTTAGTTTCCGCGATCGTCTTGTGTTCACGCGCAATCGAGCGGCGTTACTTCATTCCGGCCTAGTAAATCATTTAGCTGAGACAAAAAAATAGCGATCCTAAGATCGCTATTTTGTTATGTGGCTAACTCGTCACATTACTTCGAAGTCGGCATCACAAACTCTGCGCCTTTAGCAATGCTCTCAGGCCAGCGCTGCATGACGCTCTTTTGCTTGGTGTAGAAGCGAACACCTTCTTTGCCATACGCATGCATATCGCCAAAGAGGGATTTCTTCCAGCCACCAAAGCCATGCCAAGCCATTGGAACAGGGATAGGTACGTTAATACCAACCATGCCAACTTGAACGCGGCGCGCAAATTCACGGGCAATATTGCCATCGCTTGTAAAGCAAGCTACGCCGTTGCCAAACTCGCAAGAGTTCACTAGATTCAAAGCCTCGGTAAAGTTCGCTACGCGCAGGCAAGACAGTACTGGTCCGAAGATTTCTTCCAAGTAGATCTTCATGTCAGGGGTCACGTTATCGAAGAGAGTCCCTCCGATGAAAAAGCCATTTTCATGGCCTGGTACTTTGAGACCGCGACCATCTACCAAGAGTTTTGCGCCAGAAGCAACGCCACTCTCGATGTAGCCAGTAATGCGCTCTAAAGCGGCCTTGGTAACAATCGGGCCCATTTCAGCATCGAGTTCCATGCCGTTTTTCACTTTGAGTGTCTTGGTGCGCTCAATCAGTTTTGGCATGATTTTTTCTGCAACATCGCCCACGAGGACTGCTACAGAAATTGCCATGCAACGCTCGCCGGCAGAGCCGTAAGCTGCGCCAATGAGGGCATCAATTGTTTTGTCGATGTCGGCGTCAGGCATGACAACCATGTGGTTCTTGGCGCCGCCGAGTGCTTGGGAGCGCTTACCAAAGTGAGCGCAACGCTCATAAATATAGTTTGCAATCGGGGTTGAGCCAACAAAGCTCACTGCTTTCACGTCAGGGTTCTCAATCAAAGCATCAACCGCTTCTTTGTCGCCTTGTACCACGTTAAATACACCATCAGGCAAGCCAGCCTCCTTGAGGAGCTTAGCCATAAATAGGGATGCGGATGGATCGGTTGGGCTTGGCTTCAGAATGAAGGTGTTGCCGCATGCAATGGCCACAGGGAACATCCACATTGGCACCATGACTGGAAAATTAAATGGCGTGACGCCGGCAACGACGCCCAACGGTTGGCGCATGACCCAGTTATCGATGTCTGTAGACACCTGTTCTGTGTAATCGCCCTTGAGAAGCTCGGGAATGCCAGTGGCAAACTCCACAATATCAATGCCGCGGGTGACTTCACCTTGGGCATCGGTAAATACTTTTCCATGCTCCGCAGTAATGATGGCGGCTAGTTCATCGCGATTGGCATTGAGCAGTTCAAGATACTTGAACATGATGCGCGCGCGGCGCAGTGGGGAGGTTTGGCTCCATGTCTGAAACGCGGTTTGGGCAATAGCTACGGCATCGTCAATTTCTTTACGGCTTGCCAGCGCTACACGCCTAGCAACAGCGCCAGTAGAAGGGTTAAATACGTCTGCAAAGCGACCGTTTTTAGGGTTCAGGATCTTGCCGCCAACAAAGTGGCCAATATCTTCTTTTGATTCAAAAGCTTGCGGTGCGCTCATAGTGTTTTGCTTAATAGTTTCTAATAGTTTTAGTTAAATAAAGGCTGTGGCTGCTCGCCAACACGTCTTTAAAGTCTCGTTTATCCTACTTTAGTTATTCTATCGCTTTCGGCTGAATTTCGCATTCTTGCCCCCTATATTTAGTGTCAAAAAGGTCCTGTTATGAGTCTTTTATTCTCCCCCTTTGTCTTAGGCTCCCCAAAGGGCTCTCTGAGCTTGGCCAACCGCATTGTGGTTGCGCCCATGTGCCAATATTCCGCGGTTAATGGGGAGGCTCAGGATTGGCATTTAATGCACTGGGCCAACCTGCTAAATAGCGGCGCGGGACTATTTATCATTGAAGCCACGGGAGTCACTCCAGAGGCCCGTATTACCCCAGCTTGTTTGGGTTTGTGGGATGACCGCACTGAGGCTGCCCTGAACGATAAGCTGACTAGGGCCCGTACATTGGCTCCCGCTACACCAGTATTCATACAGCTTGCGCATGCTGGCCGTAAGGCCTCTAGCGCCACTCCATGGGATGGTGGTCAGCTCTTAGCGGCGGAGCAGGGCGGTTGGGAAACGCTTGCGCCTTCAGCTATTCCTCAGTTGGCAGGTGAGCGATTGCCCCATGAGCTCTCTAAAGCCGAATTAATGGACATCATTACCGCCTTCGTAGCTGCTGCCCAACGAGCGGAACGTATCGGTATCGATGGCATTGAGTTGCATGGTGCCCATGGATATCTTCTTCACCAGTTTTTGTCGCCAATTGCCAATCAGCGCACAGATGAATACGGTGGATCTTATGAGAACCGCATTCGCTTTCCTCTGGAATTGTTTAAGGCGGTCCGTGCCGCCTATCAGGGTGTTCTCGGTATTCGTATTTCTGCAAGTGATTGGATTGAGGGTGGTTGGACACCAGAGGAGACTGCTCACTTTGCAGCTCAGCTCAAACCTTTGGGTTGTGATTTTGTCCACATCTCCTCTGGCGGAATATCGCCATTGCAGAAGATTGCGATCGGACCCAATTACCAGGTGCCATTTGCCAAGATTGTTAAAGACCAGTCTGGCATTCCGACGATGGCGGTGGGCTTAATTACTGACCCACACCAGGCTGAGGATATCTTGCAAAAAGGAGACGCGGATTTAATTGCGCTGGCCAGAGCCTTTTTGTACAAGCCACGCTGGGCTTGGGAGGCTGCTGCAGCACTGGGCGGTACTGTACCGTCAAATGAGCGCTACTGGCGCTGTTTGCCGCGAGAGGCTCAGGCTATTTTTGGCGATGTCAAGGTAGGCCAGCGATAATGACGCTGAAGCATTCAAGATTGAATCAATGGAGATATTGATGAAAAAGAAATCCGTAATCCGCCAGGCATTAGCTATCACTAGCATTGTTTTTGCAACCACCTTAGCGCACGCCCAATCCTTTCCAGATCGACCTATTACCTTAGTCGTTCCAAATCCTCCAGGAGGCTTAGTCGACACTTCGGCCCGTCTCTTAAGTGAGCCCTTAACGAGGGTCATTGGTCAGCCCGTTATTGTTGACAATAAGCCCGGAGCTAGCGGTAATGTGGCCTATCAATATGTTGCTAAGGCCAAGCCTGACGGCTACACCTTATTGATTTCCTATTCTGGCTATCACGTTGGCAACCCAGCACTCATGGATAAGCTGCCTTGGGATCCAATTGCCGATTTCTCACCAGTGGCATTGCTCACCGTCTCCACGAATGTGATCGCGGTTCATCCATCTGTGCCAGTAAATAATCTTAAGGAATTAATCGCTTACGCCAAAGCCAATCCCGGCAAGCTCAATTACGCTTCTCAAGGTAATGGTTCTGTATCCCATATTGGCACTGAAATCTTTAAACAAAATACAGGCGTAGATATAGTCCATGTTCCTTACAAAGGGTCTGGTCCTGCAGTGCAAGATGTATTGGCTGGTCAGGTTCAGCTCTTTATTACAACGCCGCCTTCTGTAATGCAGCATGTGCAAAGCGGCAAGCTTAAGGGGTTGGCGGTGACTGGAAAAAATCGCCATCCTGGTATGCCCAATGTGCCAACCACTGCCCAAGCTGGCTTGCCATCATTTCAACTAGAGTCCTGGGTGGCTTTATATGCGCCAACAGGAACACCGGCTCCAGTAATTGCTAAATTGACTGAATCGGTTAAAAAGAGCCTGGCCTTACCCGAGGTGAAGGAGCGCGCTGACGCAGCGGGTGTTGAGCTGCGTTATCTGAATCCAACTGCGATGGACGCCTTGCTGAAAAAAGAACTTCCTTATTGGCATAAGGCGATTAAAGCCGCGAATATTTCGCTGGATTAAAGAGTGTCACTTTTCTTAAATAAATATTGAATGAATCATTGATGAAGCAACATACCGTACGAGAAGCCTGGCTGGAAGACGCCGTGAGACATCTAGAGCCAGTTTTTTCTAAGGCTGGATATGCTATTCCTCCGGTTAGGGTGTCGTGCGGCTTTCCGGCCTCCAGCAGCCCAAGAACTACCTTGGGACAGTGCTGGCCACGGGAGCGCTCTGGTGGCGGTGTCAATGAGATCTTTATCTCACCCAAGCTGGATGATCCTGTTCAGCTATTAGATACTTTGGTTCACGAGCTTTGTCATGCAGTGGATGATTGCTTTAGTGGTCACGGAGAAGACTTCAAGGGTATTGCTCAAACGGTTGGTCTTGAAGGCCCCGCAAGAATGGCCCATGCTACCGAAGAGTTAATGGTGCGCTTGATGATGATTAGCCAAGAACTCGGACCGTATCCGCATCAAGCAATTGTGTTTCCTCCGCCACGACCAAGCAATGCCAGTCGGAATAAGGCTAAATGCGGCCAGTGCGGTTACGAAGTGACCTTATTAAAAAAGTGGGCAACCTACGGCGCGCCGATTTGTCCTAAAGACAATATCCGTATGCAAGAAGATATTCCGGAGACTATTGAAAATACCACCGACTTCGATAGCGAATCCCTTGGCAGTACCAAGCCCAAGGCAGATGAGATCCGCCGGGCAATTAGCTAAGTTTTGGATTGATTAGTTGGTCGTGCTAGAAGGACTCCATACGGGGTCCTTTTTACTTGCCTTAGCAATCTCCGCCAAAATTTTCTCGTGCAGTTGGCACTCTTCGTCGCTTGCTGCCATGAGTTTAAGTTTGGTTGGCAATGCTTTTATCTGACCGGAGGAGTCGGTTCCTACGGTGTAATCAATTAAATCAATCGACAGATCTTCTTGACCACGGGTCATTGCCACATAAACTTCTGCCAGCAATTGGGCATCAAGTAACGCGCCGTGCAAGGTTCGATGTTGATTGCTGATCGAGAAACGTTCGCAGAGTGCGTCTAATGAGTTCCGCTTGCCTGGAAACATTTGGCGAGCGTCTAAGAGGGTGTCGGTTACTTTAGCAGCTAGACCTCTAAAAGGAGGGCGCTTGAGTAAAGCAAACTCGTTATCTAAGAATCCTAAGTCAAAGGCTGCATTATGAATAACAACTTCTGCGCCATCCACAAACTCAATGAGCTCTTCAACAATGTTGGCGAAGACCGGTTTATCCGATAGAAACTCGCGCGACAGGCCGTGTACCGCAAAAGCGCCGGCATCAATATCGCGCTCGGGATTGATGTAGTGGTGGAAGGTGCGATCAGTTAGTCTGCGGCCAATCATCTCCACGCAACCAATCTCGATAATGCGATCCCCTGTTGCGGGATTCAGTCCAGTTGTTTCAGTATCTAAGATCACTTGGCGCATTAGGTGCCCTCCAATACAGATGGTGAGATTTCCATTGGACCTGTGCCGGCATATTTATCCAAATAGAGGTAAATTACGGGCGTAATAATCAAGGTCACAAATTGAGAGAAGATCAGTCCGCCTGCAACGCTGATACCAAGAGGTTGGCGGAGCTCCGCGCCCGCACCAATACCAAAAGCAATCGGAAGCGCACCCATGAGGGCGGCAAAGGTAGTCATCATGATGGGGCGGAAACGCAAGATACAAGCTTCGCGAATCGCTTTTTCTGGAGACATGCCTTGATTGCGCTGAGCATCCAATGCAAAGTCGATCATTAAAATCGCATTTTTCTTGACGATACCAATCAACAGCAAGATACCAATGGAGGCGATGATGGTGAGCTCGAATCCAAAAATACGTAGCGCCAAAATCGCACCAATAGCAGCTGAAGGCAGGCCGGCCAAAATGGTGAGGGGATGTATATAGCTTTCGTACAGTACGCCAAGGAGAATGTAAATCACACCGAGAGCGGCAAAAATTAAGATCAGCTGACCCGATTGATTGCTTTTAAAGACCGCGGCATCGCCACCATAGCTAGTAATGATGGAGGGTGGCAGGTTAATTTCTTTGGTGTACGCCTCAATCTTCTTAGTGGCATCACCCAAAAACACATCTGGAGCTAAGTTGAAGGAGAGGGTAACGGCCGGAATTTGACCCTGATGGTTCACTGCCGTAGGGCCAATGGTTCTGGTGAAGCTGGCCACGCTAGAAAGCGGGATGAGCTTGTCTGTCGCGCGACCTCGAACAAAGATCTTATTCAAATCCGTTTCGTATTGGCGATCTTCTTCTGCAGCTTCAAGGATCACGTAATACGTATTCACAGGGGTATAAATCGTGGATACCTGTTTTTCGCCGTACGAGTTATAGAGAGCGGAGCGAATATCGGTGATAGTCACGCCAGCGCTAGCAGCTTTTTCACGATCAATATCAATCTTGACGTTCAAGCCTTTTAACTGTGAATCGCTGGTGACGTCGCGGAAGATAGGGTCGGCGCGCATCTTTTGCATCAGCTTGTCGGCCCATTCATTGACGCCTTCAAAGCCAACACTTTGTAGTGTGAATTGGTAACGACTCTTACTGCTGCGACCACCGAGTTGTAAGTTCTGAACAGGGCGCATATACACCTGCAGCCCAGGAATCTCTTTGAATTTCGCACGCAAGCCTTCCATGATCTTGGCCATCTTCGCGCGATCACTCTTTGGCTTGAGGATGATGAAGATGCGACCAGTATTGCTTCCGGAGCTATTACCACCGCCAACAACAGAGATAGAGCTCGCTACATTGGGATCTTGATTGACCATGGCTGCAGCCTGATCCTGCAATGTCAGCATTGCTTTGAAGGAGATGTCTTCGGATGCCTCGGTGGTTGCTAGGATCTGACCAATATCCTCCTCGGGGAAGAAGCCTTTAGGACTATTGATGAATAGGACAACCGTTAGGACAAAAGTAGATAGGGCGCCCCATAACACTTTTTTGCGGTTCAGCAGGGCTAAGTCTAAATAATGAACATAGGTCTTGAGCATCCAATCAAAAAAATGATCAAACTTCTTATTGATGGCATATTCTTTGGCGTGCTCCCCCGGTTTTGGTAGGAAGCGACTGCACAGCATTGGAACGACTGTGAGTGATACCAGCGCGGAAACCAAGATCGACAGCGATACCACCACGGCAAATTCTCTAAAGAGCAAGCCAATCGGACCAGGCATGAAGAAGAGGGGAATAAAGACTGCCACCAAGGAAATCGAAATCGAAATAATGGTGAAGCCAACCTCTTTGCTTCCCTTAAGAGAGGCTTTCAGTGGATCCATGCCTTGCTCGACATAACGCATGATGTTTTCAAGAACCACAATCGCGTCATCAACTACTAGTCCAACGGCAAGCGTGATTCCCAAGAGCGAAATATTGTCTAGGCTGTAGCCCAAGAAATACAGCAAGAAGAAGGCGCCAATTAGAGAGATGGGTAGACTGATCGATGGAATGATCGTTGCGGAAATATGCTTTAAGAATAAAAAGATCACTAGCACCACGAGCAATACGGTGAGCGCGAGCGTGAGGTTCACATCATGGATCGCTTCAATAATGGATAGGGAGCGGTCATTTAGAAGCTGTAGCTTGATGGATTCCGGCATTTGCTTTTGCAGTTGCGGGAGCAATTCTTTAACTGACTTCACTACCTCGACCGTATTCGCATTTGGCTGACGCAGCACGGCAATCGCAATGGATCGTTCACCATTAGCGCTCGCCAATGTTTTGACATCCTCGTAGCTCTCAATTACTTCCGCTACATCTTTGAGATAGATCGGTAAACCATTTTTTTGGCTAATGATGAGGTTGCCAAACTCTTCAGGTTTTACTAATTGTGGATTGGCATAAATAGTGATGGATTGGCGAGGGCCATCCAGGACGCCCACTGGACTGTTGGAGTTCGCTTTGTTTACCGCAACCGCGACATCATCCATGGTGAGATTGCGATTACCCAGCGCATCTGGATGAACGCGAACACGCACTGCGTAACGTTTAGCACCGTAAACCAGTACTTGTGCCACACCGCTAATGGTCGATAGGTTTGGTGAGAGTAAGTTTTCTGCGTAGGCGTTTAATTCAGAAAGGCTAATGGAGGGGGACTGCATTCGCACCACCAATACTGGAGTATCGGCAGGGTTGATCTTGCGATAAGACGGAGGAACCGTCATTTCAATAGGGAGACGCTTCTGTGCTCGAAGCAGAGCAGCCTGTACGTCTACCGCAGCCTTATCAATATCACGATCATTGTTGAACTCAAGGGTAATGCTGGTGCTACCCAGGGAGTTGGTGGAGCTGATGACCTTTACACCATCAATGGTGGAGAATTCTTTTTCCAGAGGCAGGGCAACTGCTGAGGCCATATTTTCTGGTGAGGCGCCTGGTAGGGATGCGCTGACAGAAATGACGGGAGTATTAAAACTCGGCAGAGCCGCTACTGGAATATTTAAATAAGCGACCGTTCCTGCGATGACAGTTGCTACAGACAGCAACACCGTCATCACCGGACGGCGAATACATAACTCGGATAAGGTCATTTCTTTTCAGCCGCTGGTGAAGGTGTTGGTGCAGGGGTTTGAGGATTGGTATTGGCTGCTGCATCAGGGGCTGGGGTAGTGCCCTTGGCTTCCTTAACCTTGCTGCCGGCTCGCAAGTTTTGCTTACCTTCAATAACTACTCGATCACCGGATTCAATGCCAGTGATGACGGAAGAGCCTTGGTATTCATAAACTACCTTCACTGGTTTTGATACTGCTTTGCCATCCTTATCTACTGTGTAGACAAGTTTGCCACGTGGGCTAATGACGATAGATTGTGATGGAACGGATAGAGCATCCTTCAGATTATTAGCAACTAAAGACACGCGGGCGAATTGGCCTGGAAGCAGTGTCATTGCATCATTTGGAATTTGCGCCTTGACGCGAACAGCGGCAATAGAAGGGTCTACTTGATTGTCAATTACAAGCACTTTGCCTTCGTAGATTTTTTTGCTGGCATCACCAACGGTGACTTTGACGGCAAGAGGCTCCCCATCCATTTGATTCTCAAGTAGGACCGGAATATCTTTTTCTGGGATGACGAACTGAACATTAATGGGGTTCAGTTGGGTGATGGTCACCATCGAACCAACGCTAGATGTTGCTGTAGAGCTGGTGGCAGTGGTGACAACGTTGCTCGCTTGCACCAAGGATCCAGGGAAGACGTTGACGATACCAGCGCGCCCATCAATGGGTGAGCGGATTGAATCAAATGAGAGTTGCACTTCCGCGGAACGTGCTGCAGCCTGAGCGGACTTCGCATTGGCTAGCGAAGTCTCAAGACCAGCTTTTGAGATGAAGTTTTTGGCAACCAATTCCTTAGCGCGTAGATATTGCTTTTGCGCATCATCAGCCAAGGCTTTTAGCTTTTCATAATTGGCTTTGTCATTGCGATCATCGAGGGTGAAAAGGAGTTGTCCGGCTTTGACTTCTTCGCCATCCTTGACATGAATTTTGGCAACGGTATTGGTCACCATTGGGCGAATATCAACAATGCTGTTGGAAACAATAGTCCCGGTCGCCTCAATGATGAGAGGAACCTCTTTTTTCTCTACGACGATTGTGGTGACGGTGACTGGGCCGCCAGCTTTGTCCGCCGCTGGAAAGAAATAATCATATGCTTTTGATCCGGCATATAAAACAATCAACGCTGCCAGAATGCGCCACTTGTATTTGAGGGTGAATTCTTTAGCGGTGGCGTGATCAACTTTTTTGAGTTGATTAAGGTGGGGAGAGAGCTTTTGCCAAAGATCGCAAAGACGAGTCTTGATCCAGTTTTTAAGTCCTGGCAGCTTGGCTACCGCTTTATCGAGTTTTGATTCAATTTTTGACACGGTCTCGGAGTTTTTCTTGGTTTTATATGGGTTTAAAGGCGAATTCTGAATCCGTCCATTCTCTCATAAGACCGCTAAAAACGGACTGCAGGGCTGGTATGGCGCTTAAGGCAGAAATTCCTCGACACCACGGTTTGCCAAGAGGTCGGCTAACTCATTTCCGGGGTGGCCGTTATGGCCCCGAACCCAGTGCCAGGAGATCTTGTGATTGGGGAGGAGGGCATCCAATTCCTGCCAAAGATCTGCATTTTTAACTGGATCCTTGCTGGCAGTCTTCCAGCCCCGCTTCTTCCAACCCTCAAGCCACTGCGTCACTCCCTTTTGGACATATTGAGAGTCTGTCCAGAGTTCAACGGAGCTGGTTTGCTTGAGCGCGCGCAGCGCATGAATGACGGCGCTAATTTCCATGCGGTTATTGGTAGTCAGTTCTGCGCCGCCATGGAGATGTTTTTCATGTCCGCCAGAGCGCAGTACCGCACCCCAGCCTCCAGGGCCTGGGTTCCCTTTGCAGGCGCCATCGGTGTAAATGACGATATGAGGAGGAGTTTTGGTGAGGGGCATGGCGTTAATTTACTTGGTCTTCGTGATGCTGGAGATTTTGACGACTCTCGGCTGCCGGACTAAGCTGGGAAATGGCGGGGATGCGCTTGGTCTGAATCTGCCCAATTAGGCGAATCCCTTGCTGACGCTTAATTGCAGAAACCAAGAAGACTGCGCCAAAAATAGGCCACCAGCGGTTGCCCATGGGCTCTAAGAAATCCATTCTAGCCATCTCGGACTCACCACTTAAAGGGAGTTTGTAGCAACCAAAGTGACCACGATCCAGTGAGAAGTTGAGGAGCTGGAGCCAGTCTTTTACGCGAATGAGGCTGATAAATTGGCCGTCTCTTGGGAGGTAAGGGCTACCGATCAGTCTGCTCAAGTATTGGCGAGCACCCCAAAGACTTGCTGGATTAAATCCAGAAATGACGAGGCGACCTTCTGGGCGTAGCACTCGCTCTACCTCTCTCAGAATTTGATGCGGATCAGCCGCAAATTCGAGGACATGTGGCAGAACTAGTAAATCAATCGACTCTGATGCAAAAGGGAGTTCGTTCGCATTGCCTTCAATTTGGTGCCAATTAAATTGACTTACTCGCTTTTGACGATCATTGGAATCCATTAAGAGGGCATGCAAAGGCATGCGATTTTCCATCAGGGTGTTCATTTGCGGTAAGCCAATTTGGACTGCATGAAAGCCAAAGACATCCGCCACGATGTGATCGAAGCATTTTTGCTCCCACGCGAGCACATACTGCCCGGGAGGGGATTGCAACCACTTTTCCCATGAACTCCATGGTGGTGCAGGCATCTGGGATGGGGAGGGTGGGATTGGTATCATCGGTCTATGGTGAAGAATACTTTATTGCAAGTTTGGCCGATACCGGCCTTTGATGACAATTACATCTGGTGCATCCATGATGGCCATTCTGCTTTGCTTGTTGATCCAGGCGATGCCGCTCCGGCATTGAAGTACCTCAACCAAGCAAATCTGACCCTCACCGGTATTTTAATTACCCACCATCACGCCGACCATACCGGCGGTATTCTGGCATTGCTGAAGGCGCTCGGAAGCGAAATCCCTGTTTATGGTCCTGCAACGATCGATATTCCGGGTAGAACCAATCCCATGATGGATGGCGACAAGATTGAAATTGCTGGGCCACGTATTAGCCTTGAGGTATATGAGGTTCCTGGCCATACCTTGAGTCACATTGCTTATTTTGCGAACATGCAGGCCAATGTGGTTGAGCCAATGCTGTTCTGTGGCGATACCTTATTCGCTTCGGGTTGCGGTCGCCTATTCGAGGGCACTCCGACTCAGATGAGTCAGTCTTTAGCCAAGTTCATTGCCTTGCCAAAAAATACCTTGGTGTACTGCACGCATGAGTACACCTTATCGAATATCCGCTTTGCTCTAGCTGTTGAGCCTAATAATGCCAACTTGATTACTTGGGCGCAGACGGCCAAAGCATTGCGCGAACAAAACCTCTCGACATTGCCAACCACGATTGGGCAAGAATTGCAGGTCAACCCATTTATGCGTTGCGATCATAAAGAGGTGATCGAATCTGCATTGCAAGTTTCGGGTGAAAAATCCTTGCCAACGCCTGCGCATGTGCTTGCGGTGATTCGTGCCTGGAAGGATCGATTCTGATGTTTTGGCGTTATGCGGCAATTTTGCTGATTGCCGCACTTTCTGGTTGCGCTAGTACAGGGGATTGGTCTTCGGATACACCTACCCGGAAAGATCCGCGCGCAGCCAAGGCAAAGCGGGTAAATCTCCAAGATCAATCTGTCAGTGATCTTTATGCTCCGTCTAGTAATTTATGGATTCGCATTCGGGATGGCTTCGAACTGGAGCCCATGAATACTCCTTTGGAGATTGAGCAAGTGCGTTGGTTAAGCGCGCGGCCTGATTATGTTCACCGCTCGATGGAGCGCTCTTCTCGTTATCTCTTCTATATCGTGCAAGAGGTCAACGCTCGCAACATGCCAACAGAAATTGCCTTGCTGCCTTTTGTGGAAAGCGCATTTGTAACTAATGCCAAATCGAGCGCAAAAGCAATGGGCTTATGGCAATTCATGCCAGCCACTGGAAAAGATTTTCGCTTAACGCAAAACGTCTTTAGGGATGAGCGAAGGGATATCTTGCAATCTACCGATGCCGCGCTGGATTATCTTCAGCGTCTAAATAAACAGTTTGGTAGTTGGGAACTTGCCTTGGCGGCTTATAACTGGGGAGCGGGAAATATCGCAAAAGCGCAAAAGCGTAATTTGGCCGCAGGCCTGCCCACGGACTACTTGAGTCTGAAGTTGCCCAATGAGACTCGGAACTATGTGCCTAAGCTAATGGCCTATCGCCAGATTGTCTTGGACCCTAAAGCCTATGGCATTGTGTTGCCCGAACTGGAGAATCACCCATACTTTGTAGCAGTAGATGTTGGCGCGGATATTGATGTGGCGTTGGCGATTAAATTGGCCGAGATACCTCCGGATGAATTTCATAGCCTCAATCCCTCTTTTAATAAGCCTGTGATTTTGAGTAACGCCAATCAGCAAATTTTGCTGCCTTTCGGTCATGCGGAAATTTTTCAGGCAAATCTGAAGAAATACACTAAGCCACTGTCTTCATGGTCCGCGGTGCAAGTTACCAAGACAGAGTCGGTGGATCAGGCCGCTAAAACACTTGGTGTAGATGTGGATACCCTGCGAGAGGTGAATGGCATTCCCAAGGGTATGCGCATCCGATCCGGCTCAACGGTCCTGGTTCCAAAGACAAGTCGTCGTCCTGGAGATATTTCCCTGGCAATGGCAGAAAATGGCAGCCTGAGTTTGGATAAGCCACCGCCACCGCCTAAAAAATGTGCAAAAGGCGCTAAATGCCACTCTGCAAACCCGGCAAAAGGGGCGACTAAGGGTAATTCTTCCGCAAAAAATGCTGCATCTCAGCATAAATCCGCATCGACAGGGCTTGCAAAATCTGCGAAAAATGATTCAGCGAAAACTTCTAGCACCGTCGCCAACACATCCACTGGCAAAGGAACTAGCAAGATTCAGTAATTTCAGACACTTTTATTTACTTATTTAGGTTGACCATGTCCTATAAATCAGAACACGAGCGCTCGATTAAAGACCCAGATGGATTCTGGGGAGAGCAGGCAAAGTTAATTCACTGGGAAAAGCCATTTAATAAGGTTCTGAATTACGACAACCCTCCATTTGCGAAGTGGTTTGAGGGTGGTTTAACTAATCTTTGCTACAACGCAGTCGATCGTCATCTCCAGGATCGCCCTGATCAAATTGCGCTAGTTGCCGTTTCAACAGAAACCAATTTAGAGAAAGCCTACACTTTCAAAGAGCTTTATGAAGAAGTGAATCGTATGGCTGCCATTTATAAAGCCAATGGTGTTAAAAAGGGTGATCGTGTATTGATCTACATGCCGATGATTGCTGAAGCGTGCTTTGCGATGATGGCTTGCGCGCGTATCGGTGCTATCCACTCCGTAGTGTTTGGTGGTTTCGCATCACATAGTCTGGCATCGCGTATCGACGATGCAAAGCCAAAAATGATTGTGACCGCTGAAGCGGGCGCGCGCGGCGGCAAAGCGGTGCCTTACAAGCCTTTGTTGGATGAAGCTATTTCACTCGCAAGTTATAAGCCGGAAAAAGTATTGATCGTGAATCGCGGTTTAACGGAGTTCACTACAGTGGCGGGCCGTGATCTGGACTACGCTACAGAGCGTCAAAAACATATTCATGATTTAGTGCCTATTGAATGGGTAGATGCTACCCATACCTCGTACATCTTGTACACCTCAGGAACTACAGGTAAGCCCAAGGGCGTGCAGCGCGATACCGGGGGTTACGCGGTTGCTTTAGCTTCAACCATGAAGCATATTTTCTGCGGCAATCCAGGTGAGACGATGTTCTGCACTTCAGACATTGGTTGGGTTGTGGGACATAGTTACATTATTTACGCGCCATTGCTAAATGGTATGGCAACCATCATGTACGAGGGTACGCCATTGCGTCCGGATGCGGGCATCTGGTGGGAATTGGTTGAGAAGTACAAAGTATCTGTCATGTTCTCCGCGCCAACAGCAGTGCGCGTGCTCAAGAAACAAGATCCCGCTTTCTTAACCAAATATGACCTCTCGAGTTTGCGCGCGTTGTTCTTGGCGGGCGAGCCTCTGGATGAGCCGACGGCTACTTGGATTCATGATGCGATTAAGAAGCCGATTGTGGATAACTACTGGCAAACTGAAACTGGTTGGCCAATGCTGGCGATTCAGCGTGGCGTAGAAGTGATGCCACACAAGTTTGGCTCACCCGGCGTCCCATCTTTTGGTTACAACATGAAGCTCTTGGATGATGCCACTTCAGAAGAGTTGGGTCCAGACCAGAAGGGTGTCATTGCTATTGAAGGCCCGCTGCCTCCAGGTTGTATGCAAACCGTGTGGGGTGATGACAAGCGTTTTGTAAGCACCTATTGGGAAACCATTCCCGGCAAGACGATTTATTCCACATTTGACTGGGGCATCAAGGACGAAGACGGTTACTTCTTTATCTTGGGCCGTACCGATGATGTGATTAACGTTGCGGGCCATCGCCTGGGCACTCGTGAGATTGAGGAAAGCATCTCTAGTCATCCCAATATTTCAGAAGTGGCAGTGGTGGGCATTGAGGACAAGCTCAAGGGTCAGGCAGCCATTGCATTTGTAATTCCTAAAGATGCCTCGAAAACAGCCACTTTGGAAGCGGAGTGCATGAAGACCGTAGATAGCACTTTGGGCGCGATTGCCCGTCCTGGCCGTGTTTATGTAGTGACTGCCTTGCCAAAGACACGCTCCGGCAAAATTGTTCGCCGCGCACTCCAGGCTGTAGCAGAAGGCCGTGATCCTGGCGATATCAGCACCATGGAAGATCAGAACGTTTTAGCGCAAATTAAGACCATCATCGAGCAAAGCGCAAAGTCCTAATTTAGCTCTAAAAAGATGTAAAAATTACCCCTTTAGTCTGATGGCTGAGGGGGTAATCTCCTTTTGAGCCCAATAGGCTGGGGATTCAAGGGTTTAGGGCGCAAAACTGGTATCATTACTAGGTTCAAAACTTAATAAATTACCCTAGCGCTTAAAGACACTCACCTCCCGCACAAACAGTCCTGGGTTGGTCTTTTTGGGGTGTTGAGCGTCGGATGGAGCAGGGACTGGAGATGGTTTGTCACCCTTGCTTCCTTCTTTTCCTCCCGCCGTGTTGGCTTTAGCCGACGGCACATTATTTCCCGGCCTTAGCATTGGCGCCCCTGGCGAAACTGCCGGCGAAGTCGTTTTCAATACCGCACTCACTGGTTATCAAGAGATCATTACTGATCCTAGCTATTGCCGCCAAATTGTCACTTTGACATATCCGCATATCGGAAATGTTGGTGTGAATGGGCAAGATACTGAGTCTACTCAAATTCATGCGGCTGGCCTCGTGGTTAAGGACCTCTCTAAGCGGGTTTCTAATTTCCGCTCCGAAGAAAGTCTTGATGCCTACCTCTCCAAAGCGGGAGTCGTGGGTATTTCTGGGATTGATACTCGTAAGCTCACACGCGTTTTGCGCGATAAGGGTGCTCAGTCGGGCGCCATTGTGGCTGGCAAGATGGGTGATGATCTAGAGACTCTCGGCAAAAAAGCCTTGGAGCTTGCAAAAGCCTTCCCAGGTATGAATGGCTTAGATTTAGCGAAAGTTGTCACCGCTAAAACGCCTTACGAGTGGCGTGAAGCCGAGTGGAATTTGCAAGGTGCTGATGGCAAACCGGCATACGGAACTCTGAATCAAAGCAAGCCCGTCAAGAAGGTCGTTGCTTACGACTTGGGCGTCAAGCGCAATATTCTGCGCATGCTCACTGAACGTGGCTGTGAATTAACGGTGGTACCTGCACAAACGAGCGCTGCTGAAGTATTAGCGATGAATCCAGATGGCGTGTTCTTCTCGAATGGACCTGGCGATCCTGGTCCTTGTGATTACGCTATTGCTGCCGCAAAAGAAATAATTGAAAAGGGTATTCCTACCTTTGGTATTTGTTTGGGCCATCAAATCATGGGCCTAGCTGCTGGCGCCAAAACCTTGAAGATGAAGTTTGGTCACCACGGTGCAAACCATCCTGTAAAGGATTTGGATACGGGGCGCGTAGCCATTACCTCCCAGAATCACGGCTTTGCAGTGGATGCGAATACATTGCCTGACAACATTCGGGTAACGCATGTTTCATTGTTTGACGGATCCTTGCAGGGGCTTGCTTGGAAAGATAAGCCTGCCTTGTGTTTCCAAGGTCATCCAGAGGCCTCACCAGGCCCTCATGACATTGCATATTTATTTGATCGTTTTGTGGAGCTCATGAATGTTAACGATGCTGCCAAGAAGGAGGGCAAATAATGCCTAAGCGTAGCGACATTAAAAGCATTCTGATTATTGGCGCTGGTCCAATTGTGATTGGCCAGGCATGTGAGTTTGATTATTCTGGCGCGCAGGCTTGTAAAGCTTTGCGAGACGAAGGTTACAAAGTTATTTTGGTCAACAGCAATCCTGCAACCATCATGACTGATCCTGAGATGGCTGATGTGACTTACATTGAGCCTATTACTTGGGAAGTGGTTGAGCGCATTATTGCGACAGAAAAACCCGATGCGATTTTGCCAACGATGGGTGGTCAAACCGCCTTGAACTGTGCGCTCGATTTGCATCGTCACGGCGTTCTTGAGAAGTACGGTTGCGAACTGATCGGCGCTTCTCCAGAAGCCATTGATAAGGCGGAAGATCGTCAGAAGTTTAAAGATGCGATGACCAAGATTGGTCTTGGTTCTGCAAAGTCTGGTATTGCCCACTCTATGGATGAGGCGCATGAAGTGCAACAGCGCATCCAAAAAGAAACTGGCAGCCTTGGCTTTCCAGTAGTGATTCGTCCTTCATTTACGATGGGTGGATCTGGTGGTGGTATTGCGTATAACCGCGAAGAATTTGAAGAGATTTGTAAACGTGGTTTGGATCTGTCACCAACGCGTGAACTCTTGATTGAAGAGTCACTCTTGGGTTGGAAAGAGTTTGAGATGGAAGTGGTGCGCGATCGCGCCGATAACTGCATCATCGTTTGCTCGATCGAAAACTTAGATCCAATGGGTGTTCATACCGGCGATTCCATTACGGTTGCGCCTGCGCAAACATTGACCGATAAAGAGTATCAAATTCTGCGAAACGCCTCGATTGCGGTGTTGCGTGAAATTGGGGTTGATACAGGTGGTTCGAACGTCCAGTTCTCGATCAACCCAGTTGATGGCCGTATGATCGTGATTGAGATGAACCCACGGGTTTCACGTTCATCCGCATTGGCCTCTAAAGCAACTGGCTTTCCAATCGCAAAGATTGCCGCAAAGCTAGCTGTTGGTTACACCTTGGATGAGTTGAAAAACGACATTACTGGTGGCGCGACTCCGGCCTCATTTGAGCCATCTATCGACTATGTTGTTACGAAGATTCCGCGTTTTGCATTTGAGAAATTCCCGCAAGCGGATTCTCGTTTGACAACGCAGATGAAATCCGTAGGTGAGGTGATGGCGATTGGCCGCACCTTCCAAGAGTCCTTCCAAAAGGCATTGCGTGGCCTAGAGGTCGGCGTAGATGGTTTAGATGAAGTCTCGACTGATTTGGATGACATCATTCAAGAGATTGGCGAGCCAGGTCCAGATCGTATTTGGTATTTGGCTGATGCATTCCGCATGGGTATGGGCCTAGATGAGATTTACAACGAGACTAAGGTGGATCCTTGGTTCTTGGAGCAAATCGAAGAGCTCATCACTATGGAAGCTGAGCTCAAGCAACGCAAGATCGATAGCTTATCTGCTGCGGAGTTGCGTTTCATCAAACAAAAAGGTTTCTCAGATCGCCGCTTAGCGAAATTATTGGGTGTAGATGCATCTTCAGTTCGCGCCGCGCGTCATCGCTTAAAAGTCACGCCTGTCTACAAGCGCGTGGATACCTGTGCCGCCGAGTTTTCTACCAATACAGCCTACTTGTACTCCACCTATGAAGCAGAGCATGGCGAGTGCGAGTCTCAGCCGACCAGCAAAGACAAGATCATGGTCTTGGGTGGTGGTCCAAACCGTATTGGTCAGGGTATCGAGTTTGACTATTGCTGCGTACATGCTGCCTTGGCAATGCGTGAAGATGGTTATGAAACCATCATGGTCAACTGCAACCCAGAGACTGTTTCAACAGACTACGATACTTCCGATCGCTTGTACTTTGAGCCTTTGACCTTGGAAGATGTTTTGGAGATTGTGGCCAAAGAAAAACCAAAGGGTGTGATTGTTCAGTATGGCGGACAGACTCCATTGAAGTTGGCGTTGGATCTTGAGGCAAATGGCGTTCCGATTATTGGCACTTCACCAGACATGATTGATGCCGCGGAAGATCGTGAGCGCTTTCAGAAGTTATTACATGACTTGAATTTGCGTCAGCCGCCAAACCGCACAGCGCGTGCGGAAGATGAGGCATTGAAGTTGGCCGACGAAATTGGTTACCCATTGGTTGTGCGTCCTTCCTATGTATTGGGTGGCCGGGCTATGGAAATCGTTCACGATGGCCGTGACCTCGAGCGTTATATGCGTGAAGCGGTGAAGGTGTCTCACGATTCACCAGTATTGCTAGATCGTTTCTTAAATGACGCGATTGAGTGCGACGTTGACTGTATTAGCGATGGTCAGCGCGTGTTTATCGGTGGCGTAATGGAGCATATTGAGCAAGCTGGCGTGCATTCGGGTGACTCTGCCTGTTCATTGCCGCCATACTCTTTATCAGATGAGACGATTGCAGAAATTAAGCGTCAAACTGCGGCGATGGCTAAGGGTCTCAATGTGGTTGGTTTGATGAACGTGCAATTCGCGATTCAGAATGTGGATGGCAAAGATGTTATTTACGTGCTCGAGGTAAATCCACGCGCTTCCCGTACTGTGCCATTTGTATCAAAGGCTACTGGCTTGCAATTGGCAAAGATTGCGGCACGTTGCATGGTTGGGCAAACCTTGGATCAACAGGGTATTAAGAGCGAAGTGAAGCCAGCGTACTACTCTGTAAAAGAGGCGGTATTCCCGTTCAATAAATTCCCAGGTATCGATCCAATTCTTGGGCCAGAGATGCGCTCCACTGGTGAAGTAATGGGTGTTGGCAAAACCTTTGGCGAGGCTTTGTTTAAGTCCCAGCTAGGTGCCGGCATCAAGTTGCCAAAGAGTGGCACCGTGGTGTTGACAGTTAAAGATAGTGATAAACCCAAGGCAGTTGAAGTAGCCAAGCTTTTGCATCAATTGGGTTTCCCAATGGTGGCTACCAAGGGTACTGCCGCAGCTATTGAAGGGGCTGGTTTACCAGTTCGTGTTGTGAACAAGGTAAAGGATGGTCGTCCACACATCGTTGACTTGATCAAGAATGGTGAAATCTCTTTAGTGTTTACTACTGTTGATGAAACTCGTACTGCGATTGCTGATTCACGATCCATACGCACTAGTGCACAGGCTAATGGCGTGACGTATTACACGACGATTAGCGCTGCTCGTGCGGTAATGGATGGTTTGATGGCTTCGCAAAACGGTAGTAAAGAGTCTCTTGAAGTGTATTCATTGCAAAATTTGCACAAGACTCTCAATTAATTTAAGTTAGGTTAGAAGCATGAGCACAATTCCAATTACTAAGCGCGGTGCAGAACTCTTGAAAGATGAGTTGCATCGCCTCAAGCATGTTGAGCGTCCAGCGGTTATTAACGCGATTTCTGAAGCGCGCGCTCAAGGCGATCTCTCTGAGAATGCTGAGTATGATGCTGCCAAAGAAAAGCAGGGCTTTATCGAAGGTCGTATTCAGGAGCTTGAAGGTAAGTTATCTGCTGCGCAAATTATCGATCCTGCCGCGCTTGATGTCACAGGCCGTGTTGTATTCGGTGCCACTGTCGATCTCGAGGATTTAGAAGATGGCACTAAGCTGACTTACCAAATCGTGGGTGATGACGAGGCTGACATCGCATCAAACAAGATTTCCATTAGCTCACCAATCGCGCGCGCTTTAATTAGCAAAGAAGAGGGTGATGTGGTTGCGGTTCAGGCGCCTGGCGGTAATCGCGAAGTAGAAATTCTGGCGGTACGTTACATCTAATGCTACAGCTTCGAACCCAAAGAACTTTCAGTGTCATTTCTGGTCTTTGGGTTGGAAGCTTTATTACCGTAGGATTTCTGGTTGTTCCTGTTTTATTTTCTACGCTTGGCGATCGTCAGGTTGCTGGCTTGGTTGCGGCAAGCCTTTTTAAAACAATCGCCTATATGGGTGTTGCCATCAGCGCTCTCTTGATGCTCATGGCGAACTACCTGGTGAAGCAGGGCATCGCTCACTATCACCTGATCCGTTGGATTCTGTTGGGAATGTTGGCTTGCGCTGTAGGGTCTGCATTCATCATCATTCCTTGGATGAATTCTTTAAGAGACCAAGCGCTGTACCTCGGATTATCTGTGCGAGAGTCTGCCAACGCTGTTGTGTTCAATCGACTTCATGGCGCCTCCAGCACCTTGTTCATGATTCAATTTTTGCTGGGTCTTGCCTTAGTGTGGCGAGCAACAAAAAACGCCGACTAGCGGCGTTTTTCTTTTCAACAAGCTTTGGGCAGTTCCAAGCTTAAGACCCCAAAGACTTTTTCTTGGTGCTGCTCATGCGCACTTTACGTTTCTTGATTGGTGCAGGTGCGGCAGCTGCTTTGCGATAGCCAGGAGATGACCAGCCAATTTTGGATTCAGCAGCTTCCGAGCGTAAAACGCGCTTCTTCGGAGTGGCGCTCTTTACAGCAGCAGCTCTAGCAAACGGTGATTTGTTTGCAGCGGAGCGACGATCAGATCTCTCGGAATCGCTGGTGCGAACGCCAGCTTTTGCAACGGTGCGATTTGGCTGACGCTTAGTACGTGGCGCTTGTAATGATTTCTTGGTCTGCTTGCTGGATCTGCCGAGATTGGAAAAAGCCTCATCCACCATATCTTTTGGTTTCCAGAGCACAAGCAATTTGCCAATGTGCTGAACTGGGGCGGCGTCGAGTTTGTCGCAAAGTTCTTCATACATCGCGATGCGGGCTTCACGGTCGTCACCAAAGACGCGAACTTTAATCAGGCCGTGGTGAGAGATGGCTAATTTAGCTTCTTTGATCACCGCAGGTGTGAGGCCGTCGCCACCGATCATGACCACTGGACTGAGGTCATGAGCGTCGGCTTTAAGGGATTTGCGTTGTGCAGGGGTAATAGTAAGTGCAGTCATGGCCTCGATGATAGAGCATTAGGGCTTGTAAAACGGGGCTTTCGCCCATATATATGCAGGAATCAGGCAGTTTTAAGCCGAATCCTTTTGCCTTACTGGGCATAAACAAGGAAAATAGGCGTCGAAAGTGGGTAAGTTGTGGCAAAGAATAAATTTAATAAAAGTTGGTTGCAGGATCATTTGACGGATCCGTACGTCAAGATGGCTCAAAAAGAGGGCTATCGCGCTAGAGCCGTTTACAAGCTCAGCGAAATTGACGATCAAGACCATCTCATCAAAGCCGGTATGACGATTGTGGATTTAGGAAGCGCCCCAGGGAGCTGGTCTCAGTACGCCCGCAATCGACTAACGGAGTTGGGTAAGAGCAATCCTAAAATTGAATCTGGCAAACCAGATGGCACGATTATTGCGATCGATATCTTACCGATGGAAGATATTGCCGATGTCAGCTTCATTCAAGGGGATTTCCGGGAAGAGGAGGGTTTAAAGGCCTTGGAAGCACTTTTGCCAGCGGATGCCGATGGAAAAGTCGACCTAGTCCTTTCTGATATGGCGCCCAATCTTTCTGGGGTTGGTGTAGCTGATGCTGCCCGGATGGCATTTTTAGCTGAAATTGCCTTGGATTTTGCTGTTCAGCACCTCAAACCAGAGGGTGCTCTCTTGATTAAGTGCTTTAACGGTAGCGGCTACAGTCAAATCGTGGAATCCTTCAAAAAGGTATTTAAAACCGTTGCCTCTAGAAAGCCTAAGGCCTCTAGAGCCCGATCCTCTGAAATCTTCCTTTTGGGCCGAAACCTCAAGCCGCCGAAGTGAGCCTCCGATCAGGAAAAATACTCAATAACCCACTTTAAATAGGGGTTTATTAAATAAACCTAGCTCAAGCCCTTGAAAAAGGCTGGTAGTAGAATCAAATACTTAGGTATAGCAATCCGCTTTAACTCCCGGATTAATCCGGCAAAGGTCTCTTTTTGAACAGCAATATGTTGCAAAAAATCGGTGTGTGGCTCATTGTGGGTCTGGTGCTGTTTACTGTTTTCAAGCAGTTTGACAAGCCTAAGGATCAAAACCAAGTCACGTATTCTCAATTCATGGATGACGCCAAAGCTGGCAAAGTGAAGCGCGTGGATGTGCAAGGTCGCACATTGCAAGTGACCCCGAATGACGGCAATAAGTATTCCATCATCTCTCCGGGAGATATTTGGATGGTTGGTGACCTGATGAAGTACGGCGTTCAGGTAACTGGAAAAGCGGACGATGAACCAAATATGTTGGTATCTGCTTTGTACTACCTTGGACCTACTTTATTGATTATTGGTTTTTGGTTCTTCATGATGCGTCAGATGCAGGGCGGCGGTAAGGGCGGGGCATTCTCATTCGGAAAATCCAAAGCGCGTTTGATTGACGAGAACAGTAATACTGTTACTTTTGCCGATGTTGCTGGTTGCGATGAGGCGAAGGAAGAAGTATTTGAGATTGTGGACTTCTTGAAAGATCCGCAAAAGTTTCAAAAACTCGGTGGCCGTATTCCTCATGGTGTGTTGCTAGTAGGCCCTCCAGGGACTGGTAAGACTTTGTTAGCACGTGCGATTGCAGGCGAAGCAAAGGTGCCTTTCTTCTCGATCTCTGGTTCAGACTTCGTAGAAATGTTCGTGGGCGTTGGCGCATCTCGTGTACGCGATATGTTTGAGAACGCTAAGAAAAATTCACCCTGCATTATCTTTATCGATGAGATTGATGCGGTAGGTCGCCATCGTGGCGCCGGTATGGGTGGCGGTAATGATGAGCGTGAGCAAACGCTCAACCAAATGCTAGTAGAGATGGATGGTTTTGAAAGTAACAGCGGTGTGATCGTGGTTGCAGCAACAAACCGTTCAGATGTATTGGATCGCGCTTTACTGCGTCCAGGTCGTTTCGATCGCCAAGTGCATGTTGGCCTGCCAGATATTCGTGGTCGCGAACAGATTTTGCAAGTACATATGCGTAAAGTTCCAATTGATCCGGATGTAGATGCCGCTGTTCTAGCGCGCGGCACTCCCGGTTTCTCGGGCGCTGATTTAGCCAATTTGGTAAATGAGTCCGCCTTGTTTGCGGCGCGTCGCAATAAGCGTGCTGTCGATATGAAAGACTTTGAAGATGCTAAGGACAAGATCTACATGGGTCCTGAGCGTAAGTCTGCGGTGATGCGCGAAGAAGAACGTCGCAATACCGCTTATCACGAGTCTGGCCACGCAGTAGTTGCTAAGGTTTTGCCTAAGGCGGACCCTGTACACAAGGTCACCATCATGCCTCGTGGCATGGCATTGGGCGTGACATGGCAGCTCCCTGAGTTTGATCGCGTGAACCTCTATAAAGATCGCATGATGGAAGAGTTGGCGATCTTGTTTGGTGGCCGTGCTGCTGAAGAAGTGTTCTTACATTCGATGAGTACCGGCGCTTCAAACGATTTCGAGCGAGCCACCAAAATGGCGCGTGACATGGTTACTCGCTACGGTATGAGTGATAGTTTGGGTACGATGGTTTATGTGGATACCGAATCCGAGAGCATGTTCGGTCGCACTAGCTCAAAAACTGTTTCCGAATTGACTCAGCAAAAAGTGGATGCCGAGATTCGTGCGCTCGTGGATAGTCAGTATGCGCTGGCAAGATCCATTCTCGAGCAAAACCGTGACAAGGTAGAAGCGATGGTTGCCGCTTTGCTCGAGTGGGAAACTATTGATGCCGAGCAAATTAACGACATCATGGAGGGTCGTCCTCCTCGTGCGCCTAAGCCTCCGCCTGCTACACAGTTCGGTAATTCAGCTGGAGCCACTGGTCCAGCAGCTGGTAGCGCACCGGCTACTGCTTAACTACTCTCTTAGTATTTTTAAGTGAATAAGCAAAATCTGCCCGCAACATGGCGTTGCGGGCGTTTTCTTTTTGACTTTAGTAAACGTAAGTCACCTTTGGTGATGGGCATTCTCAATGCCACTCCCGATTCTTTTTCTGATGGTGGAAAATTTCGCGCTCCAAGTGATGCGATTGCGCAAGCGGAGCGCATGATTGCTAATGGCGTAGATCTTATTGATATTGGTGGCGAGTCTACTCGTCCTGGTGCTGAGCCTGTTTCTTTGCAGGAAGAATTGGATCGCGTTCTGCCGGTCATTGAGGTGCTGAAAGATTGTGGTGTCGCTTTATCAATCGATACCTATAAAGCCGAAACAATGCGTCAGGCTTTCAGGGCGGGTGTTGATTGTGTGAATGATATTTGGGCATTACGGCAAGAAGGCGCCCTTGAGGCTGTATTGGAAAGTAATGCGGAGGTAAACTCCTGCGGCATTGTGCTGATGCATATGCAACGCGATCCAATGACTATGCAGTTTGATCCTCACTATGAGAATGTGATTGCTGAGGTAAAAATATTCCTGCAAGAGCACGCTACTTTGTTAGAGGGTAGGGGTGTCGCCCCCAATAGAATAGCGATTGACCCAGGATTTGGTTTTGGTAAAAGTCTTGAGCACAATCTAAAGATGCTGGCGGATTTTGATCAATTCTCTGAGTTGGGTTATCCCGTTTTGGCAGGCATTTCTCGTAAGTCGATGCTGGGCAAGGTGACGGGTCGCGATACCAATGAGCGGGTAGCCCCGAGTATTGCCGCAGCCATTTTGGCCGCAGATCGTGGCGCCCAGATTATCAGAGTCCATGATGTAGCGGAAACGGTTGATGCTTTGAAGATCTGGGAAGCAATTCAGGGCTAAATACCCGTAGGTTTTATAATCAACCCCATGAAAAAACAATACTTTGGCACTGATGGCATCCGCGGCGAAGTGGGGCAATTTCCGATTGTTCCAGAGTTCATTACGCGCCTCGGTTATGCCGCTGGAAAAGTATTGGTTGCTAATGCCAAGTCTGGCGAGCGTTGCAAAGTACTCATTGGTAAAGATACTCGGGTCTCGGGCTACTTATTAGAGGCTGCTCTAGAGGCGGGTTTTGCCGCAGCTGGCGTTGATGTGATGTTGTGTGGTCCGATGCCAACCCCAGGTGTCGCGTATTTGACTAAGGCGTTACGCCTGACGGCTGGTGTGGTGATTTCCGCCTCACACAATCCTTACCAAGATAACGGTATTAAATTCTTCTCCGCCGAAGGTGGCAAGCTCACGGATGAGTTTGAGTTTGCTATCGAAGCGGAACTGCAAAAGCCGATGGGTTGCGTTAATTCTAAAGAGCTTGGTAAAGCCTTTCGATTGGATGATGCAGCAGGTCGGTACATTGAGTTTTGTAAATCCACTTTCCCTGGAAGTCTCAATCTAAAAGGCCTCAAGCTGGTGGTCGATTGCGCTAATGGTGCCGCGTACCACATTGCCCCTCATGTGTTTCATGAATTGGGTGCAGAAGTGATTTCTATTGGTGTACATCCTGATGGTCGAAACATTAATGATGGTTGTGGTGCCACTGCTCCTAATGCCCTAATTACGAAAGTAAAAGAGGTGGGTGCGGATTTAGGTATTGCGCTGGATGGTGATGCTGATCGCCTGCAAATGGTGGATGCTTCTGGGCGTCTGTTTAATGGCGATGAGCTTTTATATGTTCTCGCCAAAGATCGCATTGCGCGTGGCCAAGCTTTGGGTGGTGTAGTAGGTACGCTAATGACCAACCTTGCCGTTGAGAACGCCATTAAGGCCTTAGGTATTGGGTTTGAGCGCGCCAATGTGGGCGACCGTTATGTGCTTGAGCTCTTGAAACAAAAGGGCTGGTTAATTGGTGGAGAAGGTTCGGGCCATTTATTGTGTTTGGATCAGCATTCAACCGGGGACGGCACTATTGCGGCATTGCAAGTTTTGGCAGCAATGAGCCAAAACAAGCAGGGCTTGGCTCAGCTCTTAGATTCTGTGCAAATTTTCCCTCAGGTGCTTTTGAATATTAAATTTAGGGCAGGCTACGACTGGAAGTCTGATGATCAGCTCAAATCCAAGATTAGCCAGGTTGAGCAGCAGCTTCAAGGTACGGGTAGGGTGCTCATCCGCGCCTCGGGGACTGAACCCGTCTTGCGCGTCATGGTGGAGGCTCAGGATGGTGATGTCGCTATGAGTTCAGCCAAGAGTATTGCCAACCTGGTTCCTACTGCATAAGCCATTGAATTTATTGACTAATTTAGAATTAAGTCAATTGTCACAAAAGAGTCACACTCAAATCGTATCGTTCTGATATCGCAATCTTGCGTTATTAATCTGAGGATCGATCTACATGAAATCTTTCTTGAAAAAAGCGTTGGTCATCAGCGCGATTTCAATTGCTCCAGTTGCTTTTGCGGCGGATATGACTGGCGCTGGCGCAACATTCCCGTATCCAATTTACGCTAAATGGGCAGAAGCCTATAAAGCAAAAACTGGCTCAAACTTGAACTACCAATCTATCGGCTCCTCCGGTGGTATCAAGCAGATCAAAGCTAAAACAGTGGATTTTGGCGCATCTGACAATCCAGTGAAATACGAAGATTTAGAAAAAGACGGTTTGCTACAGTTCCCAGCAATTATTGGCGGTGTAGTGCCGGTGATTAACGTTGAAGGTGTTAAGCCTGGCGAAATCAAATTAGACGGCCCAACATTGGCCGATATCTTCCAGGGTGTTATTTCTGATTGGGGTGATAAGCGCATTGCGATCATGAACCCTGGCGTGAAGATTCCTTCCGGCCCAATTACCGTAGTTCACCGTGCCGATGGTTCAGGCACGACAGCAATTTTTACTGACTACTTAGCAAAAACCAGTGCTCTTTGGAAAGATGCTGTTGGTTCTGGCGCAGCGGTTAAATGGCCTGCCGCTTCATCAGTAGGTGGCAAGGGTAACGAAGGTGTTGCCGCAAACGTGACTCGCGTTAAAAACTCTGTTGGCTATGTTGAGTATGCATACGCTAAGAAAAACAAAATGACCTATATCTCTTTGAAAAACAAAGATGGCAATTTTGTTGCACCAGACGATTTGACTTTTGCTGCCGCTGCCGCTGGCACTGATTGGTCTAAGGTTCCAGGTATGGGTACATTTATTACCAATGCTTCTGGTGCTAAGTCATGGCCTATCACTGGCGCTTCTTTCATCTTGATTTACAAGAATCCTGAAAACAAGGCGAATGCTGCCGAAGTCATCAAGTTCTTTGACTTCGCGTTTAAAGATGGCAAGAAAATGGCTGAAGAGTTGGACTACGTGCCAATGCCTGACGCAACAACAGATTTTATTCGCAAGAATGTATTTTCCAAGGTTGTTACTAAGTAAAACTTGATCATTGATAAATCTCAATAATCATTAAAGACAGCTCCACCACAGGTGGGGCTGTTTCAATATTTAAATAAGCACAATTTATGATTGAATCAACCCAGTCTCACTCAGCGCCTACGCCTCAAGCGCTTCGTATCGCCAAGGTGCAGCGCATTCAAGATTTTCTCTTTCATGGGATTACGCAGTTCTTTGCCTTGTCTGTGTTGATCGCCTTGCTGGGAATTATGATCTCTTTGGTGATTAACGCTTGGCCCGCATTAAGTACTTTTGGTATTGGATTTTTCTTTACTCAAGAGTGGGACATTGTGAATGGTGAGTTTGGTGGCTTGATTGCCATCTATGGAACGCTAGTGACTTCCTTGATTGCGTTATTAATCGCCGTTCCCCTGAGTTTTGGGATCGCTGTTTTCTTGACGGAGTTATGTCCAGGATCGCTGCGCAGACCCTTGGGCACCGCTGTGGAGTTACTGGCCGCAGTTCCTTCGATTATTTACGGAATGTTTGGCTTATTTATCTTTGCGCCACTGTTTGCTGAATACATTCAACCTGCTTTGGCTGCAACACTTGGGCAGATTCCTGGTTTAGGAATTCTGTTTTCTGGGGCCTTTAATGGTATCGGCGTCTTGTGTGCTGGCTTGATCCTCGCGATGATGATCTTGCCGTTCATTGCTTCTGTCATGCGCGATGTATTTGAGATTGTTCCGCCGGTGTTGAAAGAGTCCGCTTATGGCATTGGCTGCACAACCTGGGAAGTGGTGAAGAACGTTGTTTTACCTTACACCAAGGCTGGCGTGATTGGCGGTGTGATGCTCGGTTTGGGTAGGGCGCTTGGTGAAACAATGGCCGTCACATTTGTGATTGGTAATGCACATCGCTTATCTCCCTCCTTGTTTGCGCCTGGAACTTCTATTGCATCTACTCTTGCCAATGAATTCGGTGAGGCTGAGGCTGGCAATCATTTATCTTCCTTATTTGCCTTAGGCTTGGCACTCTTCATCATTACTTTTGTTGTGTTGGCATTCGCTAAATGGATGCTGAGCAATATGGAGAAAAAGCAGGGCTTAAAAACATGAACAACGCTTCTAATATCGACCCAGCAGTTTTTGCTAGACGTAAGCGCGCCAATAAGATTGGTTTAACTTTATCCATGGGTGCCATGGGCCTAGGAATGATCTTTCTGCTCTGGATTTTGAGTGTCCTGGTATTTAAAGGCTTTTCAGCGCTAGACATCACGCTGTTCACCCAAAGTACTCCAGCTCCTGGCTCGGATGGCGGCGGTCTCGCCAATGCTATCGTTGGCAGCTTATTGTTAGTTGGTTGCTGCACGCTGATTAGCACCCCAATTGGTGTTTTGGCTGGCCTATACCTTTCTGAGTATGGTGACCGAAGCCGTGTTGCTGCGGTTACTCGTTTTGTCACCGACATCATGCTTTCAGCACCGTCCATCGTGATTGGCTTGTTTGTCTATGCGTTTGTGGTTGCGCAAGTTCGCCACTTCTCCGGTTGGGCGGGTACGATTGCATTGGCGCTGATTGCGATTCCAGTGGTCGTTCGTACCACGGAGAATATGTTGCGTCTCGTTCCTGGAAGTTTGCGTGAAGCCGCATACGCCCTAGGTACCCCAAAATGGAAGGTGGCATTTATGATCACCCTCAGAGCAGCCCAAAGTGGTGTGATGACTGGTATCTTGTTGGCGCTAGCGCGTGTTAGCGGAGAAACTGCACCCTTACTGTTCACTGCGCTGAATAATCAATTTTTCTCTACCAATATGAATGCCCCCATGGCGAACTTACCAGTAGTGATTTTTCAGTTCGCAATGAGCCCTTACGACAACTGGGTTGAGCTTGCGTGGGGTGGTGCTTTATTAATTACTTTTGCTGTATTGGGTTTAAATATCCTGGCTCGGGTAGTGTTCCGCGAGAAGGTGCAGGGATGATGAGTAATATGAAAACAATGTTTGACTTAAATCAGGTGGATAGTCAAGGAGCTAGAGTGGATTCAACAAATAATCGGCAAGCCCCAAAAGCGGTTGTAAACGCTCTTGAGGTACGCAATCTTAATTTCTTTTACGGCGCATTTCAGGGTCTGAAGAACATCAATTTGAATATTGAAGAGGGTAAGGTCACCGCCTTTATTGGACCATCAGGCTGCGGTAAGTCCACCTTGCTCAGAACCCTCAATCGCATGTATGACCTCTATCCGGGTCAACGCGCGGAAGGGGAGATTAATTTTTATGGTCAAAATATTCTGACTCCAGGTCAGGACTTAAATTTATTGCGCTCCCGTATTGGTATGGTTTTCCAGAAGCCAACACCATTTCCAATGTCGATATACGAGAACATTGCTTTTGGCGTACGTTTGTACGAAAAGCTTTCTCGCTCTGAAATGGATGAGCGTGTTGAATGGGCGTTGAATAAAGCGGCCCTATGGAATGAAGCTAAAGACAAGCTAAACCAAAGTGGCCTTTCTTTATCAGGCGGTCAGCAGCAGCGCTTATGTATTGCTCGTGGCGTGGCTGTCAAGCCATCGGTGATTTTGCTGGACGAACCTACTTCTGCACTGGATCCAATCTCTACCGGAAAGATTGAAGAGTTGATCAATGAACTGAAGCATGAATACACTATCGCAATCGTGACGCACAATATGCAGCAAGCAGCACGAGTTTCTGATTACACCGCTTATATGTACCTTGGAAGCCTGATCGAATACGGTAAAACTGACGAGATCTTCATTAAGCCTAAGCGTAAAGAGACAGAAGATTACATTACCGGCCGTTTCGGTTAATTGGAGACAAGAATGCCAGATAAACACCTTTCATCACAATTTGATGCCGATTTAAATTCCTTATCTAGTCGTTTATTAGAAATGGGCGGCTTAGTTGAGTCGCAGATTTCTACCGCGATGCGCGCTTTTACGCAAATGGATATTGAAACTTGCAATGTCGTTATTGCAAATGAAAAAGCAGTGAATGATCTGGAAATTCAGATTGATTTGGCTTGTACTGAGGTGATTGCTCGTCGCCAGCCCACAGCTAGAGATTTGCGCTTGGTGATGGCTGTATCCAAGGCAATTACTAACTTAGAACGTGCTGGAGATGAAGCCGAGCGCGTTGCTAAAAGAACGAAGCGTCTGATTGAGGCTGGAGCTACCCATAACATTAATGTGGCTGAAATTCGTTTATCCGGTCAAATGGCCATCTCCTTGCTGCGTCGTAGCTTGGATGCTTTTGCTCGCTTAGATACGGTTGCGGCAGCAGAAGTGGTTCAAGAAGATCGTCAGATTGATGAGGAGTTTAGGGGATTTGTTCGTAAGCTCATTTCTTACATGATGGAAGATCCGCACACAATCACAACAGGATTGGATATGCTGACTATTGCGAAAGCCATTGAGCGTATTGGTGATCATGCAAAAAATATCGCTGAGTTTGTGATCTATGTAGCGAAGGGTTCTGATGTGCGTCATATTCCTCACGAGGATTTAGTACGCGAAGCGAATAAATAAAATAGCAAGACAAATCAATACGGAATTTAAGATGACGCACCGCATATTGATTGTGGAAGATGAGCCTTCAATCGCAGAGTTGATCGCGATTAATCTCACACATGCTGGCTATGAAGTTGAGAAGGCCCTTCAGGCTGATATCGCGTTAAATATGATGCGTGATCAGCTTCCCAGTCTATTAATTTTGGATTGGATGTTACCCGGAAAGTCCGGCGTACAGTTTGCTCGGGAGTTGAGGGGAAACGAGAGAACTCGGGTGCTGCCTATTTTGATGTTGACCGCCAAGAGCGAAGAGTCCGACAAGGTTCTTGGTCTTGATTCTGGCGCTGATGATTATGTTACAAAACCATTCTCCCCTAAAGAGTTGGTGGCGCGTGTTAAGGCGCTTTTGCGCCGTCAAACACCGGTTGAGGATAGCGGGCCATTGGCAGTAGGCCCCCTAAGGTTGGATCCACTTTCTCATCGGGTTAGTGCGGTTTGGCCAAATATGGAGCCCCAAACACTATCTTTGGGACCAACGGAATATCGCTTGCTCCAATTTATGATGGCTAATCCTGAGCGCGTTCACTCAAGAGGCAATTTGCTCGATAAGGTTTGGGGCAATGAGGTGTATATCGAGGAGCGCACTGTTGATGTCCATATCAAAAGGCTTAGAGCCGCTTTAGCCCCATCAGAATGTGATCGCTATATCGAGACTGTCAGGGGTAGTGGATATCGCATCACAAAGACCCCAACCCAGACCTAAAGGGTGAGGTAGCCCCGGTTTTTATCGGGGATCCTCGAGATGCTCTAAGATTGACGTATGTTATCCGCCTTAACTCGTTTTGCCTTCCTTATTTGCCTTGCGCTTTTGGCTGCATATATCGTCTTGTCTAACTGGGGTGTTGATTCGGCGATCATCGCTGGCATGAGCGTTCTCGCTGTCCCGCTTATTTACTCATATATCAATCTTGCGCGCTTAAGAAGATATGTCCTGTCTGATGCCGTTGAAACAATGCCTCTGCCCAGCGGATTTTGGGAGGAGGTTTTTTTTAGGCTTCAACGTCTTGTCAGAAATCTAAAGCAAGAAATCAGAACTGTTGAACAGCAGCACAGTAGATTCATAGAGGCATTCCAGGCCTCCCCAAACGGCATCTTAATGCTTGACGATCAAGATCAAATTGAGTGGTGCAATGCCATTTCAGAGCGATTTTTCGGTTTGAACTTCAAGCGTGACGCGCTCCAGCGAGTCAACTTTCTGATACGTCGACCAGAGTTTATTCAATATCTTCATAAGCGGCAGTTTGAGGAGCCTTTATTGCTTGAGCGCATGGGTCCGGGGGCTAACCTAAGCCTCATGCTGCAAGCCTTTCCTTATGGCGATAAACGACATCTACTATTGATTCAGGATGTAACGGATCTGCAAAAGGCGGATGCGATGCGTCGTGATTTCGTGGCGAATGTTTCGCATGAAATGAGGACTCCAATTACGGTGTTGATGGGCTTTCTGGAAACGATGCAATCGCTTGATCTTGATAAGTCTCAACAGCACCAATATTTTGAAATGATGATGTCCCAAGCCCAGCGAATGAAAAGTCTGGTTGAGGACCTATTAACCTTGGCCAATCTCGAGGCTAATACCTTGCCCGCTCCCATGCAGGCCATTAAGATCCCGACCTTAATGGCTTTGTTGAAGAATGATGCTGAAGCACTTTCGCAGGGACGCCATGCGTTTAATTTTGATATTTCCAGTTCCGGGGAGTTGATGGGTGAGGAGCGCGAGATTCTCTCGGCGTTTGGAAACTTGGTCTCTAACGCAATTCGTTACTCACCTGATGTGGCTTCTATTAGTGCAAATTGGCGCGTTAATGCGGATGGTGAAGGTGAGTTCTCGGTTACTGATACCGGACCTGGTATTGCTTCAGAACACTTGTCCAGGTTAACTGAGCGCTTTTACCGGGTAGATCGAAGTAGATCCAGGGAAACGGGTGGAACTGGTTTGGGTCTGGCGATTGTGAAGCATATTGCTAATCGCCATCAGGCCCAGTTAATTATTGAGAGTACTCCGGGGAAGGGAAGCACTTTTACCTTGCGCTTCCCAAAAGAGAGGATTTTGCAGCAAGGATAAATGGGCGTTTTAGTCCTTCTTGTCTTTCTTCTTGTCCTTCTTTTTCTTCTTAGATTCTTTCGGGAGTTTATCTAATTTCCCATTGGCATATAGGCACCATACTTTGATCTCTTCAAGTAGTTCGTGAAGGTCTTCGTAAGACAGGTTTTTGAAGTCTTGCAAGCCAATTGCGCCGGACTCTTGAAGCTGTTTCACGGCATCTTCATATTTATATTCGCTCATTGAATTCCAAGTTAAGTGGTGAGAACGACTGAATCCTAGCAAAGTAATGTGACAAAAGTGTCTTTTAGGGGTCGTTAAGAGGGGTTGCCTCCCCATAAATCGGTTTGGGGGGATTTGCACTAAAATTGTGCATATTGATCGTTTGGGGGTGGATGACGCCCGCAGTGATTTTTGCTAGTACAACTAAATAATCTTTCGAACCTTCAGGCCAAGGTAAACGGCAGCTCCAGCCGTTGCCATTAAGGCCATAATAATATAGAAGGATTCTTTTAGGCCGGGCAGGTCTTCCATATTCATTCCCATGATTCCAGTCAAAAGTGTCATGGGCAGAAATATGACTGTCATTACTGAGAGTACCTGTAGATTGCGCGCATTAAATTCTGCTACGTGAGCTGCCTGCTCATCTTGCAATATCTTGGCCCGATCATATAGGTTGGATACCTCTTGCACTAAATAAGAGAGTAGGTCTAAGTCGTCATTTAGCCTATTTTTATCATCGTCTGAAAACCAATAGGGCAGTCTTTTATGAAGGCGATGTAGGGCAATTAATTCTGGCGAAAACTGGCGCCTAAGACGGCTACATTGAACGCGTATGCGGCCAAGATGTTCGTGTTCAGGTAAATCTTTTCCTTTGAGTAGGATTTCCTCCAAATCATCCATCGTTTCGGAAAGGCGAATGAGTAAAGTGCGAAGGTATTCTGCGCGCAAATCAATTAACTCATGAAATAGTTCAATGGTAGAGCATGGGTTAAGCAATCCACTTCTCAGGTCGGATCTGAGTCGGTCGGTTGTTCTAAGTGGGTTGTTTCTCAAGGAGATCATCAATCTTGGCGTGAGAATTGCCCATAATGTCCCCAAGCCGGAGTCGCCATCTTTGTCACCGAATTCATGGTGGAAATCATTCATTACCATCAACAGACAGTCGTCTAATTTTTCAATTCTTTCCAGTCGACTACGCGTTACGCCTTCATCGATCATCTCAACAACGCGATCAGGGATCAGTGGTGTATTTTTTAGCCAGCGCTGTACCTGAGAATTGGATAGATTGAGATGTAGCCAGATAGACGCTTCCGGATCGATGAGTGCATCAGCTATTTCAAAAAGTGGGATTTCACGGTTTTTACCTGAGAGGGTCATTTCCCATGCGAACACAACTCCGTTAATAGGGAAGGGTTGCATGATTGGCGGAGTACTAATGTTGGCGTTGTGGTTGGCTATGAATGACATTGCGCGATTGTAGGGGCATGATGTGTCCATTTGATTGCACATGACACAAGCCTGACTTAATTTCTCAGTAGACTGCATTTAGTGTTATTGATTAACTCTAGAATGGAATCTAAATCATGAAAAGATTGATTATTCAGCTAATGCTTATTTGGCATGATGTTAGGGTGTCATATCGAAATCGATACATTGGCCACAGACTAGGAAGTTAAAACCTCCAGGTAAACCCAAGCTCGGATCGCGAGGCATTTACGCCCGAATTGGAGATGACTAAGCCTATATTCGCAGCGCTGAGCATATAGGATAGGCCAATATCTAAATCTTCTTTTACAGAGATGATTGCGGCTACAAGTGCGTAGTTGCTAAGATATTGTTCGGTGCTTGGTGGGTTTGTTGTGATGCCAACATCTAGCGCTAATCTTAGAGTCTGACTCACTCGCCATACCGGGGCTGCTGAAAAAAAGACGATATTGGTTCTATTTGGGGTCAGGCTGCCCCCAATTTGATAATTCGTGTTGTATGGTGAATTCATATATAGAGCGTTGAGATGAACCTCAACGATATCCCAGTAATGGGAGCTAATGAGGTTGAGGCTGTAGCTCGGTAAGGCTAGATTTAAGCCGTGCACTTGTTGCTGCGGCGTTCCCGCTAAGGTGATGCTGGGTTTAATGGCTAATCCCCAGTGACCATCAGTATCTTCGGAAAATCTCCACTTTAGGGAGACCACTTTATTTGATATGGGGGAGTAGTTTCCTTGGGGCTTGGCAAAATAGGTTGCCCCCATAGAGACCTCCATATTGTCATCTATGCCCCTTGTATAGCTTAGTGGAAATGCTTGAGCACTTCCTCCCCCGAAATATTCTTCACCCGGCGTGATGATGTCCATGCTTGCAGCACCCTCGCCATGAGTTGCTGTTTTAAAGAAATATTGCTCAATTTGATTGGAGCCCTTTAATACTGTGCCAGCATCATCAGTATTGAGGGGCTCAAATGCCTTGGCGAGGATTGGTAGCAGTAGAAAAGAGGCTAGGGCCAAGCGCATAGCGAAAAAGGCCATATCTTCCATAAAGCACTAAGTTAGTGGGCTTTTGTTACAGCATCATGTAATTGTTAAATTAAAGATTGCAGAAAATTTTATTAAAGGGCTTAATCAAATTGAAATATTCAGTTTGTATGCTGGGTCATCATACCCAGATCAGAGGATTGGATGCACATGGATCAAGCCGCCAATATTAATTTAGCCAGCATTTTTCGTCGAGGAGAAGAGCGATTACCTGAAGATGGTCGAGACCATCTGGGGAGGGCTCCGTCAGTAGAGTTTGTAAATACAGAGTATCGGGCAAGTGTGTTTGTCATTGATCGAAAATACACCCTACAACTTGATGAGTTAATTTAATCAGTAGCTACGATGGATCGTCAATACAACATTCTATTTTTGTGTACCGGGAACTCGGCTAGATCAATTCTTGCTGAAGCTCTGGCAACCACCCTGAGCCACGGACGATTTATTGGGTATTCGGCGGGATCAAGACCTGTAGGCACTGTTCACCCAATTGCTCTCGAGCTTACTAAATTCATGGGCTATCCCCCGCAGCTTTTGAGAAGCAAGAGTTGGAATGAATATGGTCGGGAGGGCGCCCCCAAAATGGATTTCATTATTACTGTTTGTGATTCTGCGCAAGGAGAGACTTGCCCCTATTGGCCCGGTCATCCGGCTACAGCTCACTGGGGGTTTCAGGATCCTGCAGCCGTTAATACGGGTGATGAGGATATGTTATTGGCATTTAAGAAAGTGGAGATGGGGCTGCGCAATCGAATTGAGCTTTTATTGGACCTGCCCGTCGAAAAGCTTGATCGACTCGAAATAAAAGACCGCCTACAAAGTATTCATCATCGACTCAAGTTCGGAAATTCAGAAAACTCGGCTTAATCAGGGTGCAATAAATAGGCGTCATCAGTTTGTCACATAGTTTGACGATATTAGGAGGTCATTATTTCTAGCCTCCTATCTTATTTACCATATGACTATATTTCGCCTTGTTCGGGTAGCGTTTGCATGTTTCGCCTTCATTCAATCATTTCAACTTAGTGCTGCGGCAATTTACCCAATTGAAAGCGCATCCATCTTGGCAGGTTCAAAGTTCGATATCAAAATTGAACTAGATGATGTTGTCACCTTAGAAGATGTAACGGTTCGATTGAATTCTAAGCCTATCGCTAGGGATGCGATTTTTATTTCTAATGAATCTGGCAAAGGTAGCTCCATTACCTATAGGGACGTCCAATTGAATAGGGCGGGAAAATATGTTTTATCCGCGACATCCCCTAAGCAATCGCTGCAAGTGAGTTGGGATGTTTATAAGAGCGGCCCAAGAAGAGTTAAGAATGTCATTCTTTTTATTGGTGATGGAATGACTATTGCCAATAGAACTTCCGCACGTGTTTTATCTAAGGGGATATACGAAGGCCGCTATCAAGGTAAGCTTGCCTTTGACGATATGCCGAATATGGCTCTCATTGGTACATCAGGTTCAGATTCTCTCATTACCGACTCAGCGAACTCCATGAGCGCTTATACAACTGGACATAAGACTGCTGTTAATGCTATGGGTGTTTATGTTTCTAGGGCTGAAGATAATTTATCTCATCCCAAGGTTGAAACCATCGTTGAAATCATTAAGCGGAATACCAAGATGTCGGTGGGTATTGTGTCAGATGCTGAATTGCAGGATGCCACCCCAGGAGCAATGGTATCCCATACACGACGTCGCGCAGATAAGTCATATATTGCGGAACAATTATTTGCTAGTGGGGCCGAAGTAATCCTCGGCGGTGGATCGGCATATTTTTATCCACAGTCAATCAAAGGTTCAAAGCGTAAGGATGAAAAAGACCTCATAGGGCAATTCAAATCAGATGGCTACCAAGTTGTTTTTACTAAAGAACAGTTGATGAGTGCCAGCAACTCAAATTCAACCAAGAAAGTGTTCGGGGTATTTCATCCTGACAATATGGACGGCTCTTTAGATCGCTTTTTTCTCAAGAAGAATACGGTTGAGCAGTATCCAAATCAGCCTGATTTAACTGATATGACTAAGTCGGCAATTGATGTCCTATCTAAGAATCCCAATGGCTTCTTTTTGATGGTTGAGGCTGCATTGATTGATAAATTCAATCACCCCTTAGATTGGGAGCGTGCCGCTTTCGACACTATCATGCTCAGTAATGCGGTACAAATCGCAAAAGATTTCGCCAAAACTCATCCGGATACATTAATTATTGTTACGCCGGATCATACCCATAGCGGATCGATTAGCGGAGTTATTGATGATGCTAAGCCAGGCCCTTTAAGAGAGAGGGTGGGCGTCTATGCTGATGCTGGATATCCCAACTATCCAAAAGCAGATGTGAACGGCTATCCCAATCAGATCGACGTATCAAAGCGACTGGCGTACTTTTACGGGAATTACCCCGATCACTACGAAACCATGCATCCAAAGTTAGATGGGACTTTTAAGCCTGCGATTAAAGGTGATGGCGGTAAATATGTGGCTAACCCAAAATATATACAACTGCAGGAGGATGCGATTCATATTGGTGGAAACTTGCCATCGCATCAGGACGTCGGTGTCCATACGGCAGATGATGCCGTTTTGAATGCAATGGGTCCTGGGTCAGAAAAATTTCGAGGTTTTATGGACAACACTGAAGTCTTTAAGGTGATGGTCGACTCCCTTGGCCTAGGTCAAAAGTAAATCTCCTGTCGGTAATCATGGAATCTTTCAACAACATTAATCTTCTCTCGTTGCGAGATACGGCCATTAGCCTGGCTGCTGCTTTTATCTTTGGTGGTTTAATTGGTTTAGAGCGCCAGTATCGGCAGCGAACAGCTGGACTGCGTACCAATATATTGGTGGCGCTTGGTGCGGCAATATTTGTTGATGCTGCGAATCGTTTAGTTGGCCACGAAGGCGCTGTTCACGTAATGGCGTATGTCGTGTCCGGGATTGGCTTTCTTGGCGCGGGGGTTATTATGCGCGAGGAGGGGAATGTTCGCGGCATTAATACGGCGGCTACTCTATGGGGTTCTGGTGCTGTTGGCGCCTTAGCGGGTGCGGATCTGATTTTGGAGGCGGGTTTGGCAACCATCTTTGTCTTGGCAGCCAATACATTATTGCGTCCAGTCGTGAGTCTCATTAACCGACAGCCTCTAGATACTGCGTCGGTTGAGGTGACTAATTCCGTATACATCATTGCACCCAAGCATTCTCAAAAATTTGCCTTGAAGCGTTTTATAGATACCTTGGAAGCTGCTGGGTACCAAACACAAGATGTTGAGGTTCATCAGTTTGGGTCTGAGGAAGTTGAAATTCAAGCCGTGTTGACGGCATCCGCTGTAGAGGGTGAGCAGATGGATGCTCTGATTGCAAAGATCGCCAGCATGGACTTCGTTAATCAGGCTTTTTGGAGTCCTAGCACCACGGATTAAGTCAGGCTGACTTTTTTCTGAAATATTTCAGGTTCAATATCCACCTGTGAATACTAAAACCCTAAACCAGCACTCCATCATTACATGCCCCCATTGTCAGGGACATGAAATTCTCGAAGTCCCTCAAGGCACTTCGCAGCACCTGTATCGCTGCCCATCTTGCAGCACAATTTTGAAGCCAAAATCTGGCGACTGCTGTATTTTCTGTAGTTTTGGTAGTTTAGATTGCGCTAGTTCAGAGCAAAATTTAGCGGCATAGCTGTTTTCCGCCGGAACCAGTAGACTACAAGCTCATTTCACGAATATGTCACGATAATTTCATAAAATAGACATATTCATTTAGCGTGGCTCTATTGGAACTATTTTGGCATCTCATCAAGACGTCTTAGAAAAAAACGCATCAGATCTGGTAGCTGCCGTTGATTTGGGCTCCAACAGTTTCCGTATGCTGGTAGCGCAAGTAGTGCATACGCCATCAGGCACTCAATTACGACCTATAGATACCCTTCGTGAATCCGTTCGTCTGGCGGCTGGCTTAACGGATAACAAACTTTTAGGTAATGACGCCTACCAGCGTGGTCTGACGGCGATTCGTCGATTCGGGGAGCGTATTCGGGGCTTTGATCCATCACAGGTTCGCGCAGTCGCGACCAATACACTGCGTGTGGCAAAAAATGCCCCTAATTTTGTACATGATGCGCAAGAGGCGTTAGGTTTCCCGATCGAGATCATTGCGGGCGTAGAGGAAGCCCGACTGATCTACATTGGGGCGGCCCATGAGGTATCCGCAATCCAGGGTAATCGGTTGGTTGTTGATATCGGCGGCGGCTCTACAGAGCTCATTATTGGCAAAGGATATGAACCCAGGCTGATGGAAAGCCTCTACATTGGCTGTGTATCCCACAGTCTGCGGTTTTTTCCAAAAGGAAATATCGATTCACATGCTTTTAAAGAGGCTGAATTGGCTGCTAGACGAGAGATTCAGGTGATCTCCGGCGCTTACTTGAAAAGCGGTTGGAAGCAGGTCATTGGATCTTCTGGAACGGCGCGCGCATTGGCCGAGTTGATTGCGGATAATAATTTCAATGGTCAAGTGGATGGCCTAACGATGGGCAGGGTAAATGGCTCAAGCGGCCTAATCACTCGCGATGGCTTAAGGGCCATGAAAAAGCACTTATTGAAATATGAACATGTAAGTCAGGTCGAGTTATTGGGTCTGAAGGATGATCGTCGCTCTGTCTGGCCCGGTGGTCTTGCCATCATGATTGCCGTTTTCGATGAGCTGGGTATTGAGAGTATGGAAGTAACCGATGCAGCCTTGCGCATTGGTGTGCTCTATGACTTATTGGGTCGCTCTCAGCACGACGATATGCGTTTTGTCACGGTAGAGCAATTTATGCAGCGGTATGCGGTTGATCGCGAACAGGCGAAACGGGTTGGCAATCTAGCTGCAGAATTTTTAGCGCAATTGCCAAAGCCTGATGCTGAAAGTAGGGCGGACAATATTGCTTTGCTGCAGTGGGCCGCCAATTTACACGAAATCGGTTTATCGATTTCACATAACGGATATCACAAGCATTCTGCCTATATCGCTGGTAATGCCGATATGCCTGGTTTCTCAAAGAATGATCAAGCGCGCTTAGCCGCTTTACTGATTGGGCATGCTGGCAAATTAGGCAAGCTGGCAAATAATGCCAATTTCTTAGATTGGCGCATGTTATTTTGTTTACGTTTGGCGCAAGTACTTTGCCGCGGTCGTAGCGATGGGCATTTACCCAAGGTTAAAGTCTCTGAGAGCAATGGCTCTTATTTAGTAAGCCTGTCAAAAGAGTGGGCTAAAGAGCATCCCTTAACCGAATTTAGCTTGCAAAAAGAAGCCGCCGAATGGGAACGCATTGGACGGCCTTACAGCATTAGTCTGAAATAATCATCAGAAAACCCCGAACTGGGGTGCCTATCTTTACAGCCCTAAGAAATGCTTTGCATACCGCGGATTAATTTCTGATAAGCGCAACATGGTTAAGACATCCGCGGTATTGAAATCCGGATCCCAGGCTGGGGCGCTACAAATCTTTGCGCCTAATTTGAGGTAGCCTTTAATCAATGGCGGCGGCTCCACTTGAAGTCCGCCATTAAGGCGATCCAACGGAAGTGGCAGGCGCGGGAAAGCGTGCTGCTCTACTGGAGCCATTTGCTCATTGGTGAGCGAGTTATATAGGCTTGCTGCAAAGTGACCGCCATCGGCCATAGGGATGCTTGCGCAACCTAGCATGATTTCATATTCGTGTTTTTGCATGTACTGTGCCAGTCCACTCCATAGCGCCATGATCACAGCGCCAGAGCGATAGTCCGCATGTACACATGAGCGACCAAGCTCAACCATTTTTGGTCGTAAATGATTCAGGCGTGACAAATCAAATTCAGAGTCGGAATAGAGGCGGCCAATTTCCAGTGCTTTATGTGGCGGAAGAACTCGATAGGTTCCAACGACTTTGAGCGCCTCTTGGTCGCGAATCAGTAAATGATCGCAATAGGCATCAAACTCATCAATATCTAGGTTTTCAGGATTCGCCGGTAGATTGGCGCCCATCTCTTCTGCAAACACTTTATATCTCAGTCGCTGTGCCTCTTTGATTTCACTGACATTGCTTGCCCATGTCACTTGAAGTGCTGGCCGCTTAGGCTTAGCGATGCTCTTCTCGATCGTTGCTGCTGGCACCTCTAGCTCGGCGCGTGCAAGAGTAGCGAATTTCTTACCAAATAACTTTTTAGCTAATTTTTTGGAAAAAAGCTTCTTGATAGCCTCTGCTTTATTTTTCTTCTTCTTTTTTGGCTTACCTTCAAAGCGAGAATTGAAGATATCAAATGCGCCTAATGGGTTTGGGATGTCTGACATATTAGTTCCTTAAATATTGTTCTTGAATGGTTAAAGTCCCGCATTACCAATGCATCACAAGCGGGGCGCAAATCGTGATCCACAATAGGGCGGCTGCTAGTAGGGCTAGCATGACCGCGGCCGACCCAAAATCTTTAGCGCGCTTAGAGAGATCATGATGGTCAAATGAAATTCGATCAATTGCCGCCTCAACGCTGGAGTTCAATAACTCCACTACTAGAACCATGATCAAAGAAACAATCAGTGCGCATTTTTCTAGTGAATTGAGTGGTAGATAGAGGGCTACTGGAGTGAGGCAGACAAGTAGCGTCAACTCTTGCCTGAAGGCGCTTTCTTCTTTCAATGCATACACAATTCCGCACCAAGAGTTCTTGGCGGCATGCCAAGCTCTAGCAATCCCGCGATTCCCTTTATGCGGGTTTTGGTCGATGTGATAGGGGGTATTCAAGTGGGCGCCTTATGCCAATGCAGTCACGTGAACTTCTGTAGAGGGAACTGGCTTGAGGTGGCTCACAAATTGCTCGGATGCGGCTCTCCAGGAGAATTTCTCAGCATGGCATCGAGCAACATCCCGTGGAATCTTGAGAGCTTGCAAACAAGCCTTGCGCAAATCCTCATTCATTGCACCCGCTGGTGATTTGCCCAGCACATCAATAGGCCCAGTAACAGGATAGGCGGCAACTGGCGTACCGCAAGCCATCGCCTCAAGCAATACCAGTCCAAAGGTGTCTGTTTTGCTAGGGAACACGAATACATCTGCTGCCGCATACACTTTCGCCAGCTCGTGTTGCTGTAAGACGCCTAGGTAATTAATGTTGGGATATTTTTCCTTAATTGCTGCCATGGCTGGGCCATCGCCGACTACCCACTTGGAGCCAGGCAGATCAATTTCTAAAAATGCGTTGATATTTTTTTCTACAGCCACGCGACCTACATAGAGGAAGATCGGGTGCGCTGTATTCAGGGCTTTTGAATCTTGCATTTTGAAGATATCCAAATCAACGCCTCTAGACCACAGCACTACATTGGTCATTCCATATTTTTCGAGATCATTCTTAACGACGATCGTAGGTGCCATGACTGCCATTGACGGACCATGAAACCAGCGTAGAAAAGCATATGTCCAGGAGAGTGGAATGCCTACCCGCGCTTTAACGTATTCAGGAAAGCGGGTGTGATAGGCGGTAGAGAAGGGCAGATCGTTTTTCACCGCATATGCCCGAGCTGATAGACCCAGTGGTCCTTCGGTTGCAATATGCATTGCGTCTGGAGCAAATTCTTTAATTCTGCGGGCCACTTCTTTGCCCGGAAACAGTGACAAGGCGATATCCGGATAGGTGGGGCATGGAATGGATTTAAATCCATTGGGGGTAATCATTTCTACTTCGTGACCCATGGCGATAAGTTCAGCACGAGTTTGCTTGAGCGTTCTAACCACGCCATTTACTTGTGGGTCCCATGCATCGGTGATGATCATAATTTTCATAAGGCAGCCTCTTTCATTAGTGCTTCAACGATTGGTTGGGGAGAAAGTTCAGTAAGCTCAATTGGGTCGCCTTTAATGTGCGTCCAGTAAATGATTTTGAGTTCGCCGCTAGTGGTTTCAACGAGAGCGGACAGACTTTCTACCCAATCGCCATCGTTGCAATACAGCAGTCCATCGATTTCACGGATTTCCGCTTTATGGATATGGCCGCAAACAACGCCATCGCAACCACGTAAGCGTGCTTCTCGCGCCATAATGTGCTCGAAATCGGCGATGTAACTCACCGCATTCTTTACTTGGTGTTTCAAATATTGAGAGAGGGACCAGTACTGCAAGCCCATTCGCACTCTCAGCATGTTGAAGTAACGATTAACGTAGAGGATGAATGAATACATGGAGTCACCTACATAGGCGAGCCATTTCGCGTATTGCATCACGCCATCAAAGAGATCGCCATGTGTGACCCAGAGTTTTCTTCCGTCCAGTGTGGTGTGAATGACTTCTTCTTCAACCTTGATGTCACCGAAAGACATACCAAAATATTGGCGGGCGCTTTCATCATGATTGCCAGGTACATAGATGACCTCGGCACCCTTACGCGCTTTTCTTAATAACTTTTGCACTACATCATTGTGGGATTGTGGCCAATAGAATGAGCGGCGCAGCTTCCAGCCGTCAATAATGTCGCCAACCAAGTAAAAGGTATCGGCTTCATTGTGTTTTAGGAAATCGAGAAGGTACTTCGCCTGACACCCTGATGTTCCTAGGTGTACATCTGAAATCCAGATAGCTCTGTAATGCATCATGAGTAAGCATTAAGCCCAAACATCATGAAAGCCTCGTGACACTTTTAAGTCAGTTTGATGACTTGATTTATATTGTTGCTTGTTTATGAAAAACGTTGATCACACCCAAGAGACAATCGAGGCCTCAATATTCGTGCAAGCATGGGTATGGATGCAGATAGTTGTTCATGTTATTTGCGGGGTGTTTATTCTCTCTTTATTCTTTCCATTTTTGGATCGCAAGAAAAAAAATCGAGAGATTCAGCTTTGGTCAAAGAAGCTGTTACGGATATTGAATGTCAAGCTTGTCGTGAGCGCCCCTGAATCCTATGGCCACACGCCATGTTTGCTCGCTTCTAATCATATTTCTTGGTTAGATATTCATGTAATTAATGCATTTAAGCCTATTCGCTTTGTTGCTAAATCGGAGGTCAAGAATTGGCCGGTATTTGGATGGATGGCGAGCCAACTGGGTACGGTATTCATTCGCAGAGATAGCTCTCGTCATGCAAGACAAGTTGTCCATCAAATGGCTGAGGTACTTCAAGCGGAATCTATCTGCATCTTCCCAGAGGGCACATCCTCTAATGGGGAGCATGTTTTGCCTTTTAAGCCCAATCTATTTGAATCGGCTATCGCCTCTCGCGTGACGGTTTTCCCGCTTGCATTGCAATACATCGCCAAATCCACAGGCCTGAGAAGTGATGCGCCGGCCTTTATTGGGGATATGGGTCTATTAGAGTCGATGTCTAGGGTGATCAAGCATCGCTCTTTGATAGCCAAAATCACCATTCTTTCGCCTTATTTAACCGATTCGCGGTCAGATTTCGATCGCAAGGAGTTGGCGGATTATTGTCAGAAATCCATTGCAAACGGCCTTTAAACGTCATCTGTAATAAAAGTGTCACATCCTTGGGATACAAAGTTAATATTGTCTAGAGGATGAAATGACGTCAAAGCATAAAGAGATGGCTGAGTGGTATCAGCGTGCCCAAGAAGAAATCTTGGATAGCATGGATGAAGAGCTTGAAATGGAGCTTGATGATGACCGCATGTCTCCAGACGGGGGTAGCGGGTCTCAGATGCCTCGACAGCTGTACTTTAAGGAGTTGTTTCGCCTTCAAGGGGAGTTGGTCAAGCTTCAGGATTGGGTTGTACAAAATAAACTCAAAGTTGCCGTCTTATTTGAAGGTCGTGATTCGGCTGGTAAGGGTGGGGCGATTAAGCGCATTACTCAAAGACTAAATCCTCGAGTCTGTAAGGTGGTTGCGTTACCGGCGCCCAATGAGCGTGAAAAAACGCAGTGGTACTTTCAGAGATACATCTCACAACTGCCTGCTGGCGGTGAAATTGTCCTATTTGACCGCAGCTGGTACAACCGCGCTGGTGTGGAGAAGGTGATGGGATTTTGTACTGATGATGAGTACGAGGAGTTTCTTCGGACTGTTCCCGATCTTGAGCGCATGATGATTAGCTCAGGAATTATTCTTATTAAATACTGGTTCTCCATTTCTGACGATGAGCAATACAACCGTTTCATGATGCGCATTCATGATCCATTAAAGCAGTGGAAGTTGAGTCCGATGGATTTAGAGGCAAGGCGCTTGTGGGAAGACTACACAAAAGCCAAGGAGACCATGCTAGAGCGCACCCATATCCCAGAAGCGCCTTGGTGGGTTGTGGCTGCCAATGACAAGAAAAAAGCGCGCCTAAATTGCATTACCCATTTGCTAGATCAAATTCCTTATCAAGAAATTGATCATCCAGAAATTACCTTACCTGAGCGCGTGCATAACCCCGATTATTTGCGTGGTCCAGTGCCCCCAGAGATGTACGTTCCTGAAGTCTATTAATTAGAAAGCGCCTCGCAATCCAACCATCAAACTTCTTCCAGGTTGGGGTGCGTATAGTCTGACTGCCATGGGGGTAGTGGCATAACGAATTTGCTCATTGAGCAAATTCTTCAGATTCATAAATACCGTCCAATTCACATCCTTGATTCTCTCTGTATAGGAGACGCCAGCATTAACGAGGTTGTAGCTCGGTGCAGGACCTTGCTCCCAAGTGGCTAAGCGATTTTGCTGATAACTATAGATGTAAGTGGCATTGACTAGCCAGCCATTTCTTTGGTGCGCTATCTCCGCTCCTAGGCGAGGGGCAGGCTGCAGAGGGAGATTGCCGCCAGCGTCAAAGGTTCCTTGAGAGGCATCCCCAAAGACTCGACCACCTAAACCCGTTTGATTCCAGTTGTAGGTGAGCTCCCCTTCAATTCCCTTGATCGTTGCACCAGCTTGCTGCGCACTAACCACGTTAAAGCCATTGCCTTCTTGACCGGGATTGTTGATGTAAGACCCGGTGTAGTAGCCATAGATGTAATTATTAAAGCGATTGGCATACACGCTAGCTTTAGCGCGTACTAAGCCACTTGTTTTTTGAAGATTCAACTCCAGGTTGTGCGAAGTCTCTTTATTGAGATTGGGATTACCAATATCAAAGGTCGCGGTGGATTCATGTGCTCCGTATGAGTAGAGTTCTTGAGCGCTTGGAGCTCGCTGCGAGACTGTGTATGCAATTCCCGCACCATGACCCTGCATGAAATTCCACAAGCCACCTGCAGAATAGGAGAGTAGATTAAATGTTCTATTTTGGAGTGTGATGCTTGGCGTAACCCCTGTAGGATAAACGGTGGGCTGTGGATCTAGAGTGGTTCCGAGATTTGGGTTTTGAGCAACATTGTTATAACGAAGACCCAGGCTACCTTGTAATGCATTCCATTTCCCTTCCTCAATCCAGAACAAGGCATTTGAATTGGTTTTGGTTGGCGGAACGATGGCATAACTGCCGGTACCCACTTCAGTAGCATTGAGTGAAGCTGCCGTCATCTGAGCGCCGAAGGTTCCTTTCCATCCCGCTATCGGATTGTGAGCTAGCTCAAGGCGCGCCTCATTGGCGATATTTTTCCAAACAGCTGCAGCTGCTCCCACATTATTAAATTCAGTATGGTTGTAATTGGAGTTCGCTACGCTCAATTTAAAGGAGGAGAATCCCTCAAAAGGGTTGCGCGTTTGATGCTGTAGATCGTAGCGATTCTGGGATTGATTAATCGATCCACCCTCGGGTGTCGGGATTCCGTAATTATTATTAAGGCGCTCTACAGAAACCCCGGTATAGCCTGATTCGCCAATATGGGAGATGCCAGCACCAAAATTATTTTGAGTGCTGAAGCTATTGGGTAGTTTGCCGCTGTAATTATTGCCACCGTTACGATCTGGCGGAACCGTCCACCCACCCGCAGGCTCACCCTGAGATTGGGTAGCATTTCCGGGAATGCGATAGTTATTCGCATTGTTAATTGCAGTGTCCACATGTACTGCTACAGAACCAAACCCGCCATCCAACTCAAGTGCTCCAGCTCTGCCATTGTTGACGGTTTCGTAGCTAGTATTGACTGCGCCTGTTGGGCGGTCTGGTAGATTGGTCAATATACGATCGTTCACAACATTGACCAGACCACCGCTAGATCCTGAACCATAGAGTAGGGCGGCTGCACCACGCAAGATTTCTACTTGGTGGGCGTTCTGCATATTGTTGCCCACAGCATGATCTTGGGAGATATTCGATACGTCGCCCACTGACAATCCGTTTTGCAGTATTTGTACTCTCGAGCCTTCGAGGCCTCGAATAACGGGTCGTGATGATCCTGCGCCATATCCAGTGGCGGATACGCCGAGCTCATTTGCAAGTGTTGCGCCTAAGGTAGTGCCTAATTTATTGAGTAGCTCATCACCTTGCAAAATCTTCGTTGGAGTCAATATGCTTTGGATAGCCTCTTGAGATCCGGTGGCAGTAATTTCCAGGGATGCGCTTTCGGTTTGAGCAAAAGCACTTCCAGTAAAGAGGCTTGCCATGAGCAGGCAGACCAACTTTGGTTTGGTGTTGAGGCGTAAGAGGTCATGCATTGGTAATACCTTCTTCTGGTGAGTTTGGCACTTGTGTGCGGGCCAATCTCTAAATCGATATGCTGAGCAAAAGCTGAACAACTATGATGATTTACAGGGTGAAGAAGGGTGGTGCCCGGGATTGATAAAGCCCAGCCTGAATCCTAGGAAGGATTGATTGATCGAATGCAAAATGTGCGGCGCCAAACTGCGCAGGCACCAGAAATGGTGTGGAGCTAGAAGCCACAAACCCAGCCAGTGTGAGTGCATCGTATAGATGGCAGCTCGCGGAGCTGTGCTGAACGTTGCTAGCTTGATCAATGCAGCTGAGTTCAGCGCTCTGATTGCCAAGGCCCGAATGAGAAATGCCGTGGGAAAAGCCTATCCAGTGGGTGCCGATCAAGCAAATCAGGAGCAAACTCAGGGCAATAAATCCCTTGAACTGCTTTTGATATTTGCTTAAAAATAAGGCTTCCATGCCCCGAATCTTACAGGATTTGCCCCAATGGGCCATCTCGGTGTAGAATATCGATTCCGTCGGAGTGTAGCGCAGCCTGGTAGCGCACCTGCTTTGGGAGCAGGGGGTCCAAGGTTCGAATCCTTGTACTCCGACCACTTTCTCTTATAGTTTTATTTAGTCCCAGTACACACTGCCTATAGCTCAGCTGGATAGAGCAACGCCCTTCTAAGGCGTAGGTCGCACGTTCGAATCGTGCTGGGCAGGCCAAAACCCTTTATTCAAATTTCCCCAAGCTGCTCCATTGGTTTACTTTGGCATATGCTGGAGACTTGAGTGATGTCGCACAATGAATCAATGAAGCCAGTTTTATATACCTACCGAAGATGTCCCTATGCGATGAGAGCACGCATGGCATTGAAATATGCGGGCATTGAAGTGGAGTACCGGGAGATAGTGCTGCGAGATAAGCCACGCTCTCTTTTGAGTGCATCACCCAAGGGAACTGTTCCAGTGTTGTGCGCAGATGGGCTTGTTCTCGACCAAAGTTTGGATATTATGTTTTGGGCGCTAGAGCGAGCCGACCCCGATGGTTGGAGGTTTGTCGATCAATCCATTGCTGATGGGTGGATTCAGAAAAATGATGGCCCATTTAAAAAACTATTGGATCAATATAAATACCCCAATCGATATCCCGACCTCAATCAGGAAGAGGTACTAAGGGATGTGGTCGATTTGATGCTTCAGCCTTTGGAGCTTGCTCTGCAGGTTAGTCCTTATGTCATGGGGAATCAGCTAAGCTGGGTAGACATTGCCATTTTTCCGTTTATTAGGCAGTTTGCAGCGGTTAACCCGCAAAGGTTTGGTGAAATGCCGTATCCCGCAATCAAAAAATGGCTAGAGCAACGCATTGCCTCCGAGCTCTTTCATTCAGTAATGGATAAGCATCCAAGCTGGATTGATTAATGGCGCCTTGCTTTAATAGTCGGTCTTTAATTCATTGAAATGCATTGAGTTTCACGCATTGTGGTCGTGAGGCCAGTCTCTCCCTCGGCTTTTTGGGCTTAATTTGCAGTTTTATGCCTCTATTTGGGGTTTGTACGCTATTCACTCAATCTACACTCGATATACTAGGGGCGTAATTTTTGGTATTTATAGTTAATAGGAGATATTTGTGAAAAGCAAGAAACTGACTAGAAATTGTTTGGTTGCTACAGCCTTATTGTTGGGCGCTGTGAATGCCAATGCTGCAAGCGCTACTATGGATAAGATTAAGTCTACTGGCACAGTGACAATGGGTGTTCGTGAATCCTCCATACCAATGTCCTACACCACTGGTGATAGCCGTTTTGATGGCTACCATGTTGAAATTTGCCGAATGATTTTGGCTGATGTTAAAGATAGGTTGGGTTTGAACACGCTGCGCATTAATTATCAGCCTGTAACCTCACAAAACCGCGTGCCTTTGGTTCAAAACGGTACCGTTGATATTGAGTGCGGTACAACAACAAACAATACTGCCCGCGCAAAAGATGTTGGCTTTGCCAATACTCTTTATGTTGAAGAGGTTCGTATTGCCGTTAAAGCAAACTCAGGAATCAATTCCATTTCTCAATTGTCAGGCAAGAAAGTTGCCACAACTACTGGTACGACTTCAGTGCAGTTGTTGCGTAGACATGAAAAAGCGAATGGCGTGAATTTTGATGAAGTGTTTGGTAAGGATCATGCTGACAGCTTCTTGTTGCTTGAGTCTGGCCGCGCTGATGCTTTCGTGATGGATGGTTCTATTTTGGCTGGCAACATTGCCAACTCTAAGAATCCTAAAGATTACAAAATCGTTGGTGAGGTTTTGAGTACTGAGCCAATCGCCATCATGGTTCCAAAAAATGACCCTGAGTTCAAGGCTGCTGTAAATGCTGCGATCGCTAAGATTGTCGCAAATGGCAATATGCCTAAGCTGTGGGACAAATGGTTCTTGAAGCCAATTCCACCGAAAAATATTGTTGTCGGTCTCGAGCTATCACCAGCAACTAAAAATGCTTGGGCCAACCTCAATGACAAGCCTGCTGAAGACTATCAAAAGAAATAATTTACTAAAGACGAGTTAAAGCTATGGCGTTAGATTTGGGTGTTTTTTGTAGGAACACCTTGGATGGGGAAGTGGTAGATCACTGCTTCTCCGCTATTTTTGGTCTTGCTAAAAATAGTGATCCAAGTTATCTCGATTGGTTGATGAAGGCCTGGGGTTGGACTCTGGCTGTAGCTGGCCTTGGCCTAATGCTTGCTTTAATTCTTGGGGCGGTAATGGGCACTTTGCGCACATTGCCTGATACTGGCTCTCTAAACCGATGGTTAGTGCGGTTTTCGACTACCTGGGTTGAATTATTCCGAAACATTCCCATCTTGGTCCAAGTGTTTCTTTGGTATCACGTCATCCCCGCATTTGTTCTACCCCTCAAGGCGCTGCCATCCTATTGGTTGGTCAGTATTGCTTTGGGATTCTTTACCTCGGCGCGTATTGCAGAGCAGGTCAGGGCGGGCATTCAGGCGCTTCCTAGTGGTCAAAGAGCTGCTGCGACCGCATTGGGTCTCACTACCGCTCAAAGCTATCGTTACATCATTCTGCCGATGGCGCTCCGTATTGTGATTCCGCCAATCACCTCCGAAAGCATGAACCTCATCAAGAACTCATCAGTCGCTTTTGCTGTATCGGTTCCAGAGCTCACCTTGTTTGCAATGCAGGCGCAAGAGGAAACCTCGAGAGGTGTTGAAATTTATCTCGCTGTGACTTTCTTATATGCGCTCTCAGCATTCTCGGTAAATCGTGTAATGGCGCTGATTGAAAGACGCACTCGCATTCCCGGCTTCATTGCATCGAATGATGCAAGCTTGGCTCATTAAGGGTGGACCATATGTTGAGCTTAGATCTAAGTTTTTATAACTGGGAACTCTTTACTAACTACATCCTTAAGGGCTTGTTGTTCAGTGTTCAGTTAACTGTATTTGCTACTGTTGGTGGCATCTTGTTCGGTACGTTCCTGGCTTTGATGCGCCTGTCTGGAAAGCCTGCGCTGGTATACCCCGCGACTTTTTACGTCAACACCATGCGCTCTATACCGCTGGTGATGGTCATTCTTTGGTTCTTCTTATTGATTCCAATGCTGATTGGGAGACCTATTGGCGCAGATCTTTCGGCAACGATTACCTTCATCGCATTTGAGGCGGCATTCTTTTCGGAGATCGTACGGGCTGGTATTCAATCAGTGCCGAAGGGACAGGGTTATGCCGCCGAAGCTTTAGGAATGACATACGGTCAGAACATGCGTTTTATTGTGCTGCCACAAGCCTTTAGAAATATGATCCCTGTCTTCATGACTCAGACCATTGTGCTGTTTCAAGATACCTCTTTGGTTTACGCCATTGGTGCATATGACTTGCTGAAGGGCTTTGAAATTGCCGGCAAGAATTACGGTCGCCCAATCGAAACCTACATCTTGGCTGCTGCTACTTACTTTGTGATTTGCTTCTCGCTTTCCAAGGTGGTTCGTATTATTCAGGCCAAAGTTGCCATCATTCGTTAATTACTTTTTTAGTCGAAATTAGATAGATCATCATGATTGAACTTCAAAACGTTTCAAAATGGTATGGCTCTTTCCAGGTCTTAACGGATTGCTCTACATCGATCCAAAAAGGCGAGGTGGTTGTGATTTGTGGACCATCCGGTTCTGGAAAATCGACGCTGATTAAAACGATTAATGCCCTTGAGCCATTTCAATCTGGAGAGATCTCTGTTGACGGCATTCGCCTGCATGACCCGAAAACCAATTTGCCAAAGCTAAGGGCCAGGGTAGGGATGGTATTCCAGCACTTTGAGCTTTTCCCACACTTAAGCATTACTGAGAACTTAACGCTTGCCCAAATGAAGGTGCTTGGTAGATCGGCTCATGAAGCAAAAGAGCATGGACTGAAATACTTAGAGCGCGTTGGTCTGATGGCGCAAAAAGATAAGTTTCCTGGTCAGCTTTCAGGCGGTCAGCAGCAGCGAGTTGCCATTGCTCGCGCATTGAGCATGGATCCGATTGTGATGCTATTCGATGAACCAACCTCTGCCCTAGATCCAGAAATGGTTGGTGAGGTTTTAGATGTGATGGTGAAGCTCGCTCATGAGGGTATGACGATGTGTTGCGTGACTCATGAAATGGGCTTTGCTCGTAAAGTCAGCAATCGCGTCATTTTCATGGATCAGGGAAAAATTATTGAGGATTGCAGCAAGGATGAGTTTTTTGGTAATCCCGATGCACGCTCTCCACGCGCAAAAGATTTCTTATCCAAGATCCTGGCTCATTAATCGAAGCTCGAACGCCGAGATCGAATCACTAGATTCGATCTCTTCAGTCTTTTCTCCCTTCCTCGCGTAGGTGCCATCTTTCTTTGACGCCCCATCCCTGAATTCCGTCAAGGTCTCGTGATTGATATACTAGCCCTAGAGCTAATCACCTTACTGGAATCCACATGAAAAAACTCGCTACTGTAGCTGCGGCACTATCTTTTGCGGCATTGTTGGCTGCCTGTAGCAATACTCCTAAGTTGGCGAGTCAGCCAATGCCAAAGTCAGGTTTCTTGCCCAATTATTCAATCTTAGTGCCTATGGCTACTAGCGAATCCGACACCCGCATATGGAGATATCGCGCAACAGGAGTTAATCCCGGTGCATACACCGCTGTTATTTTGGATCCGATTTATCTGAATCAAAATGCCACTAAAGAAATTACACCCACTGTAATTAATCAAGCCAAGATCGCGTTACAAGACTCGATGGCCAATGCAGTGATGGATCGCGGCAATATTAAGATCGTGACACAGCCAGGACCAGGTGTTGCGCGTATCTCTGTTGGCATCACAGGCGCGGAAAGTTCTACGGATAGTTTGCAGCCATGGAGTTTCACGCCAATCGGTTTGGCATTAAATGCTGCCGCGTATGCGGGTGGTGTGAACTCTAAGACTCCTGCCATGTTGGTTGAAAGCAAGATCACGGATAGTCAATCTAAAGAATTATTAGGCGAGGGCTTGGTGACGGTGCAGGGCGAGTCTTTTAGAACTGGTGGTGGTTCGGTTGAATCATTTGTAGGAATGGCGAAGAAAGTTGTACGAGTCGCAATGGAAACTTCCGCCGATCCACGACCAACTGCTGCTAAATAAGGGATATTGATGTCACTACCGTTAAAACTACTCTGTTGTATTGGGATTGCTGCGACATTGCTGTCGCCGATATTTTCTTTTGCCGATGATGCATCTCGGAACAAAGAAATTCAGGAGCGCTTTATGAAATGCGATACCAATCACGATGGCAAATTAACGCTTGAGGAAGCAAACGGGTGCATGCCCCGCATCTACAGAAATTTCAGTTATATTGACAGTATGAATAAGGGTTATGTCACCGTTGCTGAAATTGAGGCAATGGCTGATAAATAGAAAAGATACTTTCCAAGAGCCTCTTACGAGGCTCTTTTTTATTGGTGAATACTATGTCATTTGTGATTGAAGGATTTGAAGAAAAGCGCATTACTGTCCCATCTGCAGATGGTCCGATTGAGATTTCCTGTCAGACAGGTGGAACTGGCCCGGCTCTCCTGCTACTTCATGGCTTTCCGCAGACCAAGGCGATTTGGCATCGTATTGCCCCAAAATTGGCGAAACATTTCTCTGTGGTTGTAGCCGATCTTCGCGGTTACGGCGCTTCATCTAAGCCCGTTAGTAAAGCAGATCATTCGACATATTCAAAAAGAGCAATGGCGGCAGATCAGCACGCCATGATGCAAGCCCTTGGCCATCAGAAATTCTTCCTACTGGGTCATGACCGAGGCGGACGAGTATCACACCGATTGGCAGTCGATTTTCCTGAAAGTGTGATGCGTTTAATGGTGCTAGATATCTCTCCAACACTCACCATGTATGAGAACACCACAATGGAATTTGCCAAAGGATATTGGCATTGGTTTTTCTTGATCCAGCCCTCTCCAGTGCCAGAGACACTCATTGGCGCCAATCCAGAGTATTGGCTGAGAAACCATATGAGACGCCATGCCAGCACAGAAATATTTGCTCCCGCATGTTGGGATGAGTATCTTGCCGGGGCTAGTAACCCGACATCAATGCACGCGATGTGTGAAGACTATCGTGCTGCAGCCACAATTGACTTGGTTCATGATCGTGCAGATCGTGATGCTGGTAAAAAACTGACTATGCCATTAAGAGTTCTGTGGGGCGCTCATGGCCTGGTTGAGAAATGCTTCTCGCCGGTTGAGGATTGGAAGCAGGTTGCCGCTAATGAGGTGTCTGGCAGAACGGTTGCATGCGGCCACTACATACCGGAAGAGATGCCTGAGGAGCTGTTGGCGGAAGTGGAGCAGTTCTTTAAATAAACAAGCTTACTTATATAGTTTTGGTAATTTTTTAGAGTTTGCCGGCCAGCTCAATACGATATTGGGGTCAATCTTCAGTAGCTTCTTATCCTTGTTTGGATAGGTGACTCGAGCAAGAAGATCTCTAATGAGATTGAGGTGGGCAAGCTTTTTGTCATTGGCGCTAATGACTGTCCAGGGAGCATCGCTACTGCTGGTATGTTTTAACATCAGATCGCGCGCTTCTGAATACGCATTCCACTTCTTTTGGGCTTGTTGATCGATAGGGCTGATTTTCCATTGCTTTAGCGGATCTTTGGCTCGCGCATCAAGGCGTACTGCCTGCTCTTCTTTGGAGATATCCAAGTAGTACTTCATCAATTGGATATTAGAGCCAATCAACAACGACTCAAAATCATTGACTGTGGCCATAAATTGTTTGTACTGGTCGCTAGAGCAAAACCCCATTACCTTTTCTACTCCGGCACGGTTGTACCAGCTGCGATTGAAAAGAATGAATTCACCAGCGCTGGGGAGTTCCGCGACATACCTTTGAAAATACCACTCTCCCTCTTCGCGCGGCGAGGGCTTATTGAGAGCAACTACTTTAGTGTCTCTCGGGCTTAAGTGCTCTGTAATACTTTTGATGCTGCCATCTTTGCCTGCCGTATCTCTACCTTCCAGAATGATGAGTAGGCGCATACCCTTGCTAATAATTTGACGCTGGAGTTTGACCAGCTCAATTTGTAATAGGCGAAGTTCTGCCTCGTAAGTATTTTCAGATATCGCAGATTTACTCACGGGCAGCCTTTACTGGTATTTAGCTTTTAATTAAACGCTTGTTGCTGGGGCAACTTTCTTTGCAGGCACTTTTTTAGCAGGAGCCTTCTTTGCGACAACTTTCTTCGCGGGCGCTTTCTTGGCCACTACTTTTTTTGCTGCAACCTTTTTGACCGGAGTTTTTTTGGCGGTGGCTTTCTTTGCAGGGGCCTTTTTGGCGGGAGCCTTCTTTTCTAACTTATCAAGGGCTTTAGCAAGCTTATCGATTAATTTCTCTCTGTCCGCCTCGAGCTTATCTAACTTTTTCAATAGTTGCTTTACTAATTTTTTCTGACTCATGGTGTATTCCTATAAAGAGTGATTAATCTTCCATTGGCTAATGCCTACTCTTTGATGCTACGTTTTATTCGATCTAGTTTCAAGCGATTGTGACACTTCAAGCTACTTTTTTATCTGTTCCATATTTAGTGCTACATTGAGTTGATATGTTTGCAGCTTTATTTTCTCTACCCCGCACAGTTTGGCTTATTGGCCTCATTAGCTTTGTGAATGACACGGCTAGTGAAATGCTTTATCCGCTCATGCCTCTATATTTGGCTTCCGTACTGATGGCTGGACCTAAGGCTTTGGGATTAATTGAAGGAATCGCCGAGGCGACATCCAGTATTTTTAAGTTAGTCTCTGGCGTGATCGTTGATCGAACCAAAAAGACAAAGCCATGGATAGTGATGGGATATCTTTTGGCTGGGCTTGGGAGGCCGTTGGTGGCCATCGCAAGTTCATGGGCGTGGGTCTTATGTATTCGGTTTACGGACAGGCTGGGCAAGGGCTTGAGAAGCTCTCCTCGAGATGCATTACTCGCAGAGAGTGTTGCAGCCAATCAACGCGGAATTACTTTTGGCTTGCATCGGTCCATGGACAATGCCGGCGCGGTGGTTGGCCCGCTATTGGCAGCCTTTTTATTGTCCATACAGATCCCTTTAAGGGATATTTTTTTATGGGCGATTATTCCGGGTCTTATCACCGTGGGCTTGGCTCTGTGTCTGAAAGAGCCGCCGGGTGAGCGGGGAATAGTTCAGCCATTTTCCTGGTCCCTTGAGGGCTTGCCTTCACAATTTAAGCGTTATATCTTGGTAGCTGGAATCTTTGCTTTGGCAAATTCATCGGACATGTTCTTATTACTTAGAGCGCGAGAACTTGGCGTCCCGCAAGCGCAGATTCCTTTGCTCTGGGCAGCCATCTCTCTGATTACGACTGTATTTGGCACACCTCTATCAGCGCTATCAGATCGCTTCGGTCGAAAGCATTTCATTTCGCTTGCTTGGAGTGCTTTTGCTTTTTTTTACATTGCCATGAGTTATTCCGGAATCTCGATTTGGATGCTTTGTGCGCTATTTGGTGTCTACGGCTTGTTTAAGGCTGCAACCGAGGGGGTGGAGAAGGCGCTCGTTGCGGATATGGCTCCTAGAGGAATGGCGGGTACTGCTTTTGGTTGGTTCAATCTGATCTCGGGTGTGATGTTGCTGCCAGCATCATTCATATTTGGCTGGCTTTATGAGGATCTCGGCCCAAGCTATGCATTTTTGTTCTCAGGCTCATGCGCAGCCTCGGCATTTCTTTTGTTGGCGTTTTGGGTATTTAAGTCTGATCATGAAAATCAAATTAGAATCTAGTACTGACCCATGAAGTTTTCAATGAAGGCATCCTATATGAATCGCACCATTAAACATTTTCTATTGCTGTTCTCTTTATTCATTTCCGCCTTTGCCTTTGCGCAACAGAATGATGCAATTATTGACACGGAACAAGTCCAGCAGGCCATTGCCCGTGGCGCGATCATTTGGGATGTACGTGACGAAAAGAGTTATTTGGAAGGGCATATTCCTGGTGCGATCAACATTGGTGATGCGGGAGTAGTGCTGCGTGATCCCAATAAAGAAGACTACATTGCTACCGAGAAAATCCAGAAGCTGTTTAATGACGCAGGGCTGGATGTCAATCGAGATATTGTGGTGTATGGCGCTCGGGGCAATCCTTATGCTTATTTTGGTTTGTATACTGTCAATTATTTTGGCGGCAAGCAAGCGCAGATTTATCACGGCGGTATCGATGCTTGGAAGACCGCTGGCCTCACTCTTCAGAAAGAGCGCGCCACCTTAACCCCGGTTTCAGTAGCCTTGACCCCTCAGCCACAACTCGTGGTTTCAAACGAGGAGATGATGAAGATCGCGCAATCAAAGTCTGCTCAAATTATTGATGCAAGAACACCGGATGAGTATTCAGGTAAAGATGTGAGAGCGATTCGTGGTGGACATATTCCGAATGCGGTCAATATTCCGTTCGAGGATAATTGGCAGGATCCTAGTGCTGCAATCAAGTTGAGCAAGAAGCAAGTGACAGACAATTCAGGCATGGCTCTTAAAAATCGGACTGACTTGAAAAAGTTATATTCCAGTCTTGATCCCAATAAAGAAACTGTTGTCTATTGCCAAAGTGGTGTTCGTGCCGCGGAGACCGCTGTTGTTTTAAAAGATCTAGGATTTAAAAAGGTCAAGGTGTATGACTCGGCATGGCTAGGTTGGGGCAATAACTTGAAAGCGCCAGTTGCCGATGAGACCTTCTTGAATGTGGGGGCATTAAACGCCAAGATGGCCAATATGCAAAATAGACTCAATCAGCTTGAAGAGGCTTTAAAGGCTAAAACCAATTAATTCACTGGTGAACCTCTTTTAATGCAAAAACCCCAGAATAGGCATCAATCTGGGGTTTTTTGATTCAGGATACGGCTTATTCTGGGTGGAAGTTGTTGCTTGCCATGAAGCTGATGGTGCGCTCAAAGCCCAGAATGCGGATGTAGCGCCAAGCGATATCGCGGTATTTGCTGTCTAGGTAGCCAATAGCCACCTCAGGATCTGTCCTCTTGGACAAGTCGATCTGTTGAATTGCGCGGGCCCAACGTTTAAGTCTTGTTGACATATTTGTCACCTCCATGCCCATACAACGCATGGAAAAGTGACTGAGATGACAGGAAATACAGAAATTTTTAAATAAATCAACCCAATCGAGGCAAATTTAAGGGTTTTGGGCTGCTTCCCGTTCTTTTTTAGCTGCTTTGGCCCGTGCTTTGATGGGTTTGAGGTAAATCAGCAGGCATACAAAGGCGATGGTTCCAAGGGTGGTTTCTAGGGCAGCCATCCAAAAATTGGCACCCGTTTCCAAAATGCGTACCAAGCCCTCAGTGATGTAGAGCAGGATCAGCATAGAGGCCCACTGCATGGTGTAAACCTTGCCTTTCCAAAGGCCCGGGATGGCAAATAGCAGGGGGATGCCCTTGAGGATTAACCAGGATCCGCCTGGCCTGAGCGGGGAAATGAACCATTCCCAGGCAACGCAAAGGATAAAAAGATCAATAAAAGCTGCAGTAGCGAGGAGCTGATAAGGATTCTTGGTGAGCCAATTTTTCATTGTGAATTACCCTTAGATTAGCTTAAGGGCGGTTTGAGCTAGGCGCTTGCCCTGAGCCTTGGCTAAACGTTGTTCTTCTGCGCTGATGGGGGCTCTCCCATCGGCATGGGCGAGGTGCGTTAGGCCATAGGGGCTGCCACCAGTTGATGTGCTCATCAGGTCTGGCTCGCTATAAGGCAAGCCCATCAACATCATGCCGTGGTGAAGTAGGGGGATCATCATGGTGAGCAGGGTGCTTTCTTGACCGCCATGCAGGCTGCCCGTGCTGGTGAAGACGCAGGCAGGTTTGCCGATGAGGGCGCCACTAAGCCATTCTGAAGAGCTGCCATCCCAAAAGTACTTCATGGGTGCAGCCATATTGCCAAAGCGGGTAGGTGAACCCAGGGCCAGGCCGATGCATTCTTTGAGGTCCGCGTACTCCGCATATGGGGCGCCATCGGCTGGGACGGCGGCTTCTGTGCTCTCACAAACGGTGGAAATTGCTGGCACTGTTCTCAGTCTGGCATTAGCCCCTGGGACGCTCTCAATTCCTTCGGCGATCAGGCGCGCCAAATCCCTAGTTGCGCCGTAGCGGGAGTAGTACAACACTAAAATATCGGATTGGCTCATATTCTTCTCTTATGATACGGCGATGCGCTTGATTCGTAATCCTCAATTATGGCTCTCTCTTGGGAAAGAGATCTGGGAGCGCAATCGTGGCCAAAATCTCAAGCAGATTGCCGCTAGCCTTGCATTCACGACAACGCTTGCACTTGTTCCCATGCTGACGGTTGCTTCTATCTTGGTTGGTTACCTACCCAGCGTGATTCGAATTAAGTACGCCATTCAGGCTTGGTTGCTCGATACCTATATTCCTGGAGGTTTAAATCAACAGGTCTTTAATTATCTGGATCAATTTTCCTCGCAGGCCAAGGGCCTTACCTTAATTGGCTTAATTGGCTTGGTGATTACCACCATCATGACCATGGCTGTGATTGAGGGCGCTTTTAATCAAATATTTAGGGTAACGAAGAAGCGGCCAATTTTGAAGAAGGTTGCCATTTACTCTGCAGCAACTATTTTGGGTCCTATCTTGCTCGGTGTTGGGACGTATTTGAGCGGACTTCTGCTGAGTGCGGCTGAGGGCTGGACTGAGTCGTTGAGCTTTGGTCTGAGTTTGGTTGCAACAGTCGTGCCCATCCTATTGGCGATTTCTGTGTTTTCGGTGGCCTACAAAATCCTGCCGTATGCGCAAATTCTGTGGACTGATGCATTGAGTGGTGCCTTCTTTGCCGCGATGACCTTTGAGTTGATGAAGTTCGGCTTCGGACTTTTTTTGACGAATGTGGCTTTCTACAAGACCGTCTATGGCGCCTTTGCTATCTTCCCCTTGGCGCTGATCTGGATCTACCTGACTTGGTGGATTACCCTGGCAGGGGCTGTCTTAGTAGCTAACCTGCCCAGCATACGGAGTGGGGTGGTTAGGGTTATTCGTTACTGAAATGCCTGATTTCACCCTTGATTCTGCAAGGGCTTGGGAATATATTGTCCTAATAAGAAATTCATTGCTGGAGACCAAATGAAAGTTCGTGACATATTGCGCGTAAAAGGCAGCACACTATTTACTGTTGCTCCTGAGACCGCGCTCCAAACCGCCGTCTTGGTAATGAGTGAGCACGATATTGGCTCGCTAGTAGTCATGGAGTACGACAAGCTGGTCGGTATTCTGACTTTCCGCGAGGTGATTGCAGCTCTGGCAAAACACCATGGCAAATTGGATGATCTTAAGGTCCAGTCTGTTATGAATGCCAAGCCGCTCACTTGCAATATGGAAACGGAGATTGATGAAGTGCGCCGCATGATGTTGGTAGATCATGCCCGTTATTTGCCGGTGATTGATCAAAAGATGCTGATGGGTGTGATTTCTTTCTATGATGTCGCCAAGTCGGTTGTTGAGGCGCAGGATTTTGAGAACACCATGCTCAAGGCCTATATCCGCGATTGGCCTGAGGATGCTGAAAAAGCATCGACTTAAGCAAAACAAGCGCTCATGGGCTGGGCTAGCCCAACAACCCTGACAGATGACATAATGTCGCTATGTCAGGAAATACATTAGGCCTTCTCTTTACTGTCACCACTTTTGGTGAATCCCATGGTCCCGCGATTGGTGCTGTTGTTGACGGCTGCCCTCCCGGCATGTCGCTCTGCGAATCGGATTTGCAGATTGACTTGGATCGCCGAAAGCCCGGCACTTCTCGTCATGTAACTCAGCGCCAAGAGGCTGATAAGGTAGAAATTCTGTCAGGAGTGTATGAAGGTAAAACGACTGGCGCACCTATTGGCTTGTTGATTCGCAATACAGATCAACGTAGTCAGGATTACGGCAATATTCTGCAGACATTTAGGCCTGGGCATGCCGATTACGCCTATCACTACAAATACGGTTTGCGTGACCCGCGTGGCGGTGGTCGCTCCTCAGCAAGATTAACTGCACCAGTGGTTGCAGCCGCAGCCATCGCGAAGAAGTGGTTGCATGAAAAATATGGCACCGAGTTTTATGGCTACATGAGTCAACTTGGTGAGATTGAGATTCCCTTTAAAGATGCAGGCCTGATCGAGAGTAATCCATTCTTCGCCGCTAATGCCGATATCGTTCCTCAATTGGAAACCTATATGGATGAACTGCGCAAAGCAGGGGATTCTTGCGGGGCGCGGATTGAAGTGCGCGCGCGTAATGTGCCGATTGGCTTGGGCGAACCTTTATTTGATAAGTTGGATGCCGATATTGCACATGCCATGATGGGTATTAATGCCGTCAAGGGCGTGGAAATCGGCGCTGGCTTTAAATCAGTTGCGCAGCGCGGTAGCGAGCATGGTGATGAATTGCATCCCGATGGTTTCGCTAGCAACAATGCTGGTGGCACACTAGGCGGTATTAGTAGCGGGCAAGACTTACGTGTTTCCATTGCTATCAAACCAACATCAAGCATCTTGAGTCCCAAGCAGTCGATTGATCTCGACGGCAAGCCGATTACTGTTCAAACCAAAGGGCGTCATGACCCTTGCGTAGGAATTCGTGCGACACCGATTGCCGAAGCGATGTTGGCTCTGGTACTCATGGATCATGCCTTGCGTCATCGCGCTCAGTGTGGCGATGTCACTCACGCTGTTCCCCCAATTCCAGCGGCTCGCCCTGGCTCAGCATCTGATTAATTCACAAGATAAGCTCAGAAAAAGAAAATGACACCTTCAGTGCGGTGGGCCTTCGGGTCCTTTTTCTTTTTATATTTCGCTTATGTTGGCTTGGTATCTCCGTATGCCAGCCTCTTCTTTGTAGATCGCGGCTTTAGCGTTATCGAGATCGCAGTCTTGATGTCGATGTTGCAGATCACCCGCATTGTTGGCCCTTTCTCTTGGGGATGGTTGTCCGACTATCTTTCGAACCGTATTGGCATTATTCGCTTTTGCGCTTGCTTGGCGGCAGTTATTTTCTTATTCATCTTTTATTTGCATAGTTATTCCGCTTTCTTCGTATGGATGTTTGTGCTCCATACCATTTTGAGTAGCCTGATGCCTTTAGGTGAGTCGGCAACTGTTCACGCCTTATTCAAAGACAATTCATTTGATAAGCGCTATGGCCGGTTGCGCTTATGGGGCTCCATTGGATTTATCGCTATGGTACTTCTCGCTGGCGAGTTATTCCAGCGCAAAGGGATCGAACTCTATCCTATCGTCGGCACGATTGTTTTAATTCTCTTGGCTTTCATTACATTTCGCCTGCATGAGCCAAAGATGGAGCGTCGCAAGATGGTGAAGGGTGAGCTCTTAATTGTTTTATTCAATCCAGATGTGCGCTGGTTCTTGTTATCGGGATTCTTTATGGTGTTTGCTCATGCGGCGCTGTATGTTTTCTATTCGCTGTACTTGGCTGATCTCGGTTACGACAAGCTCCAGATTGGTTTGTTCTGGGCCTTGGGTGTTTCTGCTGAAGTGATCTTCTTCTATTTCCAAAGCAAGGTGCTAAGTCGCCTAGATGCTGAAGTGGTCTTGCAGGCCGCATTTGGGATTGGTGTAATCCGCTTTGCCTTAATCGCTTTCTTCCCTATCACTTGGGTGCTGATTGTTGCGCAACTGATGCATGCAGGCACCTTTGGGGCTCACCATAGTGCTGCGACTAAATTGCTGCAACGTTGGTTTACAGGTCCATTACAGGCACGTGGACAAGCGTTGATGGCTACGGTGTCTTATGGTCTGGGCGGGACTTTAGGCGGCCTATGTGCTGGCTGGCTTTGGGATGCTACGCAACCGCGCAATGTATTTGTGATGTCGGCTCTCGCCTGCGGTCTAGCGGGTATGGCGATTCAGAAGTTGCGTCCTCGCCATTACCCATCTAGGTAATTCAATAACAGAATTACATTGAGGCGTAGTTTGGTCCACCACCACCTTCTGGTGTGATCCAAACAATATTCTGACTCGGATCCTTGATGTCACATGTTTTGCAATGCACGCAATTTTGTGAATTGATTTGCAGGCGCGCTTTTCCATCGGTCTCAACGTATTCATAAACACCAGCGGGGCAGTAGCGTTGCTCTGGGCCCGCATAAGTTTTGAGATTGAGATTGACGGGAACTGATTCATCTTTCAGGGTCAAATGAATCGGTTGATTCTCAGCATGATTGGTATTGGAAATAAATACCGAAGAGAGGCGATCAAAAGTAATTTTGCCATCAGGTTTCGGATAGTCGATTCGCTTGTGCTGTGAGGCGGGTTCAAGGCACTCATGGTCAGCATGTTTCAAATGCACCGTCCAGGGCATATTGCCGCCTAATAGTTTTTGCTCTAGACCCACCATCAGCGTGCCCAAATAGAGTCCTTTGGACATCCAAGGTTTGAAGTTGCGCGCTTGACTCAGCTCAGTATGCAACCAGCTATGCTTAAATGCGTTTGGATACGCAGCCAGTACATCTGCAGAGCGGTTTTCACCTAGAGCCGCTACTGCAGCCTCAGCAGCTAACATGCCGGTCTTGATAGCAGCATGGCTACCTTTAATGCGTGAAGCATTTAAGAAACCTGCATCACAACCAATTAATGCGCCACCTGGGAATACGGTTTTTGGAAGACTGTTTAAGCCGCCAGCAGTTAATGCACGCGCACCGTAAGCAATCCGTTTTCCACCCTCAAAGGTTTCACGAATCTTAGGGTGCAATTTATAGCGCTGGAATTCATCAAAGGGTGAGAGGTATGGGTTTTTGTAAGACAGGCCGACAACAAGACCAACAGCAACTTTGTTGTCACCTAGGTGATACAAGAACGAACCGCCATAGGTGTCACTCTCCAATGGCCAACCTGCGGTATGTACTACTAGACCAGGCTTGCTCTTAGAGGGTTCAACTTCCCATAGCTCTTTAATGCCGATACCGTAACTTTGAGGATCCGCATATTTATCTAGCGCGAACTTTGAAATAAGTTGTTTACCGAGATGGCCGCGAGCACCTTCGGCAAACAGGGTGTACTTGGCACGCAACTCCATGCCAAGTTGGAATTGATCAGTAGGTTGACCTTCTTTATCAAGACCCATTGCGCCAGTGATTACTCCGCACACAGCGCCTTGCTCGTTGTACAACACTTCAGCAGCAGGAAAGCCGGGGAAAATTTCCACGCCCAGATTTTCTGCTTGTTGCCCAAGCCAACGCGTGACGTTTGCGAGGCTAACAATGTAATTGCCTTCATTTTTAAAGCAGTGGGGCAGCATCCAGTTCGGAACTTGAATAGAGCTGTCTTTAGTCAAAAATAAGAATTGATCTTGAGTGACCTCTGTGTCCAAAGGTGCGCCCATTTCCTTCCAGTTCGGAAAGAGTTCGGTGAGTGCCTTAGGATCCATGACGGCACCCGACAGAATATGAGCGCCGATTTCTGAACCTTTTTCTAAGACGCAAACGCTAATCTCTTTGCCAGATTCATTTGCCAACTGTTTGGCTTTAATTGCCGCGGACAACCCTGCAGGGCCACCTCCCACGATGACCAGGTCATAGTCCATGGATTCTCTGGGTCCAAACTGTTCGAGCAATTCCTGGGCGTTCATCTAATCTCTCCAATAACTCTTAAAAATAAGGTGCCGGGGCAATTTTCCGTAATTTCATATGGCTTACCCCTCAAATTACCTCTCTAGTTTAGTTCCAAGCCGTAAAAACCAGGTTGGTGCCCCTTGCCACTAGGCTTAGGGGCCTAAAGCGTTATGATTGCTTTTTTACCCTTTTTGGCAATATTAGGACGAATTTATGAATAAGACTTACCCAACAGCAGTGGATGCCTTGCGGGACATTCTCAAGGATGGACAAAAGCTCGCCGTTGGCGGTTTCGGTCTCTGCGGCATTCCGGAGGCCCTGATCGCTGCGGTGAAGGATCTTGGCGCGCAAAATTTGACTGCGATTGCTAATAACGCTGGTGTTGATGGCTTTGGTCTGGGCTTATTGCTGAATTCACGCCAAGTTAAAAAGATGGTTGCTTCTTATGTGGGTGAGAATAAAGAGTTCGAACGTCAATATTTGGCCGGTGAGCTGGAGTTGGAATTTACACCTCAAGGTACTCTGGCGGAAAAGTTGCGCGCTGGTGGTTGCGGCATTCCTGCGTTCTACACAAAAACGGGTGTCGGCACTTTGGTTGCTGAAGGCAAAGAAGAAAAAGAATTCGATGGTGAGAAATACATCATGGAGCGCTCAATCATCTCTGATATTTCTTTAGTGAAGGCTTGGAAAGCAGACAAGTCTGGCAATTTGGTTTATCGCTATACCGCTCGTAACTTCAATCCAGTAGTTGCCATGGCAGGAAAGATCACAGTTGCTGAAGTTGAAGAGATTGTTGAGAACGGTCAATTGGATCCGGATGAGATTCACACCCCTGGCATTTACGTACACCGCCTAGTGCTCAACACTACGCCTGAGAAGCGTATTGAGCAACGCACTTTATCCGCGGCCTAATCAGCCTCATTTACCGTACAGAATATTTAGGAAGATCGATATGCCTTGGAATAGAGATGAAATGGCGGCACGTGCCGCAAAAGAGTTGAAAGATGGTTACTACGTGAACTTGGGGATTGGTATGCCAACCCTAGTGGCGAATCATGTGCCAGAAGGAATGGAAGTGTGGCTGCAATCTGAGAATGGTCTACTCGGAATCGGTCCATTTCCAACAGAAGAAACAATTGATGCGGACTTAATTAATGCGGGCAAGCAAACTATCACTACCTTGCCTGGCTCATCCATTTTTTCTTCTGCTGATTCATTTGGGATGATTCGTGGCGGCAAAATCAACATTGCAATTTTGGGCGCAATGCAGGTAAGCGAACATGGCGATTTAGCCAACTGGATGATTCCAGGAAAAATGGTGAAGGGCATGGGCGGCGCAATGGACCTGGTTGCTGGCGTGAAGCATGTAGTGGTTTTGATGGAGCATGTAGCCAAAAAGAAAGACGGCACTGAAGAGATCAAAATTCTGCCTAAATGTACTTTGCCGCTAACAGGTGTGGGTGTTATCAGCCGCATCATTACCGACTTATGCGTGTTAGATATCACTCCTAAAGGTTTGAAGCTGGTTGAGCTGGCTCCAGGTGTTTCTAAGGATGAGGTATTGGCTAAAACGGGTGCCCCTGTAGATACAACGGGTTTCTAACGTTTTTCACCGGATGATGAAATAATGGGGTCTCTATGACCCCATTTCTTTTTTAAAGACTCCCTTATGAATGCCGTAGACCATTCTCTGCATGCGCACAAGAAGGGCGATGCAAAACATTCCCATAGCAAAGAAGTTTCGAACCAAAATTTATTGCTGATTGCCTTGGTTCTCACTTTGGGCTTTTCTGGGGTTGAGGGTGCGGCAGCTTATTTCGCCAATTCTTTGGCCTTGATCTCCGATGCTGGACATATGGTCACCGATGCCGCAGCTCTCGGCCTAGCATTGTTAGCTCAAATTATTTCCCGCCGTCCTCCATCACCAAAGCATTCCTTTGGATTTGGAAGGGCTGAGGCATTAGCAGCTTTTGTGAACAGCATCGTGATGCTGGCTCTAGTTGTTTGGATTATGGTTGAGGCGATCAGTCGCTTTTATGACCCTCATAAAGTAGACGGTTTAACTGTTACGGTTGTTGCCGCCATTGGTCTGGTGATGAACATTGTTGTCGCCTGGGTGTTGTCACGCGATAAGAGGAGCGTCAATACGCGCGCTGCACTGGTTCATGTGATGGGTGACTTATTGGGCTCCGTAGCGGCCTTGATCGCTGGTGTTGTGATTCAGCTTACTGGATGGATGCCAATCGATGCGATTTTATCCATCTTGGTTTCTCTCTTAATTCTCAAGTCGACCATTTCCATTCTCCATGAGTCCTATCACTTCCTAATGGAGGGGGTGCCGCTCCATATTGATTATTTGGCGGTCGGTAATGATCTGAAGAAGGTCCCGGGCGTATTGGCTGTGCACGATTTGCATGTTTGGGAAATGACGCCGAGCTTTCCAGCGCTGATTGGGCATATTGAGATCGAGCGTATTAATGAGTGGCCAGAAATTATGGATCGCATCAATGTCATGCTGTTAGATAAACATGGAATTGATCATGTGACTTTACAGCCAGAGGTAGTTGGTGAAGTCGATGAGCATACGCATGACGAGCACTTGAATGACAAGGTAAATGCCTCCACCGTGCGCCATGAAGGCGACACCTTCTATGTGAACTGCTCCAGTCCTGATGGCTCACACCGTATGGCTTACCACGTTTGGGGGAGCCCAAGTAATCCCAAGGTGCTTGTATGTGTTCATGGCTTAACTAGGCGTGGCAGTGATTTCAAAACCCTTGCCGAAGCAATGAGTAAGGAGTATTACGTCGTATGCCCAGATGTCGTGGGTCGCGGCGATTCAGATCGATTAAAAAACCCCATGCTGTATGCCGTTCCTCAGTATGTGGCCGATATGGCTTGCTTGATTAAGCAACTGGGTGTTACTCAAGTAGATTGGTTTGGAACGTCCATGGGGGGTCTGATTGGTATGGTCTATGCCTCCATCCCAAATAATCCGATTCGTCGTATGCTGATCAATGATGTTGGTCCGCGCATTGAACCTGAGGCTATTAAGCGTTTGGGCTCTTACGTAGGCCAGCCATTTGCATTTAGTAATCGCGCTGATGCGCTCGAGCGTTTAAATGTAATCTGCTCTTCCTTTGGTACTCATACGCCAGAAGAGTGGGAGATCTATAACGGGCCAATGCTAGTGCAGAAAGATGGCGTTTGGGGCATGCATTACGATCCGGATATTGCGGTGCCTTTTGCCTCTGTGAATCCCATCATGGCGAAAGCTGGCGAGATGGCGATGTGGCATGCCTTTAAGCAGATTCATATTCCGATGTTGATTGTTCGAGGTGGCGATTCTGATTTGTTATCTGCCAAAACGGTTGAGGAAATGTGTAAAGTAAATCCACATGTTCGTAGCATTGAGATTCCGGGTGTAGGTCATGCGCCTGCATTTGTTAAGGCTGAACAAATTGCCTTGGCAAAAGAGTTCTTTAGCTAAGGATCATATCTACCCATGTCAAATGCTGGAAATGCATCTGGGCAATTTAAAATCATAGATGGGTGGTATGGCGAGCCAGCCGAGAATCATGCTGCTGGCGTTCTTCGCATTCTTCAAGCCCTTCATTTAGACGAGGCGACATTAACCGCTGCAAATCATATTGCTCGAACCCATGGGAAAGAGTCACTCATCAAACTGATTGGCGAAGAGCCGGCTAAGCTTCTGATTGGGTATCGTGGATTAAGGCAGGCACAAGCAAAACTGGTTCGTGATGATGGTGGCTTGAGCATCTCTGGGCAAGAAGAGATGCTGCGCAAGATGTTGTTGGCATTTGGTGATGACCTGCGTGTAGTGCTCATCTATCTCGCTTCGCGCCTACAAACTTTGCGCTGGATTACTCAAGAAAAAATCGCCATGCCTAAGGCTTGGGCTCAAGAGATTCTGAATATCGACGCCACCCTTGCAAATCGCTTAGGTATTTGGCAAATGAAATGGGAGATGGAGGATTTAGCCTTCCGCGTTCTTTCTCCGGACTTTTATCGTGATATTGCCAAGATGTTAGATGGCAAACGTATCGAGCGTGAATCTTTTGTTGCGCACATTGTTGCGCGTCTTCAGGCTGAGTTGAGTGCCGCGCACATTGATGGCGAGGTTCAGGGTCGTCCAAAACATATTTACAGCATCTGGAAAAAGATGCAGGGCAAGTCTTTGGACTTCGCCAATCTATATGACGTCAGGGCTTTTAGAGTTTTAGTGGAGGATGTCAAATCTTGTTACGCGATTTTGGGGTTAGTGCATAACGTTTGGCAGCCAGTACCACGTGAGTTTGATGATTACATTGCTAGACCCAAACCAAACGGTTATCAATCATTGCATACCGTAGTGATGGATGAGCACGGTACCGCGTTTGAGATTCAGGTTCGTACCCAAGAAATGCATCAACAAGCCGAGTATGGTTTGGCTGCGCATTGGCGTTACAAAGAGGGGGCCTATGTGGGTGCTGCTACGCCCCCAAAAACAAACAAAGGCTTACCGCCGCCAACAAACTCCAGTCCAACTCATCAAACTGGTACGCACAGTGCCGCCGTTGCTTACGAGCGCCAAATCGCTTGGGCAAGGCAGCTCATCTCTTGGAAAGAGGATGCCTGGGAGCAACTGAAGCACCATGAGATTGATGATCATATTTATGTGCTGACTCCATTGGGTAAGGTGATCTCCTTGGAGAAGGGGTCGTCGCCAATCGATTTTGCCTACGCGGTCCACACGGATTTGGGTCATCGTTGCCGGGGTGCGCGTGTTGATGGAGCGATGGTGCCTCTGGATACACCACTTCAGAATGGTCAAACCGTTGAAATCATCGCGGTCAAACATGGCGGGCCATCGAGGGACTGGATTAGTCCGAACCGCAATTACTTAAGATCTCAACGGGCCCGTACTCGTGTGCGTGCTTGGTTTAATGCCTTAGATGATGAAGAGGCTGGCAATAAATCATCAGAGGCAAAGGTTGAGCAAAAGTCAGAACTGAAAACCGCTACATCGCAACAAGAGATTGTTTTGTGGCAAAGTACTCGTAAGCATGGTCAAGCGGGGGATGTATTGGTTGTGGGGGTTGATTCTCTATTAACCCAGTTGGCGCGTTGTTGCAGGCCGGTACCTCCCGATGCTATTGCTGGTTTTGTGACTCAGGGACGCGGGGTGTCCATACATCGTCGCTCATGCAAAACCTTTAGAGGGCTTCTCGAGAGGGCTCCTGAGCGGGTAATTCAGACGGCGTGGAATGAACCGGGCCCTGCAATTGAGTCTGGAAACGAGTCTAAGCGGGTATTTCCTGCGGATTTAGCGGTGACAGCATTGGATCGCCCCGAGCTCATGCGGGAGCTATTTGAGATTCTCACGAGGCAGGGCGTACATGTTATCGACCTGCGTAAGTCTGCCAAACGGGGTCTTGCTCAAATACTGCTCACCGTTGAAATTAAAGACTCAGAAGCCTTGCGCCTAGTCCAAAATAGCTTGGAAGAAGTCAAAGGTGTCACGCAGGTTCGCCGCCGGTGATAAACTCTAGGGCTATATAGGCTCGTAGCTCAGCTGGTTAGAGCACCACCTTGACATGGTGGGGGTCGTTGGTTCGAGTCCAATCGAGCCTACCAACGAATAAAGACCCAAAAGAGCGCGGTTGCCTCCAGCTACCGCGCTTTCTTTTTGGTGACATGTAGATGTAAAGCACAGAAGATGGAGTTGTCATGCTGGTAGTTACTCTTCCGGATGGATCTAAGCGCGAGTTCGAAGCTCCCGTTCGCGTCCTTGATGTTGCGCAAAGTATCGGTAGTGGCCTTGCTAAGGCCGCATTGGGCGGCATCGTGGATGGCAAGATGGTTGATGCTAGCTATGTCATCGATAAAGATAGTCAACTTGCGATCATCACGGATAAAAGTTCTGAGGCGCTAGAGATTGTGCGTCACTCCACAGCCCATTTGCTTGCTTATGCTGTCAAAGAATTATTCCCTGAAGCGCAGGTCACTATTGGTCCTGTCATTGAAAACGGTTTTTATTACGACTTCTCTTTTCATCGCCCCTTCACCCCTGAGGATTTGGTGGCGCTTGAAAAGAAGATGACTGAGCTCGCCAAAAAAGATGAGCCCGTTGTCCGCACTGTCATGCCGCGTGATGAGGCAGTCAAATTCTTCAAAGATCAGGGTGAAAACTACAAAGCGGAACTGATTGCGAGCATTCCTCAAGGTGAAGATGTTTCCCTGTACTCAGAGGGTAAGTTCACGGATTTGTGTCGTGGGCCGCATGTGCCGTCTACGGGTAAGTTAAAAGTATTTAAGCTCATGAAGCTTGCTGGCGCTTACTGGCGTGGCGATAGCAAGAATGAGATGCTCCAGCGTATCTATGGCACGGCTTGGTTGAAAAAAGAAGATCAAGATGCTTATCTCCATATGCTTGAAGAAGCGGAGAAGCGTGATCACCGTCGTTTAGGTAAGTTGCTTGATCTGTTTCATTTTCAAGAAGAAGCTCCCGGCTTAATATTCTGGCACCCAAAAGGCTGGTCTATTTGGCAAGAGGTTGAGCAATACATGCGTCGCGTATATCAACGCGAAGGCTACCAAGAGGTGAAGGCGCCGCAAATTTTGGATCGCGGACTTTGGGAAAAGTCTGGCCACTGGGATAACTACAAAGAAAATATGTTCACGACTGAGTCGGAGAATCGCGCTTACGCCTTAAAGCCGATGAACTGCCCGGGCCATGTACAAATTTTTAACTCTGGCCTACACAGCTATCGTGAGTTGCCATTGCGTTACGGCGAGTTTGGACAGTGCCACCGCAACGAACCATCGGGAGCCTTGCATGGCTTGATGCGCGTTCGTGGCTTCACTCAGGATGATGGCCATATTTTCTGTACAGAAGATCAGATTCAGTCGGAGGTAGCTGCTTTTGATAAAGCGGTGCGTGAGGTTTATCAGGATTTTGGGTTTACTGAGGTTGCTGTGAAGTTGGCTTTGCGTCCAGCGAAGCGTGTTGGAGACGATGCTATTTGGGATAAGGCAGAAGATGCCTTGCGCGGCGCTTTGACCGCATCAGGCCAAGAATGGGAAGAATTGCCAGGAGAGGGTGCTTTCTACGGTCCGAAGATCGAATATCACCTGAAGGACTCCATTGGGCGTACTTGGCAGTGCGGCACTATTCAGGTTGACTTCTCCATGCCGGCCCGTTTAGGTGCTGAGTATGTGACCGAGGAGAACACTCGCAAAGCTCCCGTCATGCTCCATAGGGCAATTGTGGGCTCTTTAGAGCGTTTTATTGGTATTTTGATCGAAAATCACGCTGGAAACATGCCTGTTTGGCTTGCTCCAACTCAGGCTGTAGTCCTCAATATCTCGGGAAATTCTGCTGCATATGCACAACAAGTCCAGCAATCTCTGAAAAAACAAGGGTTTAGAGTCGAGTCTGATTTGCGGAATGAGAAAATTACGTATAAAATACGCGAGCACGCATTACAGAAGATCCCATTTTTGCTAGTTGTTGGCGATAAAGAGGCTGAAAGTAATTCGGTGGCCGTTCGTGCCCGTGGCGGAGTGGATTTAGGCGTAATGCCTCTTGATGCCTTCGTTGCCCGACTCCAGCAGGATATTTCCCAGAAAGTCGGACCCGAGCCTAGCTAGGGGTGGAATGGTTTTTATTGTTTTTTTAAAGGAATTAAGAAGATCGCTACTGATAAATCGCAGCGCATAAACCGGGAAATTACTGCTCCTGAAGTGCGTCTGATTGGACTTGATGGTGAACCCATCGGTGTAGTTAAGTTGAGTGAAGCCTTGGCTTTGGCTGAAGAGAAAGAAACCGATTTGGTTGAAATTGCTCCGACTGCTGTGCCACCTGTAGTCCGCATCATGGACTTCGGCAAATTCAAATACCAAGAAGCCAAACGTTTGCATGAAGCTAAGCTCAAGCAAAAAGTGATTCAGGTGAAGGAAGTGAAATTCCGTCCCGGCACAGATGATGGTGACTATGGTGTGAAGCTACGCAATCTAATCCGCTTTTTGGAAGATGGCGATAAGACAAAGATTACGCTGCGATTTCGGGGTCGTGAAATGGCCCACCAAGAAATTGGAGTCAGAATGTTGGAGCGCTTGAAGTTGGACTTACAAGAGTACGGCCAAGTTGAGCAGTTTCCCAAGATGGAAGGTCGCCAGATGGTGATGGTATTGGCCCCCATCCGTAAGGCAAAGTAATAAACATAGCAAGCCGATTCGCAAGATTGGGTTTGTTGTTTAAGTAGGGAGGAGTCGTAAGACTCTGGTAGTTAGAAGTGCTTCTAGGTACAGGAAGAGTAACCGTCGGTTGCCACCTATGTTGCACAAGCAGATGAAGGGGTGCTTTATGCCCAAGATGAAGAGCAAGAGTAGCGCTAAAAAGCGCTTCACGGTTCGCGCAGGCGGAACGATTAAACGAGGTCAGGCTTTCAAACGCCACATCCTCACTAAGAAAACCACAAAGAACAAGCGTCATTTGCGTGGTTCCACTGAAGTTGCGAAGGCAGACGTTAAGTCAATTCGCTCCATGCTTCCTTACGCTTAACCTCAGACTAAATTAGGAGAATTAAATGCCAAGAGTCAAACGTGGGGTTACAGCAAGAGCCCGCCATAAGAAAATCACCGATGCCGCATCTGGCTATCGTGGACGTCGTAAAAATGTATTCCGTATTGCTAAGCAAGCAGTTATGCGTGCCGGTCAATATGCTTACCGTGACCGTCGTAATAAGAAACGTGTATTCCGCGCTTTGTGGATTGCTCGTATCAATGCGGCAGTTCGTCAGCATGACATGACCTATAGCGTATTCATGAATGGTATGAAGAAGGCCGCGATCGAACTCGACCGCAAAGTGCTTTCTGATATGGCCATTGCTGACAAAGCGGCTTTCGCTGCTTTGGTTACTCGGATCAAATCCGTAGTAAACGCTGCAGCTTAATTTTTTAATTCATTTAAAAACTAAGCTGCAATGGTTTCTCTCGACCAAATTGTCGAGGATGCTAAACGTGATTTCCTCGGAGCTGCCGATGCGGCAGCTCTAGAGGACGCGAAAGCCAAGTATCTCGGTAAGTCAGGTGTTCTCACTGAGCGTTTAAAAGCGCTTGGTGGAATGTCGCCTGATGAGCGCAAGAGTGCTGGCGCCCAAATTAATCAAATCAAAACCCAAGTAGAAGCTGCATTACAAGAGCGTCGTCAGGCGTTGGCTGATGCCGTGCTTTTGCAACGTCTTGCGGCGGAGTCCATTGACGTTTCCTTGCCTGGCCGTGGCCAAGCAGTAGGTAGCCTGCATCCAGTGATGCGTACCTGGGAACGTGTTGAAGAGATCTTCCGTTCGATTGGTTTTGATGTTGCTGATGGCCCTGAAATTGAAACCGATTGGTTTAACTTCACGGCATTAAACAGTCCAGAAAATCATCCTGCGCGCTCAATGCAGGATACGTTTTATATTGATGGCAAAGATTCCAATGGAAAGCCTTTGTTGTTGCGCACGCATACCAGTCCGATTCAGGTTCGATATGCAAGCGAGCATGTTAAGAAATATGCCAACGCTGATGTAATGCCTCCGATCAAAGTGATTGCGCCTGGCAGAACTTATCGCGTGGATAGCGATGCAACGCACTCACCGATGTTCCATCAGGTTGAAGGTTTATGGATCGCGGAGAGTGTTTCTTTCGCCGATCTCAAAGGTGTTTACACCGATTTCTTGAGAACTTTTTTTGAGACGAACGAATTGCAAGTTCGTTTCCGTCCTTCCTATTTCCCATTCACTGAGCCATCTGCTGAAATTGATATGGCCTTCGGCAGCGGCAAGTTAGCCGGTCGTTGGTTAGAGATTTCTGGAGCAGGGCAGGTGCATCCTAATGTCTTGCGCAATATGGGTATCGACCCAGAGCGCTATACCGGCTTTGCTTTTGGCTCTGGTTTAGAGCGTCTGACGATGTTGCGTTATGGCGTCGATGACTTACGTCTTTTCTTTGAGAACGATCTCCGTTTCTTAGCGCAATTCCCAGCTTAATTAGCTAACCTTCTAATAGTAGATAGCGCATATGCAATTTTCTGAATCTTGGTTACGCCAATATGTAAACCCTTCTCTTGATAGCAATGCCCTAGGTCATGCAATGACCATGGCAGGTCTTGAAGTAGAGGAGCAGCATTCAGTTGCACCAGCTTTTACTAAGATTGTGATTGCGCAGATTCTGTCTGCAGAGCAACACCCTGATGCGGATCGTTTGCGCGTATGCAAAGTGGATGCTGGGACTGGCCAAGAATTACAGATTGTTTGCGGTGCGCCTAATGCGCGTGCTGGTATCAAAATTCCTTGTGCCATGGTTGGTGCAGAACTGCCGCCGGCTGAAGCAGGTGGTAAGCCTTTCATGATCAAGGTTGGCAAGTTACGCGGTGTAGAAAGCCAAGGCATGTTGTGCTCTGGTCGCGAACTTGGTCTTGGTGATGATCATGAGGGTATTCTCGAACTGCCAGCTGATGCGCCGGTCGGGGAAGATATTCGCAAGTACTTGGATTTGGATGATCAAATCTTTGTTATCAAGCTGACCCCTAATAAAGCGGATTGCTTATCTCTGATGGGTATGGCTCGTGAAGTGTCTGCCATTACTGGCGCAGCGTTATCTGCGCCAAAGTGGACTGATGCCACTGTAGCGATTCAAGATAAGCTCAAAGTTACTGTTGAAAATACTGATCTCTGTGGCCGCTTTGCCGGTCGCGTCATTCGTGGCGTTAATCCGCAAGCAACAACACCAGATTGGATCGTACAGCGTTTAGCGCGAGCCGGACAAAGAAGTATTTCTCCATTAGTGGATTTATCAAACTACGTCATGCTAGAGATGGGGCAACCTACTCATGTATTTGATATTGATAAATTATCAGGCGACTTATCGGTCCGTTGGGCAAAACCAGGCGAAAGTCTTGAGCTGCTGAATGGCCAGACAGTCACATTGCAGGGCCTGGATTCTGCGGGCAAGATCCAAGATGCTGGTGTAGTTGCCGATCAAGCTGGCCCGGTTGCTTTGGCTGGGATTATGGGCGGTAATCACTGCGCTGTAACTGACGATACAAAAAATATTTATGTTGAAGCTGCTTACTGGCAGCCTTCCGCAATTCAAGGACGTGTGCGCCGCTTTAATTTCAGTACTGATGCCGCTCATCGTTTTGAGCGGGGAGTGGATCCGCAAAATACGGTGAACTGTTTAGAGTATTTAACCGCACTGATTGTTGAGGTTTGCGGTGGCCAAGTTGGTCCAATCGATGATCAGGTATTGGCGTTGCCGGTGCGTAAACCTGTCAGCATGCGTTTAGCACGTGCCATGAAAGTGATTGGGATTCCACTCACGACTGAAATTGTTGCCGATGTATTTAAGCGTCTTGGTTTTGAATTTAAGCAAGAGGGCGATACATTTATTGTTACCCCTCCAAGCTATCGCTTTGACATTGAAATTGAAGAAGATTTGATTGAAGAAGTCGCGCGTATGTACGGCTTCGAAAATATTCCTGATGTACCGCCTGTTGCCTCATTAAAGATGAGTGCTAAGGCCGAAGCAAAACGCGGTATCCATTTATTGCGCCAGCGTTTGGCTTTGCAGGGCTATCAAGAGGCGGTGAACTTTGGCTTTACGGATCTCGATAGTGAAAAGCGTTTAACAGGCGCAACAGAAAAAGACATCATTGCAGTTCTAAACCCCATTGCCAATCAATACGGTGTGATGCGGAGCAATTTGTGGGGTGGCCTATTGGGCAACCTCAAGTCAAACTTGAATCGTGGCGCAAGTCGTGTGCGCTTATTCGAAGCGGGGCGTGTATATAAGCGTGATACTAGCGTTCAAGAAGAGGCTGGCAAAGTCGCTGGCTTCTATCAACCGCAGCAGGTTGGCGGTCTCGCCTATGGTTCTTTTGTGCCTGAGCAGTGGGCAAGCGATAACCGCGCGGTTGACTTCTTTGATGTGAAGGGTGATCTTGAGCGTGTCTTGGATCCTTTGCACTTCAATACTGAATCTGCCGTTCATCCAGCTCTACACCCTGGTCGTAGTGCGCAAATTCAACTATTAAGCCCAAACGGTAAGATCAATATCGGCTGGATAGGGGAATTGCATCCTGGTCTGCAGCAGGCCTATGAATTGCCTCAAGCCCCCGTCCTATTTGAATTGGATTTAGAAGCCATTCGTCATTTGGGAATTCCTCAACCTGAGGAGCTGAGCAAGTTTCCTGCTGTGCAGAGAGATCTGGCGGTGGTTGTAAAGCAATCTGTTTCTGCTCAGTCTTTATTGGATGCAATGGCTAAAAGTAAGCAACCTTTTGTTAAGGGCATTGAGTTATTTGATGAATTCAGACCCAAAGTCGGATCAAGCAGTATGGCTGATGATGAAAAGAGTTTGGCATTCCGAGTCACTTTGTTAAATCCGCAGGAAACATTGCAAGATGCCCAAATTGAACCGGTTATGAAAGCTTTGTTGGCTTCCCTCGAGAAAAATTGCGCGGCTCGTCTGCGCTAGGTTTAGTATTGAGCGTATAGCTAAAATCAAAGCATCAAGCAGCCCCCAGATTAACAGCGATAAATAAGTACAAAGAGAGTGCCGCAATGAATGAATTAGTTAATAACGATACTGTTACTAAAAACGAATTATCTGAAGCACTCTTTGATCAAGTAGGTCTGAATAAGCGCGAAGCAAAGGACATGATTGATGCCTTCTTTGACCGCATTGGCCAATCTTTAGAGACTGGGGTTGAGGTTAAGATTTCTGGATTTGGCAACTTTCAGTTGCGCAATAAATCAGCTCGACCAGGCAGGAACCCTAAGACCGGCCAAATGATTCCGATCGCTGCGCGTCGCGTAGTTACTTTCCACGCAAGCCAAAAACTCAAAGATGTAGTTGAGTCACATGCTCGAGAAAACAGCATTTGATGCTGGGGCGGTGCTGCTAAGTTCGCAGCTCCCTCCAATTCCAGCTAAGCGTTATTTCACCATAGGTGAGGTGGCAGACCTTTGTGGTGTGCGCTCCCACGTTTTGCGTTACTGGGAGCAGGAATTCTCCCAATTAAGCCCTCAAAAGCGACGCGGTAACCGTCGCTACTACCAGCATCATGAAGTGGTCCTCATTCGCAAGATTCGGGCACTTCTGTATGAAGAGGGCTTTACCATCAGCGGTGCTAGAAATCGCCTTGATGAGGCTCGCGGAGAGTTGCGTTTACGTGATGAACTTCAAGCCGTTCTGCAAATTCTGTCTAAATAGTTACTGATACAATTTCGTCTTTCGTCGGGGCGTAGCGCAGCCTGGTAGCGTACATGCATGGGGTGCATGTGGTCGGAGGTTCAAATCCTCTCGCCCCGACCATTCAATCTCCTCAAAACTCCCATTCTCATGAGCTCAAATCAGAACAACACGACGTACTTTGGCTTAAATATTCCCTTTTTGGCGCACTTAGGCGTTATTCCTGAGTTTGCGGAAGGTGGTAAATCCCGTATTAGCCTGGAGATCAGGCCTGAATTTGAGAATAGCTTTCATATTGCCCACGGGGGAGTGGTCATGACCCTTTTGGATTTCGCAATGGGGGCGGCTGCCAGAAGTACGGTAAATCAGCCATTAGGTGCAATGACCATTGATATGAGCGTCAGCTTCTTGCGACCCAGTATCGGCAAAATCATTGTTGAGGGTAGTGTTCTGAAGTCTGGGAAAACCATCAATTATTGCGAGGCAGTTGTTTTAAATGAGGCTGGTGAGATAACCGCTAAATCCAGCGGCACTTTCATGTTAAGAAGGTAGTTTTAGATAGATATAATGAATATATTATTTATAATCATTATGTAACTTGATTGATTATTTAAGTTATAAACCATTATTTCATAAAGGTTTATATGCAATATTGAAATATATTCGCATATTCAATAATCTCCTTATATAATGTTTTCTTAGAAATTACCAATTAAGGTTATTTCATAAAACTAATATTCGGAGAAATCAATACATGTCCTCTTATAAAGAACTTTTAGCTCAGCGCGAGCAATTGGATAAGCAGATAAAAGAAGCTGTTCAACGCGAAAAGGCTGATGGAATAGCTAAAGCGAAACTCATTATTGAGGAATATGATTTAATGGTTTCAGATCTTTTTAGCCGTAAAGCGGGTGCCCGTAGTGCCGGCGGTAAGGTTGCCCCCAAGTACCGCAATCCCGCAACAGGTGAAACTTGGACTGGCCGCGGTAAGGCTCCGAAATGGATTGAAGGTAGAGATCGCAGTAACTATTTGATCTAAGTTTCTGATTTTACTGAAGTATATGAAAGGCCACCCAGTTATTTGGGTGGCTTTTATGTTGAAATAACTGATATTTCTGGGTTTAAGCGCACTTTCTATTGAGGGCTTGTATAAAAATAGGCTCTAGAAGTTCATGTCTATTTTGATCTCCTGGGGTGGCTTCTAACTCAGGATTTGTGGCCGGATATCCAATAATCAGTGGATTTTGGTCGATAAGACCGTTTTCTACCTCTTCTTGCAATACATCAGGATAGCTAGAGCGCACGCCTACAGTGTTTTCATCTGCCAGCCCCAGAACGCCTGGGTGCAGCTTGATGAATCCCTCATCCACCAGAATAGGAATTCGCTGGGTGTCCTTGTTTTTGCTCAGATAATGGATGAGATGAACTTGCTCTACTGGCGGTATTAGGGCATCGAGGAAGATGAGGTCGGGTGCTATTGAGACTGATCTCATTAGTCCCTCGAGGCTATCAACGGCAACCTCCATATCCACCTTCAGTTGCCAGCATTGAATGGATTCTATTAACTCCTGACTATTTTCGACTCTCCTGAATATCCCCATGGCAATGCAATTTTGAGTGGTTTTCTGGCGCATCGCTCTCTTGCGTCTAGCTAATTGCTGGTCCAGTGAGCTCGCAAGGATGCGTCGATGGCCGCCACGGGTTTTCCAGGCGATTAATTCACCCAATTCAACCATTTTCTGGACGGTGCCAAGAGAAACCTGTAAAACTTTGGCGCTTTGTCTGGTGCTTAGATATTCCATTTCTGGGGTAATTGCTTTCATATTTCCTTAATCTCATTAATTCAATTGAAGATTTAGAGAATACGAATCAAATCTATGAGAATCTGTCAGGAGTGGTTTAAATCCAGGTAGGAAAATTCTTATTCAGTGGCTGAGATAGGGAAATACCCCTGTGGCCCGCAAAATCAGGGAAAGCCCTTTATGTATCAATGGGTAATCGTGTTAAATTAGCAGAGTTATAAGAGTATTCGCACAGATCAATTCGTAAAGCGGTTTAGCCGTAGAGCGAATGGTTTTAACCACAGTTTTTATTCGGGAAACCCGATGAAAGGTGAGCATCATGATGCAGGATCAAAGGGATAATTCCTATCTCTTCGGCGGAAACGCCCCTTACGTAGAGGAACTCTACGAATCCTACTTGCACGATCCGGCTTCTGTAGCCGATCATTGGCGAGATTATTTTGATAATGTGAAGCAGATCCCAGCAGTCGATGGTTCATCTCGAACTGACGTAGCCCATGGACCTATTGTTGCTTCCTTTGCAGAGCGCGCTAAGCAAGGCCCGATTAGAACTGTTTCAGCGGATTCAGCTGATTCTGAGATGGGTCGTAAGCGTGTAGCAGTTCAGCAGTTAATCGCCGCGTATCGCAACGTTGGTAATCGCTGGGCAGATATTGATCCGTTGAAACGCACTGAGCGTCCGGATATTCCAGAATTAGATCCCGCCTTCTATGGCTTCGGTGATGGCGATATGGATATCGTCTTTAACACCAGTAATACTTTCTTCGGTAAGACCGAGATGACCTTGCGTGATTTATTGCAGGCCTTGCGTCAAACCTACTGCGGTACTTTGGGTGCTGAGTACATGTTTATTGCCGACCAAAAAATTAAAAAATGGTGGCAAGAGAAATTAGAGTCTATTCGCTCGGTTCCTCATTTCAATGTTGATGAGAAGCGTCAGATTCTTGACCGTGTTACAGCGGCCGAAGGTTTGGAGCGCTATCTCCAGGCTAAGTATGTTGGTCAAAAGCGATTCTCTCTCGAGGGCGGTGAAAGCTTTATCGCTTGTATGGATGAGTTGATTCGCGAAGCTGGCGCTAAAGGTGTTCAAGAGATTGTGATTGGTATGGCCCACCGTGGTCGTCTCAACGTACTCGTTAATACCTTGGGCAAGATGCCTACAGATTTGTTTGCCGAGTTTGAGCACAAAGGTCCTGAAACATTGCCGGCAGGCGACGTGAAGTATCACCAAGGTTTCTCTAGTGATATCTCCACACCAGCAGGCCCAGTGCATTTATCACTCGCATTTAATCCATCTCACTTAGAAATCGTGAACCCAGTGGTTGAGGGTTCAGCGCGTGCTCGTATGGAGCGTCGTGGTGATTTGTTGGGTGAGCAAGTGATGCCTGTGTTGGTTCATGGTGACGCGGCGATTGCGGGTCAGGGTGTTATGCAGGAGACCTTGGCAATGGCTGAAGTACGTGGCTATTCTACTGGCGGCACGATCCATATCGTCATTAATAACCAAATTGGTTTTACAACCTCTGATCCACGCGATCTTCGCTCAAGCTTATATTGCACAGACATCATGAAGGTGATTGATGCGCCTGTATTGCATGTCAATGGCGATGATCCTGAAGCGGTTGTGCTCGCAACAAAATTAGCTGTTGAGTTCCGCACTCAATTCCACAAAGACGTGGCGATTGATATTGTTTGCTTCAGAAAACTTGGTCACAACGAGCAAGATACGCCTGCGATGACTCAACCTTTGATGTACAAAATCATTGCCGCTCATCCTGGTACACGTAAGCTCTATGCAGACAAGTTAGAAACCCAAGGTGTTCTGCCAGCCGGTACCGGCGATTTGATGGTGAAAGAGTATCGCGCTGCGATGGACGCCGGTAAGCAAACTTCAGATCCAGTCTTGAGTAACTTCAAAGGTAAGTTTGCAGTAGATTGGTCACCATTCTTGAATAAGAAATGGACCGATGAAGCTGATACCGCTATTCCGTTAACTGAGTGGAAGCGTTTGGCTGAGAAGATCTCCACTATTCCGGAGGACTTCAAAGCCCATCCATTAGTGGAGAAGGTCTATAGGGATCGCGCGGCAATGGGTCGTGGCGAGACAAATATTGACTGGGGTATGGGTGAGCACATGGCTTTCGCATCCTTGGTTGCCAGTGGCTACCCAGTTCGTTTATCTGGTGAGGACAGTGGTCGCGGTACCTTTACGCACCGTCATGCGGTATTGCATAACCAAAACCGTGAGAAGTGGGACACCGGCACCTATATTGCGCTCCAGCACGTTGCCAAAGATCAGGCTCCATTCCTGGTAATCGATTCAATCCTGTCGGAAGAGGCGGTTCTTGGTTTTGAATATGGTTACGCCGCTGCCGAGCCAAATACCTTGACGATTTGGGAAGCCCAGTTCGGCGACTTCGCAAACGGCGCTCAAGTGGTGATTGACCAATTTATCGCCTCTGGTGAAGTGAAGTGGGGTCGTGCAAACGGTTTAGTCATGATGTTGCCGCATGGTTATGAGGGTCAGGGTCCTGAGCATTCATCCGCGCGTTTAGAGCGCTTCATGCAACTGTGTGCGGATACGAATATGCAGGTCATTCAACCAACAACCGCATCGCAGATTTTCCATGTATTGCGCCGTCAAATGATTCGTCAGTTCCGCAAACCGCTGATCTTGATGACGCCTAAATCATTATTGCGCAACAAAGAAGCTGCTTCGCCATTGACTGAGTTCACTAAGGGTGGGTTCCAAACAATCCTGCCTGAGCGTGATGAAGCTATTGATCCGAAGAAGGTCACTCGCTTGTTGATGTGTTCTGGCAAGGTCTACTACGACTTGGCTAAAACACGTACAGAGAAAAAGCAAGACGATGTCGCCATTATTCGCTTGGAACAGTTATATCCATTCCCGCATAAAGCATTGACTGCTGAGTTGAAGAAGTATCCGAAGCTCGAGGAGGTTGTGTGGTGTCAAGATGAGCCGCAAAACCAAGGCGCTTGGTTCTTTGTTCAGCATAATATTTTGGAGAACATGTCTGAGGGCATGAAGTTGGCATATGCAGGTCGTCCAGCATCAGCTTCGCCAGCTTGTGGATATGCGCATCTCCATCAAGAACAACAGAAGTCTCTCCTTACAGCAGCATTCGCAAAACTTAAGGGTTATGTCATTACGAAGTAATCGTAGACGTCACTCAATACACAAACACTAAATAGGATTAATCATGGCTATTTTTGAAGTTAAAGTTCCCCAACTCTCCGAGTCAGTAGCTGAAGCTACATTGTTGCAATGGAAAAAGAAGGTCGGCGATGCCGTCGGTCAAGATGAAATTTTGATTGAAATCGAAACAGACAAGGTGGTGTTGGAAGTGCCAGCTCCCTCTGCTGGTGTTTTGACAGAGATCGTTGTTGCAGACGGCGGCACAGTTGTCGCTGAGCAGTTGATCGCGAAGATTGATAGTACTGCGGTAGCTACTGCCGCTCCTGCAGCAGCTGCGCCAGCACCTGCAGCCGCTCCTGCAAAAGCAGCTCCAGCTGCTGCACCTGCTAAATCTGCTGGCGCTTCTGCGGCGCCATCTGCTGCAAAAATACTTGCTGAAAACAATATCAGTGCTGGTCAAGTTGCCGGCTCTGGTCGCGATGGTCGCGTTACTAAAGGTGATGCACTCAATGCAGTAGCTGGCGGCACAAAAGCTGCTGCATTGCCAAGCGCACCAATCCCTATGGGCGATCGCCCAGAAGAGCGCGTACCAATGAGCCGATTGCGTGCTCGTATTGCTGAGCGTTTGCTTGAGTCACAAGCGAACAATGCGATTTTGACTACATTCAATGAAGTCAATATGGCTCCTGTGATTGCAATGCGCAATAAGTACAAAGATCAGTTTGAAAAAGTTCATGGCGTAAAGTTGGGCTTCATGTCTTTCTTTGTTAAAGCAGCTACACACGCTTTGAAGAAATTCCCATTGCTGAACGCTTCTGTTGATGGCAATGACATTGTGTATCACGGTTACTTTGATATCGGTATCGCAGTGAGCTCACCACGTGGTTTGGTGGTTCCAATTTTGCGTGACGTTGATCAAATGAACTTGGCTGACATCGAGAAGAAGATTGCTGAGTTTGGCGTTAAGGCACGTGAAGGTAAGTTGTCTATTGAGGAATTAACTGGTGGCACATTCTCCATCTCTAACGGCGGCGTATTTGGCTCCATGCTGTCTACTCCAATCATCAATCCTCCGCAGTCTGCAATCTTGGGCATCCATGCGACTAAAGAGCGCGCTGTTGTTGAGAATGGCCAAATTGTGATTCGACCAATCAACTACTTGGCTTTGTCTTATGACCATCGCATCATTGACGGTCGCGAAGCGGTTCTTGGCTTGGTTGCGATGAAGGATGCGTTGGAAGATCCTTCACGTCTCCTCCTTGATTTGTAAGAGGGAAGATCATGAGCCAATCATTTGATGTATTAGTTATTGGTGGTGGCCCTGGTGGTTACATCGCCGCAATTCGCGCAGCGCAACTGGGTTTTAAAGTTGCTTGCGCAGAATCTAATGCGTATGACGATCCTAAGGGTGAGCCACGTCTAGGCGGAACTTGCTTGAACGTCGGTTGCATTCCTTCTAAAGCGTTGCTGGCTTCATCAGAGGAGTTCGAGAAGATCAGTCATCATGTTGCCGATCACGGCATAACCGTAGGGTCTGTGAAGCTGGACTCAAACAAGATGATTGCGCGTAAAGATGCAATCGTGACGAAGATGACTGCCGGTATTCAGTTCTTGTTCCGTAAGAACAAAGTTACTTTGCTCAAAGGTCATGCATCATTCGAGGGTAAGAGTGCTGACGGTTATCAAGTGAAAATTGATGGCAAAGACAAGGAAACTGTTACCGCAAAGAACGTCATTATTGCGACTGGCTCTAAAGCGCGTCATTTGCCAAATATCCCCGTCGATAATGTTCTTATTAGCGACAACGAAGGTGGTCTGAAGTTTGATTCTGTTCCAAAGAAACTTGGCGTTATTGGCGCTGGTGTGATTGGTTTGGAGTTGGGTTCTGTATGGCGCCGTGTAGGTTCTGACGTCACTATCTTGGAAGCGCTCCCATCTTTCTTAGGTGCTTGCGATCAAGGTATTGCGAAAGAGGCGCAAAAGATTTTCACCAAGCAAGGCTTGAAGATCAATATGGGCGTTAAGATTGGTGAAGTGAAGGCAGATAAAAAAGGTGTTGTGGTTAACTACACCGATAGCGAAGGTAAGGCTCAGAAGTTAGAGTGTGATCGCTTGATTGTTTCTGTTGGTCGCGTGCCAAACACTGAGAAGTTGGGTCTTGATAAGATCGGCCTCAAGGTGGATGAGCGAGGTTTCATTCCAATTGACGACCATACTTGCGCAACTGCGGCTCCTGGCGTGTACGCCGTAGGTGACGTAGTGCGTGGACCAATGTTGGCCCACAAAGCTGAAGATGAGGGTGTATTGGTTGCTGAAGTGATTGCCGGCCAAAAACCGCATATCGATTACAACTGCATCCCTTGGGTTATCTACACTGATCCAGAAATTGCTTGGGTTGGCAAGACAGAGCAACAACTTAAAGAAGCTGGCATTGCTTACAAAGCGGGTCAATTCCCATTTGCTGCAAACGGCCGCGCTTTAGGTATGGATCGTGCTGACGGTTTTGTTAAGGTGTTGGCTGATGCTAAGACTGACGAAATTCTTGGCGTTCATATCATTGGACCAAATGCATCTGATTTAATCGCCGAAGCAGCTGTAGCAATGGAATTTAAAGCCGCTGCCGAGGATATTGCTCGTATCTGTCATCCGCATCCTAGCCTGTCTGAGGTGATGCGCGAAGCTGCTCTAGCGACGGATTCACGTGCATTAAATATGTAATTGAAAGCATTAGAGTTTTACCATCAAGAGTTAAAGGCGCGCGGGTATCACAGTGATCCCGCGCAACTTGCCGCCATCGAGCGTTTGCAGCGCTGCGAAGATGAGTGGATTGCTTATAAAGAAATCCGCAGCAGCGGGTTAAAAAAGAAGCTCTTTAAACCAAAATTACCCCGTGGTGTTTACCTATGGGGTGGAGTAGGCCGTGGCAAATCCTTTTTAATGGACTGCTTCTATGCCGCTTCGCCTTTGGAAAAAAAGATTCGAATTCACTTTCATGAATTCATGCGCGAAGTCCATCGTGAACTTCATGAATTATCAGGCTTAGCAGATCCATTGGATGAGCTATCAAAGCGAATTGCCAAGCGCTACCGCTTAATTTGTTTTGATGAATTTCACATTAACGATATTGCCGATGCGATGATTTTGTATCGCTTGCTGAGTGCGCTCTTTGAGGATCGCGTTCAGTTCGTTATGACCTCTAACTATCAACCAAGCGAACTCTATCCAAACGGTTTGCATCGGGATCGTCTATTGCCCGCAATTAAGCTTTTAGAAGAAAAGCTAGATGTGATGAATGTAGATGCGGGTAATGATTACCGCAGGGTACAGATGGCGCAGGTTGAGGCATATCTCACGCCCGTCAATGCGCAAACCCATGCGATCTTGATGCAGATGTTCCAAACGTTGATTGGCAATCAAAAAGAAACGGTCCGTCCAGTATTGCGGATTGAGTCCCGAGAATTGCGACCTCTCCACATGGCGGAGGGGGTGGTTTGGTTTGATTTTCAAACCCTTTGTTGTGGTCCAAGGTCTCAAAATGACTACTTGGAGATCGCTAATCAGTTTCATACGGTGATTTTGTCTGGCGCACCTTATATGCCTCCCAGGATGACTAATGAGGCTCGGCGCTTTATTTGGCTCATAGACGTCCTATATGACCATAAGATCAAGTTAATCATCTCCGCAGAGGTTCCGGCAACAGAGCTCTATACCGAGGGTCAGATCACTAGCGAGTTCTCCAGAACGGTTTCTCGCTTGATTGAGATGCAGTCCCGCGATTACCTAGATGCGCCTCGTCGTGTAATTGACACCAGCTTGACCTAAAATAGGGTCATGACCAGTATTTCAAGCCTAAACGCAGATTTACATTGCCACTCCGTAGTTTCCGACGGGACTTTGACGCCCGAGGAATTGGCGGAGCGCGCCCATGCGAATGGGGTGCATTTGTGGGCCCTTACTGATCATGATGAACTTGGTGGTCAAGCTAGAGCAAGATCTGCGGCCAGTGCACTCGGAATGGATTATCTGGCGGGGGTGGAAATTTCAGTTACTTGGATGGGGCAAACCATTCATATTGTTGGTCTCGGAATTGATGCTGCCCATGCGGGGATTCTGGAGGGGTTGCGCCGTACTCGCGATGGCCGGGGGAATCGTGCCAAATTAATGGCTGAGCAACTGCTCAAAGCGGGCATTCCTGGCGCCTATGAAGGCGCGCTGCATTTTGCTGGTAATCCTGAATTAATTTCTCGCACCCACTTCGCCCGCTTTTTAGTGGAGCAGGGGGTGTGCCGTGATACAGACCATGTATTTAAAAACTACCTTATCGAAGATAAGCCTGGTTACGTGCCACATTTGTGGGCCAGCCTAGATGAAGCTGTTGCTTGGATTAAAGCGGCTGGTGGCGTTGCCGTGATTGCGCATCCTGGCCGCTACAAACTCAGTGCCATGCAGATGGATGAGCTCTATAAGCATTTCAAGGAGATTGGTGGCATGGCAATTGAGGTGATTACCGGTAGCCATAGTCCGAGCCAATATCAGACCTATGGCAAGATTGCCCAGCATTATGGATTTTTGGCTTCGCGGGGTTCAGATTTTCATGATCCCGAAGAGAGTTATATTGATCTAGGTGCTTTGCCACGCTTGCCTGATCACCTGACACCTGTATGGTCGATGTTTCATTGATAAATTTCTCACACCTCAACCTGTTTTAATTACTTTTAAAGAATAAAGATCAAGATGTTTGCTGAACGCGTTCTCTCTGGCATGCGACCAACTGGTAGTTTGCATTTAGGCCACTACCATGGTGTTTTAAAGAACTGGGTACGCTTGCAGTCCGAGTACCCCTGTTTCTTTTTCGTGGCCGATTGGCATGCGTTGACCACTCATTATGAAACTCCGGATGTGATTGAGCAGTCCGTATGGGATATGGTGATCGATTGGTTGGCCTGTGGTGTTGATCCTAACCAGGCTACTTTATTTATACAAAGCAAGGTTCCTGAACACGCTGAACTCTTTCTATTGCTGTCGATGGGTACGCCTTTGGGTTGGCTTGAGCGTGTGCCGACCTACAAAGACCAAATCGAAAAGTTAAAAGAAAAGGATTTACAGACTTATGGCTTCTTGGGTTACCCATTGTTGCAGGCTGCTGATATTTTGATTTACCGCGCGCAATTTGTGCCGGTAGGCGAGGATCAAATTCCGCACGTGGAGATGACTCGTGAAGTAGCCCGTCGTTTTAACTATCTCTATGGTCGCGAGCCAGGTTTTGAAGAGAAGGCGCTTGAGGCAGTTAAAAAATTGGGTAGCAAGCGTGCCAAGATGTACGCTGAATTGCGTGTCGCTTTTCAGGAGCGTGGAGATGACGAAGCTCTTGAGCAAGCGAAAGCCTTACTGCAGGAAGCGCAAAGCCTTTCGATGGCCGATCGTGAGAGATTATTTGGTTTCTTAGAAGGCGCTCGCAAAATTATTCTGCCAGAGCCTCAGGCTTTGCTAACAACAGCTTCTCGTATGCCTGGTATCGATGGCCAGAAGATGTCCAAGTCTTATGGAAATACGATCAGCATTCGCGAGAAGCCGGAAGAGGTGATTCGCTCGATTCGTACGATGCCAACGGATCCGGCGCGTGTTCGCAGAACCGATCCAGGTGATCCTGCGCGCTGCCCAGTTTGGCAGTTGCATACGGTGTATTCCAGCGAAGATACTAAGGCTTGGGTGCAAAAAGAATGCCAGTCTGCTGGAATTGGTTGCTTGGAATGTAAGCAGCCGGTGATTGATGCGATTCTTGCTGAACAACAGCCGATGTTTGAGCGTGCCCAGAAGTATTTGGATGATCCAAGTCTTTTGCGTTCGATTATTGCGGATGGTTGCGATAAGGCTCGCAAAGTTGCCCAAGAAACGATGCGCGAGGTTCGCGAGTCAATGGGCCTAGCTTACGATTAAGCGCGAGATAGATTTGACTAATGCGCACGATGTTTTGCTGGACGCTTCACCTTGGGTGAAGCGTTTTGCCTTATCGATTCCCAAAGAAGGTTCCGTCCTGGATTTAGCCTGTGGCGGTGGAAGAAACGCTGCTCTCTTGGCCTCTTTAGGTTATTCGGTGTTGGCTGTTGATCAGGATATCAATGCCATACAGCAATGGAGTGATTCATTGATTCATCCGCGGCAAGAAAATCTAGAGGGTGAAACTTGGCCATTGCAAGGCCTGCAATTTGCCGGGATTGTGGTGACTAATTACCTTTATCGACCCTTTCTAGAGCAACTTCCAAAGATGTTGGTGGATGGGGGTGTTTTGATCTATGAAACCTTTGCCGAAGGAAATGCTGAGTTTGGCAAACCCTCTAACCCCAATTTCCTTCTAAAACCCGCAGAATTGCTTGGTTTGGCAGCATCATCAGGTCTAAAAGTGATTGCCTATGAGGATATTTACCTCGATCAACCCAAACCAGCTATGGTTCAGCGTATATGTGCCGTAAAAGGGCATTTAAAAGGGCATTTAAAAGGGCGCATTCCGTTACAATTTCATGGTTAATATAGCTAAAAATCGGTGCATATTCGGTGACAAATACAGCTCAATCTAAAGGAAGTAAAAAGCCCATTGCTGGCAGCATGCCGGCTATAGTGACGCCGATGTTTGAGGATGGAAGCTTGGACTTTCCAGCTTTGCGTTCTTTGTTGGACTGGCATGTTGCTGAAGGTTCGGATGGCATTGTGATTGTCGGCACTAGCGGTGAGTCTCCAACGGTATCGGTTGAAGAGCATTGTGAGCTGATTAAAGCCACGGTTGAACATATCGCTGGAAGAATCCCTGTGATTGCTGGCACGGGTGGAAACTCAACGACTGAAGCTATTGAATTGACCCGTTTTGCTAAAGAGGTTGGTGCTGATGCCAGCCTCCAAGTGGTCCCTTATTACAACAAGCCAACTCAAGAGGGTATGTATGCCCACTTCAAGAAAATTGCTGAGTCGGTAGATCTCCCGGTCATCCTTTACAACGTACCCGGTAGAACTGTTGCTGATTTAGCGGGTGAGACTGTCGTTCGTTTAGCGGGCGTTCCTGGTGTAATCGGGATTAAAGATGCTACTGGCAGTATTGAGCGCGGTACCTTGTTGCTTGCTGATTTAAAGCGTGCTGGCCACGAAGATTTCTCCGTTTTTTCTGGCGATGACCTTAGCGCCGCTTTGCTCATGTTGATGGGTGGTAAGGGAAATATCTCTGTTACCGCCAATATCGCACCACGCTTAATGCACGACCTTTGCCAGGCCGCAATGTCCGATGATGTTGTGAAAACACGCGCTATTCAATATCAACTCTTGGCTGTTCATAAGGCCATGTTTACTGAGGCAAATCCAATTCCAGTGAAGTGGGCTCTATATGAAATGGGCAAAATTACCGCTGGAATTCGTTTGCCATTAACCCCTTTGAGCGTTGCCTTGCGTGAACCTTTGAAGATTGCAATGAAACAGGCCGGCTTACTATGATGAATTTGATGCAACTCCTGCGCCAGTATGGCGCCATGACCCTGGTTATTGGAGTTACCACTTTAGGTGTTGTTGCTTGCAAATCTGTAACAACCAACGATACGGTGGACTATAAGTCTTCTGGGGCGGTACGCGGCCCGAATTTAGCTTACCCACCTGACTTGATTACTGCTCAGGCAGATCGTCGCTATATCGTTCAGGATGGTACTGCGACCATGTCTGAATACAATGCTGCCGTCAAAAAATCAGTAGATACACGCAAGAATGTGATGACCGGTATTCCGGGTATGCGTATTGCTCGTGATGGTGAGCGTCGTTGGCTGGTTGTTGAAAAACCTGCACCCGAGCTCTATCCACAAATTAAAGATTTCTGGCAAGAAAATGGTTTCTTATTGGTAATCGATTCCCCGTCTACCGGAATCATGGAGACAGATTGGTCTGAGAATCGCGCGAAGATTTCTCAAGATTTCATCCGCTCTATTGTGGGCAGCGCATTAGATTCCATTTACGATACTGGCGAGCGTGATAAATATAAGACACGCCTAGAGGTTTCAAAGCCTGGTGAAACGGAGATTTACATCACACAGCGCGGCGCCATTGAAAAATGTACATCCGACTCAACTGGTAATTGCATCTCCACAATCTGGACTGCTCGCCCCAATGATCCTGAGCTTGAGGCAATCTTTTTGGCACGCTTGATGGAGCGCTTGGGTATGACTCAGGAGCAAGCTAAAGCTCAAGTGGCAGTACCTTTGGGTCCCAAGACTCCGAAGGCAAAGCTCATTCAAGATGGCCCTAACACCGCCCATATCGAAATGGCTGCTGGATTTGATCGTGCTTGGCGTGATACTGGCTTGGCACTGGATCGTTCGAATTTCACAGTTGAAGATCGTAATCGCACCAATGGTGTCTATTACGTGCGCTATGTCAATCCAAAGGATTTGGGTGATACCAAAGGCTTCTTCTCTAATCTCTTTAGTAGCAAAGACGACTCAAGTCTAAAAGCGAAGAAATACTTGGTGGTCGTTAAATCGACTGGTGATAGTTCTTCTACCGTGTATGTTCAGGATGCCGATGGTAGACCTGAAAATACAGCCGCCGGTTTGCAACTCTTAACCTTGCTTACTGAGCAGTTGACTCGCTGATAGATATACGCAAGAAATTGCAGACAATAAAAAAGCCGCTTTGCAGCGGCTTTTTTTCTTCAAAGAGAAGATTACTTCTTAGCGTCAGCAGCAGGAGCAGCTGGAGCAGCAGCAGGAGCTTCAGCAGCAGGAGCAGCTGGAGCAGCAGCAGGAGCAGCTTCTACAGGTTTTGCTTCTTCTTTTTTACCGCAAGCGGCCAAAGCGATTGCAAACATTGCTACGAGTACGAGTGACTTCTTCATTTGTAATTTCCTCTTAAAAAATTATCATTAATTACCGGTAATTGATGCTTGGATTGCACAGGGAAACCCTTAGGTACTTTCCAGTAATGATTATAGCCATCTCCAGATTTACTGCTGAAAAACCAGCCAGCCAGCATGATAGGCTTCAAGTAGGGTGCTATCAAGCTCAATTTTTCGGCCCTTGCCCGCCTTTAGCAGCTTCTTGCCAGCGAGCAAGCGCCAGGCTTTTTGCGTCTCGCTGGGCTGCCCGCTTGTCATGTTCTCACCGTTGCAAAAAATGGTTTTACCAAGAGCCAGTAGCCGTGTTTGAGGGTGGGGGGTAAGATCGTGCTGGGTCAGTAATTGTATGAATTCACTAAGAGATACTTCTGTGCCGTTGAAAAATGCCTGAGGTTTGGGTTCGCTAAGATAGGCGGCGATACCAGGGAGAAAAGTTTCTATTTGATCCAGTTTCAAATCTTGCAATTTTCTTTTTAATTGACGAACGATCTCTTCGGGAAGTTGCTCTGCAGCATGCGTCGCTCTTTGTTTTGGATCGGCAAAACGTTTTTCTAGTTCAGGAATATCTTCGAGTGATTCGGCGAGGCGCCACAAACCTTCTTGTAATAACTCTTTATAGCTTTGCGCTCTAAATCCGACCGACCAAGTTTGGCATCCTGGATTAAGTGCGATTCCATCATGCGCCACGTGTGGCGGGAGATAAAGCATGTCACCCGGTTCCAAATCCCATTCTTGCTCGACGGTAAAGTTTTGCAAAATTTTGAGAGGAAGCTTGGGGTTGAGGCTAAGATCTTTTTGTTCAGATATTCGCCAACGTCTGCGCCCGGCCATCTGAATTAAAAAAACATCATAGGAATCAAAATGCGGGCCAACGCCGCCGCCAGGACCTGCGATGCTAATCATGAGGTCATCTAAGCGCGCATCTGGAATAAAGCGAAACCAAGACAGCACTTTTGCAGCAGCAGGATGTCTTGCTTCCATGCCCTGTAGCAATAAGGTCCAGTCGCGCGCTTCCAAGGAAGGAAGGGATTTTTGCTTGAAGGGTCCCTCAGTAAAACTCCAAGGCTTTGATTTGATCAATCGAGATTCCACATCTTCATTACTGGCTAGCTTAAATAATTCTGCGGGGCTGATGGCGCTCCCCAGGGGCTCGTTTAATTTTTTGGCAAGATTAAACGCGGGAATAGCTCCACGGACTAATAGCGGCTTTTTATGCCAATAGTCTTTCATGAACTTCTCGGGACTCATTCCGCCCAATAGGGCCCATGGGTGGCCTAGGAGAAGGGTTTGGGGTGCCTGAGGGGGTTGGTAGGGCTTGCTCAAGTAAAATGAGGTCATAAAGTAAATATAAGAAGCTGTTTAAAACACAATGTTGAATGAATTACGCATGAAGATCGAAAAAAATACGGTTGTATCCCTACGCTATAAGTTAACTGATGCGCAAAACAATATTATCGAGGAACCAGATTCTCCGATGGTATACCTGCATGGTGGCTATGAGGGTACTTTCCCGAAGATTGAGACAGTGTTAGATGGTCAAGATATAGGCTATGAGGCCAGTATTCAGCTTGAGCCGAGCGAGGCTTTTGGTGAGTATGACCCTGAGCTTTTGAAGATTGAGCCACGAGCACGCTTTCCAGAGCCGCTTGAGGTTGGAATGCAATTTGAAGGCGTTCCAGACTCTGAAGAAGAAAACAATACGACTGATGTGGATGATGAGCCCTTGATCTATACGGTGACCGATGTTGCCGATAGTCAAGTAGTGCTTGATGGAAATCATCCGCTTGCAGGTATGGCTTTGCGTTTCTGGGTACAAGTTGAGGATGTTCGTGCTGCTACCGATGAGGAGATCGAAAATCGCCATCCCGAAGGTAGCGAAGGTTTTGCATTTGGCATGCCGGATGACGACGATGCCGATGATGACTTCACTGGCGATATTTCTGGTGCAGGTAGTTCTTCACCAACCTTGCACTAATTCCAGGCGAGGGATTTCCTCCTCGCGCTTGCAGTCTACCTTTTTATTCCTTAAGCCATTCTTTAAGCGCGCCTAGGTCGCGCTTTGTATCGCTCGCTTCACCAGTATCTTGGCTTGTTGCCGGCGCATTACTTAATTTTGCCAAGGCTTTTTCTAGAACGGCAATCTTTGCCTCCTGTTCGAGCGTGGCATCAATCAAGCCTTTCAGCGCCATCGATACTGGATCATCTACATTTGGCGTGACTCCGTAGGCGGAGAAATACTCTTTTGTCTTGCTGTCTGTGCTGGCTACTTGAGGAAGATCTGGGTGCAGAATTCGAGCTGGAATTCCAACAGCGGTAGCACCAGCGGGGATCTCTTTTAGAACAACAGCATTGGATCCTACGCGCGCGCCATCTCCAACGGTAAAGCCGCCGAGCACTTTAGCGCCGGCACTCACAACCACACCTTTACCTAAAGTCGGGTGACGCTTTACACCTTTGTATAAAGAAGTTCCGCCTAAGGTGACGCCTTGATAGATCGTGCAATCATCACCAATTTCTGTAGTCTCGCCAATCACAATGCCTAAACCATGATCTAGGAATACGCGACGCCCAATTTTTGCCCCCGGATGAATCTCAATACCGGTGATCCAGCGAGAAATCATAGATAGCAAGCGTGCAATCCATTTCAAGCCGAGATTCCATAAGCTGTGGGATACCCGATGTATCCATACCGCATGCAGGCCTGGATAGCAGGTGATGACCTCCAGGCGATTTCTGGCGGCAGGATCTCGAACAATGATGGAGTCGACTTGGTCGAAAAGCGTATTAAACATCAGGCGATTTTAACGGTAAAGCCTGAATTTATTTTTTAAGAAGCATCTGTTTAGCGATCCCCCGCAAGAGGTCGATCTCTTCCTTGTGAAGGCGACTTCTGGCAAAGAGAGCTTGGAGTCGCGGCATTAGTTTCTTTGGGTTAGCCGGATCAAGGTAGCCGATTGCCTCCAAACCCTGGCGCCAGTGGTCCAGCATTGCCAGAACGGCCGCAGGATCCGCATAGTCTGCAGAATCTGGCTCTGGGGTGCTTGTACTGGAGCTTTTACCCAATGCCTCCCTGAGAGTAAAGGCGCATACCATCATGGCTTGCGCAAGGTTGAGGGAAGGGTAGGCAGGGTTGGCATCAAGCCAAACGCGGTGTGTGCATAAAGACAGGTGCTCGTTGTCCAGTCCAGTACGCTCTGGGCCAAAGACTAGGGCTACGTTCTGCCCGTTGCCCGTTGCGGCTTGTATAAGTGGGCGGACATCCTCCCAACCCAAAGCCGGGGGGCCGAATTCACGGTCGCGGCTAGTAAGGCCTAAAACGAGGCTGCAATCTTGTACTGCCAAGGCTAGGGAATGAGATTCTTGGCTCGATTCCAAGATATCTACCGCGCCACTTGCCAGGGCAATTGCCTCAGGCTCATGGGCAACGCCAGGGATTTTGGGTTGAATCAAGCGGAGGTCGCTAAAGCCCATGGTTTTGAGCGCCCGCGCGGCTGAACCTACGTTTCCGGGATGGCTGGTCTCGACGAGTACCCAGCGTATTAATTGAGCTTGAGAGCTATTCATATGGGGTGTGGGCTACTTCGTTATGGGCACTTTAGGGGGCAATCGTTTAGAATCAGGGTGTTAGCTCCTTATTGTGACGCACTTTGCAATATGCTGAGCTCGTTCTTATTTAATTTGTCCATCAAAACTATGCATCCCATGTTAAATGTGGCCGTCAAGGCTGCCCGTCGTGCCGGAACCGTCATTAATAGAGCGTCTCTCAATTTAGAGCGACTTCAGGTTGACCGCAAACAACATAATGACTTCGTAACTGAGGTGGACAAACAAGCTGAAGCGGCCATTATTGAGACGCTTAGCGAGGCCTATCCAAGCCATGGATTTTTGGCTGAAGAAACTGGCGCTCAAAATACGGATGCTGAAAATGTTTGGATCATTGATCCTTTAGACGGCACTACGAATTTCATTCACGGCTTTCCACAGTATGCGATTTCGATTGCTTTGACAGTCAATGGTGTTACACAACAAGCGGTTGTATATGACCCTAATCGCGATGAACTTTTTACTGCAACGCGTGGCGCTGGTGCGTATTTGGATCGTCGGCGTTTGCGTGTTGCCACTCAGGATCGTCTCGCAAATTCTTTGCTGGGTACAGGCTTTCCATACCGCGATGATCAAGATCTCGAAAAGTATTTAAAAATCTTTGCAGACATGTCGCGCCAATGCGCTGGCTTACGCCGTCCCGGCGCCGCCTCTTTAGATTTGGCTTATGTAGCTGCTGGTCGCTATGACGGTTTCTTTGAAAGTGATCTCAAGCCATGGGATATGGCGGCAGGCGCTTTATTGATTACTGAGGCTGGTGGATTGATTGGTAATTACCGTGGGGAAGAAGGCTTCTTGCAAAGTGGTGAAGTAATGTGTGCAAATCCCCGTATCTTTGCTCAGATGGTGCAATGCCTGTCTAAATATTCGACCTGCTAATCTGACTCAATCCAGACTGATGAACCTCGTCTAGGTCTTGATTAAATTGCTGTAACGCACCCCATCTTGATCTATGAGTAGCGCACTTGCCCTAGGTGGTGCGCTTTCAGGGTGATCTAAATCCCAGTCGGACAAGACCCAGCGTTGCCATTCTTGCTCTTGTAGTTTTTCGTGGTGATGCGCTGGTAAGTGCGTGTGCCCATGGATGAGCTTATCTCCAGCCTGATCCCTAAGTACTGCGGCGCATGCGATATTGGTGACATTGGTTTTTACTTGTGTAAGCGTTTCCAAAGAGTGTGGGGCGCGTTGATACTGAGCCCCGCTATTGCTGCGCAAATGATTTGCAATAGATCGGCGCCAATGCAAAGGTAGCCTGAGAAATAGTTTCTGAATCCAAGGCTTGCGTACGCATCCTCGGAAGACTTGGTACCCCACATCCGCAGTGCACAAAGCATCGCCGTGAGCAATCACATAATCGCTGCCAGCGATATTAATCTTTGATGGATCCTGCAGCAAGGTCATGCCTGTTTTGCTGATGAAGTCACTGCCAATTAGAAAATCGCGATTACCGTGCAGGTAATACGTTTTTACCTTGGTGGATAGTGTCGCTAGCGCGCGCTTGACCTCTTGCTGGAATGGAGATTGCAAAGCTGCATCATCGCCAACCCAATACTCAAATAAATCTCCCAAAATAAATACAGCCTCTACTTTGGGAGCATCTTTTTCACAGAAGTCGAAAAAACGTTGGGCCGTCAGGGGCATTGACGGCGTGAGATGTAAGTCGGAAATGAGCAGGGCGCTCGCGTATTGCGGAATCATTCCTCGAGAACGGTTGCCTTCTCAATCACAACATCTTCAGTAGGAACGTCTTGATGAAAGCCTGCGCTACCAGTTTTGACTTTGCGAATGGTATCGACCACATCGAGTCCGTCAGTGACTTTTCCAAATACCGCATAACCCCAACCTTGAGCATTTTGGGCTGTGTGATTCAAAAAGTCATTGTCATTGACGTTAATGAAAAACTGGGCTGTAGCGGAATGAGGATCACTCGTGCGAGCCATTGCTACTGTGCCACGTTCGTTTTTGAGTCCATTGTTTGCTTCATTCTCGATCTCGGTACCGGTTGGCTTTTGCTTCATGCCAGCAGTCATGCCGCCGCCTTGAATCATGAAGTTATCGATGACACGATGAAAAATGGTGCCGTCATAGTGACCGCTCTTAACGTATTGCAAAAAGTTAGCAACGCTCTTTGGCGCTTTAACAGCATCGAGTGTGAGAGTGATGTCACCCTTGTTGGTTTTGAGGAGAACTTTAGCCATGATGTGATCGACTTTCTAAGATGTTGGTTAATGAATGAGTATTAAAAAGATGGAGAATGAATCAAAGGATATCTATTGAGCCACAGGAGCGACTACAGGAGTTGCTCTTTTTTGAGGCTTCAATATTTCCATTAGTGCTTTAGCGCGATTGGTGTATTGGCGTTGGTTTAGCGTGGCATCTCTGCCGGCATTATCGTAAGCTTGAGCAGCAAGGCGAATATAAACCTCTCCTAAATTCGCTGAGGCGGTCGCATAGGTAGGGCGGAGTTTAAGAGCAAGCTCTAAATAATCTCTGGCCTCAATCCAGTTTTCTTGATTTGCGGCTAGTGCGGCTAAGTTGTTATAAGGCTCAGGTAATTCAGGGAACTGTTGAGTAATTTCAATTAAGGTTTTTTTGGCTGCAGTCCATTGGCGCAACTCGATTTGAAGGCGGGCTTTGACGTAGCGTAACTGGACATTTCTTGGGGTTTTATTGAGTTGCAGATTAATGAGGTCGATCGCCTCAGGATATCTCTTGGCCTTAATTTGCTTTTCGATATCTGATGGGACACCATTTTTAGTTACTGGGTCCGGTTCAATAATCAGAAATGAGAGAAAAGGCACCGCAACAGAGTCTGAGAGCTCTGGGTTGAACTGGTCATAGGCTGAAGCATTTGTAGAGAGTCTAGGGGGTTCTCCTGGGTTGTAAGAGCCCAAATACGGCTGGGGGGCTGTTTTTGCAGCTTCACAAGCACAATTGGTGTTCGCGGCCTTAATTTCAGCCTCAGCCAGCTGTTGGCCCGGGGTGCTGCACCCAACCATCGTTACAAGGGCGAAGGCGAAGCTGGTGACCCCCACAAGGGCTCTGCGTACTGCAACTGGGATTACTGAGACGTTAAATAACATAAGGGGGAGGGGTAGAAAACTGGCTCATTCGATATACTCAGCGCTCAGTCTAACAAATTGGCGCTACTTGCCCCACCTTTATAGCCCCTATGCTGCAAATCTATAACACTCTGAGTCGTTCCAAGCAGGCCTTCAAACCCATCGAACCGGGCAAGGTCAAGATGTATGTCTGTGGCATGACGGTTTATGACTTTTGCCATATTGGGCATGCGCGGGTAATGATTGTGTTCGATATGGTGGTGCGGTGGTTGCGGGCTAGCGGCTATGAGGTGACTTATGTTCGCAATATCACCGATATTGACGACAAAATCATTAACCGCGCTATTGAGAATGGTGAGCCTATTGCGGCCTTGACGCAACGCTTTATCGATGCAATGCATGCCGACTCTGATGAGCTTGGTTTAATGCACCCAGATCATGAGCCAAGGGCTACGGATTACATTGCGCAAATGCAGGGCATTATTGGGCGCCTAGTTGAAAAAGAATTAGCGTATCAAGGCGATGACGGCGATGTGAATTTTGCTGTGCGCCTTTTTCCGCAATATGGTCGCCTATCAGGCAAGTCTTTAGATGAATTAAATGCTGGTGAACGCGTCGCGATTGGTGGCGGAAAACGTGACCCATTGGATTTTGTATTGTGGAAGAGCGCAAAAGCGGAAGAGCCAGCGGATACACGCTGGAAGTCCCCATGGGGCGAAGGTCGTCCAGGCTGGCACATCGAGTGCTCTGCGATGTCTTGCGATCTTCTGGGCGAACATTTTGATATTCATGGTGGTGGTGCTGATCTGCAGTTTCCGCATCATGAAAATGAAATCGCTCAAAGTGAGGGTGCTTTATATGGCCAGAACCACAAAGCGGATTACCAGCCTTTTGTAAATTACTGGATGCATAACGGACACATTCGAGTAAATGAAGAGAAGATGTCCAAATCTCTTGGTAACTTTTTTTTGATTCGCGATGTGCTCAAGAACTTTGATCCAGAGGTGTTGCGTTTCTTTATGTTGCGCGCTCACTACCGTAGTCCTATTAATTACAGCGATGCTCAGCTTGAGGAGGCGCGCTCAGGCCTACTGCGGCTCTATACCGCTTTGGCCCAGGTCCCAGCATTAGATAAGCCGGTTGATCTACATTCCTCGTGGGCTAAACGATTTACGGATGCAATGAATGATGATTTCAATACGCCTGAAGCGATCGCAGTGTTGTTTGATTTAGCGAGTGAAGTAAATCGTACGCAAGGCGCTGAAAAATCAGAGTTAGCCCATGTTTTAAAAGGCCTCGCGGGAGCGCTGAATTTCTTGCAGCGAGACCCAACCGTATTTTTGCAATCAGGATCTCGCGGTGGCGATGAAGCCTTGGATGCGCAAGCAATTGAAGAGCAGATTTCTGCTCGAGTTGCCGCTAAACAAACAAAAGATTTTGCTAGGGCTGATTTGATTCGCAAGACATTATTAGAGCAGGGCGTAGTATTGGAAGATAAACCAGGCGGCATTACCGAGTGGCGCAGAGCCTAGGGTCTGTTGATCATCAATATCAAGCGAATAAGAAATCAACTAGTGGATTTATTTTGAGTAAAGCAGCAGAGCAGATCGTGATTGAAGAAGTGGCTCCTGAATATTGGGAGCAAGCTTGCGCCGAACTCATGAAGCATGATCGTATTATGCGAAAAATCATTCCTCAATATGGCGCTGGTTTTTTAATGACTCGGGGAGATGCTTTTGGCACTCTCGCAAGATCTATAGTTGGTCAGCAAATTTCTGTAGCAGCGGCCCAGTCAGTTTGGAATAAAATGCTCTTGACTCTCAAAAAGAAAGTCACGCCCAAGAATATTTTGGCCCTCACAGTTGAAGAATTGCGCGCCGCAGGCCTTTCTGGTCGTAAGGTTGAATACATCCGAGATTTGGCTGAGCACTTCGATTCTGGTCGATTACATGCCAATCAGTGGAAGGGTATGGAAGATGAGGCGATCATTAAGGAATTGAGCGCAATTCGGGGAATTGGACGCTGGACTGCGGAAATGTTCCTCATTTTCAACATGGTTCGCCCTAATATCCTCCCTTTGGATGATGTGGGTCTAATCAAGGCAATTTCCCTCAATTACTTCAGTGGAGAGCCTGTTAGCCGGCATGAAGCTCGCGAAGTGGCTGCAAATTGGGCCCCTTGGCGCACGGTTGCCACCTGGTATATGTGGAGAAGTATCGACCCCATCCCCGTTGAATATTAAAATCAAGCTATGAAAACGACTTTCCTGGATTTTGAGCAGTCAATCGCTGAACTAGAGTCAAAGATTGAAGAGCTGCAATTTGTGCAAGATGAATCATCTGTAGATATTTCCGACGAGATCAAAACACTTACCGAAAAAAGTCAGCAACTGACTAAAGATGTTTATGCCAATCTGACGCCATGGCAAGTTTCACAAGTGGCTCGTCATCCACAGCGTCCTTATACCTTGGATTATGTGAATGCGTTATTTACAGATTTCCATGAGTTGCATGGCGATCGTAATTTTGCAGATGATCAATCCATTGTTGCTGGCTTGGCGCGATTTGATAATCAGCCTTGTATGGTGATCGGCCATCAAAAGGGGCGTGATACTAAAGAGCGCGCCTTAAGAAACTTTGGCATGAGTCGTCCCGAAGGTTATCGTAAGGCGATGCGCTTAATGCGCTTGGCAGAAAAATTCAAGCTACCTGTATTCACTTTTGTTGATACGCCTGGAGCGTTCCCTGGTATTGATGCTGAAGAGCGCAATCAGTCAGAAGCGATTGGGCGAAACTTATATGTTCAAGCAGAGCTCGAGGTGCCTATTATTGCCACCATTATTGGCGAGGGCGGTTCTGGGGGTGCCTTGGCTATTGCCATGGGTGATGTAGTGCTCATGCTCCAAAATTCAACCTACTCAGTTATTTCGCCAGAAGGCTGCGCTTCTATTCTGTGGAAGACTGCGGAGAAGGCGCCTGAAGCAGCAGAGCAACTGGGTTTAACCGCCCAACGTTTGAAGACGCTAGGTCTGATCGATAAGATTGTTGCCGAGCCTACTGGTGGTGCCCATCGTGATTACGAGACTATGATGGCGAATATGCGTAAGGCGCTAGCTGAGTCCCTCAAAACTTTCGATGGTATGAAAGTGGATGCGCTACTCGAGCGTCGCCATGAGCGCTTAATGAGCTATGGCAAGTTCAAGGAAATCGAAGCCAAGTCTTAACGTTGGCCAAAATATGGCTAAACGAATCGCGGTAGCCCTTAGTGGCGGCCTCGATTCGGTTGTATTGCTCGATACGGTTTGCAAGGCTGCGCAAGCAAGTTCAAGAAATAATCCCGAACTCCATACCGAAGTTTGGGTTTTCCATATTCATCACGGCTTACAAAAGCCCGCTGATCAGTGGCTAGTTTTCTGCGAGAGCTTAGCTAAAAAATATCAAGCCCAATTTGATTTCCGCTTGCTGCATTTCGCTGACCAATCAACGGGCAACATCGAGGCGCGGGCAAGAGCAGGGCGGTACGAAGCATTGGCTGAACTCTGTGCTGAGCACCAGATTGAAGATCTTCTGTTAGCCCATCATCAAAATGATCAGGCTGAAACCATTCTTCTGCAGTTATTGCGAGGCGCCGGGGTGGCTGGCTTATCCGGAATGCCTGAGCAACGCATTCATGCGGAGCATGGGCATCCCATTACCTTATGGCGGCCGCTCTTAAATCAAAGCAGAGCAGATCTCGAGGCATATGCAAAAGCACATCGGCTAAAGTGGATTGAAGACCCTAGCAATCAAGACTCGCGCTATCGTCGCAATGCCATCCGTAAGCAAGTTATTCCAAAGCTTGCCAAGATCCAGCCTGAAGCGGTTGCTAACCTAGCGCGCAGTGCAGGCTTGCTTGCTGAGGCACAAACTTTACTAGATCGACTCGCTCGGCAAGATGGTAAAAATATTCTTCTTACGGGCGCCTTAAAGCTTGCACCCCTGTTGAAGCTTCATCTTCAAGATAGGGCAGCTGCAAATAATCTCTTGCGATATTGGCTCAAGTTGAATGGCTTAGCAATGCCATCCCAGGAGCGCCTTGATTCCTGGTACTTAGATCTCAGCAAAGTTCAGCCTGGCGCTGCTTTGGAATGGTTGCACGATGACACCAGCATTCGACTCTGGCGCGGGGTGCTCCAGATCGTCAAGACTCATTCTGGCCGCTGGATTTTTAAGGCTATTGCAGGAAATAGCAAAAAGCCAGGCTTACCAGCCGCTTGGGTAAAGGATGCTGAAGAGCGAGGGCTCGTGGAGCAAAAATCTCGCCAGGGCGCTGAAAAAATTCAGTTAAAGGCAAATACCCCTCATAAAACCCTCAAGAATCTCTTTCAGGAGGCTGATATCCCTCCTTGGGAGCGGCAGGCACCCTTGCTCTATATCGATGGCGAGCTAGTCGCCGTGGCGGGCGTGGGAGTGAGTTACCCGCATTTGTGTTCGAGCGGCAAGAGGGTCATGCCCGAGTGGTCTGTGAACACGTAGCCTGCCCATAAAACCCTGTAAAATAAGCCCCTTTTAGACCCCAGGGAATGTGATTCCCTGTTCCTCAACAATACAACGGTTTTTTATGGCTCTTATCGTTCATAAATATGGTGGCACCTCAATGGGCTCGGTCGAGCGCATTCAGAATGTCGCTAAACGTGTTGCCAAGTGGATGCGCGCTGGCCATCAAGTAGTGGTGGTTCCATCCGCCATGTCGGGTGAGACTAATCGCTTACTCGGCTTGGCAAAAGACATTAATCCAGATGCCAATCCGCGCGAGCTGGATCAAATTGCATCTACAGGTGAGCAGGTTAGCTCAGGGCTCTTGGCTCTAGCGCTTTTGCGTGAGGGTATCGATGCAGTGAGTTACGCTGGTTGGCAGGTGGCGGTTCACACCGACTCTGCATTTACCAAGGCACGCATCAAGAGCATTGACGATAAAAAAATTCTAGCCGATCTCAATGCGGGTAGAGCAGTGGTTGTTACCGGGTTTCAGGGTGTTGATCCTAATGGCAACATCACTACTTTAGGTCGTGGTGGATCTGATACCTCAGCGGTAGCCATGGCTGCAGCATTAAAAGCGGATGAGTGCTTGATCTATACAGACGTAGATGGTGTTTACACCACTGATCCACGTGTCTGTGAAGATGCGCGTCGCTTGGACAAGATCACCTTTGAAGAGATGCTGGAAATGGCCAGCTTGGGCTCAAAGGTATTGCAAATTCGTTCAGTTGAGTTTGCTGGTAAGTACAAAGTTAAAACCCGTGTTCTGTCATCATTGACAGATCCTTTGATGCCACTTGATCAAGAGATGAAGTCGGGCACCTTGATTACATTTGAAGAGGACAGCACCATGGAAGCTGCAGTAATTTCCGGTATCGCCTTTGCGCGTGATGAAGCAAAAATTACCGTTCTTGGAGTTCCTGATCGTCCAGGAATTGCCTATCAAATTTTGGGTCCGATCGCTGATGCCAATATCGATGTAGATATCATCATTCAGAATCAGTCATTTGAAGGTAAGACAGACTTCACTTTCACAGTACCGCGCGCCGATTACCAAAAGGCCTTGGACTTGCTCAAAAATAATGTTCAGTCCCATATTGAAGCCAAGGAAATTACTGGTGATCCTAAGGTCTCCAAGGTTTCCGTGGTTGGCGTTGGAATGCGCTCCCATGTGGGTATCGCTAGCAAGATGTTCCGTACATTGTCAGAGGAGGGTATCAATATTTTGATGATCTCCACTAGTGAAATCAAGATTTCTGTAGTGATTGACGAGAAGTACATGGAATTGGCTGTACGCGCCTTGCATAAGGCTTTCGAGCTCGATCAAAAGTAAGAAATTGCAGTAAAAAAGCTGTAAATCCCCGCGGCTGACGGAATCCGTTAAACTGTGGGGCGTTGTAAAGGCATCAAGTAGGGAGACGTGGCCGAGCTGGTCGAAGGCACTCCCCTGCTAAGGGAGCATCGGGGCTAAAACTCTGATCGGAGGTTCGAATCCTCTCGTCTCCGCCAAAATCCTTGAGATTTAAACTGCTTGAGCTGCTACAACAAATAACTAAGCCCCTTAACCGGGGCTTTTTTATTGTCAAATTCAATTCTATCCTTAGACATATTTCCCGGTAATTCCTCCATCAACAACGAGCTCTGTTCCGGTAATGTATGAGGCTGCATCCGATGCCAGAAATGCGCAGGCATGGGCTACATCCCAAGCCGTTCCCATGTGCCCCATCGGCACTTGACGATCTCGTGCTGCCCTTGCTTCATCGATACCGTTTTCGGAAAACATCTTAGCAACAGTTGTGGCGATGCGTGGAGTATCGATTAAACCGGGGACTACAGTATTGGCCCGCACTCCATGGGCCGCATATTGTTGCGCTAGCATGCGCGTGAACTGAATGATGGCGGCTTTGGTGACACTATAGGATAAGTGGGGGTAGCCAAGATAACGCATGGCGGCTACAGAAGAAATCGTGATGATTGAGCCTTTGCCGCGTGCCACCATGTCTGGCAGAACTTCTTTTGATGCAAGAAGTACGCTCCGCACATTGACGTTGTGAATGCGATCAAAATCTTCAATGCTGGTTTCCATTGGGCCGCCAACTTTACCAATGCCGACATTGTGATGCAGGACATCAATGGTCTGACCAAAATGATCCCGCGCCTCCTGAAAGAGTCTTTTGACATCTTTTTCTTCGGCAACATCGCCAATCAAGGTTGTGGCTTTACCGCCCTCGGCATTAATTAGTGAGGTTGTTTCCTCTGCGGATGCGCGATCACGATCCACAACGCAAACATTAGCGCCTTGGCGCGCATAGGTAACGCAGGATGCTCGTCCAATACTCCATCCCGGACCGGCGGATCCTCCGCCTGCTACAAATACCAGTCGGCCCGTAAGATCCAAGGGGAGGGCTGCAGGATGTTCTATAGGCTTCATAGCGCCAGCCCTACAGTCATACCGCCACAGACGTAAATTACTTGTCCGGTTGTATAGCCAGCTCGCTCATCTAAGAGGGATGCTACTAAATGTGCGACCTCATCGGGTTTGCCTATGCGGCGCAAGGGAACCGTCTCTAGAATGCGTTTCGTTGCTGGAGCTTCTGGGGGATTTGCGCTGGTGAATAGCTCGGTTGCAATGGGTCCTGGGCCAATTGCATTTACCGTGATTCCGTCGGCTGCAACCTCCAATGCTAATGTGCGAGTAAATCCATGTATTGCCGCTTTAGTAGTTGCGTAGACAATTCGTTCGGCTTTCCCAAGTGCGGCGCGGCTAGAGATATTGACAATCCGCCCAAACTTGGCGGCACGCATTCCTGGGAGTAGGGACTGTGCGCAGATAATCGCAGCAGCCACATTGACATTCATCACCGCATGTAAGTCCGCAGTGGTGGCATGCTCAATGGTGGCTGGACGAACAATGCCAGCATTATTAACGAGACGGGTAATGCAGTGTTGCGCGCTTACATTGGCAAGGGCTGAGCGCAATTCACTCTCGTTGGATACATCGACTTTAACGAAGGTCTCATGTGGATTGATTGCAGCTGGCGTATTGAGATCAAAATTAATCACATGCATTCCATCCTCAATTAAACGAAGAGCTACAGCACGACCGATGCCACTACTAGCACCGGTTACTAGCGCAAACTCTCCTGAAGAACGGCTTTGCTTTGTGCTCATGCTGGATCTATTTTTGTTGCACCATCAACAAAGGGAATGGCATGCTCAACCGTGTCCCAAATAAACCGCCCTGAAGGACTCTGTTGCTCTTCAACAATATGCGCAACCAAACCAGCGGATCGAGAGATGACGGCAAAGCCACGCATCACTGCGGTAGGAATGCCGATTTCCCCTAAGAGTGCCGCAACAGCGCCGGTAGCATTAATGGTGATCGGGCGCCCAGCAATCTGATCAACTGCCTTAGAAAGCATTTCAAGTGCTTGAATGTGATTACCCTTTAAATCTTGTTCGGAGCGACCCATCTCTAATAGCTTGTATGCCCTTGGATCAACTGGCTTATGAAGATGATGACCAAATCCTGGTACTGCGCCCTTAATGGACTTGTAGTGCTGCGCGATGGAGAGTGCTTCAGCATCTGGGTCTTGTGCAGCAATGATACGGTCCAGGAGGCCCGAGCAGTTCTCCATTGTTCCAATAAATGAGCTACCCACAGCCAACAAACCTGATGCTACAGCACCTTGAAGATTTTCTGGGGCGCTCATGTAGACCAACCTTGTAGCGATTGCGCTTGGTGTTAGTCCATGCTCCATCAGAACAATCAACACTACATCGGTAATTCTGATATCTACTGGTCGGAGTGTTCTCCCCAAGATCTGCATCAACATTACTTCTGTAAAGGTTTTCTTGCCCATTAAATCCTCAACAAGATCGGCATCCCTATAGTGAAGGCTAGTAAGAGTGTGAGTGCATAAACTCGTGACAGGTGCGTTGTTTGCTGATTTAGTCATGGTGTATTGATTTGGAAAATATAAATAAGTATTAAGAATTAGGGGTTAAGAATGTCTTGTAGAACTGCACTCTTCAGTAATTTGCCCACATTGGATCGTGGCAGACTGTCATAAAAGTGGATGCGCTTTGGGGTTTGTACGGGCCCCAAGAGTTCACGCACAAAGGCAATCAACGTTGCTTCATCGGCTTGTTGCCTGGGGCGAATTTGCACGGCAGCTTGTACGCTTTCTCCCCACTTGTCATCAGGCACCCCAAATACAAGACACTCGTGGACAGCAGGATGTTGGCTTAACGCATTTTCAACATCCACTGGGTAGACATTGAATCCACCGGTAATGACAATATCCTTCAGCCGATCTTTTAGATATAAATATCCGCGATGGTCGATCAGTCCTCGATCACCCGTATGTAGCCACCCATCCTTAATAGTCTCCGCAGTTTTTTCTGGCATGCGCCAGTAACCGGTCATCAGTAGATCGCCGCGCGCTACAACTTCGCCAATTTCACCCGTGGGAAGAAGGGCGCCATCAGGCGACATAACCGCGACATCGGTAAACCAGGTGGCACGACCAACAGACGCCCAGTTATCTGGATTTTCAAAGTCTTCTGGCTGCATTACCGTCAAAATTTGAGGTGCTTCAGTTTGGCCATAAGTGGTGCAAAGCACTGGGCCAAAAAATTCACGTACGGCCCGGACCTTTTCAGGGGGCATTGGTGCTCCACCATAAATTAATCTACGTAAGTTGGGATAGTCAGCGCGTGAGGCATTCGGCAGTGCCATCAACATGTACAGCAAGGTGGGGGGCATAAAGCATGCTGTACCGCCGCGCTCCTTAAAGGCTGTTCGAACCACTTCAGCCCCGGCACCATCCAAAATCACATGACATCCGCCTTGAGCGAGGATTGGCACGATATAGGTTGAAGTGCCATGGGTGATAGGTGCTGCCACGATATAGCGCTCATGCTCATCAAATCCCCATGAATGGATTTGGTTCGTGATGTTGGCCATCCATGCTCGGTAGGGTTGCATGACGCCTTTAGGTGCACCGGTAGTTCCGCCGGTAAATTTAATGGCTTGAATAGCATCTAGGGGTAAGTCAAACGATGGAAGCGGAGCTCCATCATGTGCTTGAACCAATCCACCAACAGTATTTCCTGACTGTTTTTCGTCATTCTTGCCGGTGCGAATAAACATGCCGGGTGCATCGACTAATAAATCTTCGCAAGCCTCATCATGAATAATAAGACTGGGCTCCGTAATATCAATAATGCGACGAATTTCTGGTCGGGTACTTTTAGGATTGAGTGGCACCCATACTTTTCCGCAGGCCAAAATTGCCAGCAAAGCAATGATGTGATCGGCGCTATTGCCTGCACAGATCGCCACGCGACTTTGCAGTGTCGAATCAAGCGCGGTGAGTCCTGCGGCCAAAGCCTTGACCTTGTCGGACAGTACGCTATAGCTGATGGGGCCATTAGGGGTGTCAATGGCAATGCGATCTGGCCAGCGTAATGACGCTCGCCAAAAGAAATCAATTGGATACATGCAGTGAGTCGCTTCCTTGAGATGGGTGTGTGCTTATTCCGCTTTTGCGCCTGATGCTTTTACTACTTCACGCCAACGCTTCACTTCAGCTATGGAAAAGTCGCGCATTTTTTCAGGGGTGCCGGGCTCAGGAGTAGCTGCTAGCTCTTGCAATCGTTGGCGAACATCTGGAGCTGTCAGCGCCTTATTGAGTGCGCTATTGAGCTTGTCAATAATTGGTTTTGGGGTGCCGGCTGGCGCTACCAAGGCAAACCATGACTGCACATCAAAATTTGGATATCCAGATTCAGCTAAGGTTGGAACGTCCGGTACGGATGGTGATCGTTGAGCGCTGGTGACGGCGATTGCACGCAGTTTTCCGCTTTGAACATGAGGCAGTGCCGAAGGGGTGTTATCAAACATAGAGTCGACCTGGCCACCCAGTAAATCTGTAACCGCTGGAGCACTACCCTTATAAGGAATATGCAGCATCTGAATCTTGGCTTGCATCTTAAACATTTCGCCGGAGAGGTGAATAGATGAGCCGCTACCAGATGAGGCGAATGTCACGCCATCTTTTGATTCTTTTGCATAGCGCACATAGTCCGCGACTGATTTAATCGGGAGGCTTGGATTTACCACCAAGATATTAGGAATCTTCGCAATCATGCCGATTGGTTCAAAATCCTTAATGGCGTCGTAACCCAGTTTTGGATACAGAGACATGTTGATCGTATTGGCAATCGAAAAAGCATAAAGCGTGTAACCATCTGCCGGTGCGCGCGCAACGAGTTCAGCGCCTACGTTGCTGTTAGCGCCAGGACGGTTTTCGACCACGATTGGCTGACCTAGTGTGTTGCTCATCTTTACAGCAACCAAGCGTGTCAATACATCCGTTGCGCCACCCGCAGAATAGCCAACAATAATTTTGATGGATTTATCAGGCCAGTTTGAACTGGTTTGGGCGTTTGCTGTAAAGGCAGTGGCAAACACTAAGGTGGACAGTAAAGCCAATAAGCCCCTGCGTTTTTCGAAATGGAACGACATGTTTAATCTCCGGTTTTAGTTCTTCATCGCACATGAGATTGCTATCTGTTTATTAATGTGCTGTTGTTGTAGCAAAAATATTACATGATGAAAACTACGCATTGCTGGAAGTAGCTTTACGTCACCATTTATAACACCGCAACACTTCATTTCATCCCGCGCCTTATCACGCTATATTCAGAGCGAAACATCAATTTGGTGCAGTGCACTCTAATGACGCTATTTTCTGCACCAGAATAGATGGCGCACATAATTTTCGATATTCATAGATCTATATGCTCAGAGGTGATCACACTTCATCTGACCGACATTCTTAGGGTTCTTTTTAGGGTTTACGAGCATGAAAAAGAGGTGATGAAGATCAATATTTTTAAAATAATTTATTGCTACACTGGTTTGAAATAGATGTTCAAGTAAATCATTAGGAGATTAGTTATGAAATCCATCGTTTCAGCTTTAGTCCTTGCTCTTTGTTCCAGTCTTTCCTTTACCGTCTCCGCAAAAGATACAGTCAAAATTGCTTATATTGGACCTTTGACCGGCGGGGTATCCGCAAACGGAATAGGTGGCCGCAACTCGGCTGATCTTGCTGTACGCATGAGAAATCAAGACCCTAATGCGAAATACAAATATGAACTCGTTACCGCTGATGATGAGTGCAAGCCAAACGTAGGTGTTCAGGTTGCAACCAAGATTGCTTCTGATAGTTCAATTATTGCTGGCGTCACTCATTACTGCTCAGCTGTTGCAATGAGTACTGTTGATGTTTATCACAAGTTTGGTTTGCCAGTCATGGTTTGGGGCGCAGTTCTCCCGGAGATTACTTACGGCAATGACTTCAAAGAGGTTCACCGTGTAAACGGCACGATGATTAACCAGAATGAGGTTGCAGCTAAGTTTCTGACTGGCTTGGGCTACAAGAAGTGGGTCATCATTCATGACACAACCGATTACGGCAAAGGCCATAACAAATACTTTACTCAGTTCTTGACTAAAAATGGCGGTCAGATTTTGGGTACTTTCGGTGTCACTGCTGACCAACAAGACTTTACCGCTGAGCTCACCAAAATTAAAGAGCTCAAGCCTGAAGTGGTCTACTTCGGCGGCTTAACTCCTATTGGTATTCGTATTCGTACGCAGATGGATCGCCTCGGGATTAAAGCGGTATTCGAGGGCACCTCAGGCATTAAGTCTGACGCCTATATCGAAGGCTTGGGCAAACTATCAGAAGGCTCCTTGTCATTTATTGAAGGCGCGCCTTGGGAAAAATTACCCGGTGGCTTAGAGTTTATTGCGAAGTACAACCAGCAAAAATATCCTGATGCCCCTGAAGCATATGGCCCGTTCGCATACACTGCTGCCAATCTCATCATGGACGCGATTGAGAAGGCTGGTCCGAATCGCAAGAAGGTAATGGATGTATTAAATAAAACGAATAACGTTGAGACCATTATCGGCAAGGTGAGCTTTGATGATCATCGTCAGAACATTGTTCCCTTGATTTCTAAATATGTCGCCCAAGATGGTAAGTGGGTAGTTTGGGAAGATAGCTTGTATGCCAAAAAGCAGCGCAAGTTAGGGCAATAATTAGTTTGTTGTATTTGCAACCGAAGTGAAGAGGGTGGTCGTACATGTCGTTTGATATCTTTTTGCAATACCTGCTTAACGGCTTAATGTTAGGCGTCATATATGCGATTGTTGCTGTTGGCTTCACTCTTTACTTTGGTGTCTTGGATGTTATTAAGTTCTCGCATGGCGATATCTTGATGGTGGGTGCCTTCGCAGGCCTCACTGCTTATATCGGTATTGCGGGTACGTTTGACTCCCCTTGGCTGCAGCTGCTGGTATTAGTGTTAATTAGTCTTTCAGTTGCTGCTTTTTTGGGTGCCGTGATCGCCCGATATTTAATCTTACCTCTGCAAAAAGCGCCTCCCATCAATACCTTATTGGTAACGTTAATGCTGGGTTTGGCGCTACGTGAAGCGGTACGCTTGTTTTACCCAAATGGCTCTAATCCAAAGCCTTTCCCACGGTTGCTGCCAACAGATGGGATTGTTCTTGGTGATTTCACCTTGCGATCTGATAGTTTGATTTTGCTCCTAACAGGCATTATTTGCATTGTTGCTGTTCAACGTTTGATTACCCGCAGCAAGATTGGTTTGGCGATTAGAGCAGTTGCACAAGACAGTGAAACCGCTCGCATTATGGGCATTAACTTTCGCCAAATCGTTTTAATTACATTCATGTTGGGCTCCGCTCTGGCTGCTTTAGCTGGATTAATGAATGGGCTGTATTACAACGAAGTCAATTTCAGTATGGGCTTACTTCTCGGAGTCATTGGATTTTCTGCTGCTGTGGTTGGTGGCCTTGGCAATTTTTATGGAGCAATTGTTGGGGGCTTCCTCTTTGCTGGACTCCAGACAATTGGCGCCGTCTTGTTGCCAGCCATCTTGCCGGATGTCCCTAGTGCCTATAAAGACGTTTTTGCCTTCACAGTCATCATCATTATTATGGGATTAAAGCCAACTGGCTTGATTTCTGAAAAATCAAGCGAGCGAGTGTAAGTATGAAGCTATTAATGACTACTTTTGTATTGGGTTTGCTCTATAGCATTCTATTGCTAGGTTCCGAGAATCAGCTTGAGGTAGGGGGTTTAGTTGCCCTTGCTTTCATTGTCAGTCTGGTTGGAAAGAAAATGGGTTTAATGGAGCGCCTCGCATCGGCGGTCCGCGAGCATCCGCAATTTCCTGCTTATGCTTCAGTTGCTGGCGTGCTCATCACGATGGTGGTGTTTCATAACTCCCATTTTGCTTTACTGATGCTCGCAACAGTGTTGATTTATTCGATGGTGTGCCTTGGCTTAAACATCCAGTTCGGTTATGTCGGCATCGTAAACTTTGCTGGAGCAGCGTTCTTTGGTATCGGCAGCTATACAGTAGCAATTTTGGCCTCCCATACCGCCATTCCTCATCTGGCCATCTTAATCTTGGCTGCCTGCGCTTCGGCTTTGATTGGTTGCATTTTGATCTACCCCGTTTTGAGAACTCGGGGTCACTATGCGGCATTGGTAACGATTGCTTTCGGCATTTTGTTCCGTAATTTTCTAGAGGTGAATGACACTCTTGGCGGCCCCCAGGGAATGAAGATTCCACCGCTGAATCTATTTGGATGGAATTTATCCGATGGAATTGAAATCTTTGGATTCGAAGTTTCCTTTTACATTCCATATCTTTTGATCGCGTTAATCCTGTTGATATTAAGCTTCAAAATCACTCGTAATTTGGAGCGTTCATGGGTAGGCCTCAGTATGGATATGGTTCGCACGGATGAGATTGCTGCATCAACATTTGGCGTCAATATTGCCCACTGGAAAATTGTCGCCTTTACCCTGGGTAACTTTATTGCTGGTATGGCTGGCGCCCTCTACGGGATGATGACTGCCTATGTGGCTCCGAATAACTTTACCTTTGCTGATTCATTGATTCTTGTTTCTATCGTTATTCTGGGCGGCATTGGTAATCCATGGGGAATTATTCCCGCGGCAGCTATTGTGGTTATCCTTCCTGAAAAATTGCAATTTATCCAAGAGTACCGCTTTCTCTTATATGCAATTGTGGTCATCTTGATTTTGTTATTCCGCCCCGACGGCTTGCTCCCCCGACGAATTCGAGAGTATTTCCCTGGGAATAAGGTAGGGGGTAAGAAATGAGTCAGTCTAAAAATAAAATACTAGAGGCTCACCAGCTCACTATGCGATTTGGTGGTGTCACCGCGCTTGATTCTTTGGATCTTTATGTCAACGAGGGCGAAGTGCTTGGGCTCTTGGGCCCCAATGGCTCGGGTAAGACTACATTTTTTAATGTGATTACAGGTTTGTATCGCGCTACTTCCGGCAATGTGACTTTCCGCGGAAAGGATCTTACTGACGCAAGTGCTCAGGACGTATACAGGGAGGCGATTACTCGTACATTTCAGCGCTCCAGATTATCGTTGCCCTTAACCGTATTTGACAATATCGCAATTGGCGATAATCGTCGTCTTAATACCGGTCTTTTATTTAACTTGTTTCAACGCAATCAATTTAAAGCTGAGTATGACCGGGTTGTTGAGCAGGTAAATCAATTACTGCTGACATTTAATCCAAAATTGGCTGGAAAAATATTTGAGCCGGTAGCGAGTCTTCCAATGATTGACCGACGTCGTATCGAGATCTGTCGAGCCTTGATTAGCGAGCCTGATCTACTATTGCTCGATGAGCCTTCGGCAGGTATGACACATGATGAAACCGCTGAGGTGATGGATGATATTTTGCAGGTACGCAGCAAAATTAAACCATTCACGATTATTTTGATTGAACATGAGATGGGCTTGATTCAGCGCATGACCGAGCGATGTATTGTTTTGAATTACGGCAAAAAAATCGCTGAAGGTACTTACGAAGAGATTGTTAACAACCCTGAAGTTCAAGTCGCCTACTTGGGGCAAGAGTAATCATGAACTTATTAAACATTCATAATATTTATACCGCCTACGATCGCATTGATGTATTGGAAGATGTATCAATTGAGGTGAAGCAGGGTGAAATTACATGCATCTTAGGTGCTAATGGGGCTGGTAAATCAACCCTAATACGATCCATACTGGGATTAACCCCGGCAAATCGAGGAAAGATTCTCTTTAAGGGCGTGGATATCACCAGTTTTCCTTCCCACAGAATTATTGAGCAGGGCATTGCCTGTGTTCCTGAAGGGCGTCGTGTCTTCTCTCGCATGACTGTAGACGAGAACCTGTCGGCCGGAGCATATTTGGTTAAAGATAAGAATGTGATTGAAGAGCGCCGCGAACATGTAAAGACTCTTTTCCCCCGCCTAGCTGAACGATCGACACAACTGGCTGGAACAATGTCTGGGGGCGAGCAGGCCATGCTTGCAATTAGTCGTAGCCTCATGAGTTCACCAGATTTATTGATCTTTGATGAACCATCCTTAGGTTTGTCCCCGCTATTTGTAAAAGAGAATTTCAAGATCATTAAAGAGATTAATCAACTGGGAACGACAGTGCTCTTGGTGGAGCAGAATGTACGTCAAACCTTGGCTATAGCCCATCGTGGCTACGTCATCTCCAAAGGCAGGGTGGTTGCTCAGGGTGATGCTCAAGAGTTGGCTGAAAACGCTGAAGTGCAAGCGGCCTATTTCGGATAGACGATAACCATGAAGAATCTAAATCCAGTAGAGTTAACGCAGGAACTCATTCGCTTTAATACGATCAATCCTCCCGGCAACGAGGATCAGATCTGTGAATATTTGCAGGAAATCCTAGAGGCCAATGGATATGAATGTCGCAAGGTGGAGTTTGCCCCGCGTCGTACGAGTCTCGTAGCGAAAATTGGTGCCTGCAGCGCTGATAAACCGAGCATTTGTTTTACTGGCCATGTGGATGTTGTGCCCTTGGGTGCCCGCTCATGGAAGTTTGAGCCTTTTGCTGGCGTGATCAACGATGGCAAGCTGTATGGTCGTGGATCTAGCGATATGAAAAGTGGCGTAGCTGCTTTTGTTGTTGCTGCCATTCAGATGGCCAACCAAGCAAAGCAAGGGGCCGGTGTCAGCATGATTATTACCGCTGGAGAAGAAACTGGTTGTGAGGGCGCATTTCATGTGGCTGCAAGTCAGGATATTCTTGAGTTCTTGGGCCCTGCTGGGTGCTTTGTTGTCGCCGAGCCAACCGCGAATGAGCCATTACTAGGTCATAAAGGCGCCTACTGGTTAAAGGCTAAGACGGAAGGTATTACTGCACACGGATCTATGCCTGAAAGAGGTGAAAATGCCTTTTACAAGCTGGCTAAAGCTGCGTTGACGCTTGAGAAATTCGCCTTCGATACGCCGCCTCACGCATTAATGGGGCAGGGGACCTTAAATGTGGGTACGGCAAAAGCGGGTTTAAACATTAATTCAGTTCCAGATGCCGCGGAAATGACTCTGGATATTCGCACAGTTGCCGGGCAGAGCCATTCTCATATTTATGGTTGCTTGTGTAAGGCTTTGGGGTCGACGGTACAGCTAGATACGATTATTGATATTGAAGGGGTTTATACCCCCGCAAATGATCCATGGATGAAAAAGGTGTTTGATCATTGCGAAAGTATCAATGGCGTACGTCCTATTGAAAAGACAGTTTCCTATTTCACTGACGCTTCAGCCCTCAAATCGGCAATTGGTAATCCGCCAACGGTGATTCTGGGTCCAGGCCAGCCTGAGATGGCTCATCAAACAGATGAGTTTTGTTACGTCGATAAGATTGAGGACGCTACAAAGTTATTTGCCAACCTAATAGCGGATTGGCAACGTTCCTAACTCGCTCTAAAGCAATCTTCCGCAAAGGCGGCAACGCTAACCAGCTTTTCATCTTCCTTGTAATTGCCTATCAACTGAATTCCTAGTGGAAGTCCATTGCTCGATTGATTCACTGGCAATGCAATTGCAGGGGTGCCAATAAACGTCCATAGCGAGCAGAAGATCGGGTTGCCAGTAAAGTCCAGGCCCTTAGGCGCCTCACCTGTTGCGGGCGCAGCCATAATCACATCAACATTTTCAAAATACTTTCCGATTGATGTGCGCAATTCTCTCTGAAGATTTTTTGCTTTGATATACACGCTTGATGGACAGGCATTACCCCTGTCGGCCAATTCGATGATGTCATTGCTTAACAGGTCGCGAGACTGCAAGAGATGCTGTTCGTGTATGACCGCTGCCTCGCAGGACATTAATACTGCTAAGGCTTCAATCCCATCCCAGTAGCGCTGGGGAAGGGTGAGCTCATGAATGCTTGCACCGGCATCACTCAAGCGTGTTGCAGCGATTTCTACGGTCTTAATCTGCTCGCTACTAAGTAAATCGTCAAAAGGTGTTCTTAAAATGGCAATACGCGGCATGCTTATCGGCTTAATATGGAGCTCGGGAATAAGAATGGCATCTTCCTCATCGATTTCAGTATTTCTCAGTAAATTAAACGCAAAGACCGCATCCTTTACAGATCTCGTAAAAAAACCAATGTGGTCAAGCGATCCAGACACTGGAAATGCCCCGGCTCGAGGTACCGCGCCGAAACTCGCCTTATAGCCGACAATTCCACAAAATGAGGCTGGTCTAATAATCGACCCAGCAGTCTGGGATCCCAGCGCCAAGGGAACGATCCCACTTGCTACTGCAGCTGCAGAACCGCTGGATGAGCCACCGGGAGTATGCGCGCTGTTCCATGGATTAGTTGTAACCCCCGCATGACGCCAGGCAAACTCAGTGGTCACCGTTTTGCCGAAAATCAAGCCGCCAAGGCTCCGTATCTTCTTCGCTATGGTGGCATCTTCTTTCGGGGTGAAATCTTTGTAGATGGGGGATCCGTTTGTAGTCACAAAATCCTTGGTGGCAATGATGTCCTTCACCGCCACTGGAATACCCATCAATGGTCCGGGTTTGGATTGATTCTGTAAGTCGGCTAGTTTTGCTCTGACTGTAAAGGCCTTTAATGTCGCCTCTACCTCATCTGCGCGCGCGACACACTGCCCCAAATAATCGTTTGGCGAAAGCTCTTTTGCTTGAATAAGTTCGCATGCTTCCGTAAGTCCAAGTGCTGATTTCATATGTTTTATTGATTGGTAGTGACGTAGTCCTTTCACTTTATCACCGGCTGAGTTTTGTCGCACAAACCCTGATTTTTCATATCTTTACTCTGTAAATACCGTATATTTAAAGTTCACAACTTCACAACTTCACAACTTTTGTGGTATAGTGACACCATTGGAGGCGAAATGAGAAGAGCGATACCAAAAACACATCAAGCTTTAGATTGGATAGGGAAGGGGATGACCGCAGCTCAAGCCGCTAGAAAGATGGAGATTTCGGAATCTAGCGTTTATGCCGCCCTCAGAAAAACCAGAGCAAAAGATTTAGGTTGTTGTCCAACATGTGGTCACAAATTAAGGAAATAAGATGAAAAAAACTCTATTAGCGATTACCTCAATCTCGGTAGCGGCAATTGCCTACGCCAATACTTCATCTGATTCATCAGAATTATTGAGTCAGCAATGTAAGATTTCTGCTGAAGCCGTCTCCACGCTGAAGGGCTTGCGCTATGGCAATACTTCAATACGTAAAGATGTAGCTGGACTCATCAATGTGAACCTCAAAGTTCAAGAAAACAAAGAGGCTGCTCAACAAACCTTAAATCGCATGGTGGATGACCAGGTAAATACAGTGTCCGCCCTGGAAGCGAAGTATTGCTCCTAATCAAAAAAAGAGCTAAATCAAATGGATTGTTCTTTGATTTAGCTCTTTAGTGCCTTAGGTAGGGGTGGACGGGGTAATTCTGAGTTGATTGAATTACCCGGGACTGTTTATTTCAGTGTGGATAAGAATTCCGTAATGACTTTATTTTGAAATGCATTTTCATCTTTAGTTGCGCCAGCACCCGATAGATGACCCATTGGTAGACGGTCATTGATTGCTAAATATTTCGCGCCTGGAACTAGCTTAGCGGTAAGCTTTGCATCAGATTCGGGGTTGAGTAAGTCGCCAGTGCCGGCAAGTATTAAAGTCTTTGCTTTGATGGACTTTAATGCGGCCGAAGTATTGCCATTAAAACCTTGGGTTTGACCAAGGTCATGTCGATCGTAAGCGCGTGACTGCCAGATCCAATCATTGGCATCCATGCGCTTCCAGCCTCCATCTTGAACTTTGTGAAGATATTCAATTTCTGCTGCGGCGCTAGTGTTTAGTTGATCCAGGTAGGCGGGGGTTCTTACTATTACGCCACTGAGCCAGCCAGCCCAAAGTCGCATTCCTTGCTCTACGGGTTTATCGTATTTGCCGCCTTGATATGCTGGATCGGTCATGATGCTTTGGCGCAGCATTTCTAGTACGCCAGTTGTCCACGCAGTAGTTTTTGCCAGTGGAATGATTGGAGCGATTGCCTGCATTGAGTTGGGATACGAGACAGCCCACTGCAAAGCTTGCATCCCGCCCATAGATGCGCCTACGACGGCAACCAGCTTCTGGATTCCAAAATGATCCGAGACAAGTCGATACTGGCTATTCACCATATCGCGTATATTAAATTCAGGAAAATCTATATTGGCTTGCTGTTTGCTATTGGATGGTGAGCTGGTTAAGCCATTACCAATAGCATCAGTGCAAATGACAAAGTATTTATTGGTGTCTAATGCCTTGCCTGGCCCAATTAAATAATCAATGCGATGATGATTTCCTCCAATTGCAGTAACCATGAGTATGGCATTGCTCTTATCGGCGTTTAAGGTTCCTTGGGTTGTATATGACAGTTCAAAGTCCTTAATGACTGAGCCGTTCTCGAGGGCGAAGTTTCCTTCGGCATATTTCTGATGCGCCGGTTCATCTGGCTTATGGGCAAATGTTGCGCCTGTTGCAAAAACCAGCCCAAGCACGAGGCCACGCATAATAGCTATATTCATGATGTCTCCATATCCTTTTTATTTAAACTTTATAACAGGATTTCTTAATTGACTCATTCATTTGAATGTCCGGAGTGTGGCAACCTCAGGGGGCTAATTGGCGACTGTCGTCAATGCGCAAGCGTCTCCTTGCCCGTGCCGCTAAGCGATACGATCGTGTTTAATCTGAAGCACGACAATCCAAGTGCCGAAGTGGCCTTAGATCGATTGACCAATACGCTGCGCAGGGCCTCTGAAGTGGGTATTAAGGCGATGATCTTGATTCATGGTTATGGCGCAAGCGGTGAGGGCGGAAGAATTAAGTGGGCTGTGCATGATGCCCTTGAAAACAACTATTTCTCAGACCGGGTCGATGAATACCATTTTGGTGAGCAAGCGGCTTATGGGAGTGATGCTTACCATTCGCTATTGAGGCGACGGCCCGGCTTAAAGGTTCATCTGAAGCACTTTAAAGAAGGCAACGCTGGAATGACCGTACTAATACTGGGATCTAAGCCCAGAATTGCTTAGAATGGTCTTACCAAGTAATTTATTCGGCAATATCGAGGATTAGAAATGACTGCGAAAAAATCTGTAGCTGCGCATGATGAAGTTCAAATAAGTTCGGATCTTCTGATGAGCGACTTTAAGGCCCTGATGGCTGACGCTGAGGCCCTGATAAAGGCTACCGCTAGCCATGAAGAGGGTCCGCTGAGCACAATTCGCTCCAAGGCTTTGGAGTCCCTGACCAATGCGAAAGAGACCCTTTCATCTGCTGAAGGTACGCTGACAGAAAAGGCCAAGCTTGTTGCCGATGGGGCTGATGAGTTTGTGCATCGCAATCCTTGGGAGGCAGTAGGTGTCGCTGCTGGGCTTGGTCTGTTGATCGGTCTTTTCATTGGGCGTCGCTAAGTCACTTATGTCACAAGAAAATCTCTTATCCTCGATTAAGAATTTAGTATCCACGGGAGTTTCAATTGCTCAAACCCGACTTGAGCTCCTTTCAACGGATGTGCAAATTGCCCGGAGCAAGTTCCTTGGTTTGCTGGTGATGATTGCTTGCGCCTTATTCTTTTTATTCTTCGGTTTGGTTATGCTGGCTCTCTTAATTGTGATCTACAGTTGGGAAAGTAATCGCATGCTGGCATTGAGTTTGTTAACTAGTGGATTTTTGGCTGTAGGCTTGGTTTTCGCTTTAGTTGTTTTCCGCTCGCTTAGAACAATGCCTAAGTTGTTTGAGGCTAGTATTGCCGAGTTTTCTAAAGATCGCCAGGAGTTAGCGAATCGATGAATCGCAAACTGACAGAGCTACAGGCTCGGCAAAAGCAATTGCAGCTCAGAGCGGCTAAAGAGCGCACTGAATTCGCATTGCATTTTGAGCCGATTGAAAAACCTTTATCTTGGGCGGATAAAGGTGTGGATGCCTTCAATTTTATGAAAAACAGTCCTATCTTATGGACAAGTGCTTTTGCGGTTTTGGCTCACTACCGTCCAAAGTTAGCTAGCAAAGCATTGGCAGTGGGTTGGGGTGCTATGAAGCTGTTAAAAAGCGCCAAAAGCCTGATTTAGGCAGTTAATACTGCTTTATTAGCAATTCCTTGCGCTGTCAGATTTTCTCCACCGTTCAGTCCGGCAATTTCCAGTAAGGCAATGGCGCCCGCCACCTTAAACCCCGCCTTTTCCAGTAATTGCTTAGCTGCAATCACGGTTCCTCCGGTGGCTAAAACGTCATCCACAATTAATACTCGGGCGTCTTTTGCTAGGGTGGATTCCTGCAGCTCTAACGCATCTGAGCCATATTCCAGGCCATAGGACTCACGGCAGCTTGCTAGGGGCAGTTTGTTGGGCTTTCTGGCCAAAGCCAAACCCTTGTGGGCGCTGTACGCTAAGGCCGACCCAAAGATAAAGCCACGGGCCTCTATACCCAGGATATGGGTGTAGTCAAACTGCTTGGCTAGGGCATTCAGCCGTGAGATCGCCTCTTGAAAGGCGCTTGGATCGGCTAATAGAGGGGATATGTCTCGGAATAGGATGCCGGGCTTAGGAAAGTCCGGAACTCCGGGTAGATAATCTAATAAATTCATTATTGGCCGATATGAACACACGATTACTCATTATTACCGCATTAGAGTCTGAGCTTGATAAAAGCGCTTTACCTGCAGGCGTGGACATTGTGTATTCCGGCGTAGGAAAGATCAATGCAGCTGTAGCCAGTATTCGCGCTATTCATGAGCTTCAGCCTAAAAAAATTATTAACTTTGGCACGGTTGGAAAGATTAATCCCGATCTACACGGTTTATTAGAAATAGGCAAAGTGATTCAGCGGGACATGATGACGGCGCCTCTGGCTCCAAGAGGGCAAACTCCGTTTTGCCCTAAACCATCTCAATACCTGTCTATGGGTGGGGAGCATATTTGCGGTACCGGCGATAGTTTTGTAATGGAGTCCGACCCTTGGCTGATTGCAGAGGGCGTGGATGTGGTTGATATGGAGTTGTTCGCGATTGCAAATGTCGCCCATCAATCTAATATTCCATGGCGATCATTTAAATACATTACAGATGATGCCAATGCAAATTCTGGAACAGAGTGGGCACATCGTGTTAATCATGGCCAAGAGCTTTATCTGGAAAAGCTCAAAGAGATCATGAGTGCTTAACCTGTGGCAATGGATTTGGTGATGCAGATGAATGCTCAAAAACCTTGGCTCGATCACTATCTTGAAGGGGTTCCCCATGAGGTCAATTTGGATGGTCATACCTCTCTAGTGGAGTTGCTGGAGGAATCATTTCAAAAATTCCCCAATCGAGTAGTTATCGATTCCATGGGTTACACCATGACGTATCGCCAATTGGATTCTCTATCCCAAGAATTTGCCGCTTACCTGCAAACGCTCGGCTTGGATGCTGGTTCACGTATAGCCATTATGTTCCCCAATGTGCCGCAATATGTTATCGCTATGCTAGGGACGCTACGCGCAGGATTTGTTGTTGTCAATGTTAACCCCCTCTACACTTCTCGGGAGTTAGAGCATCAGTTGCGCGATAGTGGCGCAGCTGTATTGGCCATCTTAGAAAATTTTGCGCATGTCTATCAAGAAATAGCTGATCAATCGCTAGTTAAAAAAGTGATTGTAAGTAGCTTGGGTGAAGCTCTAGGGCCCAAGGGCGTGATTGTCAATTTAATAGCGAGGCACATTAAAAAGATTGTTCCGCACTGGAGCTTCTCTTGCGTGAAGTTTAATCAGACACTCAAAATTGGTAGAGGGCATGGATTTAAGAGGGTCTTAATTGGCCTGGACGATATTGCATTTTTGCAATACACCGGTGGCACAACGGGGATTTCAAAAGGCGCCGTATTACTGCATCGAAATATTTTAGCGAACGTTCTGCAAATTGAATCGTGGCTAGAGCCTGGATTGAGTCAAAGACATCAAGACCAATTGGTTTTCTTGTGCGCTTTACCATTGACACATATATTTGCTTTGACGGCCTGTGCATTACTAGGGATGCGCAAAGGCGGGAAGTTAATTTTGGTTGCAAATCCACGGGATATCAATGGCTTCATGAAGTTATTGATGAAGCATCCCGAGATCAGCATTTTCCCCGGAGTAAATACTTTATTTCATGCGCTGATTCATCGACCTGAGTTTGCTAATGTCAAGCTCCCTAATCTTCTTGTCACCATTGGTGGGGGAATGGCGGTTCAGAAGAAAACCGCTGATTTGTGGCAGAAAATGACTGGTGTGCCCATCGCACAGGGGTATGGTTTGTCTGAGACATCGCCGGTAGTGTGTGTCAATACACCGCTCATTACCCAATTTACTGGCTCAATTGGCATGCCTATGCCCAGTACTGATATTCGGATTTTGGATGATGATGGCGTTGAAGTTCCTTTTGGCGAGCCTGGAGAAATCTGTATTAAGGGTCCGCAGGTCATGGCTGGATATTGGAATAGGCCGGAAGAAACTGCGCAATTCATGACGCCTGATGGCTATTTCAAATCGGGTGATATTGGCATCATGAGCCCAGAAGGCTATGTGCAAATTGTCGACCGTAAAAAGGACATGATTGTGGTTGCTGGGTTTAAAGTATTCCCAAATGAAATCGAAGAAGTGATTTCATTGATGCCCGGGGTTAAGGAGTGCGCAGTGATTGGCTTTCCCCATCGCAAGTTAGGTGAGATCGTGAAGGCCTTTATTGTCAAAGAAAATCCAACGCTGAGCGAGGCTCAGGTTATTCAATTTTGCAAAGAGCAAATGACGGGGTATAAGCGCCCCAGAAAAATTGTATTTATAGACGAGATGCCAAAATCCAATGTTGGCAAAATCTTGCGCCGCTATTTACGGGATTTATAGGCCGCCGCCAAAGCGGTATTGCCAAGATATCCCATATAGGTCGTAATTATTATTTGTTCTTGAATAGGCCCCGGTGCTGGCTGTTAGTCGTATGGAGTTACGCTTATCAATTGGGTAGGACATCGTTCCGCCAAAGCGCCAATTCTCTTGGTTTCCACTGATGGGATTGCCATTCACATAAGACTGTCCGCCAGTGAAATAGGTCGCATCAACCGAGATCCAGGCGGTATTCTGAAAATAATAGATGGCATGTGTTTGCGCTGAATACACTGGATTTTGAGACAGGGAATTGCCACCCATAAAATTGGTGTTGCTGGTGTAGAAAATTCCCGATCCTGCCAGTTCTAATCTCCATGGGCCAATCGCTTTCGATGCGCCAATGCCGGGCTGCACGAACCAGCGATTCGCTCCCACATTAATCAGCTGATTGTCATCATATTTTCCCCAAGGTATTGAGGCTGTAAGGCTGGCGCCAATAATGAGGTCTTGTTGGTAGTCTTTAAATTGGTCAAGAGTGAGCGCAGGAGCTCCATAGAGGTTTACTGCGGCCTTAATCAGTGGGTCCGATAAGCCTTCGGTGCTAGCGTTGACAGTCCGTCCGCCAACACTGGTTGAGCCAGTGAGCTGGCCATAAGGCAGAACAATAGTGAGTTTGCCGGATTGGCCGCCTACATCGAAGATGTGAGTGAGGTTAAGGACTTCACTGGTGAGGGTGTAGCTACCGCTTTTAGCTTGCGCTATTCCGGCTGTTAAAAAGTTAATGCCAATAGGCGTATTCGAATAGGTCCGCGCCTCGATTTCTTGAGCGCATATGCTTGAAGAAAAGACCGCGATCCCCATCAACAACAGCCCAACTAAAGTTGAAAAATTCCTACTCACTGGGCTTGGGCTAAAGGGGGTCTGCGATTTACTGGTTATTTAGTCTTGCGACCAAATAAGATTTCTAGCGAAGCTGTGCTGCCTACGGCTAATCTAAATCCAACTAACAATAAATAAGGCCAAACAATTAACCAGTAAACAATAGACATGGCTAGTACGCGCAATGGATTGGATCGACCAAATTCAGCCATAGAGGAAATAAAGTCTTTTCCATTGATCAGACCGTGAACTCCAGCCTCGAGGTAATTAAGCGCCAAAACAATCACTAGATAGACAATCGATTCAAGGATGAGGGAGTTGACGATGCCATGATTTTTATTAATCTTGATAGGAAATATCGCCTGACCAATCAGCATAAATTTAGCGCATACTGCAGCCTTGATGATTGCAAACCCAAAAATTGATGAAGGGATTGGTCGTTCATCCAAAGAAGTTGCCGCTAAGAATGCTAAAGCGCAAAACCAAACACCAAAATAAATAGTCAGCTGGAATGCCTTGATGAACTCTTCTTTGGCCTTATCCTTAAAGCTGTGTGATGAGGTTGCGGTGCTGTTATTTGAATTCATGAAGGCTTTCTAAGATTTAGCAGTTGCTGCAAGAGCTGACGGCCTCAACAGGTGCAGGCTCATTGGTATAGCGAGCGATAAAGGCATGCTTGCTCTTAAGAGGGGATTTGATCCAGACGAAGTGACCAGATCCAGGCGCCACCTCAATCGGTTCGCCGGCCATATTCCACATCGCATCTAATACTAGATCTTGGTTTCCTTCTGGTTCAATTACCTCTAGCTTGTCGCCGACAGAGAAACGGTTCTTGACATCAATTTTCACGCGTCCCGAAGCTTCATCTATAGCTACTGTTTCTCCAACATACAAGCTTCTACCTGACAGGGAGTGGCCGCGCATGTATAGCTGATATTCCTTATCGTGATGGCGTTCATAAAACCCATCGGTATATCCTCTGTTAGCAAGGCCTTCCAAATTACCAATTAATGACATATTCATTGGGCGGCCGGCTACCGCATCATCAATCGCTGTACGATAGGCTTGGCAAGTGCGAGCCACGTAATAGGGGGATTTGGTGCGACCTTCGATCTTGAATGAGTCCACCCCCATTGCAGTAAGTCTTTCAATATGCTCAATGGCACGCAAATCTTTTGAATTCATGATGTAAGTGCCATGTTCGTCTTCTTCCATAGGCATTAAATCATCTGGTCTGCGCGCTTCTTGAAGTAGAACGACATCACCGCTGGTATTTTGTTGTCCTGGTTTTACTTTGTAATCCCAGCGACAGGCATTGGTGCAGGCACCTTGGTTGGAGTCGCGATGGGACATATAGCCAGACAAAAGACATCTGCCCGAATAAGCGATGCATAAAGCGCCATGCACAAATACCTCTAATTCCATTTCGGGGCAATCCTGACGCACTTCCTCAATTTCATCAAAAGAGAGTTCGCGTGACAGGATAACTCGACTGATACCAACCGAGCGCCAGAATTTGGCGGATGCGCCATTGACAGTATTGGCTTGAACGGATAAATGAATCGGCATATCTGGCCAAGCCTCCCTTGCCATCATGATGAGGCCTGGGTCAGACATAATGATTGCATCAGGTTTTAGTGCAATCACTGGATCCATATCTTTAATATAGGTGCGCGTCTTGCCGCCATGCGGCAATAAATTGGAAACAAGGTAAAACTTTTTTCCCAATTCATGGGCGGTATCAATACCCTCTTTAAGGGTTTCCATCTTGCCGAAATCATTGTTCCGTACACGGAGTGAATAGCGCGGTTGGCCGGCATAAATTGCATCTGCACCGAAATCAAACGCGGTGCGGAGCATGCTTAAGCTACCTGCGGGGGCTAGGAGTTCTGGAATTTTAGTCATGGGGTCCATTTTAAAGGGCTTGTCGATTTTTGGGTTTTCAGGTCCCGCAAGCAAATCAGACCTAAAAAGCCTTGAAATAGAGGGGTTTCCCTCTATTTTGAAGCGCTTTTGGGGTGCTATATTGACTAACAAAAATAAATAAACGGGTCTTGACCCAAAGGAGACGAAATGAAACTGACAGTCCAGTCGCTGCTAGCCCTGATTTCTTGTATCTTTTTCGGCCACGCAGTTGCGGCAGAAAAGATTCAAATGAATGAGTATATGGTTCAAAGCGATACCCCCGGGATCTCGCTCTACGTTCGCAATAAGCACTTAAGCGGCATGAAGAAATTTTCTGCCGAGAAAACATTGCTCTATGTTCATGGCTCTACCTATCCAGCGGAAACCGCTTTTGATTTATCTCTTGGCGGAACCTCTTGGATGGAATACATGGCTGCTAGAGGGTATGACGTTTGGCTAGTCGACTTGCGTGGTTATGGTAAATCCACCAGACCTCCCGAGATGGATCAACCTGCAGAGCAAAATGCACCACTTGTCAGAACAGATGTCGCGGTTAGGGATGTTTCTAGCGCCGTTGATTACATCCTTAAGAAGCGCAATGTATCCAAGATCAATCTCTTGGGTTGGTCTTGGGGAACAACTATTATGGGTAAATACACCACTGAAAATAATCAGAAGGTAAATAAGTTGGTTTTATATGCGCCTCAATGGCTTCGTCAGGGTGGTGCTCCTTTAACTGATAAGGGTGGTCAGTTAGGCGCCTATCGAGTTGCTTCTATGGCCGACGCAAAAAATCGCTGGCTGACTGGTGTGCCAGAGAACGCAAAGGCTAGCCTCATTCCCGATGGCTGGTTTGAGAAATGGGCTGATGCCACATTTGATACGGATCCATGGGGCAGAATGCAAAACCCAAAGAAACTCAGAGCCCCAAATGGTACTGTGCAAGATGCCCGTGAATATTGGACTGCCGGAAAGCCAGTGTATGAACCTAAAGACATCCGCGTACCAGTGATGTTGGTACATGCAGAGTGGGATGCGGATTTGCCTAGCTATATGCTGTATGAGTATTTCACCAAGCTCGAGAACGCGCCTTACAAGATCATGCTGCAGATCAGCGAAGGCACTCATACCATCATCATGGAAAAAAATCGGATGTTAATGTTTGCAGGCGTTCAAGAATTTTTGGATAGCACATTCAAACCCGAGAAATAAGAGTTAAATTTAGTCGATATTTTGTTAATAGTATGAAAAAAGCCTCAGACAAAATCTGGGGCTTTGTTCTATTTGGACGCCACATACATTACAAAATGAATGCATGTAGCTCCATCGGAGTATTCTTGGGGTCTGAAGCGGTTTATGTAGAAGTAGATGTTTTTTCTCCGATGCATCACCGATACCCCAATTTATAAGCATCTAGGAAAGCGCCCATGAGCAAACTCACATCTAAAACTATCTTGAAGAAGGCTAGCAGTCTCTTGGCTCAAGAATTTGCCACTCCCAAAGATATAGCCTGGGCCTGGGTGACCTTATTGCTCTCTCAAGAAGAGCAAAAACGTGACAGTGAAGAAAAGCGCTATGCTCGTATTGCAGAATTCGAAGCCTGGATTGCACAATTAAATTTACCGAATGATCCAAAAAATCCGATGGGTGGCACAGTAAGCCCTGGGTCGGTCAAGAATTCAGCAAGAAACGTATTTGAGTGGCCGCATGAATACATCTTTGATGAGCCAGTAACAGCAAAACATCTAGATTCCAAGGTCACTTATAGCGATACGATCACTAAGCCAATCCTAGATGCAATTAAAGATGCGGGAGGATCCGATGATCGTCCTAAGCTAATTGCTATTTTGGAAGGCTATGCAAAAGAAGGTAAAGAGCCATTTGCCAATGTCACACCTGAAGGTATTGAGTGGAAAGGTAGCAACTGGTCTGAAGGTGGTAAATACAATCTACTGACGCTCAAAAGTTTAAATAATCGTCTAGCCAATCTACGTAAGAAGGGTTTGATCTAAACCCAAATCCTTTATTCAAGGCTGTAAAAGAAAAAACCACCTTAAAGGTGGTTTTCTTGTATTTGGCTCCTCGACCTGGGCTCGAACCAGGGACCTACGGATTAACAGGCTTGTCTGGACGCTATTTAACGCTGACCGTCTCAGATTATCACAATTTTAATGGATGCAATAGAGGCTTCGTGATTGCCTATTTTTTACGGCGCTAATGGCTGCATTTTGCTTAAGACAGCCATCCTTTCGGTATATATTGATGAAATACATAACTAATATATGGCAAAAATAACGATGCACGATCTACTAAATGAAATTCTTGAGAAATACCCGGCGGCAAGGGCTGGCAGCTCATTTGGCGGGCAACACGAAATACGCAACTTATTTGAGAGACTCAAGGGAGAGATTGCCAGCCTTGATTTCGTTAAAAATAATAAAAACCTACTTGTTAAGTATTCCTATGGCAAGGGTAATTGGGCTGAGACACCTTGGATTGCCATTCTTGATATTCGAGAGACGACCTCCACACAAAATGGCACCTATGTAGTAATACTATTCAGGGCTGATGGTGACGGGTGCCATTTGAAGTTGGGTCAAGGTGTAACCGAGATCAAAGAGTTATACGGGTCCGGTATCGCGGCTACTGAAGAACTGCAAAGAAGGGCTGAAAAAGTCAGGACTATGTTCCCAAAGATGCTGAATACGGCATTTGATAGCGCCCCGATTGAAAGTAATGAAAAGCGCGCCACATTAACGAATATGTATGAAGCCTCAACCATCTACTCCAAATACTACAAACGAGAGGAAATTCCAAGTAACGAAGAGTTGGCTGGCGATATTCAGCAATTAACAGATTGCTATGAGCAATATGTAGATCAACGGCTGGCAGGCTTAAATCCTGATGATGCAGATGATGGCCGTAAGATCTGGGCGATAGCCTTGGGTGAAGGTGGTCGCTTATGGAATGAATCTTACGAAAAAGGGATTATTTCGATTGGGTGGGATGAATTAGGTGATCTTTCGAAATATGACTCTCAAGATGCTATTGGTACAAAGCTATTTGAGCTAAAAGGTGATGTCGGCCCATTTCCACGCAATGACTCACTCTGTTGCTACGAGTTCTCCCATGAGATGAAAGTGGGTGATTTGGTTTTGGCAAAAGTAGGCCGCAAGAAGGTTATTGGCGGAGGAATCATTGTCTCTGATTACATTTTTGACCCAGAGCGTCGAGAACACAAGAGCATCAGGAGGGTTAATTGGGTAACTACACAGAAGGCTGAGTTTCCCGGTACTGGCATTACCACCAAAACATTAACTGAAATTAGCAGGTATCCAACCTTTAAAGATATGGCCGAATCATATATTGCAGATAAAACAGTTGTTGTGCGCGTTGCTAGTGAGCCTTATGGGTATGAGGATGCGTTGAAAGATCTGTTCCTGAGCAGGAGTGAGCTTGAAGAAATTGTAGGCGCCACCAAACGGAAGAAGAATATCATTCTTCAAGGCCCTCCCGGAGTTGGTAAAACATTTGTATCAAAGCGCTTGGCTTATCTAATCATGGGCGAAAAAGACCCATCAAGAGTTGAATTTATTCAGTTTCATCAGTCTTACTCTTATGAGGATTTTGTTCAAGGCTGGAGGCCAAATAGTACTGGCGGGTTTAATTTAAAGAATGGTTCTTTTTATAACTTCTGCGAGAAAGCAAGATCAGACTTAGGTCGACCCTATGTATTCATCATTGATGAAATTAACCGGGGAAATTTGTCCAAAATATTTGGTGAATTACTTATGCTTATTGAAGGTGATAAGCGTGGCATAGATAACGCGATTAAGTTGACCTATTCAGAATCTGAAGCTGAGCGATTCTCCGTTCCCGAAAATGTATTTTTGATTGGATTGATGAACACTGCCGATAGATCATTGGCTTTGGTCGATTACGCGCTTAGAAGAAGATTTGCTTTCTTTAGTCTTGCCCCCCAATTGGATTCTGATAGGTTCCAGCAAGCAATTACTAAGGCCGGCGGCACGATGGAGTTGGTTAAAAAAATCAGAAACCGAATAGGATCGCTTAATCAAGTGATTTCTGGAGAGCGGAGAGATTTGGGTCCGGGCTTTCAAATTGGCCATAGCTATTTCTGTCCAACAGAAACCATAACCTCAGAAGATGAATGGTATGCAAATGTAATAAAGGCTGAGATTAAACCGCTTATCGAAGAATATTGGTTTGATGCACCCGAAAAAGCTGATACCTTGACTGCTCAGCTGCTTCAATGAAGATCCCAATTCGCAACCTCTTCTATCTCCTGTCCTATGTTTGGGATGTGGAATGGGAAATGGAATGGGCTTCGATTGATGCAAATAAAAGTGGAGACGCCCTTAATTTGTTAGCAAGAATTCTGACAATATCTACTGATAGGGTTATTCGTAGGGGTCTTGATAGGGGCTATAAAGAGGTTAGTGAGGAGTTATTTGGCATTCGTGGTCGCATTGATATATCCAGCACAATTAAAAGAAATGGTTTTGCCAAAGCAAGGTTAACTTGCGCTTACGAAGAACTAGATCATTCAGTACTGCATAACCAAATTATTAAGACAACACTTGAAAGACTTGTGCATGCTGATGGTCTAGACAATCAGTTGCGTGAAGAGGTTCTTGACTTAACTCATCGCCTAAAAGCCATTAAGCCCATAGATTTGGATGCAAACATTTTTTCCAAAGTAAGATTTCATTCAAATATAAGAGGTTACCGCCTTCCAATTTCAGTATGCAGGCTAATTTACGATCAGCTAATGCCAAATGAATCAACAGGCAGGTATGAATTTGTAAATATTACAGATGAAAAGCTATTTAGAATTTTTGAAAGGTTCATTTTTAACTTCTACAGAAAGCATTTAAATCAGACTATCTACACCAATATCAAGAAAGAGCGCCTTGGTTGGCAAGAAACTAACTTTGAGGGCGGTATAGAAGATTTTTTACCAACAATGGAGACGGATGTTAGTCTTTTCAATTCAACAAGTAAATTGGTGATTGAGTGTAAGTTTTATGAGTCAGCTATTCAAGCTAAGTCGGTAGGCAATCTTAATATCAAAGGCTCATTCATATCCACCCATCTTTACCAGCTTTTTGCGTATTTAAAAAACTTGGAAATCAAAGATAAAAGCATCTTATCTGGACTGCTAATCTATCCCGAAAATGGCGAAAAGGTTGATGCCACCTACAATATGCAAGGCCATAAGGTTTCGATTAAAACGATCAATCTTGACCTAAGTCCACAAGAAATAAACAATGAAATGCTTGCTTGTTTATCCATATTCAAAGATGTTGCCGCCTAATATTGGCCGGTTCAGTTAATGAATGCCGTGTTCTTGCCGGTCCATGGTGCCTACGGATAAGCTATCTGTTGGCATTGAATGTAATTAGGAGCTCGACCCAGAGTAACGGTTGATATATCTGTTGGTCCACTATCGGTCTTGATTTCAACCCGTCGATGCAACACACTACAAACTGCGTAAGCGCAAGGAGTGTTGCTCATGAAACAACGACCTCGAATCTATTACACAGCTACCCAGAAGGCTTTAATGTGGGAGCGCTGGAAAAAGGGAGATTCTCTCCAGCAGATTGCCCAGTTATTTGATCGCCACCACTCGGCAGTTCAGCGAATTTTGGCTGAGAGTGGCGGTATCAGACCCCCAGAGCGAACTCGATCAACCTTGGCATTAACTTTGGCCGAGCGTGAAGCAGTCTCACGTGGCCTAGCAAGCGGTCAATCCATGAGATCGATTGCAACTCAGTTAGGTCGATCACCTTCCACAATTAGTCGTGAGATTGGTCGCAATGGCGGTCCAAAGAGTTATCGAGCCCACCAATCTAATCAGGCTGCCTGGGATCGAGCGCAGCGTCCTCAGACTTGTAAACTAGTCTTGAATAAAGCCTTAGCGCATCTGGTGGCAGATAAACTGCAGCACTACTGGTCACCACAACAGATTGCCGGATGGCTAAAAGAGACTTATCCAGATCAGGAGGACTATCAGGTGTCACACGAAACGATCTACCTTAGCCTCTTTATCCAAGCCCGCGGAGCCTTAAAGAAAGAGCTCACCCAGCATTTACGACGCACCCGCATCATGCGCCGATCACGGCATCACACGCTGAAGGATGCAGGGCTTGGAAAAATTAAGGATGCAGTCTCGATCAGAGAGCGGCCAGCCGAAGCAGAAGATAGAGCTGTTCCCGGCCATTGGGAAGGTGATCTTTTATATGGGGATGCCAATAGTCAGATCGCTACTCTCGTGGAGCGCCAGACTCGCTATGTGATGCTAGTCAAGGTGGCTCGTAAAGACAGTGAGACGGTGGTCAATGCACTCATCAAGCATGCCCGCAAGTTACCGCAAGAGCTCTACAAGTCCTTAACATGGGATCGGGGTAAAGAAATGTCTGAACACAAACGCTTTACTCTAGCTACCGATGTGCAAGTGTATTTTTGCGATCCTCAGCATCCTTGGCAACGAGGCTCGAATGAAAATACCAATGGGTTATTAAGACAATACTTCCCTAAAGGAATGAGCTTAGCTAATTACTCCCAAGCCAAACTCAATGCTGTAGCAAGGCAACTCAATGAACGTCCTAGAAAAACACTAAACTATCAAACACCGGCAGAACGTTTTGCCCTAACTGTTGCATCGACGGGTTGAAATCAAGGTCGTTAGCTGCCATTTAAGACCAATGGATAATCTATCCGTTGCTCATTGAGCTAATATTTTCCCCAGCCTTGAATTTTGATGTCTTAAGGCGTAGAGTCATTCATCTAGGTGCTTTACGGAGGGCTCAGTGATGAAAGCTAATTCAATTGATTCTAAGATCAAGGCGAAGAGTTCGTGCCCCAAGGTTGATGGGGGGGTGCTGGATACGGTAAAGGCTTCCGAAAAGCAGACCACTAAAACAGAAAATCACATTGTTGAAGCTGATTACGATAATGAACCAACGGCGTTCATCATTGCTGGCATGTCTTTTCCTAATTCCTAGTTGTCATTAAATGAGGCTCTTCATACTACTGACGCTTTCCTCAATCCTGTTATTTGGATGTGGGAAATCGAAGGTTGATGTTGAAAATGATGAGTTACGGTCAAAGATTGAGGAGGCGGAGGGGCAAATTCATGAGCTTGAATCGAAGATCGATTCAGCCGAATACAATTTAATGCATGCTCGAACTGAAATTCAATCTGCCCAATCGGATGTTGAAGATTTGCAAGTCAAAATTAGATCTGGTATTTTTCGTGGAATTCTATCGGATTTAGATGATATTGTTGACTCGCTAGAAGTTGTTGAGTCGAAGATAAAAGATGCAAGCGATGATCTAAGATAGGTCTGGATTCTAATCTTCACCCATGTTATTGATAATCATTTTTGCGTAAACTGGCTATGATTTTCTAGTTTTATTGATTTCATATGCTTGAGTTTCACTGGTGCGCACTTTTAGTTGCGTACCAGTGAGATTGTGTGATTAACATGAAATTTCTAAGTATTGACCAGCGCTATCGAGGGCGTTACTGTACTTCTGAGTCTGCGGGCCATTTTCAAAATGGGCATTTTGGTGCGAACTAGCTTGCGCACCGATGCTATGCCATTTAATTTGACGTAAATCTTGATGCTTTCTCATTCTTAGAGGCCGGTCTGGGGAATGAAGTTTGTACACTTTTGCAAACCTTCCAGTTGATGAGATTTGCCTTTGCGACAATCAAATAATGGGAATGAACCCCTTAAGTGGTGGCACTCCAGACAATGAATCAATCTCAGGTCGTCATAGTCTCTTAAGTAGAGCTCTAGGGCTATGCACTTGGCTTCGTACTCGCTAATGCCCCTAGCTTGAAATGAATCCACTCTGTCACAAAATAAGGCATCTTGTTTGTTAAACCAATCATGACTGCGAATGGTGTTTTGTGTCTTGACCCACTCCAACCATGTCATTTTGATTTACCCCCACAAAATGAGGCTACAAAACCTACAAAAAACATTTCTGATTCAGGGGTGTATACGAAGTAGGGGGCTGCAAAACCTACAAAACCTATTTTTTGAAGTTTCGTAGGTTTCGTAGCGTCTAAAGTCAGGGGTTTATGCATTTTCATCTCCGATATTTGGATTGATGAAATATTTATCGCTAGGCCTTCCACCAACTGAAGTAGGCGGTCCTCTTTCCACCCTCAGATAGCCATAGTCGACCAGTAGGGTCAAAGCCTTTCTGACTGCCTCAACATCATTTAGCCCGGTCCAATTCTTTTGCGCTATTTCTCTAGGGGTAAAGCCATCTACTAAAGCCTTGGCCTTGATTTTCTTAAGAACGACTCGAGCCCCCAATGTTTCGGGAGCTGTGGCGGATTGATAAATTTTTTCGGCATGGCTTCTTAGATACTCACACCAGTCCAATGCTCTAGCCAGCTCAACCACGCCGACTATTTGATTTGAATATGGGGTATCAATCTGAGCAAAAACCAATGCAAGGGCAGGAATTAGCTTTCTGTATTTGCTTAAATGGCTTTCCATTGCGGGATGCAGGTCACCGCTTTTAAGTTCGTTATTAAATGGTATATACCATTCAAGAAATAGAGCCTGAGCATCTTCACTAAACCGCCATACCTTTGGTTTATCTCCATTAGACTCGAGTCCCGCAAGTCTTTCAAAGACTGGCCATGCCATTTCTTTAGCATCGACATTGGGTTCTTCGTCGACATACTTAAATTCACCATCAATATTTGGATAAACCATCAATCCAAAGCGTTGGAGCAGCCCATCATCACCTATCCCGCCCTGCATAGCACTGCGGATGTATTCCTCAAGTCTTGAGGGCTGAATCGTGCCAAAGAGGGATAAGCAGGTTCTAGGGATATGAATAGAGCCTCGCCCAATCCGATCTACCGTGAAGGGCTGATTGCCGTCATAAGCGGATAAATAAAAACTTCTCGCGCCTTCCTGACCCTGTTTCTCCATTGACTTAAATAGTCCGTAGAGTTCGTCCCTAAAACATAGGAAGCCCCACGAGTTCTCTGCCATCAATTCTTGTAGACTCTCTACCGTGGAATCATTAACGATATGTCGTTTAGCTATAGGCTTTGAAGGAATTTGGGTATCACTGATTAGCTTTTTCGCTTGAGCGACCTCTCCCTTGGATGCCAGCCTCTTTGCTTTGGCTGTGCTGTCTTTGAACATCAGCTCCATCAAACACTTTTCATGCTCCCAGTCAGCCATTCCGGCTTCATGGTTCTGCCTTTCATTTAAATCGAGCTTCCAGAGTGGATTTAAGACCTCTTTAACTGCGGGTGTTTTCATCACCCCGGCCCTGCCAACAGCACACCCCCAAAGGTTTGGGGTCACTTCCCACGAGTCTTTCTCCTTGGGTCTGATTACAGCTTTTGCGCCAATTAATGAGGATGCGCTCACAATAGCAGCTGCTGCGGCAAAATCAGGAGGGCATTGCATCCGATTGGATATGTCGTGCACCCAAGACCTCAAAGACTCAGGCAATAAGTCATATTCAAACCTCTTCACAGGCGGATCCTTTAAGAGTGGAATGGGTATTTTCCAACCCTCATGACTTAATACAGATTTCTTTGGTAGGGTAGCACTATCAATGATGCTTTTGATAGTTTCGTGACCTCTCACTAAGGCCATATCGTTAAAGTCTGTTTGGCGCTCTAGCCTTGGCTCGTCAAATACAGGAAGAGCCAATAATCCATTAACAGCTAGGGCGGTTTCGGTAGCCTTCGTAATTCCAACATTGCCATTGGTCTTGTGGTCATCGTCGGCGCAAATAACCATCTTCGCCCTAGGAAATTTTTTTCTCATGTTTTGAGCTACAAGAAGTAGGTTGCCTGCGGTAAAAGCAATAACTACAGGGTGGTTTGTAGCCTCATAAATCGATGCTCCAGTCGCATACCCCTCACATATACAAAGAACACCATCATCGGCGGGTTTGCCGCCAATAGTAAAGTAAGCGCCTTTAACCTGACCTCCCGTATGAAATTTCTTGGAGCCATCGGCTTTTATGTGCTGCAAGGACTTGAGCTGTTTATTCTGATACATAGGAATGAGCAACTCATCGTCCGATATCCGAATATTGTGGGGCCGAATAGATTTTCTATCTAAATATGGATGAGCTTCAACTGACTCAACACTCGCCCATAATTGGGAAACCTCCTCTTGTGCTTGCAGCTGTTTTTCTGCTTTTGCTTTCTTGGAGGCAGCCTTAGCCAAGCCCATTTTTTGGCGGTAGATCTTCGTTTCCTCAGGAGAATAAGGTCTGCCAACATCTTCATACCATTTTGCTTGAAGGCCTTTACTCCAATCGCCATAAACACCAGCGCTTGGTTCGCCGTCAAAGAACACATACCATCCGTTTTTATTACTTGGTTTGCCATCGGCTGAGAAGCGGTGAATCTGACCATCGGCAATGATTTCGGAAGGCGGGGTTAAGCCTGCTTGAGCGATTGCATTTTGAAATTGATAAATGGGGTTCATAAATTTGCCCCGCTCACTTGATTTGGATTTGGTTATTTATAGTGGCCACTCAAAACTCCGTCCGAAGATGGGTTTTAAATTCTTTGGATAGTTCTAAAATTTCTGGAGTCAAGTTTATGAAGAAAGCATCCTCACTGCTCTCTGCTGAAGCGAGATCATGGCGCTCTGAAAACTTTCCTTTGCCTGGAATATATGCAGCATATTTTGCAAAACGAGATTCCCATGACCACGAAAAAAATAGCATAGGTGTCTGTGGGTATTGAACTGCGAGCGCGTCATAAACTGCTGTTGGCCAATTCCAAGGGGTTTGAAATTTAACGCATATTTCATCTTTATTGGAGCAAATTGTCTCCATTTCACGGGCATCCCACTTGGTGCCCCAGTTTTCCAGACGCCACTCATGCCAATCTTCCGCGCCGTATTTGCGTACATTTTTCATGCACCTCATCATAATTTTTGCCTGATTTGCAATGCTTTTTAGAAATTGGTACTTTTTATTCCAAATGACTTCTTCGGCATTTACAGGGGTAAGTTCAGGTTCCTCTATGCCTAATGCCTTGATTAGTTCCGGATCTGTGGGGCTGGATAAATCAAACTGATATTTTTTATATAACCTCCCTTCTTCATCAATTTCAGGACGGGGAATATCAGCAAATTCTGATTTAATTAGTGAGTTAATATGCTCTTCGATTTTTTGAGAAGCTATGGCCTGGAATCCAATTAGGCCCTCTGGCATTGGGATAATGGAGTTAAATAGCCCTGAGTTATGCTCTTCATACCTTTCGCTGTGCTCAGCAGTCTCTAGTAGCAACTTAATTTTTTGAAAATCTTTACCAGTATTTTTGATGTAAATCATATTGAATACGTCATTAGACATATTTACTTCCTTTTGTAAGATGGATGTGGGTGTTACAGATTGACTTGCTTGCGAGCCAGCTGTCTGGCAATTTCTATGACCTTAGCGTCATAGGCTGGCCGAATGCGGTACCAGCCACCGCGCACCTTGATAAGTACGCCGGCTTCAACCAGTAATTTCCGGTTTACGCGCTCAAACCAATCTAGAGCGTTACTGGAGCCAAATAGTTTTTTGCCTTCAGGGGTTTTGAGAAATTCAGATCGACTCTGAATATTCTTGAGTGAAATATCTTCCATTTTGAATTTCCTTTGTTACTAAGTGCTTTGTGTGGTCTGCAGGTCTAGCAGACGAGCCAGCAAATGTTGGCGTGAGGAAATTATGGAATTTAGAAGTGGCGATTAAAAGGTTTGAGGTTCAAATAAATAACACCCTAAGCTTAGGGTTGTAGTTTTTTCCACACATTAATCCAGTTGTCTAAGGTTGATCTGTGAAGTGCTAGATGGGTACATCTAGCTTTCATCTTGTGATGGAAGTGGCTAACATTTCTATACATTTTCTCGCCCCTACGCCAGGCCATATATTCATTAAATATGAATTCCTTTTCTATTGCTTGTGGGCTTTCAGCATGGCGTTTTCGTGCTCTTTGTGAAGCTTTTTCAGCCAAATCTTTTGATGCTTTTTCCTTAAATTCAGGCTCAAACGCCTTTTTTATTTCTGGGGTCTGAATAATGTATCTGTAGGATTCATCATAGATAGAGTCGATGTAGCCAAAATATTTTGCTGCACCCAGACTGTAATGAAGTGATTGCTTATCGTTGCCTAATTTTCCAAAATAAATACAAAGAGCTGAATAGCTTGCAGCGCACTTAATCGCTGCCAATAGAGGGGATACAGGGGAATTCTTATGTGCCCATTCATCAATAAGTTTTAAGCGCTCCAACTCGAAACTAGATCGATTGCAGGCATCATCAAATCCTTTAATTTTTTGTTCGGTGAGCTTTATTTTTTTAGCTATTTTTAAAAACGATAGGGTGCATTTTTTGATATCGAGTAACTGGTCTAATTTTGGATCAACTTTAGCTTGAGAAAAAGCAACTGTGTATTTAATTTTCACAGTTGCTGTATTCAAAAAATCCAAGATATAGGCGCTATAGATATTATTTATTTCTATAGGGTTCATATACATAGCCTCTTAAAAAAGTGAAAATTAGCCAGACTTCACATGCGTTGAAAGGTCTTTTGAATTATCTCTTTTCGAGAGTCAATGCATAGATGGGAGTAACGCTTAGTCATAGCCAAAGATTTATGACCCATCGAATCAGCGATTGCTAATAGCGGCGCCCCTTGTTTAGCTAACCAACTCGCGTGAGTGTGACGCAGTGTGTGAAACACTACATTTGTGTTAGCTACATTTGCGTCTTGTAGTGCCGTGTTCCAAACTTTATTAAAGTTTGCGGGCTTGTAGGGATTAAGTCCGCCAAAGACCAATTCATCTTTACGCACTTTGGATTCAAAGCGCTTTAATTCCGCAACGACTTCGGGTATTAGCACTAAGACAAAGGGTTCACCATTTTTGGTGCGCGAGACAAAGGCTTCACCTTTTTCTAGGTCCACATCCTCCCATTTGAGGCCCATGAGGGCGCCTCTGCGCGCGCCCGTAGTGACGGCCATCATGACTAAGGCGGTGAGCTTATTCCAATGCGATATACGGCACATTTGGATTAAGCGCTCGTATTCATCAGGCTTGAGGTAGCGGGTGCGGGCGTTATCTTCCGGTAAGCGCTGCGTGTCATTGACCGGATTGCTCCATCCTTTCGGCATGAGGCGCTTTTTACGGGCCCAGGTAAGGGTGGCCTGTAATGTCGAGCGATAACGGTTTAAGGTCGAGTTTGAAAGGGGTTTATGGGTGGCAATGATCTCGCCACCACGTCTGGTTCCGCCTTTATTCATGAGCTTGCCACGGGCCTTTAGGGCGTCTAGGCAGTCATCAACGTGGTCGGCGTCGATCTCGCAGGCATATAAATGCCCGATTTTCTCGACAAAAAAGTGTAAACGTTGGTGTTGGTAGGGGTCGCGGCCCGTAAAGCTGGCCATATAGGCATCAGCAAGGGCGCTGAGGGTGAACTGCTCGCCCCGGACCAGTGGGGCGTTTACTGCTATTTTTTGATGTTCCATGTTTGGTTCTCCAGTAAAGAGCAACAGACAGTTGCAAATTAAAGTCAACGCTAAACACAGACCACACAAGCATTTGGCTCCTCGACCTGGGCTCGAACCAGGGACCTACGGATTAACAGTCCGGCGCTCTACCGACTGAGCTATCGAGGAATAAGCCGATATTATAGCAAGATGAAACCAACTACTCCAACTTCTGTGCAGATTCCCAAAGTATTGACCATTGCTGGGTCCGATAGTGGCGGCGGGGCGGGGCTCCAGGCCGATCTGAAGGTCATCACAGCCCTTGGTGGATATGGGATGACAGTCGTTACAGCCATCACAGCCCAGAATACTTTGGGCGTCATGCGTATTCAGGATGTCGATCTGGATGTGGTCGAAGCCCAGATTGATGCCGTCTTTGTTGATATCGGGGTAGATATTGTCAAAATTGGGATGTTGGCCAGCCCGGAAATCGTTCGCAGCGTCGCCTCCGCCCTTAAGCGCCATGGAGCAAGGCGAGTTGTTTTGGATCCTGTTTTAAGAGCCACTTCAGGTGCCAGTCTTGGTGGTGACGATACTGCCCAAGCCATGATTGCTGAGTTATTTCCAATGTCTAGCTTGATCACGCCCAACCTAGAAGAGGCCTCATTGTTATTAGGTCGAGATATTGCTCGTCTAGATGACTTCAAACAAGCGGCCGAAGAGTTGCTCGATATGGGGCCACAGGCCGTGCTGATTAAAGGTGGCCATTTAGATAGCACTCATACTCAGCTGACTGATTTCTTGATGTGGCGCACGATGGAAGATGGTCTCGAAGTAGTTCAGTCAAAAGAATTCAAGCACTACCGCGTTAATACGGCCAATACCCACGGCACAGGTTGCTCTTTAGCATCTGCGATTGCTACCTATTTAGCTGATGGTCATGATCTGCCGCACGCAGTTGCTAAGGCGATTGCTTATGTAGAGGCGGGACTGGAGGCCGGATGTTTTTTAAGTATTGGCGAGGGTCCAGGGCCCTTGTGGCATATGCATGATTTTTATCCAACCGCACTGCCAGAAGAAGAGGGCAAATACTGAGTTCGCCCTTGAGCGAACTTAAGTTTTCATTAACTCTTGAAGGCGCTTGACTGCAGCCTTCGGGTCAGATGCCCCATTAATTGCTCTGACTACCGCCACAGATCCAACGCCACTCTGTGCCACCGCATGAATACTGCTCTCATCGATCCCGCCAATGGCAACTAAGGGGTAGTGACTCATCAGCTTGGCGTATTTGTATAGGCGACCTAAACCTTGAGGTGCAGTAGGCATCTTTTTGAGATTGGTGGGGAATACCGCACCCATGGCGATATAGCTTGGGCAGAATCGATCTGCATAGACCATTTCAGAATAACCGTGCGTGCTTAAACCTAAGCGCAGACCGGCTGATCTGATAGCGTCTAAATCAGCTAACTCTAAATCTTCCTGCCCAAGGTGAACGCCATAGGCTCCGGCCTCAATGGCTTCCTCCCAAAAATCATTAATGAAGAGCAGGGTTTTACTGCCCTTAACGGCCTCAACAGATTGCGTAATCTGTTTCTTGAGAAGTTTTTTGTCATCAGATTTAAAGCGCAATTGCACGGTCGGAACTTCGGCTTCAACCATGCGCTTTACCCATTCCGCATCCGGCATAACTGCATACAAGCCCAAACGTTTCGGGCACTCCGCAAAGGCATTGGGATTCATATTGCGCGTCCAGGGAAGCAGATCAAAGTGCTCCGGTCTCGAAGGCCACTTGAAAGGATTAAAGCCGCCATCTTGGTGAACCATGCGCGACCAAGCTTTACCTAAAGTCTTAGCATCGGACTCGATAAAACCCATGGAAATCGCAGCAACCATACCCGCCAGTTCATAGTGGTCGGCAGCATGCTCATTATCAATTTTTGGCGGAGGCGATTCCAGGCTAAATTTGGGAATAGGTATGCACAAATCATCCTTAATATGTGCGGCAACAATTTGGTCGGCAAGGTCCCGTACTAGGCTCATGACTATCGTACTTAGCTTTGATGCCAGAAAGGCGTGCCAACGAGCGGGGTACTTGCCTGCGCGGATTCCTGTGGCTGCACTGCCCCAGAGAGATGGGCGGTGCGTCCAGCCTCTACCGACATAGCAAACGCTTTAGCCATTGCAACGGGATCATCGGCGAGCGCTACAGCGGTATTAAGTAAGACGCCATCAAACCCCCATTCCATTACCGTGCAAGCATGGGAGGGTAGCCCTAAGCCGGCATCAACCAAGAGCGGGACGGGTAAACGATCGCGCAGTAATTTCATGGCATAAGGATTTAGTGGGCCTTGGCCGGTGCCAATCGGCGCGGCCCAGGGCATGACTGCCTGGCAGCCCACATCTACGAGGCGTTGACATAAGATCAGATCCTCAGTGCAATATGGGAGAACCTTAAAGCCATCTTTGATGAGCGTTTCTGCAGTGGCGACTAATCGCAAAGTATCAGGCTGCAATGTGTAGTCATCACCAATAAGCTCAAGCTTGATCCAATCAGTTTCAAATACTTCTCTAGCCATTTGTGCTGTAGTGATAGCTTCTTGTGGGCTATGGCAACCTGCGGTGTTAGGCAATACAGGGACTGCCATTTTCTTCAGGAGATCCCAAAAGCCAGAGTGGGCTTCAGTAGTGGATGTGCCTTGTCTACGCAGACTGACGGTAATCATCCCAGGGTTAGATTGTTTCACTGCATTTTCTAACACCTGTGGTGAAGGGTAGCGTGAAGTGCCAAGCAACAAGCGACTTGCAAAGGTCTCGCCGTAGAGTACCAATGGATCTGCTGTATTGAGTGGAGTTGGCAACGGTGCGGTCATTTGAATGAAATAGGTTGATGTAGGTTTTGAAGGGGGATGTCGGTCAGCTGTCTATTTAGCCGCCGGTAACTGGTGCAATGACTTCCATTTCATCGCCTTCATTTAATTGTTGTACTGCGTGTTTTGTTTTTGGAACAAATTCATAGTTGATTGCCACAGCGTATGGTGGAGTTGCAGCAATGAGTAATAAGACATCATCAATCGTGCTACCTTCTGGCACTTGTCTCTCAATTTGATTGACGATTACGCGCATGTGCTCGCCTCGCGCAAGTCGGAGTTCACCTCAAGCCCTAGTATTTCTGCGGTGGGACTAGAGTCTGTGCTGATCAACTCTAGAGCGCAGTCTAATATCGCCGGAGAAATCATGAAGCCATGACGATATAGTCCATTAATTAGCATTAAGTCCGCAACTCCCGATCTTCGTTCAACATGAATCTCTGGCAAGTTATCTTTGAGAGTTGGTCGACATTGTGTCGCCATCTCAAGGATGCGCGCTTCGGCAAATCCACTGTGTACCGTATAGGTGGCGCTCAGTAACTCCATGGCCGAGCGCACACTCATCGGTGATAAGTCTTCGGATTCGATCTCAGTGGCGCCGATAACGTAAACATCATCTTCTTTAGGGGCGATATAGATCGGATAGCGTGGATGAATTAAACGGGTGGGGCGGCGCAACTTAACCTCTGGTGCATGCAGTCGAATGACTTCACCGCGAACACCGCGTAGATCCTTGGGGGCAGAATCAGTATTTTTCCAAGCCTTTTTTGCCCCTAGGCCACGGCAATCAATCACCCAATCAAATCGATCAATCTCTTTACGAAGTTGCTCTGGATCGGCTGGTGTATGCCAATGGCATTTGACCTTCATGAGCTTGAGTTCTACCAACAAGGCCTCTAGTAATTGGCGGTTGTCTAATTGACCCTCATTAGGAAGATACAGCCCTTGCGTAAACCGATCAGCAACACCTGGCTCGATTGCTTTTAATGAATGGCTATCCAAGCGTTGTGGAGCGGATAAGAACTCATTGCGCATGCTATTGCGCTCGAGATGTGAAGCAAAGCGCTCTGCATCGCTAGCGTCTTGGCGATGCCACAAAATCAACGTACCATCTTGCTGAAAAAAGACGGGTTTCGCGAGTTCATCAATCAACTGCTTCCAGCGCGGAAGACTATGAATGCCCATACCCACGACATTATCTTCAGTGATGGCTGACTCTGCGAGTGGAGCCAGCATCGCTGCAGCAATTCGAGCGGGGGATTCGAGCGCATCGGAGCCCCCTTTTTCAAATAGCTCGACTTGCGCCCCGCGTTTGGCAAGCGCAACCGCCAGTAACCGACCTATGAGGCCGGCACCGACGATGGCATATTTACCTTTTGCGAAAGTGCTATTCATTTCAATGAATGTTTTTCAGTATGAAGATTACTTACTGATAAATCTCACTACCGCGCTTGCGGAACTCCGCAGACATTTCTTCCATGCCTTTTTGTGGATCTTGCGCTACTTCAGCCGCAATCGGAATCACTTTAGAAGTCTTCGGATTGCCATCTGCATCTAAAGTGGCAGCGTAGTCACGCACTTCTTGAGTGATCTTCATAGAGCAGAACTTGGGTCCGCACATTGAGCAGAAGTGGGCAATTTTCGCGCCTTCAGCCGGGAGAGTCGCATCGTGATATTCACGAGCGCGCTCAGGGTCTAAGCCTAGATTAAATTGATCTTCCCAGCGGAACTCAAAACGCGCCTTGGATAAGGCGTTGTCACGCACTTGCGCACCAGGCAAGCCCTTAGCTAAGTCTGCACCATGAGCTGCAATTTTGTAAGTGATGATGCCAGTACGAACGTCTTCTTTGTCGGGCAAGCCTAAATGCTCTTTGGGTGTGACATAGCAAAGCATGGCAGTGCCATACCAACCAATTTGTGCCGCACCAATGCCGCTAGTGATGTGGTCGTAGCCTGGAGCAATATCGGTAATCAATGGTCCAAGGGTATAGAAGGGTGCCTCTAAGCAGTGCTTCAGTTCCTTGGTCATGTTTTCTTCAATGCGTTGCATTGGTACATGGCCAGGACCTTCGATCATGACCTGAACATCGTGTTTCCATGCTTTAGCGGTTAATTCACCAAGCGTATGGAGTTCGCCGAACTGAGCGGCATCATTTGAGTCAGCGATACAGCCAGGACGCAGGCCATCACCTAGACTAAATGAAACGTCATATGCTTTCATGATTTCGCAGATTTCATCAAACTTCGTGTAGAGGAAGTTTTCTTTATGATGCGCTAAGCACCACTTCGCCATGATGGAGCCACCACGAGATACGATGCCGGTAATACGGTCAGCAGTTAAGGGTACATAGCGCAACAAGACGCCAGCATGAATGGTGAAGTAATCCACGCCTTGTTCAGCTTGCTCAATTAAAGTGTCGCGGAACATTTCCCAGGTAAGGTCTTCAGCAATGCCGCCGGTCTTATCAAGCGCTTGATAAATAGGAACGGTACCAATTGGCACTGGTGAGTTGCGAATAATCCATTCACGTGTTTCATGGATATGTTTGCCGGTGGAAAGATCCATGATCGTATCGGCACCCCAGCGGATTGACCAGACCATTTTTTCTACTTCCTCATTGATGGAGGAGGTGACAGCTGAGTTACCTAAGTTGCCATTGATCTTGACGCGGAAGTTTCGGCCAATAATCATTGGCTCTAATTCTGGGTGATTAATATTTGCGGGAATAATCGCTCGACCAGCGGCGATTTCAGAGCGAACAAATTCACCGGTGACGATGTCCGGCAGGTTGGCGCCGTAGCTTTTGCCTGGATGTTGCTTGAGTAACTGCTTGTACTCTGGGTTTTTGCGCAATTGCTCTAAGCCCATGGATTCGCGTAAGGCTACGTATTCCATTTCAGGGGTCACGATGCCTTGGCGGGCGTAATGCATTTGGCTCACATTTCGACCAGCTCTAGCTACGCGTGGTGCATTGATATGCGCAAAACGTAAGCTTTGAGTCGCTTCGTCCTTTGAACGCGCAACGCCGTACTCAGAACTTGGACCGGATAATTGCTCTGTATCTCCACGTTCTTCAATCCAGTTTTTCCGGAGTAAAGGCAAGCCTTTTTCAAGATTAATCAATATGTCAGGATCACTATAGGGGCCTGATGTGTCGTAAACCGGTACCGGTGGATTGGCAACCATTTCTTCACCCACGCGCGTGGGGAGTTGCTCAATCATGCGAATCGGCGCTTTGATATCCGGACGTGAGCCCTCTAAATACGTTTTAGTGGATGCCGGGTAGGCGAATTTTTGACCGAAATCGCGCTCTAAGCTTTTTAAGCTTGGGATCTCTTGTTTGGTTTTATTGTTGGTATTGCTCATGTCCATCTCCTGACTGTTTAAGATGGACGAAACCGGGTGTCGGTCTGATAGAAATCTCCCCACGCCAGCATTACCTGGATCGGGTTATAGGGTCTTTCTCAGCGCCTCAAAGTTAACACTGGACTTAGAGGGCACCCCTGTTTCATCCTTAATGCCAATTTAACCACGAAATTACCGTCAGCTGGGTGACTTCGGTCAAGTGAAAAGACGGTAAATTGGGTTTTAGCGTGCCCTGGTATTTCGCAAGATGAAATCAGCGGTAACGAAAGCCGCATCACTGGTGAATTCATCAGCCAAAATGCGTGCCGCAGCCTCAGAGAGGGGAATTTCAATAAAACCACTGACTTCGCCATCATGATTGGTGGGTATGAAGTTCTCTGCCAGCTCTAAATCATAGATATAGAGCTGTTCATCATGAAAACCCCGGTTGGGGATGGGTCTACGCATATGAATTCTGCCAACAGGCTCAATTTGGTCAGAAATTTGAGGGGGAACGCCGGCTTCTTCCCATAATTCTCTACGGGCATTCACCCAGGGTGTTTCATCCGCTCCAATGCCACCAGCTGCCAAGTTATCTAGCCGACCTGGGTCTGTGGCCTTGGTTTCGCTGCGTCGACCTAACCAAAGATTGCCTGCTTTGGTGTATCCATTGATATGGGTTGCCATGCTTCTGAAGCCAAAGGTGCGGAAAGCGGAGCGCTCTAAGCGGAAGTATTCATGCCCATTTTGATCTATCCAGGCAAAATCTTCATGTCTCCAACCTGGAATAAATCCACCTTGATGCATGCGATCTGCTAGCTTGGACAGGCTATCTGAAAGTGCAATAGGTCGAGCATGTTCAATAGTGAGGCGATCATGCCCCAATCTGATGTGCGGAATTGCTTGTTTTCCTAATGATTCTTGCAAGTAAGGAATGAATTCAGGATTCAAATGACCAATCACTTGATTGGACTCAAGTCCGCCAGCAAAATAAATTGGCATGAAGTCCTGTGGGGCGGATCTTGATACGTTTTGAAGCATTTCTTCTAACGCGGCTAGTGTGCTGGTAGTGATCTTGTGCATGCGCTTAGTGTAAGAGAATTCAAAACCGATTGATTAAAAATTCTGAAATCAATTTCATTTGTCAATAGAGCGCGAGTGAATATTTTTTCTCAAAGAGTGCTGCTTATAAATTAAGCAAGCCAGGTCACTCTATACAAATCTACGACTTACGAAAACTTTTTGGTATTTATCCACACAGGCTGTGGATAAGTTTTTTTCAAATTGGTCCCGCCGACAGGAATCGAACCTGTATCCCACGCTTAGGAGGCATGTGCACTATCCATTGTGCTACGGCGAGATAAAAAGCAATTGCAAAAAATCATTACGGCAAAACTAAATCTACAGTAGAAATAATCTAATGCGCGTACAAAAGGGTAGTCAGCGAAAGCATTATCCACGCATCTCGAACTTACCAGCCACACATTGCCCATACTTGATTCGTGAGGGCCACCATCATGTCCGGGGCAAAGTAAGAGGCGAAGACGATGATGAGAACAAATAATGCGGATATATAAAAAACGCTACGCCAGACTGAGTTATTTACTTGCATAAAACTTTTAGGTGGTTGCGACACGATGAATTGCACGCTCTTTCACTGGCAAGTTAACTAGGAAGGCGAAAATACCTAGTGCGATCGCAATATTCCAAACAATAGAATAAGAGCCAGTGCGATCGAATAGATAGCCGCCCAAATACGCCCCGCAGAAGCTGCCTAGTTGATGAGAGAAAAATACCAAGCCCGAAAGCATGGTGAGGTATTTAACGCCGAAAATTTGCGCCACAATCGCATTGGTTAAGGGTATGGTGGATAACCAAAGAAAGCCCATGATGGCAGCAAATACGTAAGTGCTAGTTGGACTTAGCGGTAGCCATAAGAAACCGAGAATGGCGATAGATCTGCTCAGATAGATGCCAGAGAGCAGGTAGCGCTTCGGAAAGCGTTGGCCGAGTATTCCGGCGCTATAGGTGCCAAAGATATTAAAAAGACCAATCAAGGCTAAGGCAGTAGTTGCTACCGCTGGTGCGCCAACCTCGGGATAGATTTTGGAGAGATCTTTCAGGTATGGCGCTAAGTGCACCGCAATAAATACCACCTGAAATCCACACACAAAATATCCAAGGGTAAGCAAACGAAAGCTTGGATTACCAATGGCCTCATTTAAGGCCTGTCTAATGGTTTGATCACCACGTTGGTGTGTAGACGCGACCGTCGGCTCGCGCAACATGAAGGCAATCGGGATCATGAGGCTGGCCATAAGGGCCAACATGAGCAATGCATCGTTTGCGCCAAAGCTACTGAGTAAACCTTGCTCAACAGGAATCATTAAGAACTGACCAAATGAACCTGCGGCCGCAGCAATACCCATTGCCCAAACCCGTTTTTCTGCGGCAACGTTGCGCCCCAGAATTCCATATACAACGCTATATGTTGTTGCGGTTTGCGCTAGCCCAATGAGTAAGCCGCCAGCTAGTGAAAAGTTCACTGCATCCGTTGAGAGCGCCATGCCTGCTAAGCCAACTGCATAGAGTGCGCCGCCAACAAGCATGATCTTGAACGCGCCATAACGATCTGCCAGTGCGCCCGTAACGGGTTGAACCGCTCCCCAAATTAGGTTTTGCAGTGCGATGGTGAGTGCAAACGTTTCACGGCCCCAGCCATTGGCAGAAGTAATAGGTAGATTAAAAAGACCAAATCCATGGCGTATACCCATGGAAAAGGTCACCATCAGCCCACCAAAAATCAGGACTTGCTTGAGTGATAGTTTGGTGGAGGCCAATTAGACGATGCCTTTGCTATGTAGAGCGTCAATTGCCTGATCGTCTAATTTGAGTCGCTCTCGTAGGATTTCATTGGTGTGCTGACCAAGAGTGGGGGGTGCCATGCGGACATCTACCGGGGTTTCAGATAAGTGAATTGGGCTAGCAACCAGCTTCATCGTGCCAGCGGTAGGATGGGGCACATCAATCTGGATGCCACGTGCTTTTACTTGCTCATTTTCAAAAACTTCCTGGAAGTTATTGATTGGCCCACAGGGCACATTAGCCGCCTCAAGAAGGGATATCCATTCTGCCTTGGTCTTCTGACGGGTCATCACTTCAAGCAATGGAATCAATAACTTACGATTTTCAACGCGCAAGGGATTGCTTAAATAGAGGGGATTTTCAGCTAAATGAGCCTCTCCTCCAGCGGTCACGAAATGCTTGAATTGGCCGTCATTGCCCACGCCAACAATCATCCAGCCATCCGAAGTCGGGAAGGTTTGATAGGGAACAATAATGGGGGAAGCATTGCCCCAACGGCGCGGAACCTGATTGGAGCAGAGATAGGCGCTAGAAACATTGGCCATGATTGCAATTTGGGTATCGAGTAAGGCCATATCAATATATTGACCTTGTCCAGTTTGGTCTCTGTGTACTACAGCGGCCAAAATAGCGGTGCTGGCATACATTCCTGTAAAGATATCGGCAATTGCTACACCAGCCTTTTGTGGGCTAGCGCCTGGAAAGTCATCTGCCTCACCCGTAACACTCATAAAGCCACCCATGCCTTGGATGATGAAGTCATAACCAGGTCGATGAGCATAGGGCCCGTTTTGGCCAAAACCGGTAATGGAGCAGTAAATGAGGTCATTTTTGACCTTTTTAAGACTCTCGTAATCCAGGCCATACTTGGCCAAATCCCCAACTTTGTAGTTTTCGATGACCACATCAGACTCTTTTGCCAACTGACGAATGATCTCTTGGCCTTCTGGCTTGCTGATATCGACCGTAATCGAGCGTTTATTGCGGTTAATACAGATGAAGTAGGCTGATTCTGCGGTGTCGTTACCGTTTTCGTCTTTGGCAAAGGGAGGGCCCCAGTGGCGGGTGTCGTCACCAGCCCCCGGCCGCTCCACTTTAATGACATCGGCACCGAGATCGGCGAGGTTTTGTGCGCACCATGGGCCGGCAAGAACACGGCTGAGGTCTAAAACGCGAATATGACTTAAGGCTCCCATCCTGTGATTTTGGCATGAATAGAGGGGTAATTTGTGAAAATTCCGGTTTTAGTTCAGACATGACTACAATTTGCGCGCATGGCTACCCGTAAAACTTCCGAATACAGCGAATCATCGATTCAGGTCCTAAAAGGGCTAGAACCCGTCCGTCAACGGCCGGGAATGTACACCCGCACAGACAATCCTTTGCACATCATTCAGGAGGTGTTGGATAACGCTTCTGATGAGGCATTGGGAGGATTTGGCAAGCAGATCATCGTTACTTTGCATACCGATGGAAGTGTCAGTATTGAGGATGATGGTCGCGGTATTCCGGTGGGAATGCATCCAACTGAGAAGTTACCAGTTGTAGAAATCGTATTTACTCAACTTCATGCTGGCGGCAAGTTTGAAAAAGGCACTGGCGGTGCTTATGCATTCTCCGGCGGCTTGCACGGTGTTGGTGTATCCGTTACCAATGCTTTATCTAAGCGTTTAGAAGTCACGGTCTGGCGCGAAGGCCAGGTCTCTACCTTGACCTTTGCGGACGGCAAAGTGATCGAGAAGCTCAAATCCGTTGCGTCCGGAAAAGAAGATAAGTCCCATGGCACGCGCGTACGCGCTTGGCCTGATGGCAAATTTTTTGATAGCTCTGCCATTCCAATGCCAGAGTTGATTCGCTTATTGCGCTCCAAGGCAGTGTTGCTGCCAGGCGTCAAAGTAACCCTCATTCAAGAAAAATCCGGCGAGAGTCAAACTTGGCAATACGCGCAAGGTTTGCGTGGCTACCTCAATGAGGCAATGGCTCAAGCAGGTCATGGCGCAGAAGTTATTCCACCATTTGAAGGCGAGCAATATGCCACTGGGAATGGAGATGACGATTCATTTGCTGAAGGTGAGGGCGCGGCTTGGGTAGTCTGTTGGACCGAAGACGGTGCGCCAGTACGCGAGAGTTATGTGAACTTGATTCCTACTCCTGCTGGCGGAACCCATGAAAGCGGTTTGCGCGAAGGTCTCTTTAATGCTGTTAAAGGTTTTATTGAAATGCATGCTTTGCAGCCTAAAGGTGTGAAGTTGATGCCAGAGGACGTGTTTGCTAGAGCATCATTTATTTTGTCCGCTAAAGTGTTGGATCCCCAATTCCAAGGGCAAATCAAAGAGCGTCTGAATTCTCGAGATGCGGTGCGTTTGGTTTCCGGATATGCGAAGTCCGCATTAGAGCTTTGGCTCAATGAGCATGTTGATTACGGTCGCAAGCTGGCTGACTTGGTCATTAAGCAGGCGCAAGCGAGAACACGTGCTGGCCAAAAAGTAGAAAAGAAAAAATCATCAGGCGTAGCTGTTTTGCCTGGAAAATTGACGGATTGCGAGAGTCAAGATACTGGCCTCAATGAAATTTTCCTTGTCGAGGGTGACTCTGCGGGTGGTTCGGCGAAGATGGGTCGCAATAAAGAATATCAAGCAATCTTGCCGCTGCGCGGCAAAGTATTAAACACCTGGGAGGCAGAGCGCGATCGCCTGTTTGCCAATAATGAAGTGCATGACATTGCCGTGGCGATTGGCGTTGATCCACACGGTGCAAATGACACTCCTGATTTGTCCAACTTACGTTATGGCAAAGTTTGTATCTTGTCGGATGCGGACGTAGACGGTGCGCATATTCAAGTCTTGTTATTAACCCTGTTCTATAAGCATTTCCCGAAGTTAATTGAACTGGGTCACGTGCATATCTCTCGTCCACCATTATTTAGAGTGGATGCCCCAGCGCGCGGCAAAAAGCCGGCACAAAAGATTTACGCCTTGGACGCAAATGAACTGCAAGCAATTGAAGATAAGTTGCGCAAGGATGGAGTTAAAGAATCCGCTTGGCAAATTTCTCGCTTTAAAGGTCTGGGAGAGATGAGTGCCGAGCAATTGTGGGATACCACTTTGAATCCAGATACCCGTCGCCTGTTACCGGTGACATTGGGAAGTTGGACTGAAGATGAAACAATTAAAACAATGGATATGTTGATGGGCAAATCCGAATCCGGGGCGCGCCGAGATTGGTTGGAAGAGCGCGGTAATGAAGTGGAGGCGGATATCTAATGGCTATTAAAAAAACTCCTGGCGATGCAGGTGCTATTGAGCAGGCGGATTTATTTTCAAGCGCTGCCGATCCTATCGAGATGGATATTGTTGAGGTGGATGCGCCAGCTTTGGCATCTACTGGCGGCCCTAATGATCCGCACGACCCTAAGGTGGTAGAGCTTAACGAGGACGACAAAGATAGCTTAACGCTAGCAGTTTATGCGGAGCGTGCTTATCTTGATTACGCGATTAGCGTGGTTAAAGGTCGCGCCTTGCCTGATGTATCCGATGGTCAAAAACCAGTTCAACGTCGTATCTTGTTCTCCATGAGTGAGATGGGTTTGCGTGCGGATGCTAAGCCAGTCAAGAGTGCTCGTGTAGTGGGTGATGTGCTGGGTAAATTTCACCCGCATGGTGACCAATCAGCATATGACGCCTTGGTGCGTTTGGCGCAGAGCTTCTCTTTGCGCTACCCCTTAATTGATGGTCAAGGTAACTTCGGTTCTCGCGATGGCGATGGCGCAGCTGCGATGCGTTATACCGAGGCGCGCCTAACCAAGATTGCCAGCTTGTTATTGAGTGAGATCGATGAGGGTACGGTCGATTTCGCACCCAACTACGATGGCTCGTTCCAAGAACCAAAACTATTGCCCGCTCGTTTGCCATTTGTTTTGCTTAATGGTGCATCAGGTATTGCCGTGGGTATGGCGACCGAAATTCCTTCGCATAACTTGCGTGAGGTGGCTAGTGCTGCGATTGCATTAATGAAGTCGCCGAAGATGACTACCCCCGAGCTTTTGGAAATCATCCCAGGACCAGACTATCCGGGTGGCGGTCAGATTATTTCCTCCACGGCAGAGATTGCTCAGATCTATGAAACTGGCCGTGGCAGCCTAAAGGTGCGCGCCCGCTGGTCTATTGAAGAGTTAGCAAGAGGCCAATGGCAAATTGTGGTGAATGAATTGCCGCCTTCAACCTCATCTCAGCGCGTGCTGCAAGAGATTGAAGAGATTACCAATCCTAAAGTAAAGGTTGGCAAGAAAACCTTAACGCCAGAACAAAACAATCTGAAGTCCACTATCTTGAATGTCTTGGATGGTGTGCGTGATGAGTCGAGCAAAGATGCGGCAGTACGCCTAGTGTTCGAGCCAAAGAGCAAGAATATTGACGTCAATGAATTTGTTAACTTGCTGCTTGCTCATACTTCATTGGAATCCAATGCCCCAATGAATTTGGTGATGATTGGTACCGACGGTCGTCCACGCCAAAAGGGTCTAAAGGAAATCATTTCAGAATGGATTTCTTTCAGGGTCGGCACAGTGACTCGTCGTACTCAGCATCGATTAAATAAAGTAAAAGACCGTATGCATATTTTGGAGGGACGTTTAACCGTTCTTCTGAATATTGATAAAGTCATTAAGATCATTCGCAATAGCGATGAGCCTAAAGCGGACTTGATGAAGGAATTCAAGTTGAGCGAACGTCAGGCCGAAGATATTTTGGATATCCGCTTGCGTCAGTTAGCTCGCTTAGAGGGAATCAAAATTGAGCAGGAGCTCAAAGAGCTGAAGTCTGAACGCGAAGATCTTGAAGGTTTATTGCAAAGCGATACTGTTTTGCGTAAACGTATCATCAAAGAGATTGAGTCTGACATGAAGGAGTTCGGCGATGATCGTCGCACTCTCATTTTGGAAGATAAGCGCGCTGTAGCGGAAACCAAGGTTCTGGATGAGCCTGTCACAGTCATTGTTTCTCAAAAGGGTTGGGTGCGTGTTCGTCAAGGTCATGAACATGATGCAACTCAGTTTGGCTTTAAGGCGGGCGATGGCTTGTACGGCACTTTCGAGTGTCGCACTGTTGATGTGATGCAAGGTTTTGGTAGCGATGGCCGCGTTTACACAGTCCCTGTCAGTGAGTTACCTGGAGCCCGGGGTGATGGTTCGCCATTAACAAGCTTTGTGAATTTGGCGGCCGGCTCTCAGATGGTTGCCTATTACGCAGGTCAGCCAGATGATTTGGTGCTCATTTCTACAAGAGCTGGTAACGGCTTCTTGGCCAACGTTGCCGATATGACGACTCGCAATAAGGCTGGTAAATCCTTTGTTGGAATTGACAGCAAATTCCCTGGCGGAGATGCCCCTTTGGGCGCAGCTAAAGTCACTGCCGGCATGAAGCAGGTTGCTTGCTTATCTGAAAACTCCAAATTATTAGTTTTCCCTCTCGATGAGTTGAAGCGCTTGCCGACTGGCGGTAAAGGTGTGATTTTGATGGGTCTGGATGATAAAGAGAAGTTGGCATCCGCTATTGCGGTAGGACCTGACGGCGCAACCTATTCTGGTGCTGGTCGTGCGGGTAAACCAACTGAGCTTAGTCTCGATGCGAAGACCTTAAAGTCATTTGCGGGCAATCGCGCACGCAAAGGTCATTTTGTCGAGCCGCGTCTGAAAGATGGAAAGTTAAAGGCGAACTGAGTTCAATTTGGCGTTCATACAAAACCCGATCAGTAGCTTGATCGGGTTTTTTTTAAACTTTCTTGGGTATAGCAACACCATATTTGACGGCAATCACTTCCGCCAAAATAGATACAGCGATTTCCGGCGGAGTGAGAGCACCAATATGAAGCCCCACGGGGCCATGTAAGCGCTCAACTTGCTCTCTTGATACATCAAACTCTAGTAAGCGCTCTTTGCGTTTTTGTGTGTTCACGCGACTGCCTAAGGCGCCGACATAGAAGGCTGATGACTTGAGAGCCTCCATGAGCGCCATATCATCCAATTTGGGATCATGGGTTAAGGCAACTACAGCCGTGTGTGAATCTACACCGATCTCCAGCAGTACGTCATCCGGCATACCCTTGATAAATTGAATATGCTCGCGATCTATTCCTTCGGCATATTCCTCACGGGGATCAATCACAATGACCTCAAAATCAGAGGCCAAGGCAAAATCAGCCGTATATAGGGAGAGCTGTCCTGCGCCAATGATGACCATGCGCCAACGGGGACCATAAGTCGTCTTCATCAATTTCTCATTGCAGACAAAAGGGGTATTTCGGGTGCCTGGCTCAAGTGAAGATTTGCCGCTACTCAAATCAATCGTGCGGGAAGTAATTTGATGATTGGAGATTGCGTGCAGAATTTCCTCTAAAACGGAGAGCTCAGGCTTGGGCTCCACGAGCAATCGCAGGGTGCCACCACAAGGCAAGCCAAAACGGGCGGCCTCCTGCTGGCTTACTCCATACACAACCATCTCCGGAGTGTCTTTGGTGAGAATTTCAGTCTGAACTCTGCGAATGAGATCATCTTCGACGCAACCACCTGAAACTGAGCCCATCACCTGCCCATCTTGTCGGATTGCCACCCATGAGCTTACAGGTCTTGGTGCCGAGCCCCAGGTTTGTACAACAGTGGCAATTGCCACTTGATGCCCATTTTTAAGCCAATCAACGGCTGCCTTTAAAACGCTTAAATCGGTGCTATTCATGTTTGATCTTAGTTTTGTCTTATTACTTTTTGTATTTATTATTTATTTGTCGCCAGTTTAATTATTATCACCCTAATGACAACTTTAAGCTCCATCACTCAGCAACCGCTACGCTTGGCGATTTTGTTGCTCGCAGCTGGCGAGGGTAGTCGTTTGGGTTCTTACCCAAAAGGTCTACTTATGAGAGAGGGCAAGACGCTGATTGAGCGTTTTGCTAAAGCAACTCAATCCTTCAAGCCAGTTGAGTTTGTTGCGGTGACAGGATTTCATGTTGAAGCGATAAAAGCTGAAGTTGCCAGGGTGAATCTGGAGCTTTCACACAAAATCCAGTTAATCCACAATCCTCATGCTGATCGAGGTCAAGCCTCATCGGTCAGGTTGGGTTTAGAAACTCTCCATGGTCAATTTGATGTGCTGTTGATTGCGCTCTCTGATCAACCTGAAGTAGGTGCCGCTGAAATTGCCCAATTACTTGATCAGTTTTCCGTTCGGCAGGAGGGCAAGGAAATCATTCTCCCGATTGCAAATGGACAGCGAGGCAATCCTATCTTGTTTTCGAGGCAGGCGATTCAGAATATTTTGGCGCTACCGAATATGGTTTGTCGTCCGTACATGGATGCGCATGAGGACCAGGTTCATTTCATGGAAACTGAAAATACCGCTTTTGTGCTGGATGTCGATACACCGCAAGACATCCAGACTTTTCAACTCAGCAAGAATTAAATTGCTGTATTAGATTTCAGCAATTAGTTCAATTTCAACGCAAGCACCCAGGGGGATTTGCGCTACACCGAAGGCGCTCCTGGCATGTTTGCCGGCGTCACCAAACACCTCAAAGAGTAATTCAGAGCAACCATTAATGACCAAATGTTGCTCCGTGAATTCTGCGGTGGAATTGACAAGACCCATCACCTTAACAATGCGCTTCACTTTATCTAGTGATCCCAGATGATTCTGTAAGGTGGAGATCAGATCAATCGCAATCGATTTGGCAGCCGCTTTGCCTGTCTCAGTATCCATATTGGAGCCCAGTTTTCCGACCCAAGGTTTGCCATCTTTCTTCGCAATATGGCCAGAAAGAAATACGGTATTGCCAGTAGTTGCAGCCATGACATATGCGGCGGCAGGAGGGCCTGGTGGTGGTAATTCAATGCCAAGGTTTTTAAGGCGATCGCTAATGTGGTTTGTCGACATGTTTATCTCTAGTTGTGGGATGTTGAAATCTTACTTGGAAAGTTGACGCATGGCACTTTCAAGGCCATTTAAGGTTACGGGGTACATCCGATCTTGCATGAGTCCTCGCATAATATCGATTGACTGACGATATTGCCAAACAGACTCGGGCTCGGGATTTAACCATGCGAAATGCGGGAAGTGTTCAATTAGTCGATTGATCCAGGTGGCGCCAGCTTCTTTATTGTTGTATTCAACAGAGCCATTTGGGCTCAGAATTTCATAGGGTGACATCGTCGCATCGCCAACAAAAATTAATTTGTAGTCCGGACCATATTTATTAATGATGTCTTGTGTTGGGGTCGCCTGATCGCGCCTACGACGATTACTTTGCCAGAGATGCTCATAAACGCAGTTATGGAAGTAGTAGTGTTCAAGATGCTTGAATTCCGTTTTCACCGCGGTAAAGAGTTCAGAGATGCGCTGAATATGGTCATCCATAGATCCGCCGACATCCATCAGCAGTAGAACCTTGACCTGATTGTGACGCTCTGGACGCATTTGAATATCCAGCATCCCAGCATTAGCAGCAGTCGAGTGAATGGTCTTATCTAAATCCAACTCAAGATTGGAGCCTTCTCTTGCAAATCGTCTCAAGCGACGTAATGCCATTTTGATATTTCGCGTTCCTAGACCAATGTCGCTGTCATAGTCTTTGAACTCGCGGGCCTCCCACACTTTTATTGCGGTCCTATTTCCTGCGCTCTCACCGCCAATCCGAATTCCCTCGGGGTGATAGCCGCTATGACCAAATGGGGAGGAGCCACCAGCGCCAATCCATTTATTGCCTCCCCCATGCCATTCTTTTTGCTCTTTCATCAACTCTTGAAGGCGTTTTTGTAAAGCCTCGGGGCCGCCTAATTTTTGTAGAGCTGCTTTTTCCTCATCGCTGAGAATGCGTTGCAGCTTCTTTTCCAGCCAATCGGCTGGAATATCTGGCGATAGGGCGATGATCCGTTCAATGCCATTGAAATAAGAGCCAAAAACTTGATCAAAGCGATCAAAGTGTTGTTCGTCTTTTATCAAAGCCATTCTAGCGAGCTGATAAAAATCATCGATCGATGGCTCTATCACGCCTGCTTTCAATGCCTCTAGCAAGGTTAAGAATTCCCGCACGGAAACGGGGATCTTAGCCTCTTTTAGGTTAAGGAAAAATTGAATCAGCATGACTCATTTACTTGTGAAATATTTACCGATGATTTCGGTTCATTTGCACAAGACGCTCGAACAAATGAATGTCTTGTTCATTTTTGAGTAATGCACCATGCAATGGCGGTACAACAATCTTTTCTTCGGAGCTATAGAGTGCTTGCGCAGGAATTTCTTCCGCTAGTAGTAATTTGAGCCAATCGATCAATTCAGAGGTGGAAGGCTTTTTCTTTAAACCGGGTAATGAGCGAATTTGATAGAAAGACTTCAGGGCGGCTTCGAGTAGATCCTGCTTGATATTGGGGTGGTGCACATCAACAATGCTTTGCATCGTTCCTGCATCAGGGAAGGCAATGTAATGAAAGAAGCAGCGACGCAAGAAGGCATCTGGCAATTCTTTTTCATTATTTGAGGTAATGATGACTAAAGGGCGGTGCTTGGCTTTGATGAGCTCACGTGTTTCATAAACATAAAATTCCATGCGATCAATTTCTCGCAGAAGATCGTTTGGAAATTCAATATCAGCCTTATCGATTTCATCAATCAATAGAACTACCGGCTCATCTGCCTCAAACGCTTGCCAAAGCACGCCTTTGACAATGTAGTTTCGAATGTCTTTGACTTTCTCATCCCCCAATTGCGAATCACGCAAGCGGCTAACCGCGTCGTATTCATAGAGGCCTTGTTGAGCCTTGGTGGTGGATTTGATGTGCCATTGCATCAGGGGCATATTGAGGGCGGCAGCTACCTCTTCGGCCAACATCGTTTTTCCGGTGCCGGGCTCCCCCTTGATGAGGAGAGGGCGTTGTAGGGCCATGGCAGCATTCACGGCTAGTTTGAGATCCTCGGTAGCGACATAGCTTTGGGATCCATCAAAGCGGGATTTGGTCTTAGTCATTGTTTTTGGCATTCAAATTCTGTAAAGAGCGTTCAAGTATAGGTAAAAGGGTCTTTAATTTCAGTGTTTTCACTGATTTTGATGGCCTGAAGTGGAGGGCAGAGCTCTCTCTCCGCTATACTCTCTCCAAATTGATCTAAATCAAACTCGTTAATGATGATTTCTATGAAAAAACACCTCATTCTTTCCCAAATCGCCGTATGCGCAAGCTTAGCTTTTGCTGGTTTTTCAGCCCAGGCTGATGATGTCAAAGGTTCAGCTCAGGCTGGTCAAGGCAAAGTTTGGCTTTGCATTGGTTGCCATTCGATTCCTGACTATCGCGCAGACTATCCTTTGGTCTATAAAGTGCCAATGTTAGGTGGTCAAAACGCTGCCTATATCGCTGGTTCACTGGCTGCCTATAAGAAGGGCGAAAGAAAGCATCCAACTATGCGTTCTATTGCTGCAAGCTTGTCTGATCAAGACATGGCCGATCTTGGCGAATACTATGCTGCGCAAACAGCCAGCTCACCAAATAACCCATTGAAGTGATATTTAGAGGCACGTTTATGAAATTCGCACTAATTACCGCCATTTTGTTATCCAGCATTGGTGTGGCTCAAGCCGCTAGCGCTGATAAAGGTCAAGCTCTTGTTGAGAAGGCAAATTGCGCTTCTTGCCACGGTGCTGGCTTAAATGCTCCGATTTTGCCTACTTATCCTAAGTTGGCTGGTCAGTACTCTGATTATCTGTATTACGCTTTGCGTGCCTACAAGGTTGGCAATTCCAACCCTCAGTTTGGCCGTAACAATGCCGTGATGTCATCGCAAGTTCAGACTTTCTCTAATGCTGACATGCAAGACATTGCCGCATATGTTTCTACATTGCCAGGAAATTTCGTCGTTAAGAAATAATCGGCTTTTTGTAGGATCCGATAAAGGCTTAGGTTAAATTCCTAAGCCTTTGTTATTTATAGATTTATTTCGTTGCTTCTAGGCCATGGGCCAAGTGTTTACGCATTGCGGCCTCTGCGGCTGTCGCATCTCGCTTCAAAATTGCTTGAAGAATCTCACGATGCTCAACCAGCGAGCTCAATAGACGTCCACTGCGGCTGAGTGAGTCTCGTCTCTGTAGCTTGAGGACTTTGCGCAAGTCCTCAATAACGCCATTCATCCATTTATTTCCCGCAATTTCCTGGACAAGATCATGAAATTTCACATTAATCTCGAAAAACTGCTCTAAATCTCTATCGGCGGCAGCTTTTTCAAGGCGGTGATGGAGATTATCTAATTGCGTTAACTGATCTTCGGTAGCCTTTATAGCCGTTTCCTTCGCCGCCTGGCCTTCCAATAAAGAGAGGACGGTGAAGATCTGCTCTAAATCCCTACGATCTACCTGGGTTACGTAAGCACCTTTGTTCATCTTGGTGGTTACTAGGCCCTCAGAGGCCAATACCTTAATGGCTTCGCGCATCGGCGTTCTGCTGATCCCAAACTGCATTGCAAGACTTTGCTCGTCTAACCAGCTGCCTGGAGCTAATTCGTGGGCGAATATCTGCTCGCGTAAGCGTTCAGCCACATCTTCATAAAGAGGTCTATTAATCAGTTTTGTATTCATAATTATGTATACAGTATCTAGACAAATAAAAAAAAGTCAAGCAAAATAGCCCTACAAATTTAGCAACAATGCAATAAAGCCAACCAGGAGTGCTTTATGAGTTCAAGTGAAAAAAAGTCTGCATCCAATACATGGCCAAATGTGCCGAATAGTAATTTGGATGCTTGGAAGAAATCAGCGCAAAAATCGGCACCCAATGGTGATATCGATAAGTTAGGTTGGAAAACACCTGACGGTATCCATCTAAAAGCTCTATATACATCGGAAGATGTTGATGGCTTGCAATACACCAATTCATTGCCGGGATTTGAGCCGTTTGTCCGTGGACCTCAGGCCACCATGTATTCAGTTCGCCCATGGACGATTCGCCAATACGCTGGATTCTCAACTGCTGAAGAATCCAATGCCTTTTATCGCAAGGCGCTTGATGCGGGCGGTCAAGGCGTCTCTGTGGCCTTTGACTTGGCAACGCATCGTGGATATGACTCAGACCATCCACGTGTTACCGGTGACGTTGGTAAAGCAGGCGTAGCCATTGACTCCGTTGAGGATATGAAGATTTTGTTTGATGGAATTCCGTTAGATAAAGTATCTGTATCAATGACGATGAATGGCGCCGTACTGCCAGTCTTAGCTGGCTACATCGTTGCAGGTGAAGAGCAGGGCGTTAAGCAGGAATTGTTATCGGGAACGATTCAGAACGATATTCTGAAAGAGTTCATGGTGCGCAATACTTACATCTATCCACCTGAGCCATCGATGCGCATTATTGGCGACATCATCGAGTACACCGCGAAGCACATGCCTAAATTTAACTCGATCTCGATTTCGGGTTATCACATGCAAGAAGCGGGTGCAAACCAAGTGCTCGAATTGGCATTTACATTGGCTGACGGCAAAGAGTATGTAAAAACTGCTTTGGCTAAAGGCTTGGATGTTGATGGCTTTGCCGGTCGACTTTCTTTCTTCTTTGCGATTGGTATGAATTTCTATCTAGAGGTTGCCAAGCTTCGTGCTGCGCGGCTGTTATGGTGGCGCATCATGAAATCATTCGAGCCAAAGAATCCTAAATCCTTAATGTTGCGTACGCATTGCCAAACTTCAGGCTGGTCTTTGACTGAGCAAGATCCGTACAACAACGTTGTCCGTACAACCGTTGAGGCAATGGCTGCGGTATTTGGCGGTACCCAATCTTTGCATACGAATTCATTTGATGAGGCAATCGCCTTACCTTCAGAGTTCTCCAGTCGTATTGCCCGCAATACTCAACTCATTCTCCAGGAGGAGACCCATATCACTAGCGTAATTGATCCATGGGCGGGTTCTTACATGATGGAGAACCTTACTCAAGAAATGGCTGACAAGGCTTGGGAGATTATCCAAGAGGTCGATGCTATGGGTGGTATGACTAAGGCTGTGGAAAGTGGCTGGGCTAAGCTGAAAATTGAAGCCGCCGCCGCTGAAAAGCAAGCAAAGATCGATTCTGGCTCTGATGTGATTGTCGGCGTGAACAAATACAAGCTTGGTAAAGAAGATATTGTTGATGTTCTCATGATTGACAACGATAAAGTGCGCGAAAGCCAGGTTGCTCGCTTAAAAGAAATTAAGGCAAAGCGGGATAGCAAAAAAGTAGAGGCTGCATTAGAGGCCTTAACAAGGGCCGCAGAAGGTAACACTGGTAACTTGTTAGAGTTGGCGGTTCAGGCAATTCGTTTGCGTGCCACAGTTGGTGAAGTTTCTGATGCTTTGGAAAAGATTTACGGGCGCCATCGCGCCGATACTCAAAAGGTGACTGGTGTGTATGCAGCTGCTTATGATTCAGCCGAAGGTTGGGAAAAACTCAAAGTAGAGATTGCTGATTTTGCGAAAGATTTCGGCCGTCGTCCACGCGTGATGATTGCTAAGCTTGGTCAAGATGGCCACGATCGCGGCGCGAAGGTGGTTGCAACTGCTTATGCTGACTTGGGCTTTGACGTAGATATTGGACCGCTATTTCAAACTCCAGAAGAATGTGCTCGTCAAGCTATTGAAAATGACGTGCACGCCTTAGGTGTTTCAACACTTGCTGCTGGTCATAAAACCTTGGTTCCGGCCATCATTGCTGAGTTAAAGAGACAGGGCTCTGATGACATCATTGTGTTTGTGGGCGGCGTGATTCCGCGTCAAGATTATGAGTTCCTATACGAGGCGGGTGTAAAGGGAATTTATGGTCCAGGTACGCCGATTCCAGCATCTGCAAAAGATGTGCTCGAGCAGATTCGTAAGTCTGTAAAGCCAAGCTGATTTAGCATCGGTTCGGATAAATAGCATGCTTAATGCCGTTGACCAGGCGCTGGTTAATGATCTAACAGACGCGCCATCGCTTGCGCAGCGCCGGGCTTTGGCCAAGATCATTACCTTGCTTGAATCTACGCGCATGGATCATCGTCAACGTGCCGATGAGGTGTTAAATACCCTATTGCCAAAGACGGGCAAGTCATTTCGCCTCGGCATCTCTGGCGTCCCAGGAGTCGGTAAATCCACTCTCATTGAGTCACTCGGTCTGTATCTGATTGAGAAGGGGCATCGTGTTGCTGTATTGGCGATTGACCCGTCATCCAGTTTGTCCGGTGGATCTATTTTGGGTGATAAAACCCGCATGGAGAAGTTGTCGGTCTTGGACAATGCCTTTATCCGACCAAGTCCTTCATCTTGTACCTTGGGTGGTGTTGCAGAAAAAACCCGTGAAGCCATGTTAGTTGCAGAGGCCGCCGGCTTTGATGTAGTAATTGTGGAGACGGTTGGTGTTGGTCAAAGCGAGATAGCAGTAGCAGGCATGACAGATATGTTTTTGCTGCTGCAACTACCAAATGCTGGTGATGATCTGCAGGCTATCAAAAAAGGGGTGATGGAGATTGCCGATCTCATTGTGATCAATAAAGTGGATATTGATCCAGACGCCGCAATGCGTGCGCAATTATTTATTACTAGCTCTTTACGTCTACTGGGTTTTCAGGGCAATCCAGACCATGCATCCCATGATCAAGAATTTTGGCACCCTACGGTAATGACATTAAGTGCTCTTGAAGGCAGGGGCGTTCCAGAGTTATGGGAAAAAATTCTACATTTTCAAAAGCTCCAGAAGGCCAATGGCAAATTGGAGTCGCGTCGCCAACAACAATCTGGCGCATGGATGTGGGACAGAATTGATGCAGGTCTCAAAAACGCTTTTCAGAATCATCCAGCAGTACAAAAAATGTTGCCCAGCCTTAGTGCTGAGGTGAATCAAGGAACCATGGCCGCTTCAGTTGCCGCGAGACGTTTGCTCGAGGCGATGGGGCACGAATTTTTCTAAGGAGTAGTTATGAAGGAAATCATTCAACAGCTTGAAGCAAAGCGTGAACTCGCCAGATTAGGTGGCGGGCAAAAACGTATTGCGGCACAACATTCCAAAGGTAAGTTGACCGCGCGTGAGCGTATTGAGCTGCTCCTGGATGCTGGCACCTTTGAAGAGTGGGATATGTTTGTTGAGCATCGTTGTCATGACTTTGGCATGGATGAGCAGACTGTTCCAGGCGATGGCGTTGTGACTGGCTACGGCATGATTAACGGCCGTTTGGTTTTTGTTTTCTCGCAAGACTTCACTGTTTTGGGTGGGTCATTATCTGAAGCGCATGCTGAGAAGATTTGCAAGATCATGGATCAAGCCTTGAAGGTTGGCGCTCCTGTGATTGGTTTAAATGACTCTGGTGGCGCTCGTATTCAAGAGGGTGTAGCTTCTTTGGGTGGCTATGCAGAAATCTTCCAGCGCAATGTCACTGCTTCTGGTGTGATTCCTCAGATCTCCCTCATCATGGGCCCATCCGCTGGCGGCGCTGTGTACTCTCCAGCCCTGACGGATTTCATCTTCATGGTGAAAGATAGTTCTTACATGTTTGTAACAGGTCCTGAAGTGGTGAAGACTGTTACTCACGAGGATGTGACTGCTGAAGAACTCGGTGGCGCTGTAACCCATTCAACGATCTCAGGCGTCTGCGACTTGGCGTTTGATAACGATGTCGATGCCATCATGATGTTGCGCCGTTTCTTTAACTACTTGCCTTTATCCAATCGCGAAAAGCCGCCCATGATCAATGGTGCGATGCGTACTGAAGAGCCTGACTTTTCACTGGACACTTTGGTTCCCAGCAACCCAAATCAACCGTATGACATGAAAGAGTTGATCGAAAAGATTGTGGACGATGGTGAGTTCTTTGAATTGCAGCCAGATTACGCAAAAAATATCCTAATTGGTTTTGCTCGCATGGAAGGTCGTTCAATTGGCATCGTAGCCAACCAGCCCTTAGTTCTAGCTGGTTGCTTGGATATTAAAGCCTCGATTAAGGCTGCGCGTTTTGTGCGCTTCTGCGACGCGTTCAATATCCCTGTAGTGACTTTAGTCGATGTTCCTGGATTTATGCCTGGTACATCGCAAGAATACGGCGGCATCATTAAGCATGGCGCCAAGTTACTTTATGCATACGCTGATTGCACCGTTCCTAAAGTTACCCTGATTACCCGCAAAGCCTATGGTGGTGCGTATGACGTGATGGCTTCAAAGCATCTACGTGGTGACGTGAACTTTGCCTGGCCATCGGCTGAAATTGCTGTAATGGGCCCTAAAGGCGCCGTAGAAATTATCTTCCGCGAAGAAAAGTCTGATCCGGAGAAAATCGCCGCACGCGAGGCTGAGTACAAAGCAAAATTCGCGAATCCATTTGTAGCGGGTCGTCGTGGCTATATCGATGACGTGATCTTGCCACACGAGACTCGTAAACGTATTTCTCGTTCTTTGGCCATGCTCAAAGATAAAGAACTCACAAACCCTGCGCGTAAACACGGCAACATTCCTCTCTAAGGCGCCGATACATCATGACTACGAAAATGTTTAAGAAAATTTTGATTGCAAACCGCGGTGAGATTGCTTGCCGTGTAATGAAAACTGCCCAGAAAATGGGTATCAAGACGGTTGCCGTATATTCAGAGGCGGATAAAGAAGCGCGCCATGTGCAAATGGCTGATGAGGCTGTTTTTATTGGACCAGCGCCTTCGCGTGAATCCTATCTCGTGATGGATCGCATCATTCAGGCTTGTAAAGATACCGGCGCCGAAGCGGTTCATCCTGGCTATGGCTTCTTGTCTGAGAATGAGCAGTTTGCCAAACGTTGTGAAGAAGAGGGCATTGTGTTCATTGGCCCCAAACACCAATCTATTGCTGCGATGGGTGACAAGATTGCGTCTAAGAAGCTTGCTTTAGAGGCAAAGGTCAACACCATTCCAGGTTACAACGAGGCCATTGACACCAACGAAGAGGCTGTCAAGATTGCTCAAGGCATTGGCTACCCAGTCATGATTAAGGCCTCAGCAGGCGGCGGTGGCAAAGGCCTGCGGGTTGCATTCAATGATAAAGAGGCTGCAGAGGGTTTTGCAGCCTGTAAGACAGAAGCAATGAATAGCTTTGGTGATGACCGCATCTTTATTGAGAAGTTTGTTGAAGGTCCGCGGCATATTGAGATTCAAGTGTTGGGCGACGCTCATGGCAATGTCGTTTATTTGGGTGAGCGTGATTGCTCTATCCAACGCCGTCATCAGAAGGTAATTGAAGAGGCGCCATCTCCATTTATCGATCCAGCAACTCGTAAGGCGATGGGTGAGCAGGCGGTTGCTTTAGCAAAGGCTGTGAACTACCAATCAGCGGGAACCGTTGAATTTGTCGTCGGCAAAGATAAGTCTTTCTATTTCCTGGAGATGAACACCCGTTTGCAGGTGGAACATCCTGTTACCGAGGGCATTACCGGTCTGGATTTGGTAGAGCAGATGATTCGCGTTGCCGCTGGTGAAAAATTAGCATTTAAACAAGAGGACATTAAGTTAGATGGCTGGTCGATGGAGTGTCGTATTAATGCGGACGATCCATTCCGTAACTTCTTGCCTTCAACTGGCCGTCTGGTGAAATATCGTCCGCCCGAAGCGGTCAATGGTGTCCGGGTTGATACTGGTGTGTACGAAGGCGGCGAAATTCCGATGTACTACGATTCCATGATTGCAAAGTTGATTGTGCATGGTAAAGACCGTACTGAGGCAATTGAAAAAATGCGCGGCGCATTGAATGATTTTGTTATTCGAGGAATTCACTCTAATATTCCATTCCAGGCAGCATTGCTGCAGCATCCACGTTTCGTCTCTGGAGACTTCACCACCGGCTTTATTGCTGAAGAATACCCAGATGGCTTTAAGAAAGATTCTGTTCAGCCAGCAGATCCTAAGCGTCTCGCAGCCTTAGCCGCATTTATGCGCTATCGCTACCTCGAACATATTCAGATGATTGACGGTCAATTGGCCGGTCATGAAATGACTATTGCGAAGAAGTTCGTTGTAGTGACGGGCTCACGCGTCGGATCTAAAGATGATATGAAAGAGGTTCCGATTCGTGTGGAGTTAAAAGAGGGTGTTTACTCTGTTTATATCGAAGAGGAAAATGACATTAGTCGTTACAACATCGTCAGTGATTGGCGTCCTGGTCAAATTTGTCTGTATGCAACGATTAACGGCACCAGCAAAATTACTGCCCAAGTCGATCGTAAGGGTGTGAAATATTCCTTAGTATTAGATGGCGCTCATTATGAGTGCATGGTTCTCAGCCCTTTGGGTGCTGAGCTCCAGCGTCGCATGCTAGTAAAAGTTCCGCCGGATACTTCTAAGTTGGTGATGTCGCCAATGCCTGGTTTGTTAACCAACGTCTCCGTTAAGGTCGGTGAGGCTGTAACTGCGGGTCAAAAATTGGCAGCAATCGAAGCCATGAAAATGGAAAATACTTTGGTAGCAGCTCAGGACGGCGTTGTTGCGGAAATTTGTGCCAATGTTGGTGAAAGTTTAGCGGTGGATCAATTGATCATCCGCTTCGAATAGGACTCAACATGACTAAGCTATTTAGGATTTTAGGAATTCAACAAGTCGCGATCGGTGGCGAAAATAAGGATCGCCTTCGTAAGCTATGGGTTGATTTACTTGGATTTGAATACAAAAGCACATTTGTCTCCGAGCGTGAAAATGTTGATGAAGATATTTGTGCGATTGGTAAAGGTGCTCATGAAATTGAAGTGGATCTAATGCAGCCATTTGATATTGAGAAGAAGCCTGCTGTTCATCAAACTCCTTTAAATCATATCGGCCTATGGGTTGATGATCTGCCTAAAGCGGTTGAGTGGTTGTCGGCTCAGGGCTTGCGATTTGCTCCAGGCGGCATTCGTAAGGGTGCGGCTGGTTATGACATCACGTTTGTTCATCCAAAAGGGAATGAAGAATTTCCATTGTGTGGCGAAGGTGTCTTAATTGAGTTGGTCCAAGCTCCACCGGATATCATTCAGGGTCTAAGTTCATAAGTTTGTAAGAGAGCCCAAATTGACTCGAATCTTAGCCATCGACACCTCTTCAGCGTGGTGTTCGGTGGCTTTATCTTTAGATGATGCAGCGCCATTTGTCCGACGCCAAAGGGTATCGGCTGGCGCTAGCCAGCTTCTGCTTCCGTGGATTGACGAGCTTTTGGTCGAGTCAGAGATTAAGATGGCGTCTTTGGATGCTATTGCTGTAGATGTCGGTCCAGGCGCTTTTACTGGGGTACGTTTAGGTGTTGCTGTTGTCCAGGGTTTGGCGACTGCGATAAAATTGCCCGTCATTTCCGTGGCAAGCCTAGATGCTATTGCGGCGCAATTAATTGAAGCGCCTAGCTTTAGGAAAAGTCAGGCCCAGTCCTTTGTGGTTGCTGTTGATGCCAGGATGGGCGAAGTGTATTGGGCGAAATACATAACACAGGAAGAAAATTTACCCGCCCGTATCGGAGATATTCAACTGAGCGCGCCAGAATCCGTTGACTTGCTTGGGACGGAATTTGTAGCAGGCAGTGCCATTGCAGAGTTTGGTGATCGCCTCTTTACATCCCTTGGGGCACCATTGCCGCTTGAACGCATGGATGCAGAGATTGCTGTTGACGCCTTAGGCGTATTGGCTTGCGCTAAAATGCAGTGGACTCACGGCAATCAACAGGATGTTCATTTACTTGAGCCTTTGTATGTCCGCAATAAGGTTGCATTTACGTCAGCGGAGCGTAGTCAGCAGAATGAGTAATTCATCTTCATTTACTAGCGGCTCAACTGAGGACGTTTCTGAACTGTCATTTATGCCTATGGCCGTAGCTGATTTAGATGCGGTGCTTGCTATTGAGTCAATTTCCCATATTCACCCTTGGACACGGGGTAATTTTTCGGATTCCTTGGAGGCGGGGCATTGGGCATATTGTGTTCGCCCGCAAATAGATGATGCCGTTCATGGGAGCTTTCTTGACCCACAAATTCTTTGGGCATACTGTGTTTTGTATCCGGCGGTTGATGAGCTGCATCTCTTAAATATTACGGTCTCACCAAAATTACGTAGATTGGGTATCGGCGAAAAAATGATGCATGCCATCGAAGGCGTGGCTGCTCAACAGTCAATGCCACGTATCCTGCTTGAAGTCAGGCCGACTAATACTAGCGCTCTGAAGCTATATGAACGCTTGGGATATCAGCAAATTGGTATGCGTAAAAATTATTATCCTGCTGATTCTGCTACGGGGATGCGCGAGGATGCCTTGGTGATGGCTAAATCGATTAAGCTAGAGGCATGAGCTCAAATTCCGCCTTCTTAAAAGAAATGGGTATCACTGAATGGACGTCGCGTGATGGTATGGAGTCCCATTCAATTACCGCTTCCTCTAGTCAGCCTGTGGTGATGGAGCGTGAGGCGATTACAGCGACATCTGCGCCCGAGCAAGTATCTGAAAGGGCTTCTTCTGGGCTTTGGTGGTTCTTTGGAAATACACCGAAGGGTGATGCGGAGATCCTATTGCAAAACATTGTTCGTGTGCTTGGATTGAGTCCTCAAGAGTGGTCCTGGAAAAGTCCAGCAGACAGTATTCTTCCTGAGCAACTTCCTCAGGATGGGACTCCGATTGTCGCGCTTGCTTTCGGTGGTTCTGCAGCTCAAAAACTATCTGGTGAGCGAGACTCTCTTCCGGAGTTAAGGCAAACAGTATTGGCAATCGATGCCGATGGTGCGGAAGATGTGCCACTGATTGCGACATTTGAGTTGGGGCATTTGGCCTCTAGACCCAAAGATAAAGCTTTATTCTGGCAGGATTTATTGCTAGCTAAATCAGTGCTACAAAATACCTAACGATCAGCTGTCGTGTTCACCACAATGCATTAGTGCTTGTGTTCACCAATGAGATGCATCGAGTCATATTCAGCTTGATTGGCGGCATGTCTCTTGATGACGAGCCACATAATTGCACTCACAGCCACGCCAAACCCAATAATCACAAACTGAATTGGAACGTCGAGCCAGATTAATCCTGAGTAGACAATTAGCATGACTAAGACGGAAATATTTTCATTAAAGTTTTGAACCGCTATCGAATGTCCTGCAGACATTAATACGTGACCGCGGTGCTGGAGTAGGGCATTCATGGGTACGACAAAGTAGCCAGCCAACCAGCCAACCAGAATGAGTAGAAAATACGCCGGCACTAGATTTAAGCTGACTTCTAGGCCTCCGACCGTCCACAAAGTAGTGTTGGGCAACATGTCAGAGTTGTAAATTGCCATAACGCAGACTACAAGGCCCATGGCAATGCCATAAGGCAATACTTTAAGGGAGTGCCGCAATGGAACGCGCCAAGCTGCCCAAACTGCCCCTCCTGCGACTCCAAAAGCCGAGATTGCTTGCAGAATGGCGCCCTGGGAAAGGGTCATGTGAAGCGCTACTTGTGCCCACTTAATCACAATGAACTGAAGAGTGGCCCCGGCACCCCAAAATAAAGTGGTTACCGCTAGGGAGATTTGGCCAAGGCGATCATCCCAGAGCGTCTTGAAGCAAATCGCAAAATCCTTTACCAGCTCAATCGGGTTGGTTTTTTGGGATACATAGCGGGCACCGGTATCGGGGATGCGAAGGTTAATCAGGGCGGCCAATACATAAATCATCATGATGATCAGAATGGCGGATTCTGCCGCTGTATCAATCGAGGTATCCAGGATTGGCATATCAAGACCGAGTAGGCTCTGTGAAACAGTTTTGCTGATCAGTACACCGCCAAGCACCGTACCCATGATGATGGAGCCTACTGTGAGCCCCTCAATCCAGCCATTGGCTGCCACCAATTTCTCTGGGGGGAGCAGTTCTGTCAGGATTCCGTATTTAGCCGGCGAGTAGGCTGCAGCCCCTAGGCCAACGATGGCGTAAGCCAGCAAAGGGTGGCTACCGAACAGCATAACAACACAACCAATGAATTTGATGGTGTTGGTAATAAACATGACATTGCCCTTTGGACGTGAATCCGCAAAGGCGCCAACAAAAGCAGCTAGCAACACGTAGGACAAAACGAAGAATAATTTGAGTAAAGGAGTCATCCAGGCCGGAGCGTTAAGCTGGACCAAGAGGGCGATTGCTGCGATCAGCAATGCGTTATCAGCAAGCGACGAAAAAAATTGCGCCGCCATAATGATGTAAAAACTGCGGTTCATTCGTACAATCTAGTCATTAATGCAATTAAAACATGAAAGGAGGGGTGGATATGGGCTTATCAGCTAATCGCTTGATTAATAGGCCAATTTTGGCATCTATTCGCACCGAGGCCTTTCGTCATAATTTAAACCGAATTCGTGAACTCGCCCCGCAATCTAAGATTTGGTCGGTTATTAAGGCAAAAGCCTATGGCCACACCATCGAAGCAGCTATAAAAGGGCTTGAATCGACTGATGGATTTGCCCTGCTTGATATTGCTGATGCGCAATGGCTGAGGGATCATGGTTGGCGTGGACGCATCTTGCTGTTGGAGGGGCTATTTCAGAGAGAAGAGTTGACCCTTGCGGCGCAGTTGCATTGTGACCTGGTTGTTCACAGCGAAAAGCAAGTTCAATGGCTTGAGTCATATCAACACCATTCCAGCCAGCCAATCGATGTTTTCTTGAAGCTAAATTCGGGGATGAATCGCTTGGGATTCAAGCCTGATGAATACCGCACCGCTTTTCATCGCCTTCATTCAGTTGGATGCCATTTGCATCACATGACGCATTTTGCCAATGCTGATCAGGTGGATCGTTCGCCAAGCGTGGGCGAGCAGCTTGAGTGTTTTGAGGGTGCTATCGAAGGGCTTTCAGCGCCAACATCATTGGCTAACTCAGCAGCCATTTTATGGCACCGTAATGTGCCAAGCGATTGGGTAAGGCCTGGAATCTTGTTATACGGAGTTTCTCCAACGGGTAGTTATGCCGATATCGTGCGATCTGATTTTCAGGCGGTAATGCAACTTCGCAGTGAAATTATTGATATACAGACTCTTCAGAAGGGTGACCGCGTTGGATATGGCGGTCGCTTTGAAGCCCCAGAAGAGATGCGTATTGCGGTGATTGCTTGTGGATATGCCGATGGCTATCCTAGACATGCTCAGGACGGAACGCCGGTCTGGGTTGAAGGCGCAGGCAGTGATAATGACGGCGTAGTTTGCCCCATCGTTGGTCAAGTATCTATGGATATGTTGACGATTGATTTACGCGACGCCCCCAATGCAAAAATTGGCAGTGTTGTTGAGTTATGGGGTAGCGAGGTGCCTGTAGATGATGTTGCTCAAATGAGTGGAACGATTGGTTACGAGTTGATTTGCGCTTTGGCGCCTCGTGTGCCGGTTGTTACTGAATAATGAGCAGGGTAATTCGGTAAGCCAAATTACCCCAACACAATTATTTGTTCCAGATTTGCCACCATCTGCGCTCTTTTTGAACGCGTTGGCCTGTGACCATCATTTGACTGTCTGGGAAGTTCAGTTTGAATACTCTTAATGAGTCATTACTTAAATCAGTCATTCCCAACTTTTCGTAAGACTTTACTAGCAAATAGAGCGCTTCCTCTACTGCAGGCGCGCGATCATAATCATGAATTACTAGTTGTGCACGGTTTGCGGATGCGAGATAAGCGCCGCGCTGATAGTAAAAGCGTGCAACGATGACATCTGCTTCTGCTAGGGAGTTCACGATATAGCGCATGCGGTCTAAAGAATCTGGCGCATATTTACTATCCGGAAATCTCTCTACAACCACCTTAAATGATTCAAAAGCCTCTTTAGCCGCTTTAGGATCGCGCTCACTGAGATCTTGACCAGTGAATTTTCCAAGCCAACCCAAGTCATCATTAAAGCTAATGAGTCCCTTGAGGTAATAGGCATAATCTAAATTTGGGCTGCCTTGGTGCAGCTTAATGAAGCGATCAATTGCCACCAAAGCTTGCGCTTGCTCTTGACCCTTCCAGTAGCAATAGGCAGCATTGATTTGCGCTTGTTGCGAGTAAGGGCCAAACGGGAAACGGCCTTCTAATTTCTCAAAGTATTTGCCGCACTTAGCGTAATCAGCGTCGTTTAGCTTTTCATTAGCTTCTGAGTAAAGCTTTGTTTCGGACCAAAGATCGCTATCGTCTTTAGTGCCATCGCTACCGGCACAGCCACTTAATAAGAGGGTGCTAACGCTGGCGCCAAGCAGCAGGGCAAGGATGGATTTTTTAGAAGATGACTTCAAAATGGCAGCAAGCCTTAAACTGGCGTCTGTAATAACGTCCGACATAACTAAAAGGCTCTTTAAGCGTGGCATTGCCGCATACTCCCGATTCGAATCCCATTGATTATATCGATGAAGAGGATTTCATTGCCCTAGAAATACCCGATGAGGTCTCTGGCGAGCGTTTAGATAAGTATCTGGGCGGCGCTTTGCCTGATTATTCCCGTAATCGCCTAAAAGCCTGGGTTGAGGCTGGCGCTGTTACGGTTGATGGAAAAGTCACTAAAGCCAGGTATTTACTGCGTGGCGGGGAAAGCGTGAAGGTCTTCCCCCAAGAAATGCCGGAGCAATATGCTTTTGCTCCAGAAGATATCCCATTGGATGTGATTTATGAGGATTCAGCCATTATTGTGATTAATAAGCCGGCTGGGCTGGTAGTGCATCCCGCGGCTGGCAATTGGACGGGCACCTTGCTCAATGGCTTACTGCATCGTTTTCCAGAGCTCAAGAATCTCCCCCGAGCAGGGATTGTCCATCGATTGGATAAGGACACCTCCGGGTTAATGGTTGTGGCCCGAACAGATACTGCTCAGACTTCATTGGTTAGGCAGCTTCAAGATAGAACCGTAGGTCGTCGTTATTTAGCCTGGGTATGGGGTGAAGCTCCATCCCAAGGGAAGGTTCTTGCCTCGGTGGGGCGTGATCAACGGGATAGGCTCAAAATGGCTGCTGGCTCCCCCCAAGGCAAGCCCGCGGCCACCTTGTTCCGTCGATTGGCTAAAGGTTCTTATTTAGACTCCCCAGTTGCACTCTTAGAGTGCAGACTAGAAACCGGTCGCACTCATCAAATCCGTGTTCACCTCGAATCCCTTGGCTTTCCCTTGTTGGGAGATCCGGTTTACCGTAAACGAACGCCAGGCGTAGCTAAATCACTCCCTTTCGAGCGTCAGGCTTTGCATGCCTACGCCTTGAGCTTGCAACATCCAAGCACTTCTGAGTGGATGACATGGTTCAAGTTGCCTCCCGAAGATTTAATGGGCTTACTTCACCAGGTCTCTATGGGGGAGCAAGATCTCCCCAAAGAGGAGGCATTAATGGCCTCTATTCACAATGATCACCGTGACTAAGTCTCTCGCTCTACATCAATCTCCCGACTGGTTGTTGCCGGCTGGTGTTAAAGCAGCCTTTACGACGAGGGTCGGAGGAGTCAGTAAGCCACCATTTGACTCATTCAACCTCGGCCTGAATGCTGGGGATGATTTGAATGATGTTTTGAGAAATCGCGAAATTTTGAGGGGTGTACTGCCCGCTGAGCCTCAGTGGCTAAAGCAGGTTCATGGCACCCAAGTGAGCACCCCCGCATCGAGAGCATTGCAAGGCGCTCAACCATATGAAGCAGATGCCTCTGTAAGCAACTACCCAAATGATGTTTTGGTAGTCTTGACGGCTGATTGCCTGCCAGTTTTATTTTCTAGTCGTGCCGGCGATGTTGTTGGTGCTGCGCATGCTGGGTGGAGGGGTCTTAGCGCTGGAGTATTGGAAAATACCGTTCAGGAAATGCGTGCCCTGTCTCCTGGTTTGTTGCCTCAAGATATATTGGTTTGGATGGGTCCGGCTATCGGGCCTCAGGCGTTCGAGGTGGGTCAAGATGTAGTCGATGTCTTTTTAGGTCAGAGCCATTCCGATCTAACGGCTGCATTTATACCTATTCCTGCTAGCCCCGGGAAATATTTAGCCAACCTCTATCTCTTAGCTCAAGACCGCTTACGGTCATTAGGTATTAATAGCATCCAGGGCGGGGGGCTTTGCACTGTCGTAGACAGGGCTCATTTCTTTTCCTACCGTCGCGATCAGGTCACGGGGCGTTTTGCTTCTTTGATTTGGATTTCCTCCGAGAAATAATCTCGGGGTTATTACTAGCTTAGCCCTAAGGCTAGGGTTAGTGCGTATAACCCTTCAAGCCTTATAGAAGGAGAATGGTCTCTACAACTTTACGAGATCAATATGTTTCCAGGCATGAATTCAGGTGTTGCGCCATCTTTGGCGCCGCAACATATGGCATTAATTCCACCAGAGCGTTTGTCAGAAATTCAAAATGAATACTTCACCGAGCTGGCTCATCTTGCTACTAATCCTGATGGTATTGAAGTAAAAGATCGTCGCTTCTCTGGAAAGGCTTGGCATTCAGCTTGGAGCAAGATGATTGCGGCAACTTATTTGCTGAACTCCAAACATCTCCTTGCGCTTGCAAAAGCTGTAGACGCAGATGAAAAAACTAAAGTCAAAATTTTGTTCACCACAGAACAAATGATTGATGCATTATCGCCAGCCAATTTCATTGCTACTAATCCAGAGGTTCTTGAGAACATTATTAGCACCCAAGGCCAATCCATTCAAAACGGGATTGTGAATTTATTGGGTGACTTGAAAAAAGGCAAAGTTTCACAAACCGATGAGAGTGCTTTTGAGGTTGGTAAAAATATCGCGACCACAGAAGGTCAAGTTGTTTACCGCAACGATTTATTTGAACTCATTCAATACACGCCATTAACCGACACAGTTTATGAGCGCCCCTACTTAATGGTGCCGCCTTGCATTAACAAGTATTACATTCTCGATTTGCAGCCAGATAATTCGGTAGTGCGTTATATGGTTGAACAAGGACATACAGTATTCCTGGTCTCCTGGAAGAACCCAGATGCCTCGATGTCAAAGATCACTTGGGATGACTACGTTGGTGAAGGCGTTATTAAGGCAATAGAAGTGGTTAGGGATATTGGCGCAACCGATCAAATTAATGTGCTGGGATTTTGTGTTGGCGGAACACTCACTTCAACCGCATTGGCGGTCTTAGCTGCGCGTAAGAAAGATTACGTCGCGAGTCTGACTCTATTAACTACCCTGTTGGATTTCAGTGATACAGGCATCTTAGATGTCTTCATTGATGAGGGCATGGTGAAGTTGCGTGAGAGCACTATTGGCGGCGAGGCTGGTAACTACGGCATGATGTCTGGACTTGATCTTGGTAATACCTTTTCATTCCTGCGTCCAAACGATTTAGTTTGGAACTATGTCGTGGAGAACTATCTCAAAGGAAATTCTCCGCCGCCATTTGATCTGCTGTACTGGAATGGTGACTCAACCAATCTTCCTGGACCCATGTATTGCTGGTACTTGCGTCATACCTATCTGCAAAATGATTTGATCAAACCGGGCAAGCTAACTGTATGTGGCGAGAAGGTTGATCTGGGCAAGATTACTGTGCCTGCATATATTTATGCCTCGCACGATGATCATATTGTTCCTTGGAAATCTGCTTATGAATCAACGCATACTCTGAAGGGCAAAAACCGATTTGTATTAGGCGCATCTGGACATATCGCTGGCGTGATTAATCCGCCAGCTAAAAATAAGCGCCATTATTTTGAAAATAATAAGTTAGCCAAAACCGCCGATGAATGGTTGGCGGCCGCGAAAGATATCAAGGGTAGTTGGTGGCCCAACTACGCTCAATGGTTAGAACAGTTTGGTGGCAAAAAGATTAAGGCCAGCAAAACGTTTGGCAATGCACGGTACAAAAAACTAGAAGCTGCGCCTGGTAAGTACGTGAAAGAAAAAGCAACAGCAGCTACTTCATAATATTTTTACAAGGGGAAACACATGTCTCAAAAGATTGCATATGTAACCGGCGGTATGGGTGGTATTGGTACTGCTATTTGTCAGCGCCTAGCAAAGGATGGTTTTAAGGTAATTGCTGGATGTGGCCCTAATTCACCGCGCAAGGATCGTTGGATTGCAGAGCAGAAAGCCCTGGGTTATGACTTCATCGCCTCCGAGGGAAATGTTTCCGATTGGGATAGCACGGTCGCCGCGTTCGATAAAGTGAAGGCAGAAGTAGGGCGTGTAGATGTATTAGTCAATAACGCCGGTATTACGCGTGATAGCGTATTCCGCAAAATGACTCCGGATGCATGGAAGGCGGTGATCGATACCAACCTTAATTCCTTATTTAATGTCACAAAGCAGGTTGTTGATGGCATGGCAGATAACGGTTGGGGTCGAATTATCAATATTTCCTCAGTAAACGGTCAAAAAGGGCAGTTTGGACAATCCAATTACTCAACCGCCAAAGCTGGCTTGCATGGTTTCACGATGGCCCTGTCACAAGAATTGGCGTCCAAGGGTGTTACTGTGAACACGGTTTCCCCTGGCTATATTGGTACCGACATGGTCAAAGCGATTCGCGAGGATGTCTTGGAAAAGATTGTCGCTGGCGTTCCAGTTAAACGTCTTGGCACCCCAGAAGAGATCGCCTCTATTTGCTGTTGGATTGCATCCGATGATGGTGGATACGCCACTGGAGCTGACTTCTCGCTAAATGGTGGCCTTCATACGGGTTAAACCACGTAAATTTCGCTGTTTTTGTTGTTCGCTCGTCGGCATATTTACCTTTAGGCCAAACTAGGGATAAACTATGTCGATGTTGCGTTGCAGTATCGAGAGTTAGGAAAACATATGGTTACACGTTCTAAGAAGACCGGCGAGAGTCGTCTCATTAAAAAATATCCCAATCGTCGTTTATATGACACCCAAACCAGTACTTATGTGACGCTAGCTGATATCAAAAATTTGGTGATGTCTGGCGATGCTTTTAGTGTGGTTGATGCCAAAACTGAAGATGACTTAACACGCAATATTTTGTTACAAATTATTTTGGAAGAAGAGGCTGGCGGTGCACCAGTTTTCTCAACCCAAATGCTCTCTCAAATTATTCGCTTCTATGGAAACTCTATGCAGGGTTTAATGGGAAGTTATCTAGAGAAGACAATGCAGTCTTTTGTGGATATTCACAATAAGCTCGGTGACCAAACTCAGGGTTTGGGGGCTGGCAGTACTCCAGAGGCGTGGGCAAAAATGTTGAACCTTCAGAATCCATTAATGCAGGGTTTGATGGGTAACTATATGGAGCAGAGCAAGGACCTGTTTGTGAAAATGCAAGAGCAAATGCAAAATTCACCAGCGATCTTTAGCGGCTTCCCGTTTACACCGCCTAACAAAACAGAAAAAGAATAGTTGTGGCTGGAAAAGTAGGTTTTGTTTCCTTGGGCTGTCCCAAGGCTTTGGTTGACTCTGAACTTATTCTCACGCAACTGAGTGCTGAGGGTTATGAGACAGCTAAAGATTATTCTGGTGCCGATCTCGTAGTAGTCAATACCTGCGGCTTTATTGATTCAGCCGTAGAAGAGAGTCTTGCTGCTATAGGCGAGGCTCTTGCTGAGAATGGCAAAGTGATTGTTACGGGTTGCCTCGGCGCACGCAAGAATGCTGATGGTACGGATTTGATTCAAAGCATTCACCCTAAGGTTCTGGCCGTGACGGGGCCGCATGCTACTGATGAGGTGATGCAGGCAATTCATGAGCATCTGCCTAAGCCACATGATCCGTTTACGGATTTATTGCCACCAGTCGGTGTCAAGCTCACTCCAAAGCACTACGCCTATCTCAAAATATCCGAAGGCTGCAATCACCGTTGCACTTTTTGCATCATTCCAAGCTTAAGGGGTGATTTAGTTTCACGCCCCATTGGCGAGGTATTGCTCGAAGCAAAAAGACTTTTTGAGTCTGGCGTAAAAGAGTTGTTGGTGGTATCTCAAGATACGAGCGCCTATGGTGTGGATATTCAGTACCGCACTGGCTTTTGGGACGGCAAGCCCATTAAAACGCGGATGTTTGACTTGGTGAATGCTTTGAATCAAATCGCCCGCGAGCACCAGGCATGGGTCCGCTTGCATTATGTTTATCCATATCCTCATGTGGACGATATTCTCCCTTTGATGGCTGAGTTCTCTGATCATGGTTATGGTGTGTTGCCATATTTAGATATCCCCTTGCAACACGCTCATCCTGATGTTCTAAAACGCATGAAGCGTCCCGCGAGCGGTGAAAAGAACTTAGATCGCATTCAGTCATGGCGCGACGCCTGTCCAGATCTAGTGGTCCGCAGTACCTTTATTGCTGGATTTCCGGGTGAGACCGACGAAGAGTTTCAATACCTTCTGGACTTTTTGGAAGAGGCTCAAATTGATCGTGCAGGCTGTTTTGCGTATTCGCCGGTTGATGGCGCTACTGCCAATGAGCTTGCAAATCCCATCCCTGATGCCATTCGAGAAGAGAGGCGGGCTCGTTTTATGGCTAAGGCTGAAGAAATCTCTGTTAAACGACTTGCTAAAAAAATAGGCAAACGTATTCAAGTATTGATTGATAGGGTCGATGAGTCGGGCGGTATAGGTCGAACCATCGGTGATGCCCCAGAAATTGACGGCTTAGTAAGGGTTTTACCGCCCAGTAAGCCATCAAAACGCTACAGAGCAGGTGAAATCATCAAGGTTACGGTGATTAGCTCCCAAGGGCATGACCTAATAGCCGAAACTTGACTATTGGAATAAAAACAGTATTTGGGTCTGTATTCAAGACCATAAATTAGCCTAACAAGGCACAGCTAAGGGGATTGATATGAGTCGTGATGTCGTCGTATTAAGTGCTGTACGTTCAGCAATTGGTGCTTTCAATGGATCGCTAAGCAGCCTTGAGCCATCTGAGCTCGGCGGGATTGTGATGAAAGAAGCGGTTGCCCGCTCTGGAGTTGATCCAGCGCTGATTAATTATGTGACAGTTGGAAACACGATTCCTACAGATAATCGTTATGCCTATGTTGCGCGCGTCGCCTCAATTCAGGCGGGCCTTCCAATGGAATCTGTAGCGATGGCGTTGAATCGCCTCTGTAGCTCTGGCCTTCAAGCAATCGTGACGACTGCTCAGCAAATTATGTTGGGCGACTGTGACTACGGTATTGGTGGTGGCGTCGAGGTCATGTCACGCGGTATGTATGGTTCTCCAGCGATGCGCAGCGGTGCACGTATGGGTGATACCAAAATGCTCGACTTAATGGTATCCGTGTTAACCGATCCATTTGGTGTTGGTCATATGGGCGTAACAGCGGAGAACTTGGTTGAAAAATGGAAGCTGACTCGCGAAGAGCAGGATGCGCTGGCAGTAGAGTCTCATCGTCGCGCCGCCAATGCAATCAAAGAGGGTCGCTTCAAATCTCAAATCGTTCCCATCACTATCAAAACACGTAAAGGTGATGTTGTGTTCGATACGGATGAGCATTGCAAACCTGACACCACCATGGAAACCTTGGGCAAGATGAAGGCGGTCTTCAAAAAAGAGGGTGGTAGTGTTACAGCGGGTAACGCATCTGGCATCAATGATGGTGCCGCATTCTTTGTATTGGCTGATGCAGAAACTGCGAAGAAGGCTGGCCACAAGCCGATCGCCCGCCTTGTTTCTTACGCGGTCGCTGGCGTTCCAAACCACATCATGGGCGAAGGCCCGATTCCGGCTACGAAAATTGCACTTGAGCGTGCTGGTTTAAAACTGGATCAAATTGATGTTATTGAATCCAACGAAGCATTTGCTGCTCAGGCATTGGCAGTGATGAAAGGCTTGGGATTGGATCCAGCTAAAACCAACGTGAATGGCGGCGCTATCGCTTTGGGTCACCCAATTGGTTGTTCTGGCGCTGCGATTGCGACCAAGGCAATTCATGAGCTACAACGCGTTCAAGGTAAATACGCACTGGTCACCATGTGTATTGGTGGTGGACAGGGTATTGCAACTATTTTCGAGCGCCTATAAATAAAGGCAGCGCCCCAGCTCATAGCTAGTCGACTATGAAGCGATTAGCAGTAAGGCAGCATCCAAGCCGACACGGTCAAAAGCCGCGTCGGCTTTTTCTTTGACGATTGGCTTTGCTCGATAGGCAATGCTGATGCCTGAGCCATGCATCATGGGAAGGTCATTGGATCCGTCGCCCATGGTGATGGAGTGATGTTTTTGGCAGCCCATGAAGTTGCAGGCTTGATCAAGATAAGCCGCCTTCGCGGCGCCATCAACAATCTCGCCGATTACTTTGCCGGTGAGTTTGCCATCGACAATTTCTAAGGTATTGGCTTGCGCTTGTTTGAATCCCAACTCCAGACGTAACTTTTCAGTAAAGAAGGTAAAGCCGCCTGAGACTAGTAGCGTGTAGAGTCCGCGCTCGGTAGCGCCGGCCAATAGCTCTTTGGCACCGGGGTTTGGTCGTAAGCGCTCTCTGTAAACGGATTCCAGCACTTCAGCGGAGACCCCTTCTAATAAGGCGACTCGCCGACGTAAGCTCTCTTTAAAGTCTTTGATTTCGCCGCGCATAGTAGCTTCTGTGATCTCTGATACTGCCGTTTTTTTGCCTGTGAAGTCGGCGATCTCATCAATACATTCAATATTGATCAGGGTTGAATCCATATCCATCGCTAACACTTTGGTATCCAGCGGCTTAAATCCGGGGGATAAAAAGGCTAGATCCGATCCATGCTTTAGGGCGATCTCTCTCATCGCCATTTTGGCTTCTGGTAGCAGAGTCTTGCTACTGCTCCATCGCTGCGAGAAATAAGAGCCATGTTTGGCGGCACCATTGATTGTCTCCAGCTCAATTCCGAGTATCTGAGCGTGATTAGAGAGCGCTTTAGAGAGTTCTAGGCTGATGGACTCATTAGATAGGGCGACAAGGGTGAGATGCTTTGACATAGGATTGCTTTGGTTAATTTGCTTGAGCCGTCGTTAGCATGGCGGATTCATTCAAGCTGCGAAGTATTTTGCGGATATGCTCAAGACGTTGCTCTAGCTTCTCAAAATCCCGTTCCTTTTGGGGGAGAACTTTCAACTTATCTTGGCCGTTGAGCTGAATATATTTTGACGATTGAATCAATTGAATGATTTTCATCGGATCAATGGGTGGATTGGGGATGAACTGAATTTGAATCGATACAGGGGTCGCATCAATCTTCTTGATGCCAAATCCGGTCATCTCTAGGCGTAAACGGTGGGTTTCATAAAGCGATTTCGCTTGATCGGGTAGATCGCCAAAGCGATCCACTAACTCTTCTCGTAATCCCATGAGCTCAGAGAAGTCATTTGTTCCAGCAAATCGTTTGTATAGTGAGAGTCGCTCGTGCACGTCAGGACAGTAGTCATTAGGCAGAAGGGCTGGGACACCAAGGGTAACGTCGGCAGTGGCTTGTAGTGGCGATAGCAGATCAGGTTCTTTCCCGCTCTTTAAGGACTTTACTGCGCGATTAAGCATTTCCGTATACAGCTGAAAGCCAATCTCATGAATTTCGCCGGATTGTTTGTCGCCTAAAACTTCGCCAGCGCCACGAATTTCTAAATCGTGCATCGCTAAATAAAAGCCTGAACCCAATTCTTCCATCGCTTGAATGGCATTTAAACGCAGTTGTGCTTGTTTGCTTAGCGCCTCTGGATCGGGGACGAGTAGGTAAGCATAGGCTTGATGGTGTGAGCGCCCAACGCGACCTCGTAATTGATGCAATTGAGCTAGACCAAACTTATCTGCTCTATGCATGATGATGGTGTTGGCCGTAGGGACGTCAATACCGGTTTCAATAATAGTAGTGCACAACAAGATGTTGGTTCGTTGTGTGACAAATTCACGCATGACGGATTCTAATTCTCGCTCATGCATTTGTCCGTGGGCAACGCTGATGCGAGCCTCCGGAATTAATTCTTGTAGCGCATGCTTGCGGTTCTGAATAGTCTCAACTTCGTTATGCAGGAAATACACCTGGCCACCACGTTTAATTTCACGCAAGATTGCTTCGCGAATAACGCCATCACCTTCACGCCTCACAAACGTTTTAATCGCTAAACGCTTTTGAGGTGCAGTAGCAATTACGGAGAACTCCCGTAATCCTTCCATTGCCATCCCCAATGTTCTTGGAATTGGCGTGGCCGTCAAAGTCAATATGTCGACTTCGGCACGAAGGGCTTTGAGAGCATCTTTTTGGCGCACACCAAAACGGTGCTCTTCATCAACAATCACTAATCCTAAATTGGCAAATTGTGTTTCTTTGGATAGTAATTTATGTGTGCCAATGATGATGTCTGCTTCACCCTTAGCAATCCCCTCTAAAGCAGCGTTAATTTCTTTGGCGGTCTTAAAGCGAGAGAGTTCGACAATGCGTACCGGCCAGTCAGCGAAGCGATCTTTCCAGGTTGCGACATGTTGCTCTGCAAGTAATGTTGTTGGCGCCAAGATCGCTACTTGTTTGCCACCCATTACCGCTACAAAGCTGGCGCGCAAAGCAACCTCGGTCTTGCCAAAGCCGACATCACCGCACACCAAGCGATCCATTGGAGTGCCGCTAGTCATATCGCCTATGACTGCTGCAATGGCATTGGCTTGATCGGGAGTTTCTTCAAAACCAAAGCTTTCAGCAAAGGCTGCGTAATCATGGGCCGAGAATTCAAAAGCATGACCCTTGCGGATGGCGCGAGCTGCATAAAGACTTAATAGCTCCGCCGCAGTATCTCGAATTTGTTGGGCAGCCTTTCGTCTTGCCTTATCCCATTGGCCTGAGCCTAATTGATGGAGGGGTGCTGAGTCTGGATCGGAGCCTGCGTAGCGCGTGACCATTTGTAGTTGCTGCACAGGCACATACAAGGTGGCATCTTTGGCGTAGACCAAGTGCAAGAATTCCTCAAAAATAGGCTCTTCTTTTGGCGGCGCCAAATTGAGCAGAACAAGACCTTGATAGCGACCAATTCCATGGTCAGAGTGCACTACTGGATCACCAATCTTGAGCTCAGACAGGTCCTTAAACAGCATATCCGGATCAGCACTTTCGCTATCCTTGCCTTTACGACGTTGGCGCGCAGTCGCTGTGAATAACTCCGCTTCTGTGACAACAATGAGATTTTCAGAGGGCCAAGTAAAGCCATTAAATAGTGGGGCGGTTACTAGACCAAATAAGGAATTACTCTTGATGAAGTCAGCTATGCCGTCGAAGCTTTCTGGCTTTAATGGATAGAGGGGCTTGCCGCTCTGACCCGAGACATCATTACTTTCCTCAAACAATTGCCGAATGGATTCCTTGCGTCCAGCGCTGTCACTACAGATTAAGATTCTCGTTTTTTCTTTTGATACCAATGCACGCAGACGATTAATCGGATCTGTATCGCGGCGATGGATTGATAGGTCAGGGACTGCTAAAAATTGCGGAGCTTCTTTTGCTTCTTTGTCTAGAACTAAGCGAGCATTCGGTTTTGCAGCGGTAAAGAATTCATCAACATCAAGAAACAATTCATTTGGCGGAAGAATAGGGCGATCAAGATCATGCTTTAAGAATTCATAGCGTGAAAGAGTATCTTTCCAAAAGCTTTTAATTGATTCCTCAATATCGCCAATGCTAACGATCCAAACGGGATCGCCAGAGCGTGGGAAATAATCAAAAACACTGGATGACTCTTCAAAGAAGAGTGGCAAGTATGATTCGATGCCAGCACTTGGAATGCCTAAGTTGATATCTTTATAGATAGAACATCTAGTGGGATCACCTTCAAATACCTCACGCCAACGACCACGAAAGGCGGTGCGAGAGGCATCATCAAATGGGAATTCGTGACCCGGCAGCAAGCGAACCTCTTTGACTGGATATAGGCTTCGCTGCGTATCCGGATCAAACGCGCGGATTTGTTCAATTTCATCGCCAAACAGATCTAGGCGATATGGCAGACTGGATCCCATGGGGAATAGGTCTATCAATCCTCCGCGAATACTGTATTCGCCTGGGCGCATGACTGCGCTAACGGGGTCGTAGCCAGCTTGCTGAAGCTGTAGTTTTAATGCTGCCTCGTTGAGTTTGTCGCCTTGACGAAAGAAAAAGGTGTGGCCGGATAAAAAGTTGGGTGGCCCAAGCTTTTGAAGTGCGGTAGTCACGGGGACTAAAACAATATCGCAACTACCATTGAGCAATTCATATAGAGTTGCAAGACGCTCTGATACTAAATCCTGGTGTGGAGAAAAATGGTCGTAAGGCAGGATTTCCCAGTCAGGCAATAAGCGGGTTTTCAGCTGTGGGGCAAAAGCAGGAATTTCTTCGAGCAGGCGCTGCGCCTCTTGGGCTTGTGCGCAAAATATCACCATCACCGAGAAGTCTGCGCGGTAACGAAGGGCGGATTGAGCAATCAGCGCTGCATCGGATGATCCGACCAACCCTGAAAAGGTAAAGCGCTGCCCAGCCCGCGGTGCAGGTATGGGGGGTACAGGTTTTAATGCATCAGACATCTTGGCTCATTATAGAATCAGGTATGAACCAAGGAATTCAATCGCAGCAGCGCTTGCCAAAGTGCCATGCCTTGTTGCCTACCGCAGGCAGCGGATCTCGTCTTGGTGGCAACTTACCAAAGCAATTTCAATCGCTAGCTGGCAGGCCGATGCTGTCTTATGCTGTAGATGCTTTTAAGGCAACTCCTGAAATTACATCCATTTGGGTTGGTGTAAGCCCTGGATTCATTGACAACCCCATCCTTGGTCAACTCTCCGATAGTGCAAAACCACTGCATTTCTTAGCCACTGGTGGCTCAACTCGGCAAGAAACCGTCAGAAATACGCTGGCTGAGATGCTTAAGGCGGGTATTTCAGAAAATGATTGGGTATTGGTGCATGATGCGGCACGACCTGGAATCTCCCCGGCATTAATTCAGAAATTGCTAACTGCTGTTCAGCAGGCGGGTGAGGGTGGTTTGCTTGCCATGCCATTGGCTGATACCTTAAAAAGAGCTGATAGCACCTCCGCTATTGCAGGCAACCCAACTCGGGCTGAAAAGACTATTTCTCGTGACCACCTTTGGCAGGCTCAGACCCCGCAAATGTTTGGCTTGAAGGCGCTGCATGATGCTATTGAAAATGGCATCAGATTAGAGGCTGATATTACTGATGAAGCCAGTGCTATGGAATTGACTGGCGCTAGACCCCTTTTGGTTGAGGGCGCAACAATCAATTTCAAAGTGACTCATCCGGCCGACTGGGAATTGATGCAAACTATTCTGCAGTCAAGAGCCCCATAAATAAAGATTTTCAATGACTCAAAGCACACCCCATATCCCCCAGTTCAGAATCGGCCAAGGTTACGACGTTCACGCCCTGGTCTCTGATCGCAAATTGATTTTAGGTGGCGTTCATGTCCCTAATGACAAAGGTCTATTGGGCCATTCTGATGCTGACGCCTTGTTACATGCGCTAACGGATGCGCTGCTTGGTGCGGCCGGATTGAACGATATTGGCCAACTTTTTCCGGATACCGACCCTCAATTCAAGGATATGGATAGCCGGATTTTGCTTAGAGCGGCTTTACAGAAGATCCAGGCAGCAGGTTTTCAGGTTGGAAATGTTGATGCAACGATCATTTGTCAAAAGCCTAAATTGGCTACTTTTTTGCCGGAGATGGTACGTAATATCGCTGCAGATTTGGCGGTAACCCCAAGCCATGTCAACCTGAAAGCCAAAACGAATGAATCTCTGGGCCATTTAGGGCGGGGCGAGGGCATAGCTGTTCATGCGGTTGCTTTGCTCTATAAGGCCTAAAAGATCCTCCAAAACCGCTAAGCATTGTAGAATTACGGTCTTTAGAGTGAAGTCTAGCTCGGTAGTGTTTGCGGAATTCGCGCGAGGATGGCGAAATTGGTAGACGCACCAGGTTTAGGTCCTGACGCCAGAAATGGTGTGGGGGTTCGAGTCCCCCTCCTCGCACCACAAGATAGCTACTTGGCTTGGGCTTCACATATTCTGATTTTCAATTAAGAGACGAGAATGGCTGTGCAGATAGAAAATTTAGGTCAGTTAGACCGCAAAGTGACCTTAGAGTTCGCTCGTGCCGATTTGGCTAAGGCAAAAGAAGCCCAATTGGCCAAATTGGGTAAAACCATGAAGGCTCCAGGCTTCCGTCCAGGCAAAGTACCAAAGGCCATGGTTGAAAAGCAATATGGCATGCAAGTGGATTTTGAGCTCCAGTTCGATAAAGCCTCTGAACTCTTTTTTGAATTGGCTAAGAAGGAAAATATTCTTTTGGCTGGTCAGCCACGTCTTGACCCAAAGAGTGAGTTAGACGCAGACAAGATTGTTTTTGATGTGTTCTTTGAAGTGTTGCCAGAAGTCAAAATTGGCGATTTCAGCAAAGCAGAAGTAACCAAATACGTAACCGATATCTCCGATGCGGAAATTGATCGCGCATTAGATGTATTGCGCAAACAGCAAGTGCACTACCACCCACGTGGTGAAGCTGGTGCCCATGGCGATGGCGGTGCAAACACTGCTGCTCAAAATGGCGATCAAGTCGTCATTGATTTTGTTGGCAAGATCGATGGTGTTGAATTCGCTGGCGGCAAGGCTGAAAACTTTGAGTATGTTCTCGGTGAAGGTCGCATGCTTCCTGAATTCGAAGCGGCTACTTTGGGCCTCAAAGCAGGTGAGAGCAAGTCCTTCCCATTAAGCTTTCCAGCGGATTACCATGGCAAAGATGTTGCCGGTAAAACAGCTGAATTCACAATCACTGTGAAGTCAGTGAACTGGGCTCATCTGCCAGCCGTTGATGATGCGTTTGCATTGTCTCTCGGTGTGACTGAGGGTGGCGTTGCTAAGATGCGCGAAGAAGTTAAAGAGAATCTGGACCGTGAAACAAAACGTCGTATTACGTCCTTGTTAAAGAGCGAAGTAATGGACAAGCTCAATAGCTTATGCGAATTGGATGCGCCCAAGTCTTTAGTGGCGCAAGAGCAAGAGCGTTTAGTTCAGTCAGCTCGTCAAGACTTAATGCAACGAGGCGTTCCTAATGCAAAAGATGCGCCAATTCCTGCTGAAATTTTCGCTGAGCAAGCGCTCAAGCGCGTGCGTCTCGGCTTGATTTTGAGTGATTTGGTTAAGCAGCAAAATTTGGCCGCTACTGCGGATCAAATTAAAGCTGAGATCGATGAGCAAGCCGCTACATACGAAGATCCAAAAGAAGTGGTGCGTTGGTTCTACAGCAATCCAAGTCGCCTCAAAGATATTGAGAACTTAGTTTTAGAAGATAACGTCATCAAATATTTCACATCACAAGCTAAAGTGATTGATAAGGCTGTCACCTTCGAAGAGTTGAGCAAATTAAACTAAGCTTGAGTATTTATTAAATAAAGGTCTAATCACATGAATCACAATCACTTCCAGTCTGAGAATTTAGAGCCAAAAGGTTTGGGTTTGGTTCCAATGGTGATTGAAACTTCTGGCAGAGGTGAGAGGGCCTATGACATTTACTCTCGCTTACTAAGAGAGCGCGTAGTGTTCTTAGTTGGCGAAGTAAATGATCAAACAGCAAATTTAGTGATTGCTCAGCTGCTCTTCCTGGAGAGCGAGAACCCTGATAAAGAAATTTCTCTATATATCAATTCTCCTGGTGGCTCCGTTTCTGCTGGTTTGGCTATCTATGACACGATGCAATTTATTAAGCCTCACGTGAGCACGCTGTGCATGGGTATGGCTGCCAGTATGGGCGCCTTCTTGTTGTGTGCTGGCGAAAAAGGCAAGCGCTATGCTTTGCCTAACTCCCGCGTAATGATTCATCAGCCGCTCGGCGGCGCACGTGGTCAAGCTTCTGATATTGAAATTCAAGCGCGTGAAATTCTCTATTTGCGCGAACGTCTCAATAAGATTTTGGCTGATCGCACAGGTCAATCCATTGAGACTATCGCCAAAGATACTGATCGAGATAACTTCATGTCTGCCGAGCAGGCTCAAGAATATGGCTTGATTGATAAAGTTATCGACAAGCGTCCTTAATAAGACGCTGCACATATTAGGCATTTATTTTGAGCGATACCAACACTCCTAGCACCGACAAAATTCTGTATTGCTCTTTCTGTGGCAAGAGCCAGAATGAAGTGAAGAAGTTGATAGCGGGTCCTTCCGTTTTCATTTGCGATGAGTGCATTGATTTATGTACTGACATCATTCAAGAAGAGCTTGCTAAGCTTCCGAAAAGTGATGGCGACGATTCTTTACCAACGCCTCATGAGATTCGTGAAAACTTAGATCAGTATGTGATCGGTCAAGATCACGCCAAAAAGACATTGGCTGTTGCGGTTTATAACCATTACAAGCGCTTGCAGTATTTACCAAAGCTAAAAAAAGAGAAGTTGGATAAAGACGGCAAGCCGGTAGAGGCTGCCGATAAGAAAGAGTCTAAAGTCCCGGCTAAGGCCATGGTGGATGGTGTTGAGTTGGCGAAAAGTAATATTTTGCTGATCGGACCAACTGGATCCGGTAAAACTTTACTAGCCCAGACTCTTGCCCGAATGCTCGACGTGCCATTTGTAATGGCTGATGCAACTACTTTGACCGAAGCTGGTTATGTAGGTGAGGACGTTGAAAATATTATTCAGAAGCTATTGCAAGCTTGTGATTACAACGTCGAAAAAGCGCAGCGTGGCATTGTTTACATCGATGAGATCGACAAGATTTCTCGTAAATCAGATAACCCATCTATTACTCGTGACGTATCGGGTGAGGGTGTTCAACAGGCATTGCTCAAGTTAGTTGAAGGTACGATGGCTTCTGTTCCTCCGCAGGGCGGGCGCAAGCATCCGAATCAGGATTTCCTGCAAGTGGATACCACCAACATCCTATTTATCTGTGGCGGTGCCTTTGATGGTCTAGAGAAGGTTATTCAACAGCGCACTGCGAAAACAGGCATTGGCTTTAATGCCACTGTTCCAGGCAAAGATGACCGCGGTGTCAGCGATCTCTTGATAGAAGTTGAGCCTGAAGACTTGATTAAGTTCGGTTTGATTCCAGAGTTGATTGGTCGTTTGCCAGTAGTGGCAACTTTGGCGCAACTCGATGAAGCTGCTTTAATTCAGATTTTGACTGAGCCTAAAAACGCGTTAGTGAAGCAGTATCAAGCCCTTCTGACAATGGAGGGCTCTGAGTTGGAGGTTCGTCCAGCAGCTTTATCTGCAATTGCCAAGAAGGCGATTGCCCGTAAAACCGGCGCAAGAGGCTTGCGTTCTATCCTCGAGGGATCCCTCATGGATGTGATGTATGACTTACCCTCTTTAAAGAATGTAGAGAAGGTAGTGATCGACGAAGCTACGATTCAGGATGGCGGAAAGCCCATTCTGATCTACAAACCAGGCGAAGAATCTGCTGAATTGAGCAAAAAAGCTTAATTTTTCACTTTTTTAGTGGTTTTCGACCACTTTTTACACATTTTTAGCGTTTTTCCCCCTTGTTTTTCCGTGGTAGGCACCCATATAGGTAGTATCCTATTCCTAAATAATGTCCGTATGTAGTGGTGCGGCATTTTTAGAGAATTTTACGGAATGACTATTTTGGAGGAATTGCCCCATGCCTGGCCACTTATTACTACCCTCTGAACCTATTCAATTGCCTTTGCTCCCATTGCGGGATGTCGTGGTCTTTCCACATATGGTGATCCCCTTATTTGTGGGTCGCCCAAAATCCATTAAAGCCCTTGAGGCGGCTATGGAAACCGGAAAAAATGTACTCTTGGTTGCCCAAAAAACTGCAGCCAAGGATGAGCCTGGCGTAGAAGATCTCTATGAAGTCGGCTGTATTGCCAACATCTTGCAGATGCTAAAACTGCCAGACGGCACCGTAAAGGTTCTGGTTGAAGGCGTTCAGCGCGCTGAGGTGAGTCAAGTTGAAGATAGCCAAGGTTATTTCGGCTGTGAGGCTACGCCCACCGCTATTTCTGCGCTGGATGCCCATGAAACTGAAGCCTTGCGCCGCGCCATCATGGCGCAGTTTGATCAATACGTAAAACTGAATAAGAAGGTTCCTCAGGAGATCTTGTCTTCTCTGGGTGGGATTGATGATCCAAGCCGCTTGGCGGATACGATTTGCGCCCATTTGCCAGTGAAACTCGAGCAAAAGCAACGTTTACTTGAGATGACTGATGTTGTTCAGCGTTTAGAGAGTTTGTTGGCTGATCTCGAAAGTGAAATTGACATTCTTCAAGTGGAAAAGCGTATTCGTGGACGTGTTAAGCGTCAAATGGAAAAGAGTCAGCGCGAGTACTACCTCAATGAGCAAGTTAAAGCCATTCAGAAAGAATTGGGTGAAGGTGAAGAGGGCGCCGATCTTGAAGAGCTTGAGAAGCGCATCAAGGCGGCACGTATGCCTAAGGAGGCCTTGAAGAAGGCTGAGTCTGAGTTGAAGAAGCTCAAGCTCATGTCACCCATGTCTGCTGAAGCAACAGTGATTCGCAATTTCATTGACACCTTGGTGAACCTCCCTTGGAAGAAAAAAACCAAAATCAATAATGATCTAGCCAATGCTGAAAAGGTATTGGACGAGGATCACTATGGTCTTGATAAGGTTAAAGAACGCATCCTAGAGTACCTCGCAGTCCAGCAACGTGTTGACCGAGTGAAGGCGCCTATTCTTTGTTTAGTTGGGCCTCCTGGTGTTGGTAAAACTTCCTTAGGGCAATCGATTGCGCGAGCAACAAACCGGAAGTTTGTGCGTATGGCTTTGGGTGGTGTTCGCGATGAATCCGAGATTCGTGGACATCGTCGCACCTATATTGGCTCTATGCCTGGAAAGATTTTGACTAGCCTTACCAAGGTTGGAGTACGTAACCCACTATTTCTCTTGGATGAAGTGGATAAGATGGGCATGGACTTCCGCGGCGATCCTGCAAGCGCCTTGCTTGAGGTGCTAGATCCCGAGCAGAATCATACCTTCCAAGATCATTATGTTGAGGTAGATTTCGATTTATCTGATGTGATGTTCGTTGCCACATCAAACTCCTTAAACATTCCTGGCCCATTGTTAGATCGCCTGGAGATTATTCGTCTTGCGGGCTACACCGAGGATGAAAAAACCAGTATTGCTACCAATTATTTAATCCCTAAACAGATTAAAAATAATGGCCTGAAGAAGGACGAGCTGAAGATCGAGGAAAGTGCAGTGCGTAGCATGATTCGCTATTACACGCGTGAAGCGGGTGTGCGTTCTTTAGAGCGTGAAATTAGCAAAATCTGCCGCAAGGTAGTGAAGTTGTTGCTCCTCAAGAAGGAAGCCGCCCCAGTTACGGTGAACGCAGACAATCTTGAGAAATTCTTATCTGTGCGAATGTATGACTTCGGTCTAGCTGCCAAGGAAAATCAAGTTGGCCAGGTTACTGGCTTGGCTTGGACCGAGGTTGGTGGAGATTTGTTGACTATTGAAGCTGCCGTAATGCCAGGTAAGGGGGTTATTACGCGCACAGGTTCGATTGGTGATGTCATGAAGGAGTCTGTTGAGGCGGCGAAAACCGTTGTGCGCTCTCGCGCTCGATCGCTTGGTATTGCTGATGAGGCGTTTGAGAAGAAGGATATTCATATTCACTTCCCGGACGGTGCTACACCTAAAGATGGACCATCTGCAGGTATTGCCATCACTACTGCGCTGGTGTCAGTCTTCACAGGCATTCCTATTCGCTCGGATGTAGCTATGACTGGTGAGATTACCTTGCGCGGTGAAGTTCTGCCAATTGGCGGCCTCAAGGAAAAGCTTTTAGCTGCGCATCGTGGCGGCATCAAGCTGGCGTTAATCCCGGAAGAGAATGTCAAAGATTTGATCGATATTCCAGATAACGTGAAGAACGCTATTGAAATAGTTCCCGTTCGTTGGATTGATAAGGTGTTGGAATTGGCTTTAGAGCGACAACCAGTCGCCTTGCCGGATCCAACTCCGGAGGAGCTTGCTAAAAAGGCTGCTGAGGCCAGCAAAGCCAACGAGAAGATTTCCCCTCCGGAGGCCTTAAAGCATTGAGATTGGTTGGTATTTGAGGGATTTTTTATCTATTAGCTCACCTCTTTTTACAAGATTTGATGAAGAATCCCTCTTTTGTTCTCACTCTAGGTTACAATCTCGTCTGTATTAATTTGGGGCGCTTAGCTCAGATGGTAGAGCGTCTGCCTTACACGCAGAATGTCGGCGGTTCGATCCCGTCAGCGCCCACCAGTTTCCCAAATCGCACTTGCTTCTCTTTTCAGGCCCTCTAGATCACCTAGACTCTCAGCCTAGTAAACTCGCATCATTGACTTCATTTCCTAGCGATTAATTCATGTTTGATACCGTACGTAAGCACCAAAAGATTTTGCAGCTTGTGTTGATGCTGTTTATCGTTCCATCATTCGCCATGTTTGGCATCTCCAGCTATTCCAGCTTCATGGACAAGGAGACTGACGTCATCAAGGTCAATGGCAAGCCGATCACTGTGCAAGAGGTGGATTCAGCTGCTAAACGCCAAGCTGAGCGTGTAGGTGGCAATGCGCAAATTGCGCAAAGCCTGCCGTTTCGTCAAGCTATATTGAATGAGTTATTGCAGCAACGAATTTTAGGTTTCGCTGTGAGTGACCTACGATTGCAAGTTGGCAAACAAGAGTTGGTCAATAGCCTACAAAAAATTCCACAGATTCGTGCGCTTTATCGTCAAGACGGTACGTTTGATGACGCCCGCTTTAAGCAGTTGCTGGCGAGCAATGGCATGAATGAAGAGCAGTTCTACGCTGGACAAAGTTTCGACTTAAAAATTCAGCAGCTGGTAAATTCTGTTGCCCGTACTGAATTAGCAAATCCAAAACTTGCTGAGATTGTTTCTTCTTTGTATGAGACGGAGCGCCAAGTTCAAGCACTTCAATTTAATGCTAAGGATTACCTAAGTAAGGTCAATCCTAGTGCCCAGGAGTTACAAGCGTTCTATGACTCTAACGCGAAGTTATTTGAACAGCCAGAATTTATTGATGTTGAATACATTGTGCTTAAGGCGGATTCCAAAGAAGATTCAAAGGCGTTTAACGAGAAGGCCGATCAATTCGCCAACCTGACGTATGACCAATCAGACAGTTTGAAGCCGGCTGCGGATAAGCTCAAACTTTCTATTCAAACGCAAAAAGGCGTGACTCGCAGTGGTGCGCCTGGGTTATCAAAGGATCACCCATTAGCAAACCCCAAAGTGGTTCAGTCACTCTACGGTGATGAGGCGCTTAGAAATAAACGCAATATCGAGGCAGTGCAAACTTCTCCCGGCGTATTTGTTTCAGCTCGTGTTGTGACACTGCACCCAGCACAAGTTTTGCCATTCTCTGAAGTATCGGCTGAAGTAAAGCGCCAGGTTAGCCAGCGCGCTGCTGAGAAGTTAGCTGTTTCAGCCGCCACGGAAAAATATGCAGAGCTTGAAAAAGATCCAAAGGGTGGCGCTGGTTTTGCTGCTCCGATTTGGGTTTCACGGAACAAGCCTGGTAACTTAGTTGGTCAGTCCCTAGATGATGTGATGTCCATCAACGCAGATAAGTTGCCTGCTGTTGTATCTGTGTCCAATCCTGGTGTTGGTACAACCCTTTATCGAATCGATCAATTGCGTCAACCAGCATCCGTAGATGCAAAAGTTCACAAGGCCCAGGCGCAACAGATACAAGCCCTGGCTGCGCAATCAGAGTTTGCTGGGTTTATGGCATATTGGCGCAATAGCGCTGGGGTTAAGGTGATTAACCCCCTGAAGCAAACAAACTCTGGATCGGCTGGCAGCTAATTATTTTCCCGTCTGCTTGAGTATATTTTGATATGGGGCCATCGAGCCCCATACGTTTTTAAATAGGAGCACCTGAGCATCCACATTTGGATGCATTCGATCGGGTTGAAATAACTCCGGTCTTGTGGCAACACCTTCCAAGAAAAAAGGCAGCAATTCAATCTTCTCTTCTTTAGCCAAGGCGGGGTAGAGCGCTTTGAATTGAGCTGTGTAGCCCTGACCGTAGTTCGGCGGTATTTGCATTCCTAGTAGCAAAACCTTGGCACCTGATTGCTTGCTTAGAGAGATTAGCCTGCGTAAATTGGCATCTGTTTGAGAAATCGAAAGCCCGCGAAGGGCATCATTTGCACCCAGTTCAATGATAACAATGCCGGGCTTCTTTTGGGATAGAAGCAAGGGTAATCGAGTGAGTCCACCTGAACTTGTCTCGCCACTGATGCTGGCATTAAATACCGTCCACGAACTTGAATCTTGCTTTAACTGAGCTTGTAGCAGGCCGACCCATCCGGAGCCTCGTGGCAGCCCGTATTCTGCTGAGAGGCTGTCACCGAGTACTAAAATCACTGGGTTGGTGTTGGCCCATGAATGAATGCTTAATAACAGGCAAAATAGGCCCATTAGTAATGATTTGAAATTACAAGTATTTATTCGCATTATTCATTCTAGAAAAATTTCCACATGAGCCATCAGCCTAAATCAATCGCCGCTAACCATGTGGGTAAGTCTGTCAAAACATCCGATGGTGATTTGGCCATTTTGCACGACATTGATTTTGAAATCAGTCAAGGCGACAGTGTCGCCATTATTGGCGCATCTGGTTCTGGAAAAAGTACCTTATTAAGTATGTTGGCTGGCTTAGATTTGCCCTCGGTCGGGCAGGTGACGCTCATGGGTAAAAATCTCAACGAGCTGGACGAAGATGGCAGGGCCAAACTCAGGGGTGAATGTGTGGGGTTTGTTTTTCAGTCATTTCAACTCCTCCCACATTTGAATGCCTTGGAAAATGTCATGTTGCCGCTTGAGCTATCTGGCACATCCCAGTCTGAGGCTAAGTTGGCAGGTGAGGTTTGGCTTGAAAAGGTCGGCCTGCAAAGTAGGGCCAGCCACTTTCCTAATACCTTATCGGGTGGCGAGCAACAGAGAATCGCCTTGGCTAGGGCCTTTATAAATCAACCGGCCATCCTATTTGCTGATGAGCCAACGGGGAGTCTGGATGAGGCTAGTGGGAAGCGGGTAATTGAGCTACTTTTTGAGCTAAATCGTGAGAATTCCTCAACATTGGTTTTGGTAACTCATGATCCAGCCTTGGCTGCACGGTGTAATCGTCAAATCCGCCTCAGCGGCGGTCGCCTGGCTTGATCAAAACCTTATAATCTAGGGATGTCTTCATACTGTTGCTTGCCCGGGGCAAATGCCCTTTCAGCCTTCCGCCAACAGCGACTTTTAGCTTCGCTGGCAGCCCAAGGTGTCCAACTTGAGTCTATCGAGGCTCAATATCTTCATTTTGTTTGGTCCGAGTCTTCGCTCAATGCGAAAGACAAAGAAGTCCTAGAAAGTCTTTTGACTTATGGGCAGCCTTTTGAGGCTCAACTGAAAGAAGGTGGCTCGTGGTTTAGCAAGGGCTCATCTCTTAATACCGCTATTGCCATTCCTCGATTTGGTACTGTTTCGCCATGGGCGAGTAAGGCAACGGATATTGCTCAGCAGTGTGGATTGAGCGTGTTACGTATAGAACGCGGTGTTCAATATTCGTGGCAGAGTAAAAAAGCGTTAAGCCCGAATCAAGAGCAACTTGTCATGGCGGCGATTCATGACCGCATGACCGAGGCCGTGATTAGTGACGTCAACGAAGCGGGTGTTTTGTATCAGACATTAGAGGATCGCCCTCTGGTGCGAATTCCAGTGTTGACTGAAGGTCGCGCAGCTTTGGATAAAGCAAACCAGGACTTGGGTCTCGCTTTATCTGATGATGAAGTGGATTACCTTACTGAAAATTTTATTCGCCTGAAGCGAAATCCTAGTGATGTAGAGCTCATTATGTTTGCTCAGGCAAACAGCGAGCATTGCCGTCACAAGATTTTTAATTCCAGCTGGACGATTGATGGCGATGATCAGGAAAAATCATTATTTGCAATGATTCGCAATACGCATCAATTGCAACCAGAGGGCACTATCGTTGCCTATTCTGATAATTCAGCAGTAATGGTTGGTTGTGAAGCCGAAACTTGGGTCCCGCAAGGCATTGAGCATCGTTACGAAAAAGATACTCGTTTAGTTCATACGCTAATGAAGGTGGAGACACATAACCATCCTACGGCTATTGCCCCATTTCCCGGGGCTTCCACAGGCGCGGGCGGTGAAATTCGCGACGAAGGCGCAACCGGTATTGGCGGTCGGCCTAAGGCTGGTCTGACTGGATTCTCTGTTTCTAACCTGAATATTCCCGGAACAGATTTGCCGTGGGAGTCTGAGAAGTACGGCAAACCAGAGCGCATTGCTACACCTTTGCAAATAATGATCGACGGCCCATTGGGTGGCGCCGCTTTCAATAATGAATTTGGTCGTCCTATTTTGGGTGGTTATTTCCGTGTATTTGAACAAACCTTAGAAGGTGTCCGTCGCGGCTATCACAAACCCATCATGATCGCTGGTGGTATCGGTAGCATTGATGCTATTCACACCGCAAAGAAAGAAATTAAGCCAGGGCATTTACTTGTTCAGCTGGGTGGACCAGGAATGCGTATCGGCATGGGTGGCGCAACAGGGAGTTCAGTTGCCACTGGAACCAATACTGCGGATTTAGATTTTGACTCTGTTCAACGAGGCAATCCAGAGATGGAGCGTCGTGCGCAAGAGGTCATTAATGCTTGTCGCGCTATGGGTGAGAATAACCCCATTGTTTCCATTCACGATGTTGGAGCTGGCGGCCTATCTAATGCCTTCCCAGAGCTTGCTGATGGCGCGGGTTTAGGCGCTCAATTTAAATTGCGTAACGTTCCTCTAGAAGAGAGCGGTATGAGTCCTGCAGAGATTTGGTGTAACGAATCTCAAGAGCGTTATGTTCTGGCTATTGAATCTAAAGATCTCGATTTACTCAAATCGATGTGTGAGCGTGAGCGTTGCCCGTTTGCGGTAGTAGGCGAAGCAACTCAAGAACGTCAATTGCAATTGAGTGACAGTAAACAGTCAACAGACTCTGATGCTGCATTGCCGATCGATATGCCAATGGAAGTGTTGCTTGGTAAACCACCACGTATGCATCGTGATGTAAAGCGTGTTGAACAGCATTTTGATGAGCTCAACGTAACTGATGCCGATCTGTCTCAATGCATCGCCTGGGTATTGCAGCAACCTACGGTAGCTAGTAAATCTTTCTTGATTACTATCGGCGATCGTACGGTTGGAGGCTTAAATGCGCGCGATCCTTTTGTTGGTCCTTGGCAAGTTCCGGTAGCCGACTGTGCTGTCACGATCATGGATTACAAAGGCTATCGTGGTGAAGTAATGACAATGGGTGAGCGGACGCCATTGGCTGTTATTGATGCGCCTGCAGCTGCGAAGATGGCTGTTGGTGAGGCGATTACTAATCTGCTTGCAGCTGATGTACGTCGTCTTGAAGATGTTAAGTTATCCGCCAACTGGATGGCAGCTTGCGGCGCACGGGGTGAAGATGCCAAGTTATACGATTCAGTACAGGCTATCGGCATGGATCTTTGTCCTGCTTTGGGAATCTCCATTCCTGTAGGTAAGGATTCCTTATCAATGGCTACCGCTTGGCAGGAGGGGGATCAAGCCAAGAAGGTTGTCTCTCCGGTTTCCTTGATTATTTCTGCTTTTGCTTCGGTGCAAGATGTGCGTAAAACGACTACGCCATTGCTCAAACTTCGGGATCAGTCTGGTGCCGCACTAGAAACAGAGCTCATCTTGATAGATTTGGGTCGCGGCAAGAACCGCATGGCTGGTAGTATTCTGGCTCAAGTTCTCAATCAATCAGGAAAATCCGCCCCGAATGTGGATCATCCCGAGGATCTCAAGGCCTTAGCTGATGCCGTTATCGAATTGCGCAAAGAAGATAAGTTACTGGCTTATCACGATCGCTCTGATGGCGGATTGTTTGCCTGTATCGCTGAGATGGCTTTTGCTTCTCACTGCGGTATTTCCATGAATGTCGATATGATTGCTGTTGATATTGGCCAAGAGCCTGATTACGGTGATGCAAAGAATTGGGCTGAACAAGTCTCGGGTCGTCGTCACGAACAAACCTTGCGGGCTTTATTCAATGAGGAGCTTGGTGCGGTCATTCAAATTCGTAAGGCAGATCGTGATGCGGTCTTTGCTATTTTGCGAAAGCTTGGCTTGAGTGCTTATAGCCATGTCATTGCCAAGCCGAATACCAATGGCCGGATTGAAATTTGGCGAGATGCCAAAAATATATTTGCAGAGCCACGTGAGGTATTGCAAAAGATGTGGAGCAATACCAGCTATCAGATTGCACGCTTACGAGACAATCCTGATTGCGCTGATAGTGAATTTGCTTTGCTGGATGATGTTGCTGATTCAGGTATGTCTCCAAAGCTTTCGTTTGATATTGCGGAAGATGTTGCAGCCCCTTTTATTAACAAAAATGCGAGACCAAAAGTTGCCATCTTGCGAGAGCAGGGTGTTAACTCTCACGTAGAAATGGCTTATGCCATGAATTGGGCTGGTTTTGATAGCTACGACGTGCATATGTCGGATTTGCTTTCAGGAAAAGCTCGGCTGGAAGACTTCCGCGGATTGGTTTCTTGTGGTGGATTTAGTTATGGCGATGTGTTGGGGGCTGGTGAGGGGTGGGCCAAAACCATTCTATTTAACTCACAATTGCGTGATCAATTTTCCGCATTCTTCAGTCGCCAAGACAGCTTTGCCTTGGGTGTATGCAATGGTTGCCAAATGATGAGCAACCTCTCCGGAATTATTCCTGGCGCTGAGGCTTGGCCAAAGTTCACCCGCAATCAATCTGAACAGTATGAAGCACGTTTGGTAATGGCTGAGGTGATGGCTTCACCATCAATCTTTACTCAAGGTATGACTGGTAGTCAACTGCCGATTGCAATTGCGCATGGCGAAGGTTTTGCTAATTTTAGTCAGCAGGGCAATCTTGAGGCATTGCAACAACAGGGTTTAGCTGCCTTACGTTTTGTGGATCACAAGGGCAATCCTACTGAGTCTTACCCTATGAATCCCAATGGTTCGCCCGGCGGTCTTACTGGCGTGACAACCCCCGATGGTAGATTCACGGTAATGATGCCGCATCCAGAGCGTGTATTCCGGGCGGTACAAATGAGTTGGTGTCCTCCTGAGTGGCTTGATACCCCCGATGGAGCAAGCCCTTGGATGCGTTTATTCCGCAACGCTAGGGTTTGGGCGAAGTAATTCTGTGACTGAATTAGCAATGTCAATGGAGCCCGTTACTTTTTCGGAGAGTGGCGGCGTTCGTTATCTGCACTTTGGTAGCGAACTCATTCAAGGGGCTATGCGTATTCGAGATCCGGATGAAATTTATCTGGAGTACAACCAGCAAATGATGGCTTGGCTACTTTTTCTAGAAACGAAGCCTGGCATGCGCGTTGCACAGCTAGGCCTAGGTACTGGCGCCTTAACCAAATTTACTCATCGCTATTGCCCAGCTGTGAAATCTACCGTTGTAGAACTGAATCCATCGGTAATTGTTTCCGCACGTAGCATGTTCTTCACGCCAGATGATGATCGTCGACTGGAAACGCTTCAAACAGATGCTAAGACTTTTGTTCAGAACTCTAAGTATCATCATCAATTCGATGCAGTGCAAGTCGATCTTTATGATGCGATTTGCGATGGCCCGGCAGCTAGCTCTTTGGAATTCTATAAAGGCTGCTACAACATTCTCAAGTCCCCGGGCGTCTTAACGGTGAATCTGTTTTCGCGTCACAAAAGCTTTGAGGTCAATCTCAATAATATTTGTGAGGCATTTGATAATAGGGTGTTGCTCTTTCCGGAATCTCACGACTGCAATGTTGTAGCTATTGCATTTAAGGGCCCCATTTTGGACGTTGAATGGAAAGAGGTTTCCAAGCGAGCCAAATTGATTATGGAAAAAACTGGCTTACCAACAAATACATGGGCATCTGGCTTAAACCGTGAGAATGCCCATCAAGAAACTGGGCTCTGCATCTAGTGCTTTAAATCTTGCCATCATTAAACCGTGATTTCAGGCAAAGAAAAAGGCGATCAAATGATCGCCTTTTTTATTCCCTCAAAAAGTAAATCAGTCTTAGATGGTAACGGTATCCGCTACATCGCTGAATGATTTGATCTTGTCAAAGTTCATGTATTTATAAACTTCACCTGCCTTAGCATTGAGTGACTCAACTTGTTCAAAGTATTCCTTCGGAGTTGGTAGGCGACCCAAGAGGGCGGCTACAGAAGCTAACTCAGCTGACGCCAAGAACACGCGAGTATCAATGCCTAAGCGATTCGGGAAGTTACGTGTTGATGTAGAAACGGCTGTGGAACCCTTGCGGATTTGCGCTTGGTTACCCATACAGAGTGAACATCCAGGCGTTTCCATACGTGCACCAGTACGACCTAATACGCCGTAGTAGCCTTCCTCAGTCAGAACCATTTGGTCCATCTTGGTTGGAGGTGCTATCCATAAACGAGTAGGCATATCTGTTTTGCCTTCGAGAACTTTGCCAGCCGCACGGAAGTGACCAATATTGGTCATGCAGGAACCGATAAATACTTCATCAATCTTTTCGCCAGCAACTTCGGAGAGGAATTTCACATCATCTGGATCGTTAGGGCAGGCCAAAATTGGCTCTTTAATTTCGCCCATATCAATCTCAATGACTTCAGCATAGTCAGCATTAGCATCTGCCTTAAGTAACTCAGGCTTAGCAATCCAAGCTTCCATAGCCTTAATGCGACGACCCAAAGTGCGCTTGTCTTCGTAACCATTGGCGATCATCCACTTCATTAAAGTGATGTTAGAACGCATGTACTCAATGATTGGCTCTTTGCTCAGCGCAATAGCGCAACCAGCTGCTGAGCGTTCTGCTGAAGCATCGGACAATTCAAATGCCTGCTCAACCTTAAGGTCAGGCAAGCCTTCAATTTCAAGGATGCGGCCAGAGAAAATATTCTTCTTGCCTTGCTTCTCAACTGTGAGCAACCCCTTTTTAATTGCATACAAAGGAATTGCATTTACCAAGTCACGCAAAGTGATGCCAGGCTGCATCTTGCCTTTGAAGCGAACTAATACTGACTCAGGCATATCTAGTGGCATCACGCCTGTTGCTGCAGCGAATGCAACCAAACCTGAACCCGCAGGGAAGGAGATGCCAATTGGGAAGCGCGTATGGCTATCGCCACCAGTACCGCAGGTATCTGGCATCAGTAAGCGATTCAACCAGCTATGAATAACGCCGTCACCTGGGCGCAATGCAACGCCACCACGGTTTGTCATGAAGGCTGGCAATTCATGGTGAGTGCGAATATCTACTGGCTTTGGATAGGCTGATGTGTGGCAGAAAGACTGCATCACTAAATCGGCAGAGAAACCTAAACAAGCCAAGTCCTTTAACTCATCGCGAGTCATTGGGCCAGTAGTATCTTGTGAGCCAACGGTAGTCATATGTGGCTCGCAGTAGGTATCTGGGCGTACGCCTTGACCTTCTGGCAAGCCACAAGCGCGACCAACCATCTTCTGCGCCAAGCTAAAGCCTTTTTTGTTATCAGGAGGGCTGACAGGGATACGGAATTCTGTTGAGGCTGGCAGGCCCAGGGCTGCACGAGCCTTTGCTGTGAGTCCACGACCAACGATCAATGGAATGCGACCACCAGCACGCACTTCATCCAAGATGACAGGGGACTTGAGTGAGAAAGAGGCGATTTCCTTGCCATTTTTAAATGCTTTACCTTCGTACGGGCGTAATTCAATCTCATCGCCCATATTCATATCGGAAACATCTAATTCAACTGGTAGTGCACCTGCATCTTCCATAGTATTAAAGAAGATTGGAGCAATTTTTGTGCCCAAGCAAACGCCACCAAAGCGCTTATTAGGGACAAAAGGAATATCTTGTCCAGTCCACCACAATACAGAGTTCGTGGCGGATTTACGTGATGATCCTGTACCAACAACGTCACCAACATAGGCGATTTGATTGCCTTTTTTCTGCAGGGCTTCGATTTGCTTCATTGGGCCACGAACGCCAACTTCATCAGGCTCGATTCCTGGACGCGGATTCTTGAGCATGATTGTTGCGTGCAATGGAATGTCAGGACGACTCCAGGCATCTGGTGCTGGTGATAAATCATCGGTATTTGTTTCGCCCGTAACCTTGAAGACTGTCAGCTTCATGCTCTCAGGGACAGCAGGGCGGCTTGTGAACCATTCAGCATCAGCCCAGCTTTGCAATACTTCCTTGGCGTGAACGTTACCCTTTTCCGCTAATTCCTGAACATCATGGAAGTAGTCGAACATCAATAAAGTCTTTTTGAGGGCGGCCGCAGCAGCCGAGGCGCACTCTGAGTCAGATAGCAATTCAACTAGAGGCTTAATGTTGTAACCGCCGAGCATGGTACCCAATAATTCGGTCGCCTTGATGCGAGAAATTAATGGTGACTTTTCCGCACCTTTTGCAACTGCGTCTAAAAATTCAGCTTTTACTTTAGCTGCCTCATCAACGCCTGCTGGAACACGATGGGTAATTAGCTCAACTAACTCAGCCTCTTTGCCTTTCGGCGGGTTTTTCAGCAAGCTTACTAGCTCAGCTGTTTGATCTTTAGTTAGTGGGAGGGCTGGAATTCCAAGGGCTGCGCGTTCGGCAACTTGGGCGTTGTAGGCTTCTAGCATCGTGTTTCCTATTGGGTAAGAGTTATCGACAGTAAGGCTAAGCAGGGATATTTCCCTATCCAGTCTATTGTAATTCGGAATTCATGTCTTATATAAGACTTAATTTTCCTTGGTGTCGATTGACAGCTGGTCAAAAATTCAATTGAATTTGTGTAAGTAATTGATTTATATAAATAAATTAAAATAATGGGGTTGTTAGCTTATTTTTCTCTTATCCAGGTTTGAGTTCTGCCTAGTAGGGGGATTCCAATATAGGCATGCACATCTAGTTTGGCGCCTTGATCGATTGGCTTGATTTGCACTCGGTAGATCTCGCCGTCATCAGGGTCCAGAATGCGACCACCGACATAAGAGCCTTCTACCCAGCGTAGTCCCGTAAGAATTTGCATGCCCAGAACCGGCTTGCCTTTGCGTTGATCCGTGCACTTATCGCACGTGCTTGGGGAATTGGGGTCTAGAAGCTTTTTAATTGTGCCGCTATAAACCCCATCCTTAGAGCTGATTTCGACGAGGGCGGCGGGCTGATTGGTTTCGTCATCATAGGTCTTCCAAACGCCATTAATAGACCCTAGATCTTGTGCACCACAGGCTTGGGAGCCCATGGCAATAATAAAAAATAGAAAATTCAAGGCTAAGTGACGGTTTTTGTTCATTTTTTAATTTGTTTCATTGACCAGGGTAGGTCTATCTTACCCCTCACAATTTTGGAGTATTGCTCAAGCTATCGTTATAATTACTTTTTCCAACAGAGCTTAAGCGATGACCAAATACGTTTTTGTCACTGGTGGTGTGGTTTCTTCTTTAGGGAAAGGAATCGCAGCTGCCTCGCTTGCCGCGATTCTCGAATCCCGCGGCCTGAAAGTCACCCTCCTAAAATTAGACCCTTATATCAACGTTGACCCGGGCACCATGAGTCCGCTTCAACATGGCGAAGTCTTTGTGACTGAAGATGGCGCCGAAACAGATCTTGACCTTGGCCACTATGAGCGTTTTGTTTCGGCAAAAATGCGCAAAAGTAATAACTTCACTACCGGTCAGATCTATGAATCTGTAATTAGCAAAGAGCGCCGAGGTGAATATCTTGGCAAGACGGTTCAAGTCATTCCCCATATTACGAATGAGATCCAAGCTTTTGTAGAGCGGGGCGCCAAAGCCAGTCATGATGGCAATGCTGATATCGCTATTTGTGAAATTGGCGGAACAGTGGGTGATATTGAGTCGCTTCCGTTCCTTGAAGCAGCTCGTCAAATGAGCATTCGCCTACCCAAGCATAGCTGCGCGTTTGTGCACCTTACATTGGTTCCATACATCAGTAGCGCAGGCGAATTGAAAACTAAGCCAACTCAACATTCCGTTCAAAAGCTGCGTGAGATTGGCATCATGCCAACCGTTTTGTTGTGCCGTGCCGATCGCCCAATCCCCGAGGATGAGCGCTCGAAGATTTCGCTCTTTTCGAATGTTCGGGAAGAGGCGGTTATTTCCGTATGGGATGTAGATACTATTTACAAGATTCCTGAAATGCTCCAAGCGCAGGGTATGGATGATTTGATTTGCCGTGAGCTTGAAATTGAAGCTAAGCCTGCAGACTTATCTGTTTGGGCAAATCTAGTGTATGAATTAGCCAATCCTCAGCATGAGGTGACTATTGGCATGGTAGGAAAGTATGTCGAGTTAACCGAGTCTTATAAATCTCTGATTGAGGCCTTGCGTCATGCTGGCATTCATAATCACACTCGGGTGAACATTAACTACATCGACTCAGAAGTGATTGAAAAAGACGGTGTAGATTGCCTTAAAAATTTAGACGCAATTTTGGTTCCCGGCGGTTTTGGTAAGCGTGGCACAGAAGGCAAGATTGCCGCAATTCAATATGCTCGCGAAAATAATGTGCCTTACCTTGGAATTTGCTTGGGTATGCAGTTGGCTGTTATTGAATTTGCACGACATGTGGCAAATATTTCTCACGCTAATAGTACGGAATTTGATCCAGAGACCGAGCACCCAGTTGTAGCCTTAATTACGGAGTGGGTTGACCGAGAGGGGCGTGTTGAGAAGCGTAACAATGAATCCGATCTTGGCGGCACGATGCGCCTCGGTTCGCAGCGTTGCCCTGTAAAAGAAGGTACCCTGGCCCATGACATCTATGGCGCCGAAGTGAACGAACGCCACCGTCACCGTTATGAAGTCAACAATGCATACGTTCCTCGCTTGGAAAAGTCTGGATTGATTATTTCCGCTAGAACTCCGAATGAGTCTCTCCCCGAGATGATGGAGTTACCAAGTTCAATGCATCCCTGGTTCTTTGGTGTCCAATTTCATCCGGAGTTCACATCAACGCCGCGTGATGGGCATCCATTGTTTTCAGCATTCATTAAGGCGTCATTAATTCACCAAGCTGCTACGGCTAAGCAGATCGCCTAAGGAAGTCAGATGAGCACATTTAAGTTATGTGGTTTTGATGTCGGTCTTGATCGCCGTTTCTTTTTGATTGCGGGGCCTTGCGTCATTGAGTCTGAGCAGTCGGCACTGGATATCGCTGGTCAACTCAAGGAAATTACCTCATCTCTTGGTATACCGTTCATTTATAAATCCTCTTTCGATAAAGCCAATCGATCTTCGGGGACTTCATTCCGTGGGCTTGGCATGGAAAAGGGCCTTGAGATTTTGGCGCGCGTTAAACGTGAAATTGGTGTTCCCGTATTAACAGACATTCACGATATCAGCGAGATTGAGCCTGTATCTCAGGTGGTTGATGTTTTGCAAACACCAGCATTTTTGTGTAGACAGACGGATTTCATTCGCGCCTGCGCACAAAGTGGTAAGCCGGTAAATTTCAAGAAGGGACAGTTTCTTTCTCCTCATGAGATGTTGAACGTGATCGAAAAAGCACGCGCTGCAGCGCTTGAAAAAAATCTTCCCGATCAATTCATGGTTTGCGAACGTGGTGCTTCTTTTGGATACAACAATTTAGTTTCCGACATGCGAAGCCTAGCGATCATGCGCGAAGCGAATGCCCCGGTGGTATTTGATGCTACTCACTCGGTTCAGCTTCCAGGCGGTCAAGGCAATGCTAGTGGCGGTCAGCGTGAATTTGTGCCTGTTTTGGCCCGTGCAGCGGTAGCTGTCGGAATCAGTGGATTATTTATGGAGACCCATCCGGATCCCGCCAAAGCATTGTCAGATGGGCCCAATGCAGTGCCTTTAAATCGCATAAAAGAATTGCTTGAGTCTTTAGTTGCTATTGATTCTGTAGTGAAGAAATCTGGCACATTTTTAGAAGATAGTTTTAAGTAACCCCCATTTATTTTTATTTAGGAGAAGGTGCATGAGCGCCATTGTTGACATCATCGGTAGAGAAGTTTTAGATTCCCGCGGTAACCCAACGGTTGAGTGCGATGTTTTACTTGAATCTGGTGTTATGGGTCGAGCAGCGGTTCCTTCTGGTGCATCCACCGGCTCGCGCGAAGCTATTGAATTACGTGATGGCGACAAAGAGCGTTACTTAGGTAAGGGCGTATTGAAAGCCGTACAAAATATTAATATTGAAATCGCCGAATCTATTCTTGGTCTTGATGCAAGCGAACAAGCATTTTTGGATCACACACTCATTGAGCTCGACGGCACTCACAACAAAGCGCGCTTAGGTGCTAATGCAACGCTTGCCGTTTCAATGGCTGTCGCAAGAGCTGCCGCTGAAGAGGCAGGACTGCCTTTGTATCGCTATTTTGGCGGCTCAGGCGGTATGCAACTTCCTGTTCCAATGATGAATATCGTCAATGGTGGCGCGCATGCGAACAATAGTTTAGATATTCAAGAATTTATGATCATGCCTGTTGGCGCTCAGAGCTTCCGTGAGGCCTTGCGTTGCGGCGCTGAAATCTTTCATGAGCTAAAGAAAATTATTGGTGCTCAAGGCATGCCTACAACGGTTGGTGATGAGGGTGGATTTGCACCAAACTTTAAGAGCAATCAAGAATGTCTTCAAACGATTATGAAGGCTATTGAGGGCGCCGGATACCAAGCGGGCGAAGATGTGTTGTTGGCATTAGATTGTGCTGCTAGCGAGTTTTACAAGGATGGCAAATACCATTTATCCGGCGAAGGTCTTCAGCTCGCTTCAAGCGAGTTCTCAGACTACCTGGGTAACTTGGCGGATCAATTCCCAATCGTATCGATTGAAGATGGTATGCACGAGAGTGACTGGGATGGTTGGGCTGATATCACAACAAAACTAGGCAAGAAAATTCAACTGGTTGGTGACGATTTATTTGTTACCAATACTCGCATCCTCAAAGAGGGTATCGAAAAAGGTATTGCTAACTCTATCTTGATCAAGATTAATCAGATTGGTACTTTGACTGAAACTTTTGCCGCTATAGAAATGGCAAAACGTGCGAATTACACAGCCGTTATTTCACATCGCTCCGGCGAAACAGAAGACAGCACCATTGCTGATATTGCAGTTGGAACTAATGCTGGTCAGATCAAAACAGGCTCACTTTCACGCTCTGATCGCATTGCCAAATACAACCAGTTGTTACGTATTGAAGAAGACTTGGGTGATGTAGCTAGCTACCCAGGAAAATCTGTTTTCTATAACCTTAAGCGCTAGTAACGCAGTCATTCATTTATGCGGATCGTCATCTACTCTATGCTGTTATTGCTGATAGCAATCCAGTATCCCCTATGGCTGGGTAAGGGTGGATGGCTTAAGGTCTATGAAATGGAGAAGCAATTAGAGCTTCAACAGGCTAAGAATAGCTTGCTCAGTTTGCGTAATGCAAAGTTAACTGGTGATGTTACAGATTTAAAAGATGGCACGCGCGCAATTGAAGAAAGAGCGCGCGTTGAACATGGCATGATTAAGGATGGCGAATTTTTTGTACAAATTTTGCCTACTGAAAAATCAGCTTCTAATACGCTTGATGGCGTAAAGTCAACGAGCGCTAAGCAATAATCCACTACCCTTTAATGGCCGCTTGATGGCGGCCTTGTTGCATCCGCTAGTAGATCCGTTTTAAATACCTGACGACAATCTACAACATCAAAATGATAGGCTTTTGCGCAAAAATCGCACTCTGTTTCAACAGATCCGCGTTCCGCCAGAATGCTTTCAACTTCTTGTTCTCCCAGCATTCTGAGGACATCTGCAACCTTTGCGCGTGAGCAGCGACAAGCAAACTGAATAGGGCGGGAAGGAAAACTTCTAACTCCATTTTCTGCCGACTCCTCGAGAAATAGACGGCGCAGAATGGTCTGCGGCGGCAGGGTGAGCAGCTCTTCCGGGGTAATCGTTTCGCCAAGGGTTTGAATGCGCGTCCAACCTTCAGCAGCTACTTGAGGGTCAAGATGGGCATGCCCCCCTGAATCTGGCAAACGTTGCAACAGGAGGCCGCCTACATGCGTCTCATTAGAGGCGAGCCAGATACGTGTATCTAACTGTTCAGAATTCTGCATATACAAAGCAATTGCTTCGGCGGCACTAGCTACTGGTTTGATAACCGTGCCACGATGTTCTTGCAGGGCGACAATTCCCTGGTAAGGAGGTTGACCTGGCTGGCGATCCGCTGGATCTAGGGTGATGACAAGGCGCCCGGTATTTTCTGCGTCCAATAGCTCGCCAAGCGTAGCATTAGGATCAATGCTTTCTGCTTCTACCGAGAGCTTCACGGTGGCCCGCATTGTGAGATCAGACTTGCATTCCACAACCAAGAGTTGAATGGGTCCCTTGCTTTGGGCTTGAATAATTAAGGTCCCATCGAATTTAAGGCTAGCACTGAGTAGGGTGGCTGCACCCACAAAATCACCAAGGATACGTCTAACAACAGGGGGGTCGTTGCGTCGCTCCAAAACTGCCTGCCAGGCGCTGCCGATAGAGACAATCTCCCCGCGGACCGGAGCGCCATCACACATAAATACGAGTAGTTCATTCATAGGTGAAAGTATCCACGGTTTTCCATAATTGCGCGACATTTGGCTCAATTTTGGGCTTACCTGAGATAATGATGGTTATGCATATACGTACACGCTTCGCCCCCAGTCCCACGGGCTTTATACATTTGGGAAACCTTCGTAGCGCCTTATATCCATGGGCATTTGCGCGCCACAATAAAGGCGACTTCATTCTTCGGATTGAGGATACGGACCTTGAGCGCTCCACCCAAGAAGCGGTGGATGTGATTATTGAGGGAATGGCTTGGCTTGGCTTGGATTTAGACGAGGGGCCCATCTATCAAATGCAGCGCATTGACCGCTATCGCGAGGTTGTTAAGGAAATGCTTGATGCTGGCTTGGCCTACCCTTGCTATATGAGCGAGGATGACCTCAATGCATTACGCGATCAGCAGATGGCCAATAAAGAAAAGCCCCGCTATAACGGCTTATGGAGGCCGGAGCCAGGTAAAGAACTTCCAGCAGTCCCTGAGGGTGTTTTGCCTGTTATTCGCTTTAAGAACCCCATTGGTGGGTCGGTAATCTGGCAGGATGCGGTGAAAGGTCAAATTGAGATTAGCAATGACGAATTAGATGATTTGGTGATTGCTCGCTCTGATGGCACACCTACATATAACTTCTGCGTCGTTGTCGATGATTTGGATATGAATATTACCCACGTCATTCGTGGTGATGATCACGTGAACAATACTCCGCGTCAAATTAACATCATGAAGGCTTTGGGTGGTACACCGCCGGTTTATGCGCATTTGCCGACTGTATTAAATGATTCTGGTGAAAAGATGAGTAAGCGTAATGGCGCAATGAGTGTGCGCGATTACCAAAAGGCAGGGTACCTGCCAGAAGCAATCCTAAATTACTTGGCGCGTTTGGGCTGGTCTCATGGCGATGCTGAGGTATTTAGCAAGGAGCAGTTTGTGAATTGGTTTGATTTAGATAGCCTTGGCCGCTCGCCAGCACAACACAATCCAGAAAAATTGCTCTGGTTAAACCATCAATACATCCAGAATGCTGATCCAGTGCAGTTAGCTGAATTGACTAAGCCGTTTGCGCATGAGCTGGGCATTGATACCGAAAAAGGGCCCAACTTTGTTGATGTTGTCACCTTATTAAAGGATCGCGCCAATACTTTGATTGAGATAGCGGAGGGCGCCAAGCTGTTTTATTTGCCGGCGCCGATGCATAGCGCTGATCAAATTGCCGCAAATATCCCTCAAGAAATCATTCCGGCGCTAAAAGATTTAATTGAAGCTGTAAAGTCAGCGGAGCATTCAAAAACTGCTTATGCGGGTGTATTTAAGGCTGTCCTAGCGAAGCATCAAATTAAAATGCCAGCGTTGGCTATGCCGGTTCGCTATGCCTTATTTGCGACCACGCAGACGCCAGCCATTGATTCTGTCTTGGTTGTGCTTGGTAAGAATGAGGTTGTAGAGCGCCTTTCTAAGGTGGTCTAATTTAGAATTTGCGTAGTCGGGCAAAAGTAGGATAAAATCTTGGATTGTTTTGAGTGTCTTGTAGATTTATAGCGAGATTACGGGGGTATAGCTCAGCTGGGAGAGCGCTTGCATGGCATGCAAGAGGTCAGCGGTTCGATCCCGCTTATCTCCACCAAGCATTTAGAATAGCGGTACTTAGTTTTTGTAGTAGTCCAGGTCCCCATCGTCTAGAGGCCTAGGACATCACCCTTTCACGGTGAGTACGGGGGTTCGAATCCCCCTGGGGACGCCAAGTTTATTGGCTAGTTGTGAGTAGTAGCATTAAGTGACACAAGTAGCGATCGTTGCATTTGGAGCGGTAGTTCAGTTGGTTAGAATATCGGCCTGTCACGCCGAGGGTCGCGGGTTCGAGTCCCGTCCGCTCCGCCAATTTATAAAAGAGCCCTTTAAAAGGGCTCTTTCTATTTCATCAGCTCACTCAGAGCCTCATTGTCCGGTAGGTGAAGCGCTTACATAATTGCCGCCATCAGTTGGCCCGCTGATTCCAACTGATTGTGAGGATTCTTTTGACCCATCTATCTGCAAGATTTTTTTGCTAGCGGCTACGCTTTTAGCATTTGGTACGCTTGCGTTGTTTACAGGCGCTTTATTGGCAGTAGTGGTTGCTGGGGTGCTGGTTGCCGTCTTGGCGGTCGATATTGCAGAAGTGGTGGCGGTGATTTTGCTGGCAACGGAGATGGCTGCTGTTGTTGTCTTTGAGTTAGCTGCCACTTTTGCGGCTGCAGTCGCTTTTGCAGCGGCTTGTTGTTGCTGAGCTAGCTTTGCTTGCTCTGTTTGTTGAACTGCATCAACTAGCGGGCAATTTACCAGTAGGGCTGACGACATTAGATAAATTCTCAAGCGCTTTTTGCTCGCTTTCATGGCTACCTCTAAAGATATTTAATTCAAATTAGGTACGTCAAAATCACCGCTTAATCTTTGCAACAGTATCAGAGTTTTAGCATGCACGGTGCGTGCATCAATAAGTTCATATTCTGCTTCACGAAATTTGAGCAATCCTTGCAAGCCTAAGTTTTGGGAAGGCTTTGCCTGACTATATGAAGCTGCTGCAGTCTCAAGACGATCTTTGGCAGCTTGATACTGTAAATAGGTTTGATTTATCTCAGTAACAATTTTAGTTTTAGCTGCAACTAAATTTACCTCTTGTTCAGCAACCGTGTTTGAAGCGGCAATCAAATCAGAATCATTCAAGAGTCCATTGCCCAATGGAATAGAAAGCAAAAAGCTAAAAGATTTTTGGGCGCCATAACCAACTCCGTTTGAGGAGTAGGGTGGAGTCTCTGTGTAATACAGGCCTGGTAAAAAATCGGGGTTTTTCCCGGCCTTCACCATTTCTAAATTTGCGGCAGCAGATTCAATGGAGGCCTTGCTCGATGTTAGATCCGCTCTATTGTCCTGCGCTCGCTCAACGAGATCTTTAGTCGTGAATTTTTGCGGAGGAATATTCAACATACCAACCGGCAAAGGCAACGGTTGATTTGGATTTCCTAGAAAGTTCACCAAGCCATATGAATAGTATTTTAAATCGTTAGCAAGTACTTTTTGGGCTGCTAAGAATTCTGTTTTATGTGAGCTTACATCTTGACCCTTGTAGGCGCTCAATTTGTCAATGGCTGATTGATAGGATTGCCAAAGCAACTTTGTTCTTAGCGCATCGATGTAATTAAATATCGCCTGGGTTTCTACGGAGCGTGTTTCAACGATCATCTCCGCTAGATGCCTATTAGCCTCAGATTGTGCGTATGCCTCTCTCGCAGAGCGCTTCCCCCAACCCTCAACAGTAACTGTGGCTCCAACTGTGTTTGATGCTGGATTTGTATAGCCAGTATAGGGCGCTTGGGTGTAGACGCTTCCACGGGCGTAGGTCAATATGGGACTCAAATACGGCATCCCGGCTTGTTTTGCCGTCGAAGCTGCTGAATCGGCCGTTAGCTTTTTCGCTCTTAAGGCTGGATTCTTTTCATTAAGCTCGTTCAGGTAGGTGCTTAATGTCATGGTTTGGTATGTGGTGTCGGACACTTTAAAAGGTGGAAGCGTTTGTCCGGAAGAGATGCAAGGCAAAAGGCAGGCAGAAGCGAGAAGCGCTTTAATTGCCCCCATCTTTATTGTCGGTCTACCGCTCATTTCTATTCTTAATGATCAGACTAGGGGTTTCAATATTGAAACGCTCAACTAGCTCAGTTTTTTGGATGGATCGCCCAATGAACCCATTTACTTCATTGGCCACGATTTCACGCTCATTATCGACGGTAATCATATGATAGGAGTTGCCAAGCCAAATCATGCGACGAGTTTCTGAGCTAATGCCGCTCAAAATTAAATTAGGATTTTTGGGGGAGGCGGTTTCATCATCGATAGCATGAATGATTAATGCATCCGAGGTAATGTCACTCAAATTCTTTTTGGTAGCGCTGATGAGTCGTAGTGACTGGTAGAGATTTTTTGCGGGGAGGTGGGCCGCTCCAAGCTCGCTAACAGCATTTGCCATAACGGCCTTTTGAATATGGCGACGCAACTCTTTATTTTTAACTCCAAAGGGTTCGACTTCTTTGTAATGCCAATTCCTGATCCCTAGGCGGTAAACGAGCGAAAGGAAAGGGTGGTACCAGGGTATGGACCACCCATCAAAAAGCAGAACTGGTGACAGTAAGGAGATGCTCTGGATGGACGAGTTTCGACTGGCGACTGCAAGTGCAAGGGTGGCTCCCATGCTTAGCCCAACTAAAGAAACGGATTTATGGGTTTGTCCCAGGTCAATGACGAACTGATCAACGGCCTCGATCCAGTCGGTGAAATCACTGGCGCCAGTGTGGGCAGAGTAGCCCAGAATTTTGGGAATGGCATAAGTATGCCCAGATTGGCGCAATAATCTAGGAATCGCTCCCAACTCTAACTCTGAACCGCAAAGGCCGTGCAAAAGCACTACCGCGTGCCCTGAATTACCTTGATAGAATGTCTCGTATCGATCCGGTTGATCTGCAATTACTGTCATTGGGTGCATTAAAGCCCATATTTTTATAGAACCTCATTATTACTCATGAAAATAAAAAATTCGAAGCGTTGGGCAAGAAGTGGTGCTGAGGCCTATTTTTTTGCGGTATTTGGGGTTTTTGTGGCTTTTTCCATACGCTATAGCCTGCATATTTTTTTGCAGGGCAATATCCCAATGACCTTCTTTATCCTCAATACAATCTTGATCGCGCTTTTTTACGGGTATGTGCCAAGCTTGCTTACGATTGTGCTCTCAGTTCCTTTAGCCTTCTTTTTCTTTGTACCCCCCTTTGACTCATTCGATACCCCAACACCTCAGGATTCATTTGTTTTCCTGTCTTATATCCTGATTGCATTTATTGCCGTTGGGGTTGTTGAATGGCTTCAGAGGGAGCGCTATAAAGCAATATTGCTGACCAACGTAAGTAACAGCAATTTTCAGCTGTTAAGTGAGGCTAGCTCTTCTCTAAAAAAAGCCCAAAATACTATTTCTCACGGCAAAACCTAGTCAATTGCTTCTTGGGCCGCATTTATTACTTTTCAGTCGCTGGTTAATGCAATTTGAGGAAAATTGTGTGAGAATCTAAGGATGTGTAGATTTCTAGGATTTTTCCTCACCTTTTGCTTGGCTTTGCCTGCGGGCGCAGCTGGTCTCGGCTTTAATCCTTTTGAAAAATCTTCTCCAACTTCTGCTGGGGCTACTCAAAACAATCGTCCTGCAGGGCCGGCATCTGGACCCGCTCCTAAGGGGCCAGCACCTACTGCTGGACCGAAAACCCAGCCTGCCACTCCGCCAACAAATAATTCAACCCCTCAACAGACTAAAAAATAGCCCTTAGCCCTTGCTAGCGCTGTTTTCGTCTTTGAAGTCAGTTATTTAGGCAACTGGTGTGTCCCATGGCTTTACGCCTTATTTAAATCTATATGCAACGGCTGCGAATATGTTGTCCTGAAATGATTTGTTCATTACTGGACTGCTATTGATGCCGGCACCCATCCACTTTCGTTTTGCGTACACATTTAAATACCAGTCGTCTACGATCGGGACCTCTATTAGCATTCCTGCTAATAAATTATTGGTAGCGGGCGCTGTATAGGCTGAATATCCTGTTGCGCTAGCTTGCCCGGAGCTTAGGCCATAGTAATAGTTGGCGAACTGAGAGGATTGGCGTTCAATGCCCAATTGAGGGTAGATGATGATCTTTTTAACTGTTTCGATTTCAGCAAAGTAAAGTAATTCATACAAGGCCCCTTTGGATTTTCCAAAGTCATGATACGCATTCAAGAATATCGACCCAACCGGAGTTTCCTGTAGGGTTCCAAAACCCAGTGGAATGGGATCACTATTGTTGATTGAATTATTGTTATAAGGCGATTTAATCTTGTAGGAGTCAAGACTGACTTTTCCAACGATCTCAAAATAACCATAGCCCATTTTGAAGGTTTTAATACCAACTTCATCAATACGCACGAAAAAACGTTGATAGTCAAAAAATGCATAGGGAAGGACAAGTGATTGAGTTCCTTCGGTTCCAATATGTAAATTTGATGTGTAGACTGCGGCACCAATATCCCCAACAATACGGTCCGGTAGTCCATCGGGGAATTCAGCCTCTGAGTGTGCAGGCACACTCATTACACAGACAGCGAACAAAGTCAGAATTCGTATTATTTGGTTCATATTGAATTGATTCAGTCGTATTGTTGGGGCTAAGTGTAGAGAGGCTTGTCTTTTTTTCAGAGCTTCAATTGATTAATGTTTCTAGGATACCTGAGTTAGTAGTCATATTCGCAACGTAAGTCTCTAACTTTTAAACAAAGTGTATTGTCAGCTCATGATAGATACATGCAAGTCGATCATGGGACGGTAAGTGTTAGTTTCTGGTTTTCCCCATAGTGACCTTAGGCTTAAGGGCCGCCGCATACAATGGCTCTACTGCTGGCATAAGGGCATTAAGTTGTTCGATTCTGGTTTCTCCAGAGGGGTGTGTGGACAGAAATTCTGGGGAACTCTTATCCTTTGTTGCTGTAATCATCTTCTGCCAGACGCTGATAGCCCCTTGGGGGTTATAGCCAGCTCTTGCTGCGAGTTCCATACCAATTGCATCCGCCTCGGATTCATTCTCTCTTGAGTTTGGTAAAACAATTGCGTATTGCGCTACCTGGTTAGCGGCGCTGACAGCAGAGCCATATGGACCAGCTACCGCCATAGCAATGCTCACCAGTATATTTTGCGCAGCCGCTTGCGAGACTCGCTCCCTGCCATGCTCTCTTAATGCATGAGCAATTTCATGCCCCATGATTGCCGCAATCTCATCATCATTGAGATTAAGCTGCTCAATTATTCCCGTATAAAAAGTAATCTTTCCGCCTGGTGCGCAGGTGGCATTTAATGTTGGCGCTTCAATTAGTGTCAGACGCCAATCCCATTGCTTCGTATCGTCGCGAAATGCTTCAGTTTGTGGAATCAGTCTATTTGCCACAACCTTCAGGCGATCATAGGTGGAGCCCGAAGTGACTAATATGTTTTTCTCTTTTGCTTTTTGATTTTGCTCGTTATAACTTGTCGCTGAAAGGCGATTGACTTCATCGGCAGAAGCCATCATAAATTGAGATCGATTGATGCCGACTGTTCCGGGGCGGGTAGTATTGGCGCATGCCGAGAGCAGGGCAGTCGCCGCAAGGATCCAATAGATGCGGATATCCAACTGAATCCTTGCCTTGACTGTTTTATAGTTTTATTGCTTTTTCTTTGGCGCGCTAATGGATGCGGCCATCGCATCATAGTAGACAACCTTGACTTGCTCACCAATATTTACATCAGCCAATAGCTGTGGATTTTTAACGGTTACCACGGTAACTTTGCCGCTTGGTCCTTTAACTGATACTAACTTTTTAGCGCGTTCCACATCTACGATGTCCGCAATAATGGTTGTTGTGTTGGAAATCGTGCGAGAAGGTTTTTCGCCGTTTTTGGATGCGGTCTCAGAAGATGTTTCTACCTTGCTACGAATGCCGTCACTCTTGGTTTTAATGAGCTCGATAGCTACAGCTAGCTCATAAGTAACATTTAAACGATCGCCTTTTTTAATCTGGTCGAAATTTTTAATCTCAGGACCTGCTACAAATTTTGATTCGCCTTCATTATTGTTGAAATAGATAGTGCGAGTTTTTTTGTCAATTTTGCTAACGACACCTTCATACAGTTCGAATACATTGTCAGTTACGGCCGCATCGACAACAATCGGCTTAGTGTTATTGACAGATTGCGCCAGCGCAAAAAAAGGGCTTGCCAAAAGTGCTGTGGTCACCAATGAGATTGGAGCGAACTTAATTTTCATAACTTTCCTTATTTTTTAAGTATTTCTCGTGTGATATTAGCGTATTTTTGGCGATATTTTGATATTAAGCCGCACCCGGTCGCCTTCAAGGAAATTTAATGTCTTCTTTGATAAGATCAGATTCTTAACCCCATTCATGCAACAAAAGGATTCATATGCCCCGTTTTGCCGCCAACCTCACAATGCTGTTTACCGAGCAACCATTTTTGGAGCGCTTTGCACTAGCCAGGATTGGCGGATTTAAGGCGGTCGAATTTCTTTTTCCTTACGCCTTTGATGTTAACGATATCAAATCAGCTTTGGATAACAATGCACTGAAGTTGGTTTTGCACAATTTGCCTGCTGGTGACTGGGATTCAGGGGAGCGAGGGATAGCCTGCTTACCTGATCGTATTGAAGAGTTTCGTGCTGGCGTAGCCAAGGCTATTGAATATGCTACAACGCTAGGGGTTCCTCAGTTAAATTGCCTGGCTGGTAAGGTGCCGGAAGGGGTTGATCGAAAAGTTTTACATGAAACTTTTGTGAGCAATCTTCGCTTCGCCGCATTAGAGCTTCAAAAAGTGGGCCTCAAACTCCTCATTGAGCCGATTAATACCTTTGACATTCCCGGCTTCTTCTTATCTAAAACCGAACAAGGTATAGAAATCCTGAATGAGGTTGGTGCGGAGAATGCTTTCTTGCAATACGACATCTATCATGCTCAGCGTATGGAAGGTGAGCTGTCCAATACGATTCAAAAACACTTCAATCGCATTGCGCATATTCAGTTGGCCGATAACCCCGGCCGCAATGAGCCCGGCACTGGTGAAATTAATTATGAATACCTCTTTGATTTATTTGATAGGCTGGGCTATGCAGGCTATGTAGGCTGCGAATATAAGCCTTTGAAATCTACTGAGGCTGGCCTTGCTTGGATGGGCAAATACGAACAGCTATAAGAATCGGTAATGATTAAGTTAAAAAATACAAAGATAAAAGAAGGGTAAATTCATGAGTAAATTAAAGTTAGGCTTTGTAGGATTGGGCATCATGGGTGCACCAATGGCAGGCCATTTGATAGCTGCCGGCCATGAGGTATTTATTAATACTCGCAGCAAAGTTCCAGAAGAGCTCGCTAGTACTGCCGCTATTATTTGCAGCTCTCCTGCGGAAGTGGTCCAGAAGGCGGACATTATTATCACCATGGTGCCGGATACTCCTGATGTGGAGAAGGTGCTGTTTGGAGCAAATGGTATTGCTTCAACCCTCACTAAGGGTAAGGTGGTAATTGATATGAGCTCAATCTCTCCTATCGCCACAAAAGATTTTGCAAAGAAAATTAATGCGCTTGGTTGCGAATATCTTGATGCGCCTGTTTCTGGTGGTCAATTAGGCGCAAAGGGTGCAACCTTAACGATTATGGTGGGCGGAAGTGATGAGGCTTTTGCGAGAGTTAAGCCTGTGTTCGAATTAATGGGTAAGAACATTACCCTGGTAGGTGGAAATGGGGCTGGTCAAATTACCAAAGTGGCCAACCAAATTATCGTTGCCCTCAATATTGAAGCGGTTGCAGAAGCATTGGTCTTTGCGGCAAAAGCAGGCGCAGACCCCTCGAAAGTTCGCGAAGCATTAATGGGCGGCTTTGCAAGCTCAAAGATTCTTGAGGTTCATGGTGAGCGCATGATCAAAAGAACATTTGATCCCGGATTCAGAATTGAGCTTCATCAGAAGGATTTGAATTTAGCGTTGAGTAGCGCTAGAGCGTTAGGGGTTTCATTACCGAACACAGCCACTGCGCAAGAATTATTTAATTCCTGTTCAGCTCACGATGGTAAATCTTGGGATCACTCTGCTATGGTTAAAGCGCTAGAAAAGATGGCAGATTTTGAAATTGGCCAAAAAAGTTAACAGGCGTTTATGACAAAAACCTTATTAGTCTATCTCCACGGCTTTCGCTCTTCGCCAAATTCCTCTAAAGCAATGCTGACGAGGGAAGCGGTGAGGGCGCTTTCATCCGCTGAAAATGCATATGAATGGTATTGCCTTCAATTGCTCGCCTCCCCTAAAGAGAGCATGGATATGGTTACCGCTTACATAGACCAAGCACATGCCGATCGCATTGTCGTTATTGGATCTTCTTTGGGCGGCTTTTACACCAATTACCTTGCTGAAAAATATCAATGCAAAGGCGTTGTACTTAACCCTGCAGTTTTTGCTGCTAGGGAGTTGGAGCCGCATGTGGGCTTAATGACCGCATATGACAGTGATGAGCCGTTTGATTTTAAGTCTGAATATATTGATGAGTTGAGGGCCCTGCAGGTAAATTGCATCACATCTCCTGAGCGCTATTTTTTAATTGCAGCCAAAGGCGATGAGTTACTTGATTGGAAAGAGATGGTTGCCTTTTATGCGGGAGCAAAGCAACTTGTTCTAGAGGGAAGTGACCACGGTATTGCTGATTACGCCAAATACCTACCTTTCGTTATAGACTTTATCAAGCCATAATTTTTTTGAGATATCAACCGATAAAGCAGTTCGATGTGATTCGCAGAAACTCATTGTGGATAGTTATTTCTGCAATCTTCCTCTCCATTGCTGGGCATCTTATTTTGTTCTTTGGTATTCCTTTTATTTCATTTAGGACTCCACCACCAGTTCCAGAAGATTTGATTATCAAAACTGATATTCGGGTTGAACCCCCCCAAAAGATTCAACTATCAGCCAAGCCAAAAAAGAAATTACCGCCAAAGACATCGAGCACCAACGCAGCCAAGACCATCAATCAACCAATGGAGGCGGAGCAGGGTGGAGCGCTCGGCAATCAATCTGGTCAAGCATTTATATTGCCAGAGTCGAGCACTTTGTATTACGACGCATTTGTTGATGGTCAGCTTTATCAAACAGGTCAATTGGATTGGGTGACCGATGGAAGAAACTATCGTCTTTATGTCAATATTCCTTATGCGCTAGTTGGCCCATTTGTATTTGAGTCTCGCGGCTCTGTGGACGCCTATGGACTTGCCCCATCAATTTACTGGACTCAACGTGGTACTAAGCCCCCTCGATATTCCCGTTTTGATCGAGATCCAAAAGGGGCGGGGAAGATGTTCTTTTCTGAGAAGCCGGAATTTACTCCGGATTTACTTCCCGGAACTCAAGATCGCTTTAGTCTGATGTTTCAATTTGCCTCTCTTTTGAACGGTAGCAATCAGATCGATGAAGCCGGCTCAATCAAAGCGCTACCAGTCGTTGACTACAACACCTTGGAGATGTGGCAATTTAAGAGCTACGGTGAATTGGAGTCTGAGGACATACCAAGCCTAGGAAAGACGGTAAATCGTCATTACGCCCTCATGCAGCGTGAAAATGATCCCTACAAGCGACAGGTCGACATTTGGCTTGCTAGAGACCTAGATTGGCTTCCAGGGCGCATTAGATCACGCGAGTCAAATGGTAGGGTCGTAGAGCTGATATTCAGGCAAAAAGCACCGATTGATAAGGCCAGACTACTAAATTAAATGTCGGAACCCGATTTTGGATTTGGGTTGGATCGATTGAGTAAGGCGCCCATCATTGAATACAGGGCCGCTCCAGACATTGATACAGCGAAGATGCCAGAGAAGGAGATGATGATTGGAAGGATTCTCCAGCGCTCAGAAAGCGTGTAATCCCCATAACCAACCGTTGTGTACATTTCACCAGCAAAGTAAAAGGTCTGTGGATTTGTGGGAAAAACCTGCAATGCCACACAAATATAAGACCAGGCAACAATTTCAATTAAGTGGCTGGCAATAATCAGCAAGATCGCTATGAAATAGGATAGAAAATTAGCCCCATAAACTCGTCTATTTTCTAGCTTTCTGTCTAGCCAGTGAAATGCGCCTGCAATCATTAGTACCGCAACGCCATGAAGTGTCAGCATCAGGCACGCCAGTACAAGCACAAACCAAATTTCACTGTTTCCCATGTCCGTATTGATCTCAGTGAATAAGACGCTGAAACTGGGTAAGTTGTGAAACCCGGGTAGACCGGTAAAGTGATCAAGAATATACATTTGCTATCCCTGCGGGGTATTGCTTACTAAGTGACATTTCTTGTTTGACATAATAATTATTATACGCAAATTGCGAATATGTTCTTATGAGCCAAACTTCTTTGGGCCGCCTGGATATGGCTGTTTATATAGCTTCTGCCATCTAGCCAGTAAACCGTCACGAATATCGGATTTACTAAAAAGCTCCGCCACATCAATTGCAGAGTAACCTTCATGATTACGCATTCGCAAATCCGCGCCATTGTCTAAAAGATATTTAATGAGGAGTTCATTGCCAGAACTGACGGCCATCATTAAAGGTGTTGTGTCACTTGGGCTCAAAGCATTTACCATGGCGCCATTAGCAATCAAAAATTTGGCTACATCAAGCTTTCCTGTCGTACATGCGTAATGTAACGGTGCCCAGCCTGTTTTATTAACGTCAGCCTTCTTGGTGAGCACTAAAGTCTCGACTAATGGCAATTCACCTTCAATAGAGGCCATCATCAGAGGGGTTTCGCCACTTTTATTGCTTAAATTGACGTTAGTAGCCTTATCCGCAAGCAAAAGATCGACAACCTTAAACGACTTATCCCTAATGGCAATAATCATCATCGGATTGCCGTTTGGATCCAGCGTATTCGGGCTAACCCCCGCTGAAATTAGAGACTTCACTTCGGAAGCATCATCGAACTTTGCCGCCTTCGTGAAGTCAGCAATTTGATCGGCAGTTTGAGCCAGGACCAAGCTGGAAATGAAGATACATACAGCGTTAGCCGCGAAAATAAATTTGAAAGAATTTCTCATGAAATCGCTCTATCTATATGAAAACATTTAAAAAAATTATTAGAAGTTTGTGCGGCAAGCCGTTCAACCGAAACTTCTTTAAGGTCGGCGATAAATTCACCGACTTTAGATACCCAGGCAGGCTCATTAGTCTTGCCTCGATATGGAATTGGCGCCAAATATGGGGAATCTGTCTCGATCAGCATACGCTCCAAGGGAACCGCTTTGCAGGTGGCCTGCAGGTCCTTAGCGCTCTTAAAAGTCACAATTCCAGAAAATGAGATGAAGAAGCCCATATCAATGGCCGCTTTTGCTACTTCAGCACTCTCTGTAAAGCAATGCATTACCCCGCCAATTTGATTTGCGCCCTCCTCTTTGAGGATCCTCAGGGTATCTTCAGATGAAGATCTGGTGTGAATGATTAATGGTTTCTTAGAGGCGATAGATGCTCGAATATGCACTCGAAAGCGCTCTCTTTGCCACTCCATAGATTCATAAGATCTATCACCCATTCGGTAGTAATCTAAACCCGTCTCGCCAATTGCGATGATCTTGGGATGCTTAGCCTGTTCAACGAGAAATTCAAAGCTAGGCTCAGGAGTATCTTCATAGTCTGGGTGAACCCCGACAGATGCATATAAATGAGGATGATCTTCTGCCAATTGAAGAACCTTGGGGAAATCTGGAATATCCACTGAAACACAAAGCGCATGACTTACTTTAGCGGCGGCCATATTGGCCAAAACCTCAGGGAGTCGAGTTTGGAATTCAGGGAAATCGAGGTGGCAATGCGAGTCTATAAACATGACTCGCTATTTTAGTCTTCAAATACCTGTTGATATTGAGAAAGCAAGGCTTCCAATTGAATGCGATTGGCCAGGGGGTGGTTTTCATGTCTGCGCGCCTGAATCAAGGATTTCCAGAAACGCAGTAATTTTGGTAGGCGAGCCTGTTGCGCAAGCGCTTTGATGCTAGCTTCATGTTTAGGGTAATAACGAGGTGCGCCCATTTGAGCCGCGCTTTGGAGATCTGACGCCCAGCGCTGCATGGTCGCCAGTAGCATGGAATATCGGGCCTTTTGGGTCTTCTCCGCTGCATCAAGCCAATTAATACGAGAACCCTGTGACATGGCTTGCAGTAAATAGCGCGATGCCTGGATGGCAATTGTCAGCTCATCTTTATCATCTTTATTGTGACGGGCAATTAGCGAGTCTAAAACTGCATAAGGCGCCCCACCCTGCTCATCGTAAATTGATTCAACATCAGCGGCAGAGATCTTGAGGTCTGTCATGCCACTCAGCCGCTGCCTTAGCCAGAGTAAGCCTGCAGTACGATCTGGCCGCGGGGCTGCAAGAAGCCTGCATCGCGAGCGAATAGTTGGTAGAACCCGATCCAATCTATCTGCCAGCAAAATAAAAATGGTATTCGCTGGTGGCTCCTCAAGCGATTTAAGAAGTGTATTTGCAGAATCTGAGCGCAACATCTCTAGAGGGTAGATCAAAATGACGCGATTTCCGCCGCGATGAGAACCAACGGACAAGCCCTCAATAGCACTACGAGTCTCTTCAATAGAAATGTTTTTCTTCTCTTTTTTTTCGGCAGCTTCGCCATCTCCATCGACTTGCGTTGCTTTCGATTTCTTGGGTAAATCTACATCAACATCAAAGTCACCATGAGGCAAATACTTTCGATGCGTTTCCGGTACGAGCGTAATAAAGTCCGGATGGTTTCCAGAATTAAACCAACGACAGCCATCACATTGGTTGCAGGGTTTGGCCGAGGAGATTGGGCTCTCACATAAAAGCGCTTTAGCAAGCTCAATGGAGAATTTAAGCTTACCTATCCCAGATTGGCCATGAATCAATACTGAACTTGGAAATGCGGAAAGATCCATTGCATCCCAAAGGGGCTGGAGCCATGGCGCCAACTGCTTAGCCACCCGATTTTGATCTACTAAACTATTCATCGACAAGTTTGATATCAAGTTTCTGAAGGCCTGACCAAATACTTTCTTGAGTTTGAGTGGCATCAACTAGGTGAAAGCGTTTGGAATCCGCTTTCGCTCTGCGGAGATACTCTTGTCGAACTTTTTCAAAAAAAGTTAAATCCATTTGCTCAAATTTATCTGGGGCTCGAACCTTTGATCTGCGGACCTCCGCGACGGTGCCTGGCAGATCGAACAAGATGGTCAGATTAGGTTGCAACAGACTTCCATCCGCGCGACCTTGTACCCATCTCTCTAAATCATTTAATTTATCCAGACTCAATCCCCTGCCACCACCTTGATAGGCAAAGCTTGCATCGGTAAATCGATCGGAGATGACAATTTTTCCAGATCTGAGTGCTGGCTCGATGACTTGAGCGATGTGTTCTCGACGAGCAGCAAACATCAATAAGGCCTCGGTCTCCAAATTCATTGGCGCATCTAACAACAAACCTCGCAATTGCTCGCCCAACTGAGTGCCACCTGGCTCCCTGGTAAGTACTATCTCGCGATCAGGGTGGCGGTCTTTAATAAGCTGGGCAAATGATTCAATGTGAGTACTTTTACCGGCACCATCAATACCTTCGAAGCTAATGAAATATCCTGGAAATTGAGCTGTCATAACCATTATTGTGAATTTGTTTTTGCAGGGATGTTACGTTTACGCTGGTATTGGTCAACCGCACTCTCATGCTCTTTTAGGGTTTTAGAAAAGTGACTTGTACCATCCCCTCGGGCGACAAAATAGACGGCATCACCCTTAGCAGGATGTGCGGCAGCAAGGAGAGATTCCTTGCTGGGCATTGCTATGGGTGTAGGGGTTAATCCTTTATGCATATAAGTATTGTAGGGACTGTCCTTGCGAAGATCTGCTTTTCTTAAATTCCCATTAAATTGGGGTCCAATCCCATAAATCACGGTAGGATCGGTTTGAAGCGGCATTTTTGAATTCAGCCGATTGGTAAAAACGGAGGCGACTAGAGTTCTATCACTAGAACGCCCTGTTTCCTTCTCAACAATAGACGCAAGAATGAGGAGTTCGTATGGGGATTTCAAGGGGCTACTAGGCTCACGTTGTTCCCAGGCGGTATTTAGCTGCTTCTGCATTGCTTGTGCTGCACGTCTGTAGATAGATAGATCGGAATCATCGGGGTCAAATACATAGGTATCCGGGAAGAAAAGCCCCTCATCTCCCGGGTAACTTAAGTTCAAGGCCCCCAATAATTGCTTTGGGCCCATATTCTTCGTTTGATGAATTAATGCTGGATGATTGTCAATTGCCGCCCGCAATTGCCAAATAGTCATTCCCGGAATAATCGCAATGCTCTCCCGCACTCGATCTCCACGCGCAATTTGGAGCAAAACCTTGCCTAGACTTCCGCCAATTGGCAGCAAATAAGTGCCAGGCTTTAGCTTAGACCCAACAAATAGGGCTCTAGCAGCAATTTGCAATGGTAGTGCTTGGGTCTTAATCCCTTGATCAGCTAGCTGTTGAGAAATGGCTGAGAGGCCAGATTGAGGGAGAATTTTTACTCTATAGCTTAAGGGGTCGGTCCCGCTCGAAATATTAGATGAGGCCGGCACAACAGGCCATAAAAAAATAACCCCATAAAAAAGACATAGGGCTGCAAGCCCTAAAAGCACCAAAGATTTCCAGCCTTTGGTTTTTACCTTTCCCGTAAAGAGAGTTCTACCCTGAAATTTTTTGCTCATGGCACTATGATAAAAGCTCATGAGTTCTCACATCACAAAAGTACATCGTAATGACCCTAACCCAAGCCTGTAATACAACCGCCCTTGCTGACTGGGGGTTAATTTTGGTGGAGGGTGCGGATGCGGCATCTTTTTTACAGAATCAGCTCACTAACTCTGTTTTGGGCTTGACAGGCACCAAGCCAGGGGAAATTGCTGCCGGACATGCATCCACAAGATTGGTGGGCTATTGCAATCCTAAAGGTCGCTTATTAGCAAGTGCATGGATAGCGCTGTATTTCGATGAAAGTAATTCAGAGAATCGCTTCGCCCTCTTCATCTCAAAAGATATTGCATCAAGCATTGCTAAGCGCCTCTCTATGTTTGTATTGCGCTCTAAAGTGAAGGTGATCGACGTTTCTCAGGATTGGGAGATTTCGGGAATCTATGAGGAAGGCCAAGCGCCATTACTGTCTCCCGAACGGCAGCAGTCGCTGGCACTTCAACTGCCAGATGTACTAAGTGATGGCAAAACTTTCAAGCGTGTATTGATTGCCCAATCTAAAGAAACACATGCCAATCCAATGCCCAATGAGTCTGCTTTAGCTCAATGGAATTCACTTGAGGTGCTAAGTGGAATTCCACGTATTGTCTTGGCGACGCAAGAACAATTCATACCGCAAATGATTAATTTCGAATCCGTTTATGGCGTGGACTTTAAAAAAGGTTGCTATCCAGGCCAAGAAATTGTGGCTCGCAGCCAGTATCGCGGTGCGGTTAAAAGACGGCTTCAACTTGCGCATGCTGACAGTACTGATTCCAATCTTGCATTAAGTATGCCGGGTGTTGAGCTCTTTCATTCAGATGACACTTCTCAACCCTGTGGCATGGTGGTGCTTGCTGCACCAAACCCTTCATCTCCAAGCAGAATTGATTACCAAATAGAGTGCAAATTAGACGCACTTGAGACTGGAGTGGTCTACCTAGGCTCTAACAATAGCGCTGTGCTAAAAATAGACTCATTACCCTACCCTTTGGTAGAAATTTAATCGTTTTATAACGAAATACTAATTCATCATGTGCCTCATTTTGTTTGCCTGGAAATCCCACCCAGACTACCCATTGGTGGTTGCCGCAAATCGTGATGAATTTTATGAGCGCGATACAGAGTCGATGGCATGGTGGCCAGAACATCCGCATGTATTAGCGGGAAAAGATAAGGCAGATGTATTGGGGAGCCCCGGTACATGGCTCGGCTTCACCAAAACCGGTCGCTTTGCCGCCCTAACGAACGTTCGCGCTCCGAGTGAAAAGAATCCTGATGCCAGAACTCGTGGTGAGTTATCTCTACGCTATCTCACCGGTCAGCATAAGCCGCATGCATTCATTCAGGAGCATGCCAAGCGCTTTGATCAGTACAACGGTTTTAATTTGCTGATGGCTGACTTAAGCGATCCAGAGAATGCTGAAATGCACTGGGTCAGTAATCGCCTCATGATGGGAAATACCATTCGACCAAGAAAAGTATTCCCAGAGCAATCATTAAATCCAGGCGTCTATGGATTATCCAATGCCATGCTTGATACGCCATGGCCAAAAGTGAATCATCGAATTGCTGCATTTGCTCAAACATTGGCCATGGATAGCGGTGAACTAAAAAACTCTGATCATTACCTTCGACTTCTATCCGATACTCATGAAGCCAGCCCGCAGGAGTTACCCAATACGGGCGTCAATAAAGACTGGGAAAAAGTCTTGTCTGCCGCTTTTATAAAAACACCCGTGTATGGAACGCGATCAAGTACTATTTTGCGCGTTCGTAAAGATGGTAATTTTGAAATGGTTGAAAGACGCTTTGATGCTAACGGCACCATCGGTCACGATGTTGTCACTGGGGAGCTTAGCGCTGCCCCAGGGTCAAATTTATCCGTTTAGACTGCCCAAGCAAAAATTATTGCTGGCGCATATCCTCGTTGATAGTGCGCTCACCATCCGCATTCTTGGCGGCAAGACGCTTTAGGTATTTAAAAGTGCCGGTAGCCATACAACAGATTTCGCCTTGGTCGTTATAGAGCTTTGCCTCACAAAAGGCCATCGTTGCAGTACGACGAACTGTATCGGCCTTCACTCTTAAAACGCCATTAGCGGCTTGCATGAAATTATTTTTCATTTCAATGGTTACAACGCTACGATCGCCAGGATCGCCAGAGCGCGCTGCTACAGCCATTGCAACATCCATCAAAGTTAGCAACACCCCACCATGGGCTACATCCCAAGTATTTGTGTGCTCAGGTTTCAGGGCTAGGAGTATCTCCCCTTTACCCATTTCTGCGCTAAGGCAGCGAACGCCCAAGAGCTTCAAAAAAGGGACATTGAGCTCTTCACCTAAGTTTGCGAGCTGTGTGGCGGCATTAAGCTGTACTTTATTAGTCATGGGGCTATTTTAGAGGGTTCTGCGACAGATGGGAATTCCTCATAGAATACAAAAATGCCTTTTACGTTACGTGGTGGTGATGTTTGCCAGACCACCTTTCCAGATCCTCTACCCAATCCCTACTGGGTTGCCTTTTCTTCTGAAGTGGCAAAGCTCATTGATTTGAAGATGGGCAACAACAGATTTCCATGTGATCCTCAATGGTTAGAGGTTCTGGCTGGTAATGCCTTAGAAACAGCGGATATGCAGTTTTCAGAGCCCATTTCAACTGCTTATAGCGGTCATCAGTTCGGGGTTTGGGCTGGTCAATTAGGTGATGGCCGGGCAATCCTCCTTGGGGATATGAATGGGCAAGAGTTGCAGCTAAAAGGTGCAGGCATGACCCCCTACTCCCGCATGGGAGATGGACGAGCCGTGCTGAGATCATCCATTCGGGAATTTCTCTGTAGCGAAGCAATGTATGCGCTTGGCATACCTACCAGTAGAGCACTCTCTGTGGTGGGCTCAAAACAAGCTGTTAGACGCGAAACGATTGAAACGGCTGCGGTGTGCGCGCGTGTTGCCCCCAGCTTTATTCGGGTTGGACACTTCGAGCATTTTGCCTCTCTTCAAAACACGGTTCGATTAAAGGAATTGGCAGACCTTTTGATTGATCGATTTTATCCAGAATGTGCCACAACAAAAGATCGCTACCTTCATCTATTTAAGGAGGTATCGAATAGAAATGCAAAACTAGTTGCCCAGTGGCAATCGGTTGGTTTTTGTCATGGTGTTTTAAATAGCGACAACATCAGCGTGCTGGGACTAACAATTGACTACGGACCATTTGGATTCTTAGATCAATTGGATTTTGAGCACATTTGCAATCATAGTGATCATGGGGGTCGATATGCCTATCAACGTCAACCACAGATCATGCACTGGAATATGGCCTGCTTAGCGAGTGCAATGCTTCCCCTGATTGCGCTTGGGCGCTCGATGGAGGAGTCTCAACAACTGTTACGTGCAGCATTAGAGGAATTCCCGGCTGTATACGCCCATGAATGGTTAACACTATTCCGTGGCAAGCTAGGTTTGCAGGTACAGCACGATGGGGACCTCAAATTGATCGAAAGATTGCTTAAGGCAATGCATCAATCACAAGTAGACTTCACTAACTTCTTCCGTGCGCTGGGAGACGTTCGAAAAGCAGATGCGCCTTCGATGACCCAGCTAAGAAATCAATTTATAGACATTCAAAGTATTGACGCTTGGTTATCTGACTATCTAACAAGACTACAGCTAGAGGTCTTGGAGGATATGGATCGAAAAGATCTGATGAATCGCACCAATCCAAAATATATCCTTAGAAATCATCTTGCGCAGAGCGCTATTGAAAAGGCGCAACAGGATGACTTTTCTGAAGTAAGTACATTATTCGCTATATTAAAGAAGCCTTTTGACGAGCAGCCTGAATATGATGCGTACTCGAACCCACCTCCAGCAGGCGCACAAAAGGTTGTCGTCAGCTGCTCCTCCTAACTAATGCTACATTTATTCATGACCAAAAAAACTAACCAAGAATATAAGAACGAATTAAGCGATATTCAGTATCGAGTCACTCGAGAAGCTGCTACAGAAAGACCATTTACTGGTGAGTACTGGGATCACTGGAATGATGGGCGGTATACCTGTATATGTTGCGGAACGCCACTCTTTCAATCCTCAACCAAGTTTGATGCAGGATGTGGCTGGCCTAGCTATAACGCGCCAGAAAATCATGATGCCATCATCGAGGTGCGGGATATGTCCCATGGAATGATCAGAACAGAGGTTCGTTGCTCCAACTGCGATGCACATCTAGGACATGTATTTGATGATGGACCTCAACCAACAGGTTTGCGTTATTGCATTAATTCTGCATCTTTGAAATTTGAACCCACCGACAATACCAAGCTATCTAAGGATGTGTAACTCCAAAATAGCGGGATAATGTGCCTATGAAATTCTTATTCGACCTCTTTCCCATCATCCTATTCTTTATCGCCTTCAAATTTGGTGATATCTATACTGCGACCATTGTTGCCATGGTTGCAACCATTGTTCAAATTCTTTGGGTCTATTATCGTCACCGAAAAATAGATGCTATGCAATGGGTTAGCTTGGTTATGATCCTAGTTTTTGGCAGCCTTACTATTTTTTTACACGATAAAACATTCATTCAACTGAAGCCTACTGCCCTTTACTGGCTATTCTCAGGCGCTCTTTTTATTAGCGCTCAATTTTTCCAGAAGAATTGGATTCAAGTATTAATGGGCAAGCAGATCACCCTCAAGGAGCACAGCTCCAAGTCTGTTTGGCATCAGATCAACATGGCCTGGGCCTGCTTTTTCTTTCTGATGGGGGCTCTCAATTTATATATCGCCTTCGAGTATTCCGAGGAAGCCTGGGTGAACTTTAAGTTGTTCGGCAGTACTGGTTTATTGCTAGTGTTTGTCATTGCCCAAGGCGTTTGGCTCAGTCGACATATGGAGCAGCCTACGGAATGAGCATTAATCAGGAGCGCATTAAACAATTTGAGCTGGATCTCAGGGGTGCATTCTCGGTTATCGAGCTGCATATCGAAGATGAAAGCCACCTACATGCTGGGCATGCAGGTGCCGCTAGCGGTGGCGGCCACTTCAAGGTGACTATTGTCGCCCCTGAATTCAGTGGCCTGAGCCAAGTTGCCCGCCATCGTTGTATCTATGCCGCCCTTCAGAGCCACTTTCCTGCTGCAATTCATGCCCTGACAATTAGAGCATTGACACCTAGTGAAAGCACCAATTAGAGCTTCCTTGCTTTAATATTAAGCACCACTGTTATAAAAAAACATACACAACCAATTATGCTAAACACACGCCAAATTTTGACTATTAGCGCACTGAGCGCCGCCCTACTGACTACAACTGCTGTTGCGCAAAATGCAGCAATCGTCAATGGCAAACCCATTCCAAAAGCCCAGCTAGATAAGTTAGTGCAAAAATCAAATCAACCAGATAACCCGCAGGTCCGTGACCAGGCTAGAGAAATGCTAGTGACCCGCGAGCTCATTCTGCAAGAGGCCAACAATCGCGGTGTCACCCAAAAAGAGTCTGTTCGAGAGCAGCTAGAGCAATCCAAAATGGGGGTATTGATTGCAGCCGTGTTTGAAGATTACATAGAAAAAGAAGGTGTCGCAGAAGCTGACCTGAAATCAGCCTACGATCAGGTTAAAGGCCAATACACTGGCAAGGAATATCACGTTGAACACATCTTGGTTGAAAAAGAGTCTGATGCGAAAGCCATCATCGCCCAAATTAAGGGAGGTGGAAATTTTGAGCAAATCGCCAAAGAAAAGTCTAAGGATCCAGGCTCGGCCCCAAATGGTGGTGACCTTGGCTGGGTAAGCGATAAAGCGCTTGTTCCAGAGTTCTCAAAAGCTATGGTGCAATTGAAAAATGGTCAAATTACCGACAAGCCAGTTAAATCACAATTTGGTTGGCATATCATTAAGCTAGATGATGTGCGCGATATGAAGGTGCCAAGCATGGAGGAGTTGAAGGAGCAGCTCAAGCGCATGATTACTGCAGATCAAAATTGGCAGAAAGCCAAGTTTTCAGAAATGATGCAAAAACTCCGCGCTAAGGCAAAGATTCAGTAAATTTGACGCCACATCTTCAACGAACCCAGGCTTATCCCTGGGTTTTTTCATTCCCAACATAAAACATCAATTGGCTTTATATTTAAACGCATGATGATCCTCCACACGATGCTAAGAGTCGGCAATATGACTCGTTCTATTGATTTTTACACCAAGGTATTGGGTATGAATCTGCTGCGCACAACAGAACGCCCCGAGCAAAAATACTCGCTAGCATTTGTGGGCTTTGGCAGAGGAAATCTTGATGGCCAATCTGAGATCGAGTTAACTTACAACCATGGGGTTAAGAGCTATGACTTGGGATCTGCCTATGGGCATATAGCCATTGCTGTACCCGACGCTTACGCGGCATGTGAAAAGATCAAGTCAGCTGGTGGCAATGTAACCAGAGAGGCCGGTCCTGTTATGGGCGGCGATACGGTGATCGCTTTTGTTACCGACCCAGACGGCTACAAAATCGAGTTGATTCAGGACTAATGTTCTTGGCGTAACCTTGAATCAGGGCCCCAACCAGCTGCGAGTTATCCAAAGTCTTTCTGATATCCCTGAAAGCGATTGGAACGCCCTGTTGCCCGCAGATGCGGGACCATTTCTCAAGCATGAATTTCTCAATACCTTAGAGCAAACAGGATGTGTCGGTGGCAATACCGGTTGGCAAGTTGCGCACCTAATTGTTGAAGATGCCAATGATAAGTTGATTGGGGCGGTGCCTTTGTATCTAAAGCAGCACTCCTACGGGGAATTTGTTTTCGACTGGGCTTGGGCTCAAGCCTATGAGCAAAACAATATGCCCTACTACCCCAAGGCCCTCTGCGCGATTCCATTTACCCCTGTGCGTGGAGCTAGATTGCTAGTCTCGCCTAACGGCAATCACAATCAAGTTCAAGAGCTACTCATCAATGCACTGAAAGCGCTTGTTACACAAAATGGCCTCTCTTCGGCACATGTACTTTTCCCCGAGGAAGCTGAGTTAAGTAAATTGAAAAATCAAGGCTTTATGCTGCGAGACTCAGTACAGTTTCATTGGCACAATCAACAATACCAAGACTTTGAACAATTTCTTGCAGCACTCACAATGAAGCGCAGGAAAAATATTCGCAGAGAGCGTGCTGAAGTTGCCTCAAGAAATATTGAGTATCGCCATATTCCGGGAAATATTGCCTCGCCAGAGGACTGGAAATTCTTTTATCGCTGTTACGAAAATACATATTTAGAGCATCAATCAAGTCCGTATTTAACTGAAGAATGCTTTCAATTGCTGGGGCAGCGTCTCCCAGAAAATTTTCATCTAATCATTGCCAGTCAAAGTGGAAAGTCCATTGCCTCGTCATTGCTGGTAGTGGATCAATTGACATCTAAAGCTTATGGTCGTTATTGGGGTGCAATTGAGCATGTGCCTTGCCTTCATTTTGAGCTAGCCTATTATCAAGCAATTGAGTATTGCATCGATCAAGGCATCCAATTATTTGAAGGGGGCGCTCAGGGTGAGCATAAGATGGCCCGCGGATTTTTACCAACCACCATCCAGTCAGCGCACTGGATTGCAGATGCGGGTTTTGCTCAGGCGGTCAAACGCTTTTTAGAGCGAGAGAGCGAGGGGATGGCGGCTTATGTCGATGAGCTTGAGCAGCATAATCCCCTGAAATCGACTAAAGTATGACAATGACATCTTCAAGCAATAAATCAGTTGAGCAGACCTCAGCAAACTCTCTAGCGGTAGGCGACGAAACCTCTGACTCTCCATGCATTGGTGTGTGCACCACCCTTTACGATGAAATCTGTCAGGGATGTGGTAGAACTCTCAATGAAGTGAGTAACTGGGTATTTTTAAGTCAGGAAGAGAAAGATTCCGTGTGGAAACGCATTCGTGCAGAAGGCACTGCAACGCGTTTCCAACGTCAAACTAAAGAGAGTTAACCGGCCAGGGCTTGGCTACGCAAATACTCTTCGTAGGTTCCCGAGTAGTCAGAAATCGTGCCATCCATCTTCACCTCTAAGATGCGATTTGCTAAAGCAGAAACAAACTCGCGATCGTGAGAAACGAAAATCAAAGTGCCCTCGTATTTCTCAAGTGCAATCTGTAAGCTCTCAATGGATTCCATATCCATGTGGTTAGTTGGCTCGTCCATTGCAAGAACATTATATTTTTGAAGCATCAATTTACCCCAAATCATTCTGCCCTTCTCGCCACCAGATAGCACTTTGACGGACTTGCCAATATCGTCGCCTGAGAATAGCAAGCGGCCCAATGTGCCACGGATCACTTGATCATCGTCGCCTGTATTACGCCAGTTATTCATCCAATCCATGAGCAATTCGTCTTTTGCGAACATCTCAGTATTGTCTTGAGGCATCACGCCGACACTGGCATTTTCAGCCCATTTCACATCACCACTATCAGCGGCAATACCATCAAAGCGTTTGCTCAAGATAGTTTTTAGCAGTGTTGTTTTACCTGCACCGTTTTGTCCAATGATGGCAATCTTTTCACCAGCACGTACACCTAGCTTAAAGTTTTTGAAGATAGTGCGGTCATAGGCCTTAGTTAGCGCATTGCACTCAACAGCCATATTGTGAAGCTTTTTCTCAGCGTCAAAACGAATAAATGGATTCTGGCGTGAAGATGGTTTGACCTCAACAATCTCAATTTTTTCTAACTGCTTTTGACGTGAAGTCGCCTGACGCGCTTTTGATGCATTTGCTGAGAAACGAGCAACGAAAGCCGCTAATTCAGCAATTTTTTCTTTAGCCTTAACATTGTTGCTAAGTTGCTGCGTTCTTGCCTGAACGGATGCCAGCATGTAGGAGTCGTAATTTCCAGGATAGACTTTCAGCGTCCCAAAGTCCATGTCAGCCATATGTGTACACACCTCATTGAGGAAGTGGCGATCATGGGAGATGATGACAATCGTGCTCTTAATTTGATTGAGAATGTCTTCTAGCCAATGAATAGAGTGAATATCTAAGTTATTGGTTGGCTCATCCAAGAGCAATACATCTGGATCAGAGAATAAGGCTTGCGCTAACAATACGCGCAACTTCCAGCCCGGAGCCACTGCACTCATTGGGCCATTGTGTTGCTCAATCGGAATGCCGATACCTAACAACAACTCTCCTGCTTTTGCCTCCGCGGTATAGCCGCCGTACTCAGCATACTTTCCTTCGAGCTCCGCAGCCTTCATGTAATCTTCATCAGTTGCCTCTGCGTTTGCATAGATGGCATCACGTTCTGCTGCAGCCTTCCACATCTCCTCGTGACCCATCATTACAACGTCAAGGACGCGCACATCTTCATATGCAAACTGATCTTGGCGCAATTTACCCAAGCGAATACCGGGATCCAAGCTTACGTTTCCACTGGTTGGCTCGAGCTCTCCACCCAAAATCTTCATGAAAGTGGATTTACCGCAACCGTTGGCACCGATTAGCCCGTAGCGATTACCACCGCCAAACTTAACGGAAATATTTTCAAACAGGGGTTTTGCCCCGAACTGCATAGTGATATTGGATGCTGACAACACGGATGGGTTCTTACTTTCTGATATTCAAATTCTTGGGGGCGGATGCAGGTTTTGCATCAAAGACCAATATTTTAACGGTTTGCAGCCAAAAAAGCCCTAAATTAGACTTTCACCTTAAATGGCGTGAAATTCGTATGAATATCGTAGAAATCCTCATTCTCTTTTCGCTTCAAGAATGCCACTACAGCGTAAGTTAAGGGGGTTGCAAGCACCTCCCAACCCGTTTTGAGTAGGTATTGAATAAAGGCCACTTGGATAACCTCATCTAGAGGCCAGAGTCCATAAAAAGCCAAAACATAGAAGAGGGATGAATCCACCAGTTCCCCGGCTGCAGTGGAGCCAATTGTCCTCATCCAGAGAAAACGTCCTTGGGTCCAGATCTTCATCTTGGCTAGGACATAGCTATTTGTAAAACTGCCGCACCAAAATGCGCACATCGATGCAAGAGCGACCCGCCAAGAATTGCCAAATACCGTTTCCATCCCCTGTTGATAATTGGCCATGTATTGCCCTGGAGCAACGGGTAATGCGATAGCAATTTGAGCCATGATCGCAGCAAAAGCAAGGGCGGCAAAACCAGCCCAGACTGCCCGGCGGTCATAGGCAAAACCATAAACCTCGGTAAGGATGTCACCAAAAAAATAAGAAATTGGAAAAAATAGAATCCCAGCTCCGAAAATCACGGACCCAAAGTAAGGTAGGTGAATCTCGGCAGCCTTCCCTGCCCCGATAAAGTTAGAGCAGAGTAAAACCACCACAAAGGCGGCCAGTATTAAGTCGTAATAGCGATGATGCCGTCTAGGTGAGCTCATAAGTCCAGAAAAATGGATAATAGAACAAAGAATATCCGCATTCCTGGCATTTCACAGGATGCAACACAAAAACTAACGTTAGGACGATGAAACATCATGAGTAAAGCAAGCTTTAATTGGGCGGACCCCCTGCTTCTGGATACCCAACTGACCGAGGAAGAGCGCATGGTACGTGATGCTGCGGCTGAATATGCTCAAGGGCGACTCATGCCAAGAATCCATGATGCCTATCGCAACGAAACTACTGATCCAGCTATTTTTAGAGAGATGGGTGAGTTAGGACTTCTCGGAATTACCATTCCAGAGCAATACGGCGGAGCAAATCTCAATTATGTGTCTTATGGTTTGATTGCTCGCGAAATCGAGCGGGTTGACTCAGGCTATCGCTCCATGATGAGTGTTCAATCCTCTTTGGTAATGGTGCCCATCAACGAGTTTGGAAGCGAAGCTCAGAAACAAAAATACTTACCTAAGCTCGCCACCGGTGAATGGATTGGTTGCTTTGGCTTAACAGAGCCCAACTTTGGCTCTGATGCTGGTGGGATGATTACACGCGCCAAAAAAGTTCCTGGAGGATTTTCATTAACCGGCTCAAAAATGTGGATTTCCAACTCCCCTATTGCCGATGTGTTTGTGGTGTGGGCAAAAAATGATGAGGGCTTAATCAGGGGCTTCATTCTTGAAAAAGGTATGAAGGGCCTATCGGCTCCGAAAATCACCGGAAAGATGGGTTTACGAGCCTCGATTACCGGTGAAATCGTAATGGATGAAGTTTTTGTTCCCGCTGAGAATGAGTTCCCAGAAATTACCGGCCTAAAAGGCCCATTCACTTGCCTTAATTCAGCCCGCTATGGGATTGCTTGGGGTACTCTTGGCGCAGCGGAATGGTGTTGGCATGCCGCGCGTCAATACACGATGGATCGCAAGCAATTTAACCGCCCATTAGCAGCCAATCAGCTGATCCAGAAAAAATTAGCGGATATGCAAACTGAAATTACACTAGCTCTTCAGGGTTGCTTGCGCTTAGGCCGCATGAAAGATGAAGGCATTGCCGCGCCAGAAATCACTTCAATAATGAAGCGAAACTCTTGCGGGAAGTCCTTGGATGTTGCACGCTTAGCAAGGGATATGCATGGTGGCAACGGCATCTCTGATGAGTATGGCGTGGTACGTCACATGCTCAACCTTGAGGTTGTAAATACCTACGAAGGTACACATGACATTCACGCCCTAATTCTGGGTCGTGCACAAACTGGTATTCAGGCTTTTAGTTAAGCGCCGACTGCAGTGATGATGTTCTTTGCTGCTTGAGCGAAGGCTTCATCACTGTCGCTTTCAAGTGCGACAAAATTCTCTTCCCGGTAATTTGGAAAGTTTCGCACGATAGATGCCTGATAGGATGGGTCGTAATGCATTACCAACAGCTCTTCCACTAAGGCGTCAAACTCACCGCGTTCAATTTCCTCATGCCACTTTTCAATTTGAATCTTGCCGTAACGCGAGGTTAATAGGCCAAGCTTTTGTTTAAAGCTATCGCGGTCATCTAGAAAATGGTGATAGTCTCGCAATAACCAAGATACACGTGTTGCAGTGCTTGCACGCAGTTCAATGCATTTGCCATTGCGAATCGAATCCATCAACGCGTCGGGTACATGTAAGCTCCCTACTTTTTTACTTTCAGACTCTACATAAACGATCCTGGATGAATCTAGTGAGTTCAAGGCATTCCAGATATTTGTTTCAAAGCCTTTTTGCGAGGGTTGATCGATATTAGGCTCATTACCGAGTACCGAGCCTCGATGAATAGCAAGAGCCTCAAGATCCAGGACTTGCTCACCTTGGGATCGAATTTCCTGTAGAACTCGAGTCTTGCCGCTGCCAGTCATTCCGCAGATCACTTGGAAGGAAAAGTCTTTGGCTGCTTGGTCTAGGCGATCAATCACCACCCGCCTAAATCCTTGATAGCCGCCCTCTAATTGCATCGCCTTCCAGCCGATTCGATTGAGGATATGTGTGAATGCCCCGCTTCGCTCACCTCCGCGCCAGCAGTAAATGAGTGGCCTCCATTCTCTTGGGTGGTCAATTAGAGACTCTTCCAGGTGCCGAGCAATATTTCGAGAGACTAAGGCTGCGCCTAATTTTTTGGCCGCGAACGGTGATACTTGTTTGTAGAGCGTTCCAATCTGAATTCGCTCCTCATTATTCAAAACAGGAAAATTAATTGCGCCAGGAATATGGTCAAGAGCAAATTCCGCTGGGGACCTGACATCGATAATCGCATCAAAGTCACCGAGACATGAAGGAAGTCGTTCAATGCTGAGAATGTGAGGATTACTGGGCTGCAAGCAATGTCCTAGCGAATCTTACTGAGAACATGTTCCGGCCAAGGAGAGGATTTTCCAGTATTCATATCAACCCAAACCATAGTAGCGCCACCCGCCGCTACTAACTCTTCCGGGGCATTTGTCAATGCCATAGTTGTGTAAACATCAACACTTGATCTGCCAATGTTGCCAATATAGGTTTTTAAAATTAACTCACCTGGATAAGTGAGCTGCTTGAGAAAATTACAAAACCCATTAATCATCAGCATGGATTCTTCCCCAGGTGCTACCTTGTAACCCATTGAGGTAATCCACTCAACCCTAGCTTGCTCCATATAGCGAAAGTAGACGGTATTGTTTACATGCGCATAGGCATCCATGTCACCCCAACGAATTGGCATGGGCATTTCATGCACCAATTTTTTATCGTCTGGGATGTCTATGCGCATAAGAGTAAATCTAAAAGATTAGCCGAGCTGCAGCGCCATTTGGTAGAGGTTGGTAGAGCGAGCACCGGAGCGGCAGAAAGCCAAAATTGGTGCAGGCAAGGTTTTGAGTAATCGGGACATCTCTGCTACTTGTGCAGGGGTAAATGCGCCAGGAACAACCGGTAGATAGGCGTAATTCAAGCCAAGGCTTTCCGCCTGTGCTTGAATTTCTGCGCTAGTGGGTTGATCGGGTCCACCCTCAAAATCTGGGCGATTGTTAATAACGCTTTTATAACCCTGCTTTGCGATTTCAGCTAAGTGGCTGGGTTCAATCTGACCAAGAGTGCCGAAGTGATTGTTATGGCAGGAGATAGGAAGACTCATCTAGACCTCTAAAGTAATAAGTATCAAATAAATAATGAATGGGATTCTAAATCAGCGAGATTGTTTATGGCCAGCAAAGAAACGATTACACAGCAACATACCGGCAAGCATCGCGACAACAAAGACCAACGCTTTTAAATGGCCCTGACCTACAGCAACAATTGCTGGCCCAGGGCAAAAGCCTGCAATCCCCCATCCGGCACCAAAAATTAAGCTGCCAATGACCAAAGGCTTGGTGATATCTCGACGGGTTGGGATATGTAAGGCGCCGCCAAAAAATGACTCCGCCCTCTTCGATGCTATATAAAAGCCCGCCAATCCAATCAGTACACCGCCACCCATAACAAAAATCAGTGATGGATCCCAATTGCCAGTAATGTCAAGGAAATTCAATACTTTTTGAGGGTTACTCATCCCGGAAACAATGAGGCCCAAGCCAAAAAGGACGCCAATAAAGTATTGGCTATATAAACTGAAATATCGCTTCATGATTCATAGGCCCAATAAATGACGCGTGATGTAAACCATGACAAAGCCAGCCAACATAAATGTCAAAGTAGCTACGAGTGACCTTGGCGAAAGACGAGATAAGCCACAGATGCCATGGCCGCTTGTGCAGCCAGAACCGTATTGCGCCCCAAAGCCAACCAGCAAGCCTGCGATAACGATTGATGGCCAACCGGCGTCAATGACTGTCACACCATGCAAATCAAAGAATAAGGCGGCCCACAAAGGTGCACTGAATATTCCGAGTAAGAGGCTGAACCGCCAATTCCAATCGCCTGCTAATGGCTTGAGAAGTCCGGCAACAATGCCGCTAATGCCCAGAATGCGCCCATGCAGTAACACATAAAGCACGGCGGCAACGCCGAGTATTAGGCCGCCAAGTAAAGCTGGTCCAGGGGAAAACGCTAACCAATCAATTTGCATGTATGTCTGATCTGGGCTCTAAAATTAACTGCAAGGATTTGGGGCGAGTCGCACTTGCAGGTAACGCAGTGCCATGTATGCGCCAAAGATAAAACCAGGAAGCGCAAAAAAAGATCCGATGGCTAAAGTTGAGATACCACTTAATCCTTGGCCAACAGTGCAACCTAGCGCGGTGACGCCACCAAAGCCCATGAGCGCGGCACCGACTAAATGGTTTGCCGTATCCTCAGTATTGCGAAATGTTTCCCAGCGAAATGACTTGGTAACTAGCGCAATAAATGCTGATCCGGAGATCATTCCAATCACTGCGGCAATTCCAACTGTCATGACCTTGGATGTGTCGCTGTACATCATCAACCAGTCGAGTGAATATGCATAAGGGGCGACGAATGAAAGACTCTCCATGCGACCTGAATTAGTGACCAGAAAAACTTCTTCCAAGGTATTTGGATCTTCAGCAACATAACCTAGACTGCCAGAAATCCACCACACTGCGCAAATAGCTAAACCAACAAGCACCCCGGCAAAAATATTTTCTGCAGTCCAAAAGGCTTTACTTGCCAAAGCGTATCCAATGAATGCAAAGCCAACAAGCAAGCCTAAGGCTAAGTGCAGGCTTGATCTAGCAACGCCCAGGACTGGACTCAGAATGCTAGGAAGATCCTGGGGCGTGCTTAGAGTGATGAACACCGAATCCAAGGTATTGATGCGGATAACACCCAGAAATCCCTTGAGCGTCATATAGGCAGATAAGCCGAGCACTAAAAATACAATGACGGACTTTAAATTACCTCCGCCGATGCGAACTAAAGTTTTGCTTCCGCAACCAGAGGCGAGAACCATACCGAATCCGAACATCACACTACCTACCAAGGTAGACAGCCATAACAGCTTGCTGCTGGTGTATATGCTTTTCAGGGGATCAATCAAACCAAGATATGACATGAAAGCAAAGCCAACAATGGCAACTCCGATAGCTAAGAACCACTGCCTCAATCGATCCCAGCTAGACATGATAAATACGTCGGAAACTGCGCCCATACTACAAAAGCCAGTTTTCTGCATCACAGCGCCGAGCAAGAAAGTGATGGCAAAAGTGGAAATTAAAACGTATTTACTGAGAGAAGAAATATCTACTGCATCCATAGCGTGAATTCTAAATATTAAGGTTTAAATTTATAAAACTGTTGATTGAGAAATGCGGCAACATCTGCCTCGTCCTCGGGAAAAAGATCAAGACGTAATTCGGTATTGCATATCGCAACCATCGACTTGAGCTTTTTGAAGTCAGTCACTTTGCTGTCAGAGCGCGTATAAATCATGTCGCCATTTCCAAAACCAGACTTCTTGGCATGACATGCGTAACACTTTTGTTGGTCAATAGCTTTGCCATTAGCAAGATCTGGAGATGCATTAGCGTACAAATGGATGCCAAGCAGCCCAAATAGCACTAAAAGCAGTCGAGATAGCGTTAAAGCCATTAAAAATCAATCATTTAGCAAATAAAGGCTTATTTTAAAGCCCAGAAAGCAAATACGCTTATTCCGCCTGAATGGATAAGTAGACGTTATAGGCATTCATACGGTTTGCAGCCCTAAATAAAGGCATTCCATCATATTCAGACCAGTCCGCTGCTTGATATGCTTCATCGAAAGGATCAAGGTTAATTGCCGCTTGCGCCATGGATTGACGTAAATATCTCAGATAGCCCCTTGTAAAGGCGATATCTTCAATGGGGTGATTTGAATAATTTCCGTGACCTGGAATGACGATTTTGGGGTTAATCCGCTCAATTTCCTCCAGGGCGGATAACCACCCCCTACTATCAGCATTCGCTACAAAGGGGATGCGCCCTCTAAATACTAGGTCTCCAGCAAATAAAACCCCTTCCGATGGAACGTAGATCATTAAATCTTCTGGGGCATGGGCTGGGCCGACCCGGGTAATTTTGAATTCAACCCCACCAATATTAAGCAGTTGACTCTGATCAATCCAAACATCTGCCGATACAAGGCGGGTGGCAGCATTAACCCAAGGGGCAAAATCCACACGTGAGGCAATAAGTCTTTGCTTGGCAGTCTCGGAAGCTAAATAGTTTATCCCTTGGTTTTGAGCATAAATCTTGGCCCCGATTTTTTTAAACTCTTGCAAGCCATAAATATGGTCAGCGTGATAGTGCGTTACCACTACCGCCACAATTTTTTGCACAGTTTTCTTGCGAATTTCGGCAATGAGTTTTTGGGCCAACACGGGCGAGCCAAGAGCATCGACCACCACCACCCCCTTTGGCGTGATAACAAAACCTGCATTTGAAATAAAGTTTTGATTTTGGGCGCTACCGATCTCAGGAAGGCCTTGCACAAAATAGGTGTGAGGAGCAACCTGAATAGGATTCAATAGAGCGCCCTCACCTGCCGCATTGACAACGCCGAACATGATTGCTTCGAGAGCAATGCAGAAAATAGCACGGTGAAAGAAGGCGGAAAACATGGTGTGTTTGAGTAACTGGACGCCTAGGGTTTGATATAGGCGAAGTGATTTTGATACTGCAGATCAGCCACTCTAACGACACCAGAGGGAGTGAAATCGGCATCTAGAGAAAACTGGTCCTTTGAGAGATTGCGATTTTTTAGCGTAATCTCACACACCTCAAAGCGGACGCCGCGTGACTTCAGGGCGCCGATTAAAGGACCGTATTCAATTCCGTTCTTCTTATCCTTAGCCCCCTCCATTAGGATATCAACGCCATTTGCATGGGTAACCACGATGATCTTGGTTTGAGGCGATACGTCGAGATGATTCCGGATATTGCGAAGACCTTTGATGCCTTGTGTTTCAGCGTCATCAATGTGATACACCACTTCCGTTGGGTTGGCCGCAAAAGCTGAAGAAGAGAATACAGAGGCTATTGCCAAGAAAATCACGATAAAGGGGTAAAGAATTTTTTTCATTGCATACACTCGTAAATATTTATAGAGAAGCCATACCAAGATTATTCGCAACACCTTTGATGGTGGGCTCATTCAATTTGACCGCCTTCACCACCTTCACATCACGCAGATGCCTTTCGATAACATCCCAGACTGGCTCGCCACCAGCATTCTTAGCCTCCTCACTCACGGGCGCCCAACCGGCAACTTTATAAGTCTTACTAGGATCTATATCTTTGCCGTTCAATCGCATATCGGTAATGCGTTTACCGGCGGATGCTGCTGGATCGATGGTGTATTGCATGCCACCCACGCGCACCATATCTCCACCCTGCTGGTAGTACGGATCGGGGTTAAACAAATTGTCTGCAACATCCTCAAGAATTGTCTTGATGGTTTCACCAGTCATATTTGTAACGGTTGTATAGGGATAAGTGATTGCTGTTTGATCCAATAGGTTTTCGCGTGTAATTGCTTGGCCCGGTAACAGGCTTGTTCCCCAGCGGAAGCCTGGAGAGAAAGCAATCTCGGCATTCTTCTGAGCCATCAAGCCATCTAAGATTAATTGATCAAAACTGCCGTTGAAGTTTCCACGTCGATACAGTAGGTCATCAGTAGTTGCCAACTTTTCATTCAGCTTGTTCTCGTAAGGGGCTCTCATTTTTGCAATGAGTTTATTCATCGCAGGGTCAGCCGGAATCATATTTGAAAAGATCGGGAAAAGTTTATAACGGAAGTCGACTGGTTTGCCGCCCTTCACATCAAAATCAAGAACGCCCAAGAACTTACTGTTGGATCCGGCATTGGTAACTAGGGTCACACCGCCAGCATTCTTTACCTTTACCGGGATGGGCACGCCATCATGAGTGTGGCCGCCCATAATGGCATCCAAGCCAGTTACTCGAGAGGCCATCTTTAAGTCAACATCCATACCGTTATGCGAGAGCAGCACGACAACTTTTGCGCCTTTTGACTTCACTTCATTGATAGTCTTTTGTAAATTCCCTTCCTGTATTCCAAATGTCCAATCGGGAGTGAAGTAACGTGGGTTGGCAATTGGTGTATACGGAAAGGCTTGACCAATAATCGCAACCTGGATTCCATTCTGCACCTTCATGACGTAAGGATTAAATACTGAATCGCCAAAGTCAGCAGTTTTAATATTTTGCGCAATGAAGGAAACTTTTCCTTTAAAGTCACCATTCACAATTTCCATAACGCGCTTCTCGCCCAGAGTCATCTCCCAGTGAGGCGTCATCACATCAACACCTAGCAATAGGGCTGCATCGACCATATCTTGACCGTTAGTCCAAAGCGCCGTGCCTGAACCCTGCCATGTATCTCCGCCGTCTAGCAACAAAGCACCCGGGCGGCTAGCTTTCATTTGCTTAATCAAGGTTGCCATGTGGGCGAAACCGCCCATCTTGCCGTAGTTCTGAGCGGCTGCAACATAGTCTAAGTAGGTAAAGGCATGGGCATCGCGCGTACCGGCAGTAATACCATTTGCCTTGAGAAAGTATTCTCCAACCAAATGAGGAGTTTTTCCTTCTTGCTCACCAATACCCAAATTCACATTGGGTTCACGGAAATAAATTGGCAATAACTGCGCATGGCAATCTGTGAAGTGAAGAAAATGCACATTCCCAAATTTCGGCAGATCATAAAACTTCTGCGCAGTAGTTTGAGCGCTTGCAAAATGAGATTGCAAACTCATGCCACCTGCGGATGCAATTGCTAATGCTTGTAAAAATTCACGGCGATTTAACGACATATTAGTTCCTCTTAAGAAAACAGGCCTTGCGGCCCGTTTTAATGAATTACTTATTTACAGGTGACTCTGGATCGAGCAATAAGGCCATCACATCTTGAATTTGCTGTTCGTTAAGCAACTTAAAGTGCGCGATACGCGGCATATTGCTGCATGCGTTGTATGCCTTTGCATTATTGATTCGGTTCCACGTGTAGGTCACAACCTCTTTGGAGTAGCCGCGTAATTTGGCATAGCCAGCCAAAGATGGTCCAATCGTTCCAAAGGATATCTCCTTGGGGTCAATTTGGTGACAGTTGTAGCAACCGCCGCCGATCAGAGTGTCTGCCTTATCTGTCCAAGTCTCGCCACGACCACTCTGTGCGATCTTTTCACCATTCTTCCAATCACCGATATATTTACCATCGGATGGCTGTTTAATGGTCTCCATATTCATTTTTTGAATCTTATCGCGCATCGCCTCACCCTGCTTGCTATTAGCAAACTTAGGGTCAGAGCAAAACTTTTGTGTTTCATCTTGATCAATGCGATTAAGGCCAGCAATGCCTTCAGCCCTAAAACTGTCTTGCATCATCTTGGTAAATTTTGGATCAATCTTTTGTTGCGCTACTGCCGAAGACTGAATGCAGGCAGCAGCAATAATGAATCCGCATAAGGTTAAGAGTGGCTTGATGTGTGTGATTTTCATGATCTCGATCTCTTATCCGTTAACGCTTTAAACCTGGGGTTTCGACTGTACCGCCGTTGGCATTTTTTGCCATATACATTGACAATGCGATAGTCACATCGGAACCATAGATTGGGAATGGGAAACGTTGCTGGCGGAAGCAATCATTCAAACGCTGTTGCATCGTCCAAAACTGTCCGCTGGAGACGCGATAAGCCGGCCAATATCCCCAGGCTAATGCAGCACCCTTCTGCTCTGTAATATTAGGTAAATCTTGTAAGCGAATGCGCTTACCATTTTCGCCATGACAGGAGGCGCAGGAGAAGTCCATTGGACCACCCTCAAAATAGAAAGCACGCTTACCCAAGTCGTACATCTCTTTCTCTTTAGGATGTGCTGTACTCACCTTAATTTTCTCGCCCTTAGATTGAGTGACAATATAAGCAACAATGGCTTCCATGTCCTTCTTTGGGCCTTGTTGGAATTGCGCATCGATCATCTCTTGTGGGTCACGACCTTGCAATATCTGCATACAGGTCATGAGACGTGACTCCAGGTCCTGAACTTTATTAGTATCTTTAAAGTAGCGAGGCAATTGCGCCGCAGCACCTTTGACAACGCCAGGCCCAAGCCCTAGATTACATTTCTCGAGCGTAGCATTTTTAGGGCCGGCAGGCTTCTTCCACAAATCTTCACCGGCCGCCTCATATAGCTCTGAAGGATTGCCATCAGCAATCATCTCACGATATTTTGCAATATCGTCGGTAGCGCTTTTCTGCGCAAACACCGAGGATGTCATTGTTAATAAAGTTGCCACTATTCCAGTGGCTAACCCTAAGGTCAATTTACGCTGCATTTCCTACCCTTTCAAAACCATGGAGGCGGTGAAGATTGATTAAAGCACTACGCAATTAAGAAGCGGTAGCTTCATCAGTGCGCTTGTCGCCTTTACTATCGATCCAGGTGACAGTAATCTTGTCGCCTTTGGCGCCCTTGTACTTAAAGTTCAAAAATGGATCCTTAGATACGGCAGGACCAAATTGACCATTTAGTACATCTTTGCCATTGGCTTTTACATTGATAGTACTGATGAACCATGCAGGAATAGTTTTGCCAGACGCGTCTTTACGCTGACCAGATTCCATGTCGTGCTTCATCAAAATTTTTACATCTACAGTACCGCCGTTTTCAGCAGCTCTTACGCGCATTGGATCAGCCATTTTGTTCCTCTTTTATTCTGTGTATGAATGAATCGTATGAATTGATTTGCTTCGGAATTAACCGCCGCAACCACCAAGTGTCACTTTGACCTCTTTAACAGCCATATTCCATTTGCCATCAGCCTTCACTAAAGCGTAGACATTAGAGGTTTGACCCATCTTGATGCGGGTGGTTACAAATGAATCAGTTCCCGCGGGGATAAAGAATTGAGCGGCTAATGCACTTGGATTCTTCTCAACCAAAATAGCCATTTGCTCGGCCTTAAGTGTTGTGGTGATTCCAACAGGAACAACCGCACCATTTTCGGCAATATCTGGGGCATTTAAGGTAACGGCAGATGATTTATCTGCACCGCCAGCGCCAAGAACTTTAAAGACATCATCAAGGCTCTTACCTTCAAACGCAGCTTTATTCCATTCCTGCGCTTGCGCTACGCTAATAAGCCCGGTTGAGGCCATTAGACTAAACACTGCTGAGTATTTCAATAGACTGCGACGCTGCTGATTCATAAAAACTCCTTTATTAATCTTTACCAACTTACATTGGCTATTTTGCTTCAAAATCGACTTCTTACCGCCAAATTGATACTTATTTTCCGCCAGATAGGACCCAAGATACCAAAGTCTTACGATCCTCATCTGATAGTTGCGCTTGTGGCGGCATAGGAATAGCCCCCCAAACCCCAGATCCACCCGCCTTGACCTTCACCATCAATTTATCCAAGGCGCCGCTCTGACCTTCGTATTTCTTGGCTATATCAGCAATCGATGGGCCTACTAGCTTGGCATTAGGCGAATGACAGGCGGAACAATTTTCATTCTTAAATAAGGCTGCGGGACCTTTTGAGCTTGCAGAATGGGTATCGGCGGCATGAGCTAAGCCAGCTCCTGATAGACCAGGCAACTCCTTAATAGGCGGCTTGGTAGTGTCAGCACCGCGGTATGGCCCATACATGCGATTTTGCTCTGCAATATTGTCATGTGCATTTCTGGCGAAATCTGGCAATGTTGAGCCAATCTGAACAAATGGCACACAATTATGCATACAGGCGTTTCCATTCACATCTGGTTTGCCGCTCACATTCCAGAAACCATGTTTTGTAGTCATGCCATTGCGATTGGGCATTTTCACCTCAGCAATATTGGTATTACTTAAAACGTAATCATCCGGAACTATTTCACCTAAACTCAAAATAAACGCAACTAATGCATATGTGTCATCAGGTGTTAATGATCTAGGAGCATTCCAAGGCATAGCGCGATAGATGTAATCCCATAGAGTGGAAACTGTTGGGACCTTCATCAAAGTAGTTCTTTGAGGCTGCTTCATATCCTTCAAAGAAGCAACCCGACCTGTCTTTACATCATCCTTAGTGGTGCCGCCGGCAATTGGGGTAAAGATTTCATTGGACTCACCAAATGTACCGTGGCAACTTGCACACTTAGCCTCCCAAATGACTTGTCCCTGTTCGACTGAACCAGACCCCTTTGGCAAGCCTTTGAAGTCAGGGCGAACATCAATGTCCCATGCCGCAACCTCTGCAGGAGTTGCCACCCTCCCGATACCAGGGAACTTAGCAGAACCAGATTGAGCAAATGATGACTGCGCAGTAATTGCAACGAGTGCCGTAAATCCTAGGCAGACACTTAATTTATCCAACTTGAACATTGCTCACCTCGCCGTTTGAATCCAATTTCCATGATTGAATTGCATTATTGTGATAAATCGATCGAGTGCCACGAACATTGCGAAGGGTTTTGATCGAGGGCTGAATATACCCAGTGTCATCCATAGCTCTAGATTGCAGAATGGCTGGTGAGCCATCCCAAACCCAATCAATATTGAAGCGGGTAATAGACTTTGTAAGCACCGGAGTTTCCAGGCGAGCCGTACGCCAGTTATTGCCGCCATCAAAAGATACGTCCACCCGTGTAATTTTTCCGCGTCCAGACCAAGCCATGCCACTCACGTTATAGAAACCCTTATCTAGTAATTGCTGACCACCGGATGGGGTGGTAATAACGGATTTGCACTCTTGTATCGATGCATATTGACGGTGATCACCGTTTGGCATGAGTTCAATATAGTGAACCGCTTCATCCTTTGAGTTCCATGGGGCATCACCTACCTCCAGTCGACGCAGCCATTTGACCCAGCTCACCCCTTGAACGCCAGGAACGACGAGGCGCAAAGGAAAGCCATTTTCGGGGCGCAACATTTCGCCATTCATGCTCCACGCAACAATTGCGTCATTAAGGCAACTCTCCAAATTGATGGTGCGAGTCATGCCGGAACCATCGCCACCTTCCGCGAGCATGAACTTGCCTTTTTTGAGGTCAGCGCCACACTCCTCAAGCAACACCCTCAAAGGAACGCCAGTGAACTCGCAGCAAGAAAGCATGCCATGTGTGTATTGAACCGTAGGAACAGCAACGTTCCCCCACTCTAATCCAGTATTGGCACCGCATTCAATGAAGTGCGTACGTGAAATAGAGGGCAAGCGCATCAAGTCATTCATCGTAAAGACACGCGGGTTCTTCACCAAGCCATTCACCATGAGACGGTGCGTTTCAGGATTGATGTTGTACCAACCTTGATGATGCCGCTCAAAATGCAATCCATTAGGAGTGATGGTGCCAAATAAACCCTGCAAGGGCGTGAAGGCAACTGATGCTGCGGATACGCGCGTTAAGCCTGGAGACTCTCGACGAATAAGATTTGACTCATAAATAGAGGGCACTCCATAAGGCATTGTTGCGACATTCTTACCAAGAGTCGTTTGCCATTCTTGCTTCTCTAGGATGGCTGGATCACCCTCGCCTGCCGCCATCGTATACGGAGCTACTAGACCAACTGCGGCTCCGCTTATGGCAGACATAAATCCATTGCGCAAGAAACCACGGCGCTTTTCATCTAAGCCATTGGAATTGATGTCGGCAATAAGCTCTTGAGAAATAAAGTGTTCAGGCGCCTTAACCAAGCGAGCTCGATTAACCGGCTTTTCGATAGCGCTAATGTCCTGCGCACTAATCTCTAATTGTTTTTTGGTCATGTGATCTCTACTTTGATGAATAGATACTTTAAAAAATTAATGCAAACTTTCAGCAATCTTGGCGCATACCGTTTGACACATCTCGACAGTAGCGCTATCGGCAATTGAGTAAAAGACTGTTGTGCCCTCTTTGCGCCTAAGCAGGATGCCTGCCTTATGCAGCGCTGAAAGATGACGAGAAACATTTGCCTGGCTAGATCCACACAATTCAAGAACCTCAGAAACAGATTTCTCTCCACCGCAGATCACATACATGATTCGTAGGCGCGATGGCTCTGATAAGACATTGAAGTACTCGGCCACTTGTACAAAAATCTTCTCCATCGCCTCTGGAGGGAGATTGCTTGTAGCCTTCTTTACTTTAGATTTAGGGTTCATTATTGGCGTGAATATATGCGCATGTACGCACATTTAAGGGCCTTAGCTTCAAAAACTCCTATAGAGGAATACCCTAGCCTCGAGAACCAATACAATCAAAATCATGGATTTAGACGCAATCATCCTTTCCCTAAAACTCGCCTTCTGGACTCTAGTGGTGATTCTCCCATTTGGAATATGGGTTGCCCATAAGATGATGAGGCTCAATAAAAGCCGGCCTTGGCTTGAGGCAGGACTGGCTCTTCCCTTGGTCCTTCCGCCTACAGTGCTCGGCTATTACTTTTTGCTCGGTTTGGGTGGAAAAACCCTATTTGGAATTCCCCTCGTTTTTTCTTTCTCAGGAATCCTGCTCGCCTCACTAGTAGTAAACCTGCCTTTTGCCATCCAACCCATTCAAAGAGCGTTTGAAGCAATTAATCCAGAGATACGTGAAGCGGCGCAAGTAAGTGGACTAAGCGATTGGCAAATTTTCCGTTTGATTGAATTGCCGCTGGCATGGCGAGGAATTATTAGCGCCGCCGTATTAACGTTTGCTCATACGCTTGGTGAATTCGGCGTCGTACTAATGGTCGGCGGCGCAATACCCGGAGAAACAAAAACCGTATCGATTGCCATATATGACAAGGTACAAAACTTTGACGCGAGCGGTGCTGGAGCACTTTCCCTGCTGTTGCTATTGATATCCCTTATAGCTATCGCTATTTCATACGGCGTGTTTGGCAAGAGTCAAACTAACCCTTTGAATGGGAGGATTTGATGCTCAAGGTAAAGATCTCCCAGCTAATACCAATACCCATTCAAGTCAACCTAGAGTGCGCCCCCGGTGAATTGCACGCACTGGTAGGACCCTCTGGCAGTGGCAAAACAACAGTATTGAGAACAATCGCTGGTCTGAGGCAAGCTAAATCCGGTTTGATTGAGTGTGACTCTCAGACCTGGTTTGAGGCAGATGAGCTCGGTGACATAGAGCAAAACCTTCCGGCAGCGCAACGATCATGTGGCTTCCTGTTTCAACAGTACGCCCTATTTCCGCATTTGACTGCGCTTCAGAATGTTTGTATCCCTCTACAGAATACAAAGTTACTTGGCAATGCTCGCAAAAAAATTGGTTTGGAGTGGTTAGCCCAAATGGGAATCGCAGAGTTATCAGAGCGCATGCCACATCAACTTTCAGGTGGACAGCAACAACGTGTTGCGCTCGCTCGAGCCCTTGCTCGACAACCCAAAATCTTGTTGTTAGATGAGCCGTTTTCTGCGATCGATACCCCTACGCGGCAGAGTCTGTATAAGACCCTGGCTGACCTACGCAAGAATCTCTATATCCCCATTATTTTAGTGACGCATGATTTGAGGGAGGCCGATTTACTAGCCGATCGAATCACCGTGATTGACCAGGGCATTGGCCTGCAGACGGCGTCACCACAGACACTATTTAAAAAGCCACGAAACTCTCGGGTTGCAGAGCTTGTTGGAATTAGTAATATGTTTCATGGCGTATTCAATGCCGGAAAACTTACTTGGGATGGCTGTCAGAAAATATTCGATGTAGCAGATAAAGGCAAAATTCCTCCCAATGTCCGTGTTGCCTGGGTGATTCCACAAAGCGGTTTAAGCGCTCACAGCGCAGCAACCGCAATGAGCATTCCTGCGATAGTAGAAAAAATGAGTACCCTGGGACAAATTGCCGTCATTCAATTTCGTATTGAGGATGGCGTCAATACCATCGAGTGGGAGGCATCGGCCGCAGAGGTCAAACGTCTGCATATTGAAATTGGAAAGCAGATGCATCTTGAATTAGATGGCACACAAATTCATATCATGCCGCTAAGGCCAATTAACGACCCAAGGCGCTTTCAAGAATCGCTTTAGCGCTTCCTATAATTTTTTAGCGGTCAAACCAAGAAGCGCAGACATTCCGGCATGTCTTGCACCTTCGGATAATTCCTTTTCGTAACTGCGTAAATCAAGGATCTCAAAACCGTTAACTAGGTCACGAATCATTTCTTCGGTGTAGAGATGCTCGATTAAGGATGGCCCACCAGTCTTATATTCCAATTGCTTTGGTGTGTAGCCTTGCACAATCAAGATACCTCCAGGCTTAAGGGATTTTCGGACACTCTCAAATATTCTTGCGCGCATCGCTGCATCAGCAAACTGAATAAAGATAGCAATTACAGCATCATAAGAGTTTTCATGCCAATCAAACCCATCTGTATCGCACAGGGTATATTCGATGGCGACCTGGTGTTCATCAGCAAAAGACTTAGCTTTAGCAAGTGCAATTTCAGATACATCAAAGCCGGTAACCTGCATGCCTTGCTTGGCAAGCCAAACACCATTGCGCCCCTCGCCGTCGGCAACACAAAGTACTGAGTTACCCGTCTTTAAAAACTGTGTTGCCTGCTCGACCAAGTACTCATTTGGCTCTCGACCGAATATGAATTCTTCCTTATCGAAGCGTTCATTCCAGAACTGAGTAGCATCAGCAAAACCCATTTATTTCTTTAACCCACCAATGAGATCATTCTTTAAATCAACTACATTCTCAAGTCCAACGGCAATGCGAACCAAGCCATCCGTAATGCCGGCCGCCTTACGAGCTTCAGGACTCACCCTGCAATGCGTAGTGGTGGCTGGGTGAGTAATCGTGGTTCGTGTATCGCCGAGATTGGCTGTAATAGAACATAACCTGGTTTGGTTAATGAGTTTGAAGGCCGCCTTTTTCCCACCCTTGAGTGTGAAAGACAAAATTGCCCCGCCTTCTTTTTGTTGGCGCTTGGCCAAGGCATGCTGAGGATGCGATTTCAGTCCGGGGTGATAAACACGCTCAACGCCGGGCTGCTTTTCTAACCACTGCGCAATCGCTAAAGCATTTTGGCTTTGTTGCCTCATGCGCAACTCTAGTGTTTCAAGACCCTTTAAGAAAACCCAGGCATTAAAAGCCGAAAGCGTTGGCCCGGCAGTTCTGACGTATGGGAATACTTTGCCCATAACAAATTCATTACTACCTACTATGGCGCCTCCAACTACCCTGCCCTGACCGTCCAGGTATTTCGTAGCAGAATGAATCACCACATCAGCGCCAAGAGTCAAAGGCTTTTGCAATGCTGGAGTGCAAAAACAGTTATCCACTGCAAAGAGTGCTTTTGCCTTCTTTGCAATTTTAGAGATAGCCTTAATATCGGCAATTTCCGTTAAAGGATTGGAAGGCGTTTCCAAATAAAACAATTTGGTGTTTTCTTGAACGGCGTTCTGCCAAGCCTTGGTATCAGACAAATCCACATAGGTCGTTGTGATACCAAAGCGCCCCAGGATGTTGCTGAATAATTGAATGGTTGCGCCAAAAACGGAGCGCGAGCAAACCACATGATCACCAGCCTGAAGATGCGCCATTGCCATGGTCATAATGGCAGCCATGCCTGAGGAAGTTGCAATGCAAGCCTCTCCCCCCTCTAAGGCGGCTAGCCTATCTTGAAACATACTTACCGTTGGATTGGTGAAGCGGGAATAAATAAAACCCTGGTCAGCATGGGCAAAACCATCGGCTGCTAATTCAGCGCTATCAAAACAAAAGCTGGAGGTTAAAAACATAGCTTCCGAATGCTCTTGAAACTCAGCCGTACGGCGAGTGCCTGCGCGAACTGCTATGGTCTCGAGCGCTAACTTGGAAAAATCAGGTTTTTTGCGGGTATATGGACTCTTCATACCGCTATTTTGACACCGAATTGAAGAATTGCCTCAGACGGGTGCGCCTGAGGAACTTGATCGTTGTTTTTAGTCTTCTGTAGCTAAATGAAGATGAAGCTGCGAGCGCGCAAAATCACTCGAATCGCGTTGACGGTCAGCTTTAGCTTCAGAGGTATTGCGTGCCGCCTCTAGGGCATCTAGATAGGAATCATTGATGTCACCAGTAATGTAGTGACCATCAAAACAAGATGCTTCAAAGTTCTGAATGTTGGGGTTGATATCTTTGACGGCCTGCTTCATATCTTCCACACTTTGATAGATTAATTGATCAGCGCCAATCATCTTATTAATTTCTTCATCGGTGCGGCCATAAGCCACCAACTCACTACGGGTAGGCATATCGATACCGTACACATTCGGGAAGCGCACTGGAGGTGCGGCTGAGGCAAAAATCACTTTCTTAGCACCTGACTCACGCGCCATCTGCACAATCTCAAATGAGGTCGTACCGCGCACAATGGAGTCATCCACAATTAAGACTGTCTTATCTTTGAACTCAATGCGCATTGCATTGAGCTTCTGACGAACAGATTTTTTTCGCACTGCTTGGCCTGGCATGATGAAGGTTCTGCCGATATAACGGTTTTTAAAGAAACCTTCACGGTAGTCGACACCTAAACGCTTAGCCACCTGCATTGCCGCTGGACGGCTCGAATCCGGAATCGGCATCACAACATCAATTTCACCAGGGATCGTTTCCTTGCGGATCTTTTCTGCAAGGTAATCGCCCATCCGCATACGGACGTTATAGACGGTCACGCCATCAATTGTTGAATCGGGACGTGCCATGTACACGTATTCGAAAATACATGGCGTCAGAACAGCATTTTCTACACACTGGCGTGAGAAGAAGTTTCCATCCAAATCAATGTAGATAGCTTCGCCAGGATTGACGTCACGCACAAATGTAAATCCAAGACCTTCAAGAGCCACTGATTCAGATGCAACCATCCACTCTGGACCCTTAGGAGTATCGATACGTCCGATACACAAAGGACGAATACCAAACGGGTCACGAAATGCTAAAAGACCATAACCAGCAATCAGAGAGACCACGGCGTAAGAGCCCTTAACGCGTTTGGTTACTTGAGTCACGGCATTAAACATAGCCCCTTCATCTAGGGCTACGCTATTCGTTTCCTTTTGCAGTTCATCGGCCAAGACGTTTAGTAACACCTCAGTATCGGAGCTGGTATTAATGTGGCGACGATCGCGATAGGCCATCTCAACACGAAGACTTGGGGCATTAGTGAGATTGCCATTATGGGCCAAGATAATTCCATATGGCGCACTAACATAGAAAGGTTGCGCTTCTTCTTCGCTACTAGCAGAGCCGGCAGTTGGATAACGCACTTGTCCAATACCAGCATTACCTAACAAACTACGCATATTGCGCGTTCTAAATACGTCACGAACTAGGCCATTTGCCTTATGCATCGTGAACGAATTGCCATTCATGGTTGCAATACCGGCCGCATCTTGACCGCGGTGCTGCAAGAGCAACAAAGCGTCATAAAGAAGTTGATTAACTGGGGAGTGGGAAACTGTTCCAACGACGCCGCACATAAGCCTATATCCCTATTGTTAATGAAGGTGTGATAGTTGGAGTAATTTTAGGCATTGCATCGCCCAATTGCTTTGCCCAATCGGCTGGTAGCCAGCCTTTAATTAAACCTGTTGCCATATCTATTGCTGGGCGGGTAATCGCCTTTTGCCAAGCCATACTCTGAGGAATGGGAGTGAGCGCAGCTAAAGTTGCCATGACAACAACAATTAAGCCGCCGCGAACCAATCCAAACACTAAGCCCAAAAAACGATCTGTCATGCTGAGACCGGCCGATAGAATAATTTTTTGCACGAGGCCGCCAAGCAAGCCACAAACGATGAGTGTCAAAATAAATAAAATCAAGAAACTCACGGCTAAGCTCAACAACTCTTCCATATGAAATGTGGACAACCATTCAGTGGAGAGATAGTTGGTGTAATGATAGGCAACCCAGGCTGCGACAAACCAAGAAGCCAGAGCTAGAACCTCCTTAAATAAACCGCGAGAGATACCAACTAAAGCAGACGCCAATAGAACTACCAGGGTGAAATAATCCACCGTAGTTAATTGAAGGGTGGACAAAAATTCCATTAAGGCGCTCCAACCTCAACCAATCTTGGTGATAGGCCCATGGCCTTGACCTTCTTCTCCGCCGCTTCAGCGGCGTCCTTATCGCTAAAGGGTCCAGCCCTTAAAACAAATAATTTTGTACCGTCACTACTGGTTTTATTCAATACGTAATTTGGGATCTTTTGATCTTTCATCTTAGCAATCCAACCTTTCGCTCGCTCTTCAGAGGCAAATGCGCCAATCTGAATAACGTACTTACCTGAGCTCGCTAATTTTTTCGGAACTTCTTCCGCTTTGGTTTTCGTGGGTGATGTAGTGACAACCTCCTCACCAGCAGCAAGGCCGATAGAACCATTTTTACTTGGGGCTGCCTTCGATTCGATTTTCACTTCAGGGGCAACAGCTGGCGTTACCGCAAGTTCTTTAGGCGTCGCTACTTCTTTTTCTTTATTAGGCACTAGAGGCGCTGCAGAAGATTTCGACTTGTCTTCATTTGCAGGCATTGCTGCATTTGGCGCAGGCAGACTTGTCACGATATTTACCGCAATATCGTTATTTACTGATTTAGGCTTGCTATCTAGGATTCTTGGAAGACCAACAACTGCAATCAGGACTAAAACTCCCGCCCCGATCAAACGATGTCGTGCGCGCTGTTGTTCTGGATCTTCGGTTAGTGCTAGCTCCTCACTTTCTTGCGCTCTTTGGAAGCTGCGAGGAGCCATTTTATTGACGGTACGACGACCCCTCACCGATCCTCGGTCGAGGTCTTCAGTCTCTGGGTTTCGCTTAAAAAGCTTCGGTAAACGAATCATGGATCAATGCACCTGGTTGTTTCGATAAGCCATTACGCCGGCAACGGTATAGAAGGATCCGAAGATGACAATTCTATCACCCTCACCAGCCATTGAGAGGGCTTTTTGATACGCTGCAGCAGGGTCTGAAAAGCATTCAATCCCACCATCATCACCATTTTTAACCGCCACCCCAAGGCCCTCAAGATGACTAGACAAGGCCTTGGCACTCGCAGCCCTGGGAGTTGGTAAATCCGTACAAAACCAGAAATCCACAATCCCTAGGAGCGGCTTGATCACACCGGCAATGTCCTTATCAGCCATCACCCCAAAAATGGCATAGGTATAGGGGTGATAACCCATCTTGTCCAGACCTTGGCCAAGAGTTGCGGCAGCATGGGGGTTATGGGCAACATCGAGAACAACCGTAGGCTGCCCGGGCAAAACTTGAAAGCGCCCAGGTAATTCCACCATTGCAAAACCATTGCGAATATCTTGCGCACTAACCGGCAAGCGCAAGTGCAAAGCCATCAAAGCAGCAATGACTGCAGACGCATTCAAAATCTGGTTTGCGCCTCGTAGGGCTGGATAACCCAGACCGCTAAAACGTTTTTGGCGACCTGCCCAACCCCACTGTTGCTTATCACCCTGGAAATTAAAATCGCGGCCTTGAAGCCATAAATCACAACCCAGCTTTTCTGCATGATCTATCAAAGATTGGGGCGGCACCGGATCACCGCAAACCGCTATCGCTCCAGGTCTAAATATTCCCGCCTTTTCAAGACCAATCGCCTCGCGTGTACCACCCAAGAAATCAGCATGATCAATATCAATACTTGTAACAATGGCGCAATCAGCATCAACGATGTTGACTGCGTCCAACCGACCACCCATGCCAACCTCAAGAATCACCGCATCAAGATTGGCCTTGGAAAACAAATGCATGATTGCCAAGGTGGTGAACTCAAAATACGTCAGGGTTGGAGCATTAGGCAAGCTCGCCCTTGCCTTCTCAACGGCAGCAAAATGCGTCAATAGCAACTCATCTTTGACTTCCTCGCCATTCACTCGTGCGCGCTCATTGAAGCGCAAAAGATGAGGCGACATATGACACCCCACCTTGTAGCCGGAGGCCAGCAAAATACTTTCTAAATATGCGCAAGTAGATCCCTTGCCATTCGTCCCGGCAACCGTAATGACTGGACAATCAAAATGCAGTCCTAGAGCATCCTTAACGCGACCAATACGCTCAAGACCCATGTCGATTCCCACCGGATGAGCGGATTCAAGATGGCTTAGCCAAGCCGCGAGGCTAGGAAAGAGAATGGGGGCTGGGTGTGCTGTACTCAAGCGCTTTAAACTGCTGCGCTACCCGCAATAGCAGGCTCGGGAAGCTGCTGGAGCAAGGCTAAAAGACGCGCAATCTCACCACGCATCTGACGACGATCAACAATCATATCGATACCGCCCTTTTGCATCAAAAACTCGGAACGCTGAAAGCCTTCCGGCAATTTTTCTCGCACAGTCTGCTCAATGACGCGAGGTCCAGCAAATCCAATTAGCGCCTTTGGTTCAGCTATCACCACATCACCCATGAATGCAAAGCTGGCAGAGATGCCGCCCATGGTTGGATCGGTTAGTACGCTGATATAAGGCAAGCCCTTCTTAGACAACAGGGTCAGCATAGAGTTGGTTTTAGCCATCTGAAACAATGACAGCAAGCTCTCTTGCATACGCGCGCCACCAGTGGCAGTAATACAAATAAATGCGCACTTCTTAGCAATCGCCTCCTGAACTCCGCGCGCGAAACGCTCACCCACAACGGAACCCATGGAGCCACCCATGTATTGGAATTCAAAACAGGCAGCTACTACTGGCATGCTTTCGATCTTGCCACCTAAAACAATTAAGGCCTCAGACTCACCCGAAGCATCATTAGCTTCTTTTAAACGATCTGGGTATTTTTTGGAGTCTTTGAATTTAAGAGGGTCGATTGGGTAAATATCTGCACCAATCTCGTAACGCCCTTTTGGGTCGAGTAAGCCGTCTAAGCGCTGGCGTGCGCCAATGCGCATATGGTGACTACATTTAGGACAAACGGATAGATTTGCCTCAATATCGGTGCTGTAAAGAACAGTTTCACAACTCGGGCACTTTACCCAGAGTCCTTCTGGAACGGATTTGCGGTTAGCGGGATCCGTATGTTGGATTTGCGGGGGTAATAATTTATCGATCCAGCTCATCAGTCTCTAACTATCCAGTGCGTTAACTATCTAAAGCGACACGAATTTCACGTATGAAGGTTTCAAGCGATTGTACTGCCTGGCCCGCTGGCGCATCCTCCAAAAGACGAATAATTCGACTGCCAATAACCACAGCATCCGCTGTTTTTGATACTGTGCGAGCACTTTCAGCATCATTAATGCCAAAGCCGACTGCAATTGGAATAGCGCTGGCTTCACGGATTTTAGGGATATTGCTGGCTACATCCTGGGTATTGAGGTGGGAGGCGCCCGTTACCCCACGCATGGAAACGTAATATATATAACCAGAAGCTATTTTGGCGGCTTCTTTTATGCGTTCTAGTGATGAAGTAGGTGCTAGCAAGAAAATGGGATCAACACCAGCAACCCGCATTCGAGCAGCAAAATCAACACACTCCTCAGGTGGATAGTCCACTACTAAAACGCCGTCTACTCCGGCAGCTTTAGCCTCGGTTGCAAATCGTTCCGCACCCATCTGTTCGACCGGATTGGCATAGCCCATTAGAACAACAGGTGTGTCGGCATCAGACTTACGAAACTCTTTCACCATCTCCAAACAGCCATGCAAAGTCACACTCTGAGCTAAGGCTCGCTCAGATGAACGTTGAATTACTGGACCGTCGGCCATAGGATCGGAAAATGGAACGCCAAGTTCAATCACATTCGCGCCACCACGAACAAGCGCATGCATTAATTCAACCGTCAACTTAGGATCGGGATCACCGGCAGTAATGAAGGGGATCAACCCCTTCTTACCAGAGGCTTTTAGTTCATTGAAAAGTGCGGTAATTTTTGACATAAGGATTTGTAATTAATATTTCTAATGAGTGGCTTGGGAACTAACCTTCGGAGCCAGTTGCTTGTGCAACGGTGTGCATATCCTTGTCACCACGTCCTGATAAATTGACCAAAATAGTTTTGTCCTTGGGAAGTGTTGCAGCCAATTTGCACGCATATGCAATCGCATGCGATGACTCCAGCGCAGGGATGATGCCTTCAATTTGACAGCAATCATGAAAAGCCTTTAGCGCCTCTTCATCCGTGATCGCTACATAATCAGCTCTTCCTGAATCTTTTAACCAAGCGTGCTCAGGTCCAACTCCTGGATAGTCCATACCAGCTGAAACAGAATGTGTTTCAGAAATTTGTCCATTTTCATCCTGAAGCAAGTAAGTGCGATTACCGTGCAATACACCTGGCTTCCCAACACACAATGCGGCTGAGTGAAGGCCACTGCCTAGACCATGACCTGCCGCCTCAACTCCAATCAGTTTGACTTCCGGAAAATCAATATACGGATAGAAAATACCCATGGCATTAGAACCGCCACCGACACAAGCCAGAACGTAGTCGGGTTGACGTCCAGTCATTTCAGGCATCTGCACTTTGCACTCTTCACCAATAACGCTCTGGAAATCACGCACCATCATTGGGTAAGGATGAGGACCGGCCACAGTACCAATGATGTAGAAAGTATCATCGACATTAGTTACCCAATCGCGCATCGCTTCATTCAACGCATCCTTGAGTGTTTTTGTGCCGGACTCGACTGGCACAACTTTTGCGCCGAGTAACTTCATACGAAATACGTTTTGCGCTTGACGTGCTACATCAATAGCGCCTTGATACACAGTACAGTCCAATCCAAAGCGTGCGCAAATGGTTGCTGTCGCAACACCATGCTGCCCTGCTCCAGTTTCAGCAATGATTCTGGGTTTGCCCATGCGCTTGGCTAACATCGCTTGACCAATCACATTATTAATTTTGTGAGCGCCGGTGTGATTCAAATCTTCACGTTTCAAATAAATCTGCGCACCGCCTAACATTTCACTCCAGCGTTTAGCGTGATAGACCGGCGATGGACGACCTACGAAATGCTTGAGCTCATAATGAAATTCTTCAAGAAACTCTGGATCATGTTGATATTTTGCATAAGCTGCTTTAAGCTCATCCAAAGCAAACATTAATGTTTCAGAAACAAATACGCCACCGTAGGGACCAAAGTGTCCTCGTGCATCTGGCTTATCGTACATAAATACCTCTTTTGATTAGTTACAGCAAATAATTAGGATGATGAGAGCGCATCAGCTGCACGTACTGCCTGTATAAACTCTCTCATTAAGGCTGGATCTTTAACACCCTTGCTGATTTCTACGCCGCTTGAGACGTCAACCGCGCAAGGATGCAGGCGTGCAATCGCTTCGCCCACGTTGTGCGCGTTCAATCCACCACTCAAAACGACCCGATGCGCGTTTGCGCTTATCCATTCTTGTGGAATCCCCTGCCAATCAAAAGGAATGCCTCCTCCACCATAGCCCTCAACCAGGGCATCGAGCAAAAAGGCATTTGCTTGACCATATTGTAGGGAAAAATCGTCGTAAGCGAACTGGGAGCCCACGCGGGCAGCTTTCATCCAGGGTTGTCCTGACGCATGGCGCTGACATTCTTCTGCAGACTCATCACCGTGAAACTGCCAGAGGGTAATGGGGGCAACCGCTCGAATGGCCGAAATTTCAGCATCTGAGGCATTCACCAGCAATCCAACCGCATCAATGCCTGCGGGGAGCCTTGAAATTAAGGATGCGGCAATATTGGGGGTAACTGCCCTAAGGCTAGGTGGGTAAAAAACAAAGCCGACAGCGTCCACCCCAGCAGAAACAGCCGCATCAATATCAGCGGGCGTCTTAAGGCCGCAAATTTTGACCCGGGTTCGACCCTTGGAGTATGTAAGTAAGCCCATGTGGAAATGATAAGGCCTTAAGCCAATGACTGTTTAAATGCTTAAAAAAGGCTTTTTGGGAGCCAGGAGTTGTGAAGCCAAGGCGGTGGAATGTTGAATTCCGCTGGATAGGCAATTTGCGCCAAATACAGACCGGCCGGAGAAAAAGTAGGAGCCGCAATACTTCGGTCTTTTGCCTGCAAGACTTCTGCCATCCATTCGGAAGAACGCTTACCAACCCCAATTTGGAGAAAGCTACCCACCAAGTTCCGAACCATGTGATGCAAAAAGGCGTTACCCCTAATTTTGAAATAGAGCCATGGTTCGGCAGACTCAATATCAATTGAGTACATCGTTTTAATGGGTGTTTTGCTTTGGCATTCTGAAGATCGAAAGGACGTAAAGTCATACTCACCAATCAAGCATTCGGCTGCTCGCTTCATGGCATCGATGTCGAACCATCGATCTGGAGGAAGCATTACATAACCCGCGCGTGACGCAGTCATTGGTGAGCGACATGGGCCGGCATGCAATGCATAAATATAAGTACGCTCATGAGCCGAATAACGCGCGCTAAATTCTTCTGAAACTGGTTGAGCCCAATTTACTACGATTGATTCAGGCAAAAAAGAATTAACGCCCCTTACCCAAGACCAATTCTCTCGTTCGACCTCGACATCGAAATGGACGACCTGGCCTAATGCATGGACACCGGTATCCGTTCTTCCCGCAGTGATAACGCGAATCGGATGAGAATGGGTAGCTTCAATGCCAACAAATGCAGAGATTGCACACTCAAGTTCGTCTTGAATGGTGCGTTGATTGACTTGCGTCTGCCACCCAGAATATGGGCTACCGTCATACTGAAGGCCTAAGGCAATACGCATGAGCTACTCTTAGCTGCAGCGCTGTGAGAGCTCTGCCAGCAAACCTTGCGCCTCAGAAGTTATTACAGGATCAGCTACTCCGACAGCATTCACTATGTCTTCCAGGGATTTCCTGGCCGCATCAAAGTCTTCGATAGTGATATATGCTCGGGCTAGATTGAGCTTTACGCGCAACGCATCTGCAAGGGGATTGGAGTCAGGAGAAATTAGTTGTTCACTTTTCTTGACGGGGGAAAGATCCAAGTCAATGCCAGCAAACAATGCTTTTGCGCGATCCGGCATTGCACCATGTGAATGCGGATGAGGGATATCTGCAGTGATTGGTGCAGCTGGCTTTGTGAAATCATGGACCTCTGATCGTCTAGCATTTCTGGCCAAAAACCATAGCAACAACCCCGTAACAGCCATTAAAGCAAGCGCCAATAAGGCTGGTGCAAAACCACCTAAACTATATTGATTGCTATGGCCGCTAGGCCCGGCAGCCTTAGCTTTTGATTCATCGATTAAGCGCTGTAGATCGGCGATATTTTTCTCAAGCTCCACAACCCGTGCACGGGTTTGCTCGAGCACCTTTTCCTGGGCCACTAGCTCTTCTGTATAGCGCTTCTCATCAGCGCTACCTTCAGTGCTTGAACCGATTTTTAATCTATCTTTGGCGGGAGCATCAGACGCTTTCTTTGTTTCAGAAGAGTTGCCTGATGCCAAGTCTTTTGATTCACGCTCAGACTGCCACTGCGCATTCGCCTTTGCCACAAATTGATTTGCCTCAGCCGGACTAATGGATCTCAGCAATGCTTGACTTGGCTTAGTTAATTCAGCGCCAGCCTCCAAGCGATTAATGCTCCCACTCGCAAACGCATCGGGATTGGCCTTAAATAAGGCCATCATGGCCTGATCTAAAGTTGCTCCATCTAATTGAGGCGCCAGTTGCATTGCAATCTCAGATAAAGTCTGGCCAGGACGCACCGAAATCTTTTGCGCGTCACCCAAGAGCAGCGTGTAAGTCTTGGTCAAACTGCCGGCAGACCAATTCAAAGTCACTAGAACATCTAAAAAAGGATCATCTGTCATGGGGACAGATTCAACGGTCTCAACCAAGACCATGAGTTGGTCTTGCTGATTGCGATAAATCATGGCCTGAGGATTGAGATCCAAGAGCTTCTTGGAAATCCCCAGCCGATCGTAAGCTACTTTATTAGAAATCCCAACATGAAGACTGGAAAGCGCAGACTGCTCATCCTGACCTACCTTAATAGGAAACTCTACTTTAAGAGGCTCACCTGGCCTTGAAAGCAGCTTCGGCGCACCCAGCGTAATCGCTAGCGCAGCACATGACCAGCTTAGCCAAACTAAGCAAAGTAGCTTTACAAATTTAATTTGGCCAAGCCGAAACATTAGCGCTCTAGCAAGATGCGGAGCATGCGACGCAAAGGCTCAGCAGCACCCCACAAGAGTTGGTCGCCAACAGTAAAGGCGCCGAGATACTCAGGTCCCATAGCCATCTTGTGCAAGCGTCCAATAGGCACGGTCAAGGTACCGCTTACAGCAGCTGGCGATAAATCACGCTCTGTAGTTTCACGATCATTGGGAACCACTTTCACCCATTGGTTATCGTTAGCCAAGATTGCTTCAATTTCATTGAGTGGAATATCTTTTTTGAGCTTAACAGTGAGACCTTGCGAATGGCAACGCATTGCGCCAACGCGTACGCATAATCCATCAATTGGAATACTGCCAGGAGTTCTAAAAGCAGGACGACCCAAGATCTTATTGAACTCAGCGCCACCCTTCCACTCTTCTTTTGTTTGACCATTCTCAACAGGAACATCAATCCAAGGAATCAAGCTACCTGCCAAAGGCGTATTGCGGAAGTTTTTCTTTGGAAAGTCACCAGAACGCAAAGTCTCAGTCACTTTGCGATCGATATCCAAAATCCAAGAAGAAGGGTCAGCTAACTCGGTTGCGACGCTATCGCGCAATGCACCCATTTGCAGGAGCAACTCACGCATATTTTGCGCGCCTGCACCTGAAGCAGCCTGATAAGTCATTGCGCTGATCCATTCGACCATGTCAGCCTTTACCAAGCCACCCATAGCCATCATCATTAAACTGACTGTGCAATTACTGCCAATCCAGTTCTTACCACCAGCCGCCAATGCCTTGTCGATCACTGGGCGATTGACTGGATCCAGAATTAAGACAGCATCTTCTTTCATGCGCAGCGCGCTTGCTGCATCAATCCAGTGACCTTGCCAACCCGCAGCGCGCAACTTTGGAAATATTTCGTTAGTGTAGTCACCGCCCTGACAAGTCAGGATAATGTCGCAGCGTGACAAAGCCTTAATGTCATTAGCGTCTTGCAAAGTGCCTTCACTCTTGGTAACTTTTTGACCATTCAGTAGGGGCACTTCCCCGCCGGCTTGGCTGGTACTAAAAAATACTGGTTCAATGAGGTCGAAATCTTTTTCAGCCAACATTCTCTCCATGAGAACGCTGCCAACCATTCCGCGCCAGCCAACTAAACCTACCAATGGTGTTTTTGTATTTGCCATGATCAACTATCTAATGAATGTATTTATCTTGTGATTGCTTATTTTGAAAGTGCCGCTACAACAGCGTCACCCATCTCTACTGTAGACACTTTCTTAGTACCTTCTGTGTAAATATCAGCAGTACGCAAGCCCCGTGACAATACCTTCTGTACAGCAGCCTCAACGCGATCAGCCTCAGCAGGCATCCCCAATGAATAGCGCAGCATCATCGCTGCCGACAGTATGGTCGCTAAAGGATTAGCAATACCCTTACCTGCGATATCGGGTGCCGAACCATGACTTGGCTCATACAAGCCCTTGTTGTTTTTATCTAATGATGCAGATGGAAGCATGCCAATGGAGCCAGTCAACATCGCCGCCTCATCAGAAAGAATGTCGCCAAATAAGTTGCCAGTAACAACCACATCAAATGCCTTTGGCGCTTTCACCAACTGCATTGCAGCGTTGTCTACATACATGTGTGACAGCTCTACATCTGGATAATCTTGAGCAACCCTAATCATCACTTCGCGCCAAAGCTGCGAAGTCTCGAGGACGTTGGCCTTATCAACGCTGCATACTTTTTTGCCACGCTTACGTGCAGCCTCAAAAGCTACACGACCAATGCGCTCCACTTCTGGTTCGCTGTAATGCATCATGTCAAAGCCTTCACGCGCACCCTTGAACAAAGGCAACTCTGAAGTACGAATACCGCGTGGCTGACCAAAATAGATATCCCCATTGAGCTCACGAATAATCAGGATATCAAGACCACCCACAATCTCTGCCTTAAGACTAGAGGCTGCAGTCAACTCGTCGTAGCAAATAGCTGGTCTAAAGTTCGCGAATAATTCAAGATGCTTGCGCAATCCTAAAATTGCTTGCTCAGGACGAAGTTCGCGTGCAAGCGTGTCGTATTTCCAGTCGCCAACCGCTCCAAACAAAATGGCATCAGCCTTCTTGGCCAACTCTAATGTTGCGGGCGGCAATGGATGACCAGCAATGTCATAAGCTGCACCACCAACAGGGGCAGTTTCCAGATCAAATGTTGGACCAAGCGCGTTTAGTACTTTGACAGCTTCAGCGACGATTTCCGGGCCGATACCATCGCCCGGTAGGACTGCAATTTTCATGAAAGGCCTTTAACTCTATAAAACTATGGCAATTGTGTAGCAAGCCAAGGCATCTTGAGGATGCGTTCAGCTTCGTAAGCCTTGATTTTATCTGCATGTTGCAGGGTTAAGCCAATATCGTCCAAACCATTAAGGAGGCAATGCTTCCTAAATGGTGCCACCTCGAAGCTGTAAGCCGTGCCATCAGGGGTGATTACCTGTTGAGCCTCCAGGTCAATAGTGAGCTGGTAGCCATTAAATGCCTGGGTTTCATTGAATAAGTGGTCTACCTGCAATTCAGAGAGAACAATGGGCAATAAGCCATTTTTGAAGCAATTATTGTAGAAAATATCGGCAAAACTGGGTGCAATCACAGCTCTAAAGCCGAATTGGTCCAACGCCCAAGGAGCGTGCTCTCGTGAACTGCCGCAACCAAAGTTCTTACGTGCCAGGAGAATACCCGCACCCTTGTAACGAGGCTGATTCAACACAAAATCAGGGTTCACTGGACGGGTAGCGCAATCTTGACCAGGTTCACCATGGTCTAAATAACGCCACTCATCAAATAGATTCTGGCCAAAGCCAGTCTTCTTAATAGACTTTAAGAATTGCTTCGGAATGATGGCATCGGTATCCACGTTTTCGCGATTAAGCGGTGCAACCAAACCTTTGTATACCGTAAATTTTTCCATGTTCGACTTTTACTTAATATATGCTTCGTAATTACTTAACTGGCGTTACAACAACATCTTTCCCTTTGGTTTGGGATTGATTGCTGTTTGCATTGTTATTGCCACCCATGGAGTTGCCCATGGTTTGCATATCCTTACCAAGACCTTCCATCATATTGCTGCAGGCAGAGAGAACTACTCCAGCAATAGCCACGATCGTTAATTTTTTAATCATCGTCATTGATGTGAATTTAGACACTGTATTTCCTTAAGAGATCTTGCGAACGTCTACAAAGTGACCTTCGATAGCGGCGGCGGCGGCCATCGCTGGGCTAACTAAGTGTGTTCTGCCACCATTACCTTGGCGACCCTCGAAATTGCGATTGGAGGTTGAGGCGCAACGCTCACCAGGCTCGAGGCGATCGGCATTCATTGCCAAGCACATAGAGCAACCAGGCTCACGCCATTCAAAACCAGCAGCCTTGAATACACGATCCAAACCTTCGCGTTCCGCCTGAGCCTTTACGAGACCAGAGCCCGGAACAACCAAGGCCAATTTCACATTAGCAGCAACTTTTTTACCTAAGCGATCCACCACTTTCGCGGCAGCACGAATATCTTCAATACGGCTGTTTGTACAAGACCCAATAAATACTTTATCAACCGCAATATTGCTTAGCGGTGTATTGGGTACCAGGTCCATGTACTCGAGCGCACGCTCCATGGCGGAACGCTTATTAGAATCACGCTCTTTCTCTGGATCGGGAACACGATCGCTAATAGAGAGAACCATTTCTGGAGATGTTCCCCAAGTAACTTGGGGAGCAATCTCTTCAGCACGCAATTCAATCACGGCGTCAAACTTCGCATCCGCATCGGAATGCAAAGTGCGCCAGTACTGCAATGCATGACGCATCGCCTCGCCAGTTGGGGCATAAGGCCTGCCTTGAATATATTCAATTGTGGTTTCATCAACAGCAACCAGACCGGAGCGTGCTCCAGCTTCAATCGCCATATTGCAGATGGTCATACGACCTTCCATCGACAAATTGCGAATTGCCTCACCTGCAAACTCAATGGTGTAACCAGTACCGCCAGCAGTGCCAATCTTTCCAATCACCGCCAGAACGATATCCTTGGCTGTTGAGCCAGGCTGAAGGCGTCCATCAACCTTGACCAACATATTCTTGCTCTTTTTCATGAGCAAAGTTTGAGTAGCTAAAACGTGTTCGACTTCAGAGGTGCCGATACCAAATGCCAGCGCACCAAAAGCGCCGTGCGTACTGGTATGAGAGTCACCGCAGACCACTGTCATGCCCGGCAATGTTGCGCCCTGCTCAGGTCCGATCACATGAACAATCCCCTGACGGGTGTCATTCATTTTGTATTGCGTAATTCCAAAGGCATCACAATTTTGATCTAAGGTATCTACCTGCAGCTTGGAAATAGGATCTGAGATCCCCTCGGAGCGATCCGTCGTAGGGACATTGTGATCGGAGACCGCTAAGTTGGCGGAGATACGCCAAACTGGACGCCCAGCCAAATTCAGCCCTTCAAAAGCCTGTGGGCTTGTGACCTCATGCAATAGCTGACGGTCTATATAGATTGTGGCCGTGCCGTCTTGTTCTGAATAGACGACATGGTCACCCCACAATTTGTCGTAAAGCGTGCGTGACATGTAAACCCTCTAAAACTTTTATTTGCGAGCAGTGATGTTTGGAACTTTGCGTGAAACTTCACCAACATACAACTGACGTGGACGGCCAATCTTGTACTCAGGATCAGTAATCATTTCTTCCCATTGAGCAATCCAACCTACTGTACGTGCTAATGCGAAGATGCATGTAAACATTTCTGTTGGGATGCCAAGCGCGCGTTGAACAATGCCTGAGTAGAAATCAACGTTTGGATAGAGTTTGCGGCTAACAAAATACTCGTCTTCCAAAGCGATCTTCTCTAGAGTCATTGCCAACTTGAACAATGGATCATCTTGTAGACCAAGCTCTGCCAATACTTCATGGCATGTTTCACGCATTAATTTTGCGCGTGGGTCAAAGTTTTTGTAAACGCGGTGTCCAAAGCCCATCAAACGAACGCTAGAGTTCTTATCTTTTACTTGAGCAATGAATTCACCAATTTTCTCTACGCCACCGTTTGCTTGAATTTCATTCAACATCTGCAAGCAAGCTTCATTGGCACCACCGTGCGCTGGACCCCACAAGCAAGCGATACCAGCGGAGATTGCAGCAAATGGATTGGTTCCAGATGATCCGCACAGGCGAACTGTTGAAGTAGAGGCATTTTGCTCATGATCCGCATGCAATGTAAAGATGCGATCCAAAGCGCGCACCAATACTGGATTGACTTTGTACTCTTCACATGGCGTGGCAAACATCATGCGCATAAAGTTCGCGGTGTATGACAAGGAATTATCTGGATAGATAAATGGTTGGCCTACAGAATACTTATAAGCCATCGCAACTAAAGTCGGCATCTTCGCAATTAAACGAATCTGCGCCACTTCACGGGCGTGCGGATCGCTGTAATCAATCTCATCGTGATAGAAAGCAGCCATCGCGCCAACTAAACCTGTCAACACTGACATTGGATGAGCATCGCGACGGAAGCCGCGCAAGAAGAATTGCATCTGCTCATGAACCATCGTATGGTGCATAACCATTTCTTCAAAATCTTTTTTCTGTTTTGCGTTTGGCAATTCGCCATTGATCAGCAAGAAGCAGACTTCCAAGAAGTCGCAGTTATGCGCTAAGTCCTCAATTGGATAGCCGCGATAAAGCAACTCACCCTTGTCGCCATCAATGTAGGTAATTTTGCTATTGCAAGACGCAGTAGAAAGAAAGCCTGAATCGTAGGTAAATTTTCCCGTTTGACCATAGAGCTTGCGGATGTCGATTACATCAGGACCAATGGTGCCTTTGTAAATCGGCAAATCAATATCCGGGGTGCCGTCTGAAAACGATAATTTTGCCTTGATGTCCGATTCAATCATTTCTAATCCTTAGTCATTCAAATTGATGATTAATACACTATTCGTTTATGCACCTGCACTTCAACTGCGCCCAAAAGCTGAATTACTTCTGTCTTAACTTTTGCAAAACCGCTTTGAACACAGTTTCTTGTGATTCTTTTTCCAATGTTGCAACAGAATCTTTTCGACCGATTAATAGATCCATTAGGTCGTTATCTTCTAGAGCGAGCAACTGGCTTAATACTTTTCCATCTTCCGCATTTAACTGATCGCCATGTCGCTCAAAAAAACGCTGCAGAATTAAATCGTTCTCTAGCAAACCCCGACGGGCATCGCTTTTTAAACGATATAACTCTGCATTGCTAAGGGTCATACTGCCCTACGAACCATCAGTTCCTTGATCTTTCCAATTGCTTTGGTTGGATTCAAATGCTTAGGACACACATCTACGCAGTTCATGATGGTGTGACAGCGGAACAAACGGTACGGATCTTCGAGATTATCCAAACGCTGTGCAGTTTCTTCATCACGGCTATCGGCAATAAAGCGATAGGCTTGCAACAAACCTGCTGGACCTACGAACTTATCTGGGTTCCACCAGAAAGATGGGCAAGAAGTTGAGCAAGAAGCGCACAAAATGCACTCATACAAACCATTCAACTCTTCACGCTCTTCGGGACTCTGGAGACGCTCTTTTTCTGGCGCAGGGTTGTCATTTACCAAATAAGGCTTGATGGACAGATATTGCTTGAAGAACAAGGTCATATCAACGATCAAGTCACGCACAACTGGCAAGCCAGGCAATGGGCGCAATGTGATGACTTTTGGCAAAGTCAACATATTGGTCAAGCAAGCCAAACCGTTCTTACCGTTAATGTTCATAGCATCAGAGCCACAAACACCTTCACGGCATGAACGACGATATGAAATGGATTCATCTTGTTTCTTGAGGGAAATCAAAGCATCCAACAACATACGCTCACCAGTCAATTCCAGCTCATAACGCTCCATGCGTGGGGCTGCATCGATATCTGGATCGTAGCGGTAAATTTCAAATATACGAATATCACTCATTTTTAATTTCTCTTCGCTTAGAAAGTACGTTCTTTTGGAGGGAAAGACTCAACAGTCAACGGCTTCAGAACAACTGGCTTGTAGTCCAAGCGGTTACCTTCGCTATACCAAAGCGTGTGCTTCATCCAATTGTCATCATCACGCTCTTGATGATCATCATGTGAGTGCGCACCACGACTTTCAGTGCGCGCTGCAGCTGAGATCATTGTTGCGTTTGCTGCTTCAATTAAGTTAGCCACTTCTAAAGCTTCGATACGTGCTGTATTGAAAATCTCAGACTTATCCTTAAGCCATAAGTGTTTAGCGCGCTCAGTCAACTTGGCCATTTGACGAACACCTTCGTCCATCAATTCTTGGTTACGGAATACGCCAGCGTACTTCTGCATGGTTTTACGAATGTCATTTGCAACATCTTGCGCATACTCACCAGAAGTAGAATTATCCAGAGCAGCAATACGAGCCATAGTTTGCTCGCCAGCATTGGCAGGCAATGGTTTGAACTCACGATTCTTGAGGTCCATCGCAACGATATGGTTACCAGCAGCACGACCAAATACCAACAAGTCGAGCAAGGAGTTTGTACCCAAACGGTTTGCACCGTGAACAGATACACATGAACACTCACCGATAGCATACAAGCCGTTTACCACTTCATTGTGTTTACCGTTGGCTGGCACAACGACTTGACCGTTGATGTTGGTAGGAATGCCACCCATCTGATAGTGAATAGTTGGCACAACAGGGATTGGCTCTTTAGTAACGTCAACGTTAGCAAAGTTGATACCAATCTCGTAGACAGAAGGCAAACGCTTCATGATGGTCTCGGCGCCAATGTGGGTCAAATCGAGCACCACATAATCACCGTTAGGGCCGCAACCGCGCCCTTCTTTGATTTCCTGATCCATGCAACGAGAAACGAAATCGCGTGGTGCCAAGTCTTTATAGGTGGGCGCATAACGCTCCATAAAGCGCTCACCATCTTTGTTACGCAAGATACCGCCTTCACCGCGACAACCTTCTGTCAACAATACGCCCGCACCGGCTACGCCAGTTGGGTGAAATTGCCAGAACTCCATATCTTCTAATGGAATGCCTGCACGAGCTGCGAGACCCATACCGTCTCCGGTATTAATAAATGCGTTTGTAGATGCATCCCAAATGCGGCCTGCACCACCAGTAGCCATCATGACTACTTTGGTTTCCAAGATGTAAACCTGGCCCGTTTCCATTTCGAGCGCAGTCACACCAACAACATCACCTACGTCATCGCGAATGAGGTCTAGCGCCAACCACTCTACGAAGAAGTTTGTTTTTGCACGTACGTTACGTTGATACAAGGTATGCAACATCGCGTGACCAGTACGGTCAGCTGCTGCGCAAGCACGTTGAACTGCTTTTTCGCCATAGTTGGCTGTGTGTCCACCAAATGGGCGCTGATAAATCGTTCCATCTGGGTTGCGGTCGAACGGCATACCAAAGTGCTCGAGCTCGTAAACAACTTTAGGAGCTTCGCGACACATAAATTCGATCACGTCTTGGTCGCCTAACCAGTCAGACCCTTTGATGGTGTCATAGAAGTGATAGTGCCAGTTGTCTTCACTCATGTTGCCCAGCGAGGCGCCGATACCGCCTTGAGCCGCAACAGTGTGCGAGCGTGTTGGGAAAACCTTACTTAATACCGCAACGTTCAGGCCAGCTTCTGCTAATTGCAAAGAAGCACGCATCCCTGAACCACCCGCACCAATAATTACCGCGTCGAAACGGCGGCGTGGCAATGCTTTTTTAATCGCAGTCATCGAATTACACTTTCCACAAAATTTGTACGGCATAGGCCGCACAGGCTAAGAGATACAAAACAGTTAACACTTGCAGTGTTAGACGAATGCTGACAGGCTTGATGTAATCCATCCAAATATCGCGGATACCAATCCAAGCGTGATAGAACAAGCTGATAAAAAATAGAAGTGTGAGGAGCTTCATGAACTGATTGCTAAACAATGCAGCCCAGCCCTCATATGTGGCGCTACCAGTAATGCAATAGTCAAGCAACAAAACGACTGTAAACACCACCATCACGATGGCAGTAACCCTTTGAATAATCCACTCTTTAAGGCCGTAATGCGCGCCAACTACTAAACGCTTCGGTCCGATTTGATAAATAGGCATTAGATTTCCTTAATGAAGAAACGCTTAGTACAAGCCGAATAATTTGAGACCAACAACCGCTGTCAATGCTAAGCCCAAGAAAAACACGACGATAGCTGAGCGATTTGCATCCGCCTTTTCCACACCAATCTCCAAATCAAGCAAGAGATAACGAATACCAGCGCAAAAATGGTGCAAGAAAGACCAAATTAATCCGAGAAGAATGATCTTCACAAGCACATGGCCAGTAATTGCCTGGAATTTCTGATAACTGATCTCGGAGGCCAAGCTTTGATCTAAGAGATAGAGTAGAAACGGAAGCATTAAGAATAATGCCGCGCCACTAATACGATGAAGAATTGACACTTTTCCAGCCCAAGGAAGGCGGTACTTGATTAATTGGGCTAGACCAATATTTCGGTAAACCGGTCTATCTTTTTTTACTGCGTTCTGTGCATCAACCATGGGCAATCTCTTTATTTAGGTGGAGGATCAGTGTGACTTTGTTGTATCGCAACATATTCTATTGGAAACCTTAGAGTCGTTGGGGAATTTTTAGCGTTTTAAGGGTGAAATTACTGGTTTTTACGGATTAGTCGGATGAGACCTAGTTCAATTTATTTTCGTAGTGCTGCTCTGAAGTGTCATACCGAGCGCGCCGAATTTCTACTGGTTTATTCCCGTAGGTAAAAGCTACCCGCTCAACCGATAATAAGGCCGTGCCAATAGGAAGGTTTAAATGGTTTGATAGATCCTGATCAGCTAGCACTGCCTTAATTTTTTCCTCGGCGCGCACCATATGGGTCGCGTATGCAGACTCATAGAAGGCGTACATTGGGCCCGCCCATGCATTTAGCGCCTCTAGAGTTAAGCCCTTAAAACGCCCTTCTGGCAGCCAAATTTCTTCAAATACGATGGGTTTACCGTTAGAACTCTGGACCCGGTCAATACGAATAACGGGATCACCCGCCTTTAATTTAAGCAATTGGGCAATATAAGCATCGGATTTAGCGGTTTCACAGGCCAAAAACTGATTCTTCAGGTGGAATCTCTCTCCAGAATCAGGCTCTAAACGCAAAAAACGATACTGCCAGTCTTCTTCTTGGTGGGTGGCGACAAAAGTGCCCTTACCCTGACGGCGCACCAATAGGTTTTGAGCCGCCAATTCATCAATAGCCTTGCGAACGGTACCCTGGCTCACGGCATATCGAGCCGCAAGCTCCATCTCACTGGGGATAGCGGTGCCTGGCAACCACTCGGATGCTTGCAAGCTAGCCAAAATCATCGCCTTAATCTGTTGATACAGAGGGCTAAATGAGGCAATCGGTTCGGATATAAGAGACAAATTAACTCCAGGACAGCTTCAATTGGATAAAATTCAGTTCTATTTCATATCTTATATAAGACATGATTGACAGTGTAAATGGAAAGTCCATACACTTGAATGGATAATAGAAAAGATTTCATTAATTAACCTCAACTGGAGTTATTAGTAATGGCAAAAGCCCCAATGCGTGTCGCCGTAACCGGTGCAGCCGGTCAAATCGGATATTCCCTTCTCTTTCGCATCGCTAATGGCGACTTATTAGGCAAAGATCAGCCTGTAATACTCCAGTTGCTTGAAATCCCTGATGAAAAAGCGCAAAAAGCCCTCGCAGGCGTGATGATGGAGTTAGAAGACTGCGCATTCCCATTGCTAGCTGGAATGACAGCCCACTCTGATCCAATGACTGCATTTAAAGATATCGACGTTGCCCTCTTGGTTGGCGCACGTCCACGCGGCCCTGGCATGGAGCGTAAAGATTTGCTCTCCGCGAATGCTCAAATCTTTACAGCACAAGGTAAGGCATTGAATGCCGTTGCCAAGAAGACTGTGAAGGTTTTGGTAGTTGGCAACCCAGCAAACACCAATGCATACATCGCCATGAAATCAGCTCCAGATATTCCTGCGAAGAACTTCACAGCAATGTTGCGCCTAGATCACAACCGCGCACTCTCACAATTGGCTAACAAGTTAAACAAGCCTGTTGCTGACATTGAGAAATTGGTTGTTTGGGGCAACCACAGCCCCACCATGTACCCTGACTACCGTTTTGCAACTATCGATGGCAAGTCTGTAAAAGACAGCATCAACGATGCTGCTTGGAACAAAGATACTTTTATCCCAACAGTGGGCAAGCGTGGCGCGGCAATCATTGAAGCGCGCGGCTTATCTTCTGCTGCCTCTGCTGCTAATGCTGCTATTGACCACATTCGTGACTGGGTTCTCGGCACAAATGGCAAATGGGTCACTATGGGCATCCCTTCAAAAGGCGAATACGGTATTCCTGCTGAAGTGATCTATGGTTATCCTGTCGTTTGCGAAAACGGCGAATACAAGATGGTTGAAGGCTTGGAGATTGATGAGTTTTCTCGTGAGCGCATGAATCACACTCTTAACGAACTGCTTGAAGAGCAAGCTGGCGTTAAACACTTACTCTCATAAGGACTTCTACATATGAAGCAAACCCTTCTCCTCATTAGCTTGGTTGCAGCAGGCTTTATCGGCTCAGCCAATGCTAGCGAAGAAGTAACTACCTGGACTTGCAGCGAAAGTAAGCAATTTAAAACTTCAGGCACTACTGAAAAAGTTCGCTTAACTTGGGAATCAAAAACGTTTGATTTAAAACGTGAAAATTCTTTACCGGGCAGCTTGCGTTATAAAAACACCACCACTGGTCATGACCTTGTGGTGTTGGGTAACAAGGCAATGCTTTTTAATATCAAGTCTGGAACACGTCTGGCTGATTTCTGCCAAACAGCAGAAATGAAAACTGGCAAATTGCCACATCTCTTTGCAGATGCGGAGCCTTTTACGCAGAACTAATCGACTCGATTTCTACTGTAGCAACATTAAAAAAGCCGAGGGATCCTCGGCTTTTTTCTATTTCAACTCTTAGAGATTTGAGCGCATCAGTGAAATAAAGGCTGCTGCGTAGGAGCATCATCCGGCATCTCTGCGTGCACAGCTTCGCCAGATCTGTCGGGAAATAAAGGCGCCCCACAGTCATCGCATAACTCCGGATCAAATAGCATTGCGTGACGGAATACATCTTCGACACCGGCCTCGTTTAAGGCATCAACAATTTTTCGCATCGGACTCTCGTCGTCCGATAAATCGTTGAGCGCGTCGTTAGCAACGCTCTCACGATCGTATAGCGGCCAAATCACGCCATACACAATCTCAGATGAACCCTTAAGGCTAAAAGAAATTCGATACTCATCCGCCTGCTCTTCGCCAAAAGCACCAACTACACAGGACAAACCAGCGGGCAAGACACCCAAAGTGCTTTCAAGAAAATTCACAGCAGCCCTAATGCTCAATGGCCGCACCTGCTTATCCGCTAAGCGACAATTCGTAAAGTACGCCTCGGGTAGTAGGAGTTCAAATTCACATCCCGGCAACAGGGATGCGACAGGATCGCGCATCGTATTTTGCCAACCGATCAAGCTCACGCCCCGCTCTTGTCTAGTGGGTGGCTCCGCTTGCCAGCGGAACAATGGAGTCCCCGAGGGCGCGGCAATCGCTGCAATGATGAATCTTGGATCCGCCAAGACGGCAATCGTCTCAGACATTTCACGTAGCTCTAATTTGACCTCACTGGAGGTGATGGCGGCAGTAGCCAGTGCTTCAGTCAATAAATGCGTTTGGCAATGCGAATGAGGCATTTGATCAATGCTGTAAAGCCAAGGAACAATTGCTAATCGTGTATCGCTCGAGGCAATGGAACTATGCAAGGCTGCAGCGGTCGCCTCAATAGCTGAAATAGGTAAAGCGCCTGAAGGAATTTGATAGCGCGTATGAGCAACAATGGGCAGTGCCAACAAAAGCACATCCCAACTTTGCCCTTCGTGTTCCATCGACAGGGACTCGGCCAAAGTTTCGGCGGAGTCAGCAAGCACCTCAAAGGCCACCGTATTAATCCGGAAGGTTTGATCGAGCGCTGCATCAATCACATTTTGATTTTGACTCTTTAACAAGCGCATCAAGCGCACGTTCAAGCGCTCTTCCCAAAACCGATCTTCAATGTGACTGCCTGATGCCGCCAATGAAATAGCATCAGCAACCAGTCTCTCCACATCAGGAGACGAGCGTTGCGAGGTTTTAGTGCGATGTACGGCCATAGAGAATGCTCTTATTTTCTTTCGGGGCGTCTAAACACTGGCTTGTCTGGCTTGGATTCTGAAGCTACATACTTGTAGCCATCAAGGTTAAAGCCTTTTAAGTCGACAGGATCGGTAATGCGATTTTCAACAATATACCGAGCCATGAGCCCTCTTGCGCGCTTAGCGTAGAAGGAAATAATTTTGTACTTACCATCTTTGGCATCCTGAAATACAGGCGAAATGACTGGGCAATCCAGATCTTTAGGCTGCAAGACCTTGAAGTACTCTTCAGACGCCAAATTGAGCAGAACCGGCTTCTTCTGGTGATCTAAGACCTGCTTCAGCGATTGCGTTACGCGCTGACCCCAGAAAGCATATAAGTCCTTACCCCTGGCATTTTTGAATGCGGTACCCATTTCAAGGCGATAAGGCTGCATCAGATCCAAGGGTTTAAGGGCGCCATATAGTCCAGACAAGATGCGGATATGGTCTTGCGCGAAATGAACCGCCTTCGCGTCGAGAGATTTGACGTCAAAGCCATCATAAACATCGCCATTGAAGGCATAAATCGCTGGCTTGCTGTTTTCTGGTGTGAATTTCTTAGACCAATCGCGATACCGGCCAACATTTAAGACTGCCAGCTGATCCGATAAGCCCATTAAATCAGCCACTTCTTGAGGGGCCAGCTTCTTCAGATCAGCGATAAGCTTGGCGGATTCCGCAACAAACTCGGGCAAGGTCGTCGCCTTGACCGAAACTGGTGTTTTGTAATCGAGTGATTTAGCAGGTGAAAGAACTATCAGCATGGCACAATTTCATTATGAATTTCCCCCATTCTAGCGACTACCTAGTGAATTTGCCCTAAAGCGTCTCTATGGACCAAGCGCTAACACCAAGCCCATCTTTTCCCAGCCGCCTACCAAAGGTCGGTACAACGGTATTTACTGTGATGTCAGCGCTGGCAGCAAAACATCAGGCCATCAATTTGGGGCAAGGATTTCCGGATTTCCCCTGCAACCGTGAATTAATTGCCGCTGTAAATACAGCGATGTTGGCAGATCACAACCAATATCCACCAATGGTGGGCGTTGCCGAATTGCGATATGGAATATCAGAGAAGATTGCTTCTTTGTATAGGCATCACTACAACCCAGAATCTGAGATCACGATTACAGCGGGCGGCACCCAGGGAATCATGACAGCGATTCTCTCCTGCGTCGGCCCAGGCGATGAAGTAATTATTATCGAGCCTGCTTACGATAGCTATCGCCCTTCTATCGAATTGGCTGGAGGAAAAACCATCGCGGTTTCATTAACAGCCAATCGTGATGAGCAAGGCCATGTCCAGTCGTACTCCATTCCATGGGATGCGCTCAGTAATGCAGTGAATGTAAAAACACGACTGATTATTATCAATACACCGCATAACCCCACTGGTATGGTGTGGCAAGCGGCTGATTTAGATCGCTTAGCGAAGTTAGCAAATGATACGAATGCGTTGATCTTAAGCGATGAGGTCTATGAACATATGATTTATGACGGTCGTCAGCATCAAAGCATCTCAAGTCATCCTGGGCTGGCTGCTCGCAGCTTTCTGATTTCGAGTTTTGGCAAAACCTATCACGTCACAGGCTGGAAAGTCGGCTATGTCGCAGCTCCAGCTGCGCTGACGACAGAGTTTCGCAAAGTCCATCAGTTCAATGTCTTTACTGTGAATACGCCCATGCAGTATGGTCTAGCCAATTATTTGCAAGAGGCTGCTCACTATTTAGAGTTGCCATCCTTCTATCAACAGAAACGCGATTACTTTAGAGCGGGATTAGAAGGTACAAAGTTTAAATTACTACCTACGCCAGGCACGTATTTTCAGTGCGTGGATTACACAAACCTCAACATTCCGCAGGCTCAGCTCAATGAGGCAGATTTTTGTACCTGGCTCACTACAGAAGTCGGTGTTGCGGCCATTCCGATTTCAGCTTTTTATAACGAGCCCGTTCAGTCAGGAGTGATTCGTTTTTGCTTTGCTAAAAAAGAACAGACATTAAGCAATGCATTAACACGCTTGCAGCAGATTTAATAACCAAACAAAAAAGAGAATCTTATGGCGACAACAAAGAATAAAAAAGACATCATTGACGTGTATAGCTGGCCAACCCCCAATGGTCACAAGGTACACATCATGCTTGAAGAATGCGGCTATAAATTGGGGAAAGATTGGATTGCCCATCCCATTGATATTGGCTCAGGCGATCAATTTAAGTCTGAATTTTTGGCGATTAGCCCAAACAACAAGATTCCGGCCATCGTTGATCCTGAGGGTCCAGATGGAAAACCTATTCATCTCTTTGAATCCGGCGCTATCCTGCTCTATTTAGCAGCCAAGACTGGGAAGTTTCTACCAAAAAGTACTCGCGGTAAATATGAGGTCCTGCAGTGGCTGATGTTTCAAATGGGCGGCTTAGGCCCCCTATTAGGTCAAAACCACCATTTCAGGATCTATGCGCCTGAGAAAATTGAATACGCCATCAATCGTTACACTAATGAAGCCAAGAGACTATATGGGGTTATCGATCATCAACTGAAAGATAATCCTTATATTGCTGGAAAAACCTATTCGATTGCCGATATCGCTATCTTTCCTTGGACTCGGAACTGGAAGAATCAGGGTATTGATATCAACGAGTATCCGCATTTCAAGGAATGGTTTGAAAAGATTAGTGAGCGCCCTGCCGTGAAGCGTGGCGTTGAAGTATTAACTGCATTACGCAAGCCTTTGCATGATGACAAGGCCAAAGAACAGTTGTTTGGTTCAACCCAGTATCAAAAAAGGAAATAACATGAAAATTCAATCGATCGGTGTTATTGGTGCAGGCACCATGGGTAATGGCATCGCACAAGTGTGTGCGGTTGCCGGTCTGGATGTCGTGATGGTTGACATCAATGATGCGGCGGTTGAGCGTGGCCTCAGTCAAATTAGCAAAAGCTTAGATCGCTTAGTTAAAAAAGAAACACTTACGACTGAAGCAAAAGAAGCGGCTTTAAAACGCATTAAAGGCAGCACTGCGTATTCAGATTTCAAAGGCTTGCAATTGGTCATCGAAGCAGCCACTGAAAACCAAGCAATCAAAGAAAAGATTCTGAAGCAGGTTGATGACATCGTCGGCAAAGAAACTATCATCGCCACAAATACCTCATCTCTCTCTATTACCAAGCTAGCAGCCCTCGACTCCAATCCGGATCGCTTTATTGGTATGCACTTTTTTAATCCGCCGCCGATGATGGCTTTAGTTGAAGTCATTCGTGGATTACAAACCAGTGATGCTACTCATGCTGCCATTGTGGAGATGGCCAAACGCATTGGCAAAGAGCCGATTACCGTGAAGAACTCACCAGGCTTTGTAGTAAATCGTATTTTGCTACCAATGATTAATGAGGCATTCTTTGTATTGCATGAAGGACTTGCCAGCCCTGAAGACATTGATGCTGGCATGAAGCTGGGCTGCAACCAACCAATCGGCCCTTTAGCATTAGCCGATTTAATTGGATTGGACACTTGCTTAGCGGTTATGGAGGTCTACTTTGAAAACTTTAGCGACTCCAAATATCGCCCGTGTCCATTGCTTCGTGAAATGGTCGCAGCCGGATACCTGGGTCGCAAAACGGGTCGCGGTGTCTATCACTACGAATAATTCTTACGCCTTTTAATTGACATTAATAAATAGAGAAGTTTGTGAACCCATTACCACCCCTAGTCCGTAAATTGGCCTATGCAGGCCTGATTCCTTTTGTAGGTTTAGCGCTCATGGTGCAGTTAGCGCCAACGCCACTGAATTATTTAAGCGCAGAATCTTTGGCTGGTTATGGAGCAATCATCACCTCGTTCATGGGAGCGCTCCACTGGGGAGCAAACTTACATACGCTTGGGAAAGCGCCCCCAGGAGATCGCTGGGAAGATCGCAATGCCTGGATATGGGGGGTGATACCCGCTCTTGTAGCCTGGGTTGCGCTACATATTTATATTCCAGTTGGCTTGGTGATTTTGGCTTCCGCGCTAATCATCCAACGAAATATTGATATTGAAACCTATCAATACTATTTTTCTAGTGAAGAGGCGTGCAAAGCCTTTATCACCATTCGCAATCGTCTCACTGCGGTTTCTGCTGCATGCCTATTATGGGCAGCTCTAGTCATTTTGTTCATTCAGAACTAATTCATCGCCAGAATGACAAACCTCTTTGATCAAGAACCACCGCCACCGCTTGCGGAGGCGCTGCGTCCGAAGCAGATTGAAGAAGTCATTGGGCAGGGACATCTATTAGCACCGGGCAAACCACTCAATCTCGCGTTCGCATCGGGTAAGCCACATTCGATGATCTTATGGGGGCCTCCTGGTGTTGGCAAGACGACCTTAGCGAGACTTTCAGCGAAGGCCTTCGACCGTGAATTCATTGCAATATCGGCCGTACTTGCAGGCGTTAAAGAAATACGTGAATCCATAGAGCAAGCTCAGCAAAGCATGTCTCAATATGGCAGGCAAACCATTTTATTTGTGGATGAAATCCATCGCTTTAATAAAAGCCAGCAGGATGCTCTCCTACCTCATGTGGAGTCTGGTTTATTTACCTTCATTGGAGCTACGACTGAAAATCCCTCCTTTGAAGTGAACTCGGCGCTGCTTTCTAGGGCTCAGGTCTATGTTCTTAAGTCATTGAGCCTGGAAGAACTAAAGCAACTGTTTGAACGTGCACGTCAATACGCTATGCCTGATATTGAGTTCGATGCTGCTGCTATCGAGAGCCTCATTTCTCATGCGGATGGCGATGCGCGTCGTTTACTCAATCTCGTTGAACAGGTGTGCAATGCAGCCTCCACACCAGGATCAAGTATTCAACTCGTTGATCAAAAGTTTATTGAAAGCGCACTCACTACGCAGGCGCGACGCTTTGATAAAGGTGGTGATCATTTTTATGATCAAATTTCAGCACTGCACAAATCAGTAAGAGGATCCAATCCAGATGCTGCGCTCTATTGGTTTTGCCGCATGCTCGATGGCGGTGCTGATCCACGCTATTTGGCTCGCCGCATTATCCGCATGGCCTGGGAAGATATTGGCCTGGCTGACCCACGGGCAATGCAACTCGCGAATGATGCCGCGCTGACTTATGAGCGATTGGGCTCTCCTGAGGGTGAGCTTGCACTTGGTCAAGCCATCGTTTACCTAGCAATAGCCGCTAAAAGTAATGCTAGTTACAAGGCTTTCAATGCTGCGCGTGCTTATGTAGCAAACGATCAAAGCAAGCCCGTACCCAATCATCTACGTAATGCACCGACCAAACTCATGAAAGAACTCGGGCACGGCAAGGAATACCGTTATGCGCATGACGAACCCCATGCTTATGCGGCTGGAGAAACCTATCTTCCCGAAGGCATGAATGCACCCCATTGGTATGAACCGGTAGATCGAGGATTAGAAACCCAAATTGCCGAAAAGATGGCTTTTTTACGCAAACTAGATGAAGAGTCTAAGAAGAAATGAAATCGGATGAAATAAAGTTAGTAAATGGCACTTTTTACTTTGACATCATTTCGCCTTTCTCTTATTTCTATGTAAAGCAACGCCATCAATTGGAAGATCGCGTGAACATCACGCCAACTCCTATTTTGCTTGGAGGATTGTTTCGCGCAACCGATAACCGTGGTCCAGGAGAAATTGAAGTCAAGCGAGCTCACACCTATCAGTACTGTGTTTGGCTTGCAGAAAAATTAGGTCTGCCATTTCGGTTTCCAAAGTATCACCCATTCCTCACGGTTGCAGCACAACGTCTGTTGGTGCAAGAAAAGGCGGACTGGACCATGATTGAGCGTGCATTTGATTTTGTTTGGGCACAAGGTCAAGATCCCAATTTTGCTTGGCCTGAATTTTGCAAGCATCTTGGCTTGAGTGCTGACACCCAAAAGCCAAATGCGCCAGAAATCAAGGCGCAACTGATTGCCAATACAGAACAAGCAAAAGCCGATGGCGCCTTTGGCGTCCCCACCCTAGTCATTCATCAACACTGCTTTTGGGGGGTCGATACGATACCCTGGGCTATAGATTACTTAAATCGGCCGGGCATGTTTGATGAACCAGCCTACCAACACGCCGGTCAAATTCCTTCAGGACTTTGACTTATACAATAAGCAGTCATCATCTATTTTTACAGCATTTAAAGGATTTTTATCATGCGCAAACTTATCGCCACTCTAGCTTTGACTATCGGTTGCTTCACCAGCGCCGCTAGCTATGCCGGTCCTAAAGTTGAATTCAAAACCACCATGGGAAATTTTGTCGTGGAGTTGGATTCTGTAAAGGCACCAAAAACCACTGCTAATTTTTTAGACTATGTCAATAGCGGTTTTTATAACGGCACTATTTTTCATCGCGTGATTGATGGATTCATGATTCAGGGTGGTGGCTTCACTCCGGATCTTGTCCAAAAGCCTACTAATGCGCCAGTTGTATCAGAGGCTCAGAATGGTCTGAAGAATCAAACTTACACCATTGCCATGGCCCGCACCTCCGATCCAGACTCTGCAACAGCGCAGTTCTTTATTAACGTCAAGGATAACGAAGGCTTAAATTACCCAAATGCGATGGGCAATGGCTACACCGTGTTTGGCAAGGTGATTTCTGGAACACAAACCATTGATGCGATTCGCAAAGTGCCAACGATGGTTGCTCCTGCCCCAAGAATGGGTCGTATGGCAGATGTTCCAAGCAAGACTGTCACAATCGAATCAGCAACCGTCCTCAAGTAAGTCAGCATTACCCAGAGCCTGATGCGATGATATTGTTGGATGACGCCCAAAGCACTCCAGAGCACCCTAGCAGCAGGCTCTATCGCGAACCTATCGGGTATTGGTCTGTATACGCCCAGAGGGATGCATCAGCAACGGCCGAAGCAATACATCAGTGCTTGCTTGAGATTGATCAAGCATTATCCAAGGGCGAACATATCGTTGCTGCCTTTGCTTATGAGTTAGGCCGCGTTTTTCATCATCTCAAGCAGCGTAATGCGGAGCCCTCATCTCCTAGGCACCCACTAATTGAAGCATGGTCCTTTAGCGCGTACCGGGCGATGGGCAAAAGCGCGGTTGATGAATTTTTAGCGGATCAATTGAATAATCTTGACCCATCTGATCGGATTTCCGGGGTTGCTGATATCAAGTCGTCTATTGATGAGCATCAATTTACAAAGGATATTGCCGCGATTCAAGAGTACATCCGCAATGGTGATACCTACCAAATCAATCACACCTTCCGTATCACCGGAGAGGTCTATGGCAATCCCCTTGCCCTCTATACACAACTAAGAGACCGTCAACCTGGAAGATTTGGAGCCTATATCTCCGAAGGTCGTAGCTGCATACTCTCTCAATCACCAGAACTGTTTATTCAGCGTCAAGGCAATATTCTGAAAGCCATGCCCATGAAAGGCACTGCCAGCGCATTAACAAATTCCGCCGATGAACTTTCAGCCGATGCCAAGAATCGGGCTGAAAACGTCATGATTGTTGATCTCTTGCGCAATGACCTCAGTCGCCTTGCTTTACCAGGTACAGTCACCGTACCCCATCTATTTGATGTCACGCGCCATGGTGATGTATTGCAGATGACCTCCACCATACAAGCTCAAGCAAAAGATCATGTGCGCCTTGCTGACGTGCTGCAAGCCGTCTTTCCGTGCGGATCGGTCACTGGCGCTCCCAAAAAGAGAAGTATGGAAATTATTCAAGACCTAGAGTCCAAAGACCGTGGCTACTATTGCGGTGCACTGGGTTGGCTTGATCCCGATGGTGATTTTGCTTTTAGTGTTCCCATCCGCACTCTAGAAATTGAGCGCGATCAAAACGCCCTTCATCAATCTTTTAGCTTAGGTATTGGCGCAGGCATCACCATTGATTCTGATGCACAAGCGGAATGGGAAGAATGTAAAATTAAGGCTGCGTTTCTGCGAGAACTCCCTAGCGCCGTGGATCTTTTCGAAACCATCCTCGTTAAAAATGCTGCAGCTCAACATTTAGATCTTCACCTGGCCCGCTTAGCTCACTCAGCAACAGCACTGGGCATTGATTTCTCATTACTCGATGCTCAAAATGGAATAGTCGGTGTTTGCCAAGGATGCGAACCCAATAAACAGTATCGATTGAGGTTAGAGCTCAAACATACTGGATCACTAAACTATCAAGTTGCAGAACTTGAGCCATTAGCCGAAGCAGTCAAAATATTTTGGGCAAGCGAAATACTGCCAGATCCCGCGCTTGGGCAAATCCATTCTGGCAATGTGTTGCTAGGTCACAAGGTAAGTCATCGCTCAGTCTACGACGCTGCCTGGAAGACAGCTGAGCAACTAGGTGGTTTTGATGCGATCTTTATTAACGAACAAGGATTCGTCACTGAAGGTGGCAGAACGAGTATTTTTATTAAATCAGCAGATGGAAAGTCCTGGCTTACACCGCCAGTCAGTGCTGGTGTCCTACCAGGAGTCATGAGATCAGTCATCCTTGGTGATCCACACTGGAATGCCCATGAGGCCAACCTCACTATTGATGATGTCAGTGATGCGAAAGAGATTATGCTTACCAATGCACTACGCGGCACCGTCACTGCTCATTTTTAGAAAGTCCACATGAAGTTCTGCTCCCATTGCGCATCTCCTGTAACTGTAAAAGTTCCAGCAGATGATTCACGTGAGCGTCATGTCTGCGAATCTTGTGGAATGATTCATTACTTCAATCCACGTAATGTTGTGGGAACCATTCCGGTATATGGGGATCAAGTCCTTCTGTGCAAACGCGCGATAGAGCCGAGATATGGTTACTGGACCTTACCCGCCGGATTTATGGAGTTAGGAGAAAGCACTAGCGCTGGCGCTGTGAGAGAAACCCTAGAAGAGGCTGGTGCAGTAGTAGAGATTGGACCCCTCTACTCTCTACTCAACGTTGCGCATGCTGAACAAGTGCACCTTTTTTATTTGGCAAGAATGCACTCTCCCACATTTAATGCTGGTGAAGAAAGCCTTGAGGTTGCTTTATTTGATGAGGGGAATATTCCCTGGGATGAGATTGCATTTCCCACGGTCAAGCAAACACTCGAATGGTTCTTTGCCGATCGTGCAGCTGGCGTCTTCAGTCAGTCTGATGAATTTAGCGTTCGCGCTAGAGACATTCTCCCGTCGGAAAAGATCTAGGTTTCAGCCGCATGAGCAACATTACTTGGCTTGGGGCGCACGATCCCTTTCCAAACCCCATCAGTTGCCAAGATCCTGATCCTAGTGTCCCTGGTCTGATTGCGGTGAGTGAGCGCATCTACCCCGGACAATTGGCGCGCGCCTATCAACTCGGTATATTCCCCTGGTACTCTGATAACCAGCCTGTTTTATGGTGGTCACCGAATCCACGGATGGTATTGAAAACGGCCAACTTTAAGTGCCATGACTCGCTCAAAAAAACCATTCGTCAATTTTTACAAGACTCCAAAAAAGAAATTGTTGTGGATGGTGATTTTGCTTCCGTAGTGCGCTCCTGTGCGACCGCCAGCCGGAAAGATCAAGATGGCACCTGGATTACCCATGAAATCATGGATGCCTATACCCAGCTCCACGAACAATCGCATGCCCATAGCATTGCAGTGCTTGAAGATGGGTGCCTCATTGGTGGCCTTTACTGCGTCGCTTTTGGATCCATGGTCTTTGGGGAGTCGATGTTCAGCCGCCAAACGGATGCCTCAAAAATTGCTTTAGCAGCCTTGTGCGCCTGGTGCCATCAACATCAGGTAGAAATGATTGACTGCCAACAGGAAACAGCGCACCTAAGCTCTTTGGGTGCCGCACCAATAGCTCGAGATGAATTTTTAACGCATCTGCAAATCGCGTTAAAGCAATCTAATATGGAGATTTGTTGGAAATTTAATAAAGAGATACTGCGTCACTGGCTATGACTCAACTAAAAGAGCTTCCACTTACCGCCTTACAGTTTTATGCAACGGCGCCCTATCCCTGCAGTTATCTGCCGGGCAAGACTGCCCGCTCCCAAGTAGCCACACCCTCTCACCTTATTCATGCGGATTTATATGGTGAGTTAGTCAATGCGGGATTTCGTCGTAGTGGTTTATATACCTATAGGCCTTACTGCGATGAGTGCAATGCCTGTACCGCTAGTCGAATTTTGGTGCGAGATTACAAGCCGAACCGCAGTCAGCGTCGCTCATGGAAAAAGCATGCAGGCTTAGAAGTAAGAGTATTGAATTTGGGATACCAAGAAGAGCACTATCAGCTCTATCAGCTCTATCAACATGAACGTCACGCCGGTGGCGAGATGGATCAGGATGACCAAGATCAGTACATGCAATTTTTATTACAAAGTCGTGTGAATTCCAGAATCGTAGAGTTTCGAGATGGTCCGCATGATCTTCACCCCGGCCGACTTCGCATGGTGAGCATGATCGACATCCTAGATCAAGGAATCTCATCGGTGTACACCTTTTTTGATACTAGCGATCTCTCCGCTAACTATGGAAGCTTCAGCATCCTATGGCAGATACAGCAATCCTTAGAGCTAGGTCTGCCTTATCTCTACCTCGGCTATTACATTGCCAATAGCCAGAAGATGTCCTACAAGGCCAATTTCCAACCCATGGAGGGTTTAATCGATGATCGCTGGCAACCGATCATTGGGCCATAATATCTTCCTATGATTGATAGCTACCCCCTACTGCGCCCTTGGCTGTTCTCTTTAGATCCAGAGCAAGCCCATAACATCACCCTCAATAGTTTAGATCGTGCGGAACGCCTTGGCTTGTTACGCTGCTTCATTAAACAACCCGCAGCTGATCCGCGTACTCTCTGCGGAATTACCTTTCCAAATCCAGTCGGACTTGCTGCAGGACTAGATAAAGATGGCAAGCATATTGATGCGCTAGGCGCTTTAGGTTTTGGCTTTTTAGAAATCGGTACGGTCACGCCAAAACCGCAACCAGGCAATCCAAAGCCTCGCATGTTTCGCTTGCCAAAAGCACAAGCCATCATCAACCGCATGGGCTTTAATAATGATGGGGTTGATGCTTGTGTTGCGCAAGTACGCCAATCTCAATATTGGCAAAACGGTGGCGTCATCGGATTAAACATCGGCAAAAATGCCAGCACTCCGATAGAAAATGCAGCTAGTGACTATGTGACAGCCATGGAAGCCGTATATGAGATTGCCAGCTATATTACCGTCAACATCTCTTCACCCAACACTCAAAATCTTCGCGCACTCCAAGGCGAAGAAATGCTACGCACTTTATTAGGCTCCCTACATTTGGCCCGAGAAGCACTCAGCGATCGCTATGGAATTCGTAAGCCGCTCTTTTTGAAGATCGCTCCGGATTTAGACAATACTGATATCAAACTCATCGCCGATCTGTTGCTGGAATTTGGTATTGACGCAATTATTGCAACCAACACAACAATTGCCCGAGATGCTGTTCAAGGATTGGAGTTTGGACAAGAGGCGGGAGGTCTTTCAGGGGCACCTGTGCGTCTTGCATCCAATCATGTGATTGAAACGCTAAAAGCCAGCCTGGGTAATGCACTACCGATTATTGGTGTTGGTGGCATTCTGTCTGGAAAGGATGCCAAAGAAAAGGTTGATGCTGGCGCGAGTCTTGTTCAGCTTTACAGCGGATTAATCTACAGAGGCCCAAAACTCATCACTGAGTGCGCTGCCGCCTTAAAGGCTTAATACTGCAGGAATTTGCCTGATGCATTGAAATTGCATTTCATATTGTGCAATTTGGGGTAAAAATCGCTACAATTGAGCTCATGACAACGAGCAAACCTACAAAAGTGCCAAAGATCCCCGGGGAGGCTGGTAAAACAGCCATCCAGGTGGTTGAGCGCATGATGAATCTGCTCGATGCCTTAGCTCTCCAAGAAGAGTCCAGCAGCCTCAAAAGCCTGGCTGAGCATACAGATTTACACCCTTCGACTGCCCATCGTATCCTTAATGACCTGGTCGCCTGTCGCCTAGTGGAGCGTGGCGATGGCGGCACTTACCGCTTAGGCTTAAAGCTATTAGAGCTCGGAAACCTCGTGAAGGCGCGCCTATCGGTTCGCGAGGCCGCCCAAGGGCCGATGAGGGCTCTCCACAAACTCACTGGCGAAACAATTAATCTATCAGTGCGTCAGGGTGATGAAATCGTTTACATCGATCGCGCTTATAGCGAACGCTCTGGCATGCAAGTGGTTCGCGCCATTGGTGGTCGCGCTCCCTTACACCTGACTTCTGTTGGTAAATTATTTTTAGCTAGCGATGATCCAAGTCAGGTGCGCGCCTATGTCACACGGACAGGCCTATCGGGTCACACGAGAAACAGCATCACAGAATTAGCAAAACTAGATGCCGAACTCAATCAGGTGAGACAGCTGGGTCATGCACGTGACAACGAAGAGTTAGAACTTGGTGTGAGCTGTGTCGCTGCAGAAATCTTGGATGACAGCGGAAAGCTAGTAGCAGGACTCTCCTTGAGCTCTCCTACCGATCGCATTCAGGGAGATTGGTTGCGCTTATTACAAGATACCGCCCTACAAATATCCAAGGGCATGGGCTACAAACCCAAAACTTCCGAGCCGAATACCTAGGATCTAAAACACGCTTTACATTAGGCGACGAATGGCATGCGGCTCTCCAGAAGGCATGCGCTCATACCAATCTCTCACCCTCACTGCATCAGCAAAACGAGATTGCGTTCCAACAGAGTCCAAGAAGACTAATAACAAAGGCGTGTTGTTTACTCTCGCTTGCATTACCAAGCATTTTCCTGCGGCATTAATAAAGCCGGTTTTTTGCAAACCGATATTCATATCGCCAGCACGAACCAAACGATTGGTGTTCAAAAATTTCTGTGGGCGCTTTGCAATCACCATCGTCAGATCGGGCCAAGTTGAAAACTCCCGAATCATTTTGTACTGATATGCAGCGCTCAACATGCGGGTCAAATCTTCCGCAGACGCAACGTTCTCACTCATGAGTCCGGTTGGATCTGCAAAATGCGAATGGGTCATTCCAATCTCTTTGGCCTTGCGATTCATCGCTTCTACAAATGCAGGAATGCCGCCTGGATAATTTCTGCCCAAGGTATACGCAGCGCGATTTTCAGAAGACATCAGCGCCAATAGCAAAGCCTCTTCCCTGGTAAGCGCTGTGCCACCAGCCAAACGTGATGTGCGATAGATATGAACATCGTCCGCATTAATCACCAAAGTCTCATCTAGCGGTAATTTGGAATCCAGCACCACCATTGCCGTCATTAGTTTCGTGATCGAGGCAATAGGCAAACTGACCGAGGGATTTTTTTCAAAATAAACCTCTTTGGTATCTTGATTGACAACCATCGCGACACTCGACTTGAGGCTGAGATCATCATGCTGACCACGTAAGCCTAAGGCTGTTGCGAATGAGGGTCTGGCAGCAACGACAGGTTCGGCTGTACGCGTTACTGTAGTGCGAACTGTTTTAGGCTTCTTAGGTGCTTTTGCCGTCTTTTTGGTATCGGATTTTGTAGAGACTTTTACTGCTTTGGCGGGCTTGGTCGACTGAGTATCTTTGCTGACAGCGCATGCCTGATTGGAAATAGTGACGCCAAATGAAGTCAGGGCTACAAAAGCTAAGAGCCAAAATCGATTCATGCGCATCCCAAATTGCCTTCCAAAACTTTTAACATACCGAATGATAAATAACTTTTATGTAAGCACTGCGGATATTTGGCAGCGCGCGTATAAATATGCCTAAATTTAGTGCACACTTATTCAGCAATGGTCGCCACTGAATTCGATTGGCGGGCATTCACGAGAACTACACCTGTCATGGTTAGCGCCAAGCCGCCTGCCATCATCATTGTGAAAGGCTCATCAAATAGCAGCCAAGCCATTGCCGCGGTTGTCGGAGGTGTGAGATAAAGCAAGCTGGTTACCTTAGTAGCCGCACCCTTACGAATCATCATAAATAGCAAACTTATCGAGCCAATGGATAAGGGGAAAATCGCCCATAGCAATGCACCGACAACGGAAGCATTCCAGACCATCACCCCACTTTCGAAGTAATACATGCAAACGAAACAGAGCACAGCAGATACGCCAAACTGAATAGAGGATCCTGCCCGCAGATCAAACACTGGGCAGAACTTCTTTTGATAGAGCGTTCCGAAAGTAATCGAGAGTAAAGCCGCAAACGCAAGGATGTAACTTAGCACTGGTATGTGGGCGAAGCCGATTTTCTCGGCCACCACCAGTGCAACCCCAGTGAAACCAAACGCAAGCCCAATCCACTGCCTCTTGGTGACTTTTTCAGAAACCCAAGCCGCGAACCAAGCGGTCAGTATTGGCTGAAGACCCACAATAATGGCCACAAGTCCAGCAGTCATTCCAAGTCTGACGGCAAACCAAACGCCCAATAAATAACCAAATTGGAGCAATAAGCCAGCAACAGCAATATGCTTCATTTGTGACCAACTTGGCCAAGTGATCTTCCAGACTAGGCTGAGGCAAGCCATGGCCATTAAAACCCCTGCAAAACGCCAAAATAAGAAAGTGGCTGGCTCGACATAGGGCATTGCCATCCGAGCGATAACGAAGCCTGTACTCCAAATTAATACGAAGAATGGTGCAATTAGGCTATCGAGCTTCAATTTCATAGATTTGATATCAAAAAAAAATGGGGCTTTATTTAAATGAGCCCTGATTTTAGGTCTTTTGCGTTCTTGCCATGCCCCAAATATCATGTGAAGACTTATAAGCTCTTAGGCCAATTTTATGTTGCATTGCAGCATAAATTATTTATAATGGATCCATCAATAATCTAGTTCACACTGTTTCATAAGAAGTGCAAAATGAATTGAGTCCACAGGAAAGGGATTGAAATGAACTTAACGCCAGAACAAATTGCTGCAGCACAGAAGGCTAACTTAGAGACCTTAAGTGGACTCACAAATCAAGCCCTTCAAAGCATTGAGAAATTGGTTGAATTGAATATGCACATCGCCAAGCAAAGCTTGAGCGAAAGCATGACCAGCGCTAAGAAAGCCTTGGAAGTAAAAGACATTCAACAATTATTAGCTCACCAAGCCGAAGCTGTTCAGCCAATGGCTGAAAAAATTATGGCATATAGCCGCCATTTATATGAATTGGCCCATGAAACACAAGCCAGTTTTACTAAGTCTGCCGAGAAAGAATTACAAGCAGGCCACAAGAAAATCAATGCCTTGGTTGAAGATTGGACCAAGAATGCCCCAGCAGGATCTGATGCCGCTGTTAATGCAATGAAGCAAGCCATTGCCTCTGCTAACAATGTATTTGAAACTAGCCAAAAAGCTGTCAAGCATGCAGTTGAAGTTGCTCAAACTAATTTAAGCAACGCAAGCAATACAGTAGCAAACTCAGTCAAGACAGCTAGCAAGCCAGCAAGTAAAACTAGCAAGAAAAAGTAATCCAGTTTTAGTCTGCGCTGACAAAGAAAAATCCCTGACATGTCAGGGATTTTTTTATTGTAGAAAAAATATTCTAGAATTAGTTCGCCTTCTTTTTAACCGGCGGTAAATCTGTGCAATGGCCATGAGCAGCTTCCGCAGCCAGACCAACAGATTCACCCAAAGTAGGATGTGGATGAATGGTTTTACCAATATCCACAGCATCGGCACCCATCTCAATAGCAAGACATACTTCGCCAATCAAATCACCGGCATGAGTACCAACAATACCGCCACCGATGATGCGCTTGCTTGTCGCATCAAAAATGAGCTTGGTAAAGCCCTCGTCGCGACCATTGGCAATCGCTCGACCGCTAGCTGCCCATGGGAATAACCCCTTTTCATAGGCAATACCTTGAGCTTTGCACTGCTCTTCGGTTAAACCGGCCCATGCTACCTCTGGATCCGTATACGCAACAGAAGGAATTTGCTTGGCGTCGAAGTAAGACTTTTCACCAGCAGCAGCTTCTGCAGCTACGTGGCCTTCATGCACAGCTTTGTGAGCTAGCATGGGTTGACCGACGATATCGCCAATCGCAAAGATATTGTTAACGTTGGTACGCATCTGCTCATCAACAGCGATAAAGCCACGTTCATCAACGATGACTCCGGCTGCTGCGGCATCAATCTTCTTACCGTTCGGCGTGCGCCCTACTGCAACCAATACTAAGTCGTAGGACTGTGGTTCAGCTGGGGCATTTTCACCCTCGAAAGAAACTTGAATGCCATCGGACTTCACTTCTGCTTTCGCGGCGCGAGTCTTGAGCATGATTTTTTCAAATCGGCCGGCGTTAAATTTCTCCCAGACTTTTTCTAAATCGCGATCAGCGCCTGCCATCAAGCCATCCATCATCTCGGCAATATCAATGCGTGAGCCTAATGTGCTGTAAACGGTCGCCATCTCCAAGCCAATAATGCCGCCACCAATGACTAGCATGCGCTTTGGAATACTCTTGAGTAGTAATGCGCCGGTGCTATCGACAATGCGCGGATCTTCCGGAAGAAACGGCAATTTCACGGGCTGGCTACCTGCAGCAATAATTGCCTTCTGAAAACGAATCACTTCCTTTTGACCCGTGAGATCTTGACCATCACCGCTAGTTAATTGCACTTCCACATGATTGGCATCTAGAAAATGACCGAGGCCGCGTACGACTTTGACTTTGCGCGCTTTTGCCATGCCAGCTAATCCGCCGGTCAATTTAGCAATGACTGAATCTTTATATCCACGAAGTTGATCAATCTCAATTTTTGGCGCGCCGTAGCTAATACCGTGCTTAGACATAGTCTTCACTTCATCCATCACCGCAGTAGTGTGAAGCAGCGCCTTAGATGGAATGCATCCGACATTCAAGCAGACACCACCTAAAGTAGCGTAGCGTTCCACTAATACTGTATTCATACCCAAATCTGCGCTACGGAATGCGGCGCTGTAACCACCGGGGCCTGCACCTAATACGAGCACTTCACATTCATGATCTACTTTGCCACTGTATTGACCGGCAATGGGAGCTGCTACAGGAGCAACCGTTGCCGGAGCTAGGGCTGCAGCCTGCGCTACAGGAGCAGGAGCTGGTGAGGATGCACTTGCACCAACTTCAATTTCAGCCACAACACTACCCTTGCCTACTTTATCGCCAGCTTTTACAGCAATACTCAGGACGGTACCAGCCGCATCAGCAGGCACTTCCATAGTGGCCTTGTCAGACTCAAGAACAAGCAATGGCTGCTCTTTCTCAATCACATCACCAACCTTAATTAATACTTCAATGACAGGAACGTCGGTGTAGTCACCAATATCCGGGACGAGAATCGTTTGCTTAGCCATTTTTTTCCTTACAGCGCTGCGCGACGGAAGTCGGACATAAGTTGAGCAATATAGGCATTAAAGCGTGTAGCCAAAGCACCATCAATCACACGATGGTCCGCACTCAATGACAGCGGGCAAATCAAGCGTGGCGCGAACTGCTTACCATCCCAGACCGGCTTCATGGCGGCCTTGCTCACACCCAGAATAGCAACTTCAGGCGCATTCACAATCGGTGAGAAATAGGTTCCGCCAATACCGCCCAAGGAAGAAATCGTGAAGCTAGCGCCCTGCATTTGCTCTGGCTTTAATTTGCCATCACGCGCAAGCGCAGCCAATTCTGAAGTTTCACGGGCTAACTCGAAAATGCCTTTCTTATCCGCATCACGAATTACCGGCACCACTAAACCGTTCGGCGTATCTGCAGCAAATGCGATATTGAAATACTTCTTCAATACCAGATCGTCGCCATCTAATGAGCTATTGAATTCTGGATATTTCTTCAGGGCTGCAACTGCCGCCTTCATGAGGAAGGCCAGCATCGTAATCTTGACACCCTGCTTTTCATTCTCTTTATTGGTGAGTACGCGGAATGCTTCTAAATCGGTGATATCCGCATCTTCGTGATATGTCACCGCAGGAATCATGACCCAATTGCGGCCCAAGTTCGCCGCAGTGAGCTTCTTGATGCGATTCAATGGCTGACGTTCTGTTTCTCCAAATTTGGAGAAATCCACTTTGGGCCAAGGAATCAGATTCAAGCCGCCCAAGCTGCCGCCTGGAGCATTGGAGGGGCTACCAGCTCCACCACTCATTGCAGCTTTAACAAAGGCTTGGACATCCTCTTGAGTAATACGCCCTTTTGGACCGCTACCCTTGACTTGATGAACAGCGACGCCGAGTTCGCGCGCAAATTTACGCACTGAAGGACTTGCATGGCTAGCGGTTGGATCCACCTCTACCGGCACATTCACCACTGGAGGTGGTGCGGGTGCACGAACAATCGGAGGTTCAACCTGGGGTGCTGATTTTGCTGCTGGAGCTGGTATTGTTTCCGCTTTAGCAGGGGCAGCTTGTGCTGGGGCTGAAGCTGATGCGCCACTCTCTTCCAGAATGAGCACTACGGCACCTTCTGAAATAGAGTCACCGACTTTAACTTTCACTTCTTTCACGATGCCAGAGTGTGAAGAAGGCACATCCATCGTGGCCTTATCCGATTCAAGCACCACAATAGACTGCTCTTTTTCAACATGATCACCCGCCTTTACTAATACTTCAATGACGGGTACATCTTTATAGTCCCCAATATCCGGGACTTTGATATCAATTAATTGGCTCATATTGTCAGTCTCTTATCAAACCGTCATTGGGTTTGGTTTAGTAGTGTCGATGTCGTATTTCTTAATTGCCTCGGCAAGCTTTTGGCGATCCAGTTGACCTGCATCCACCAAAGAACGCAAGGCTGTTAATACAACCCAGCGGCGATCCACCTCAAAGAAGTCACGTAGTTTTTCACGTGTATCTGAGCGTCCAAAGCCATCGGTACCAAGCACCTCAAAGCGGCGACCCATATGCTGAATCGCTGGACGAATTTGCTCAGCAAACAAGCGAACATAGTCGGTTGCAGCAATCACAGGACCACTCGTGTCTTTTAAGCATTTCTCGACATGAGACAAGCTTGGCGCAGCTGTTGGATTGAGAAGGTTGTTGCGATGAACCGCAGTCCAATCACGGCCCAACTCTGTAAAGCTTGGGCAGCCCCACAAGTCAGAAGCGATACCCCAATCTTTGTGTAAGATTTCAGCGGCCTCAATAACCTCACGGAAGATCGTGCCAGAGCCTAATAGCTGCACGCGCAATTTCGCATTGGCATCGCCAACAGATTTCAGCTTGTACATACCTTTAATGATGTCTTGCTCAGCACCTTTTGGCATCGCTGGATGAGCGTAGTTCTCATTCATTAAAGTGATGTAATAGTAGACATCCTCTTGATCGGCAAGCATACGGCGCATACCATCTTGAATCACGACCGCTACTTCAAATGAGAATGAAGGGTCGTAGCTAATACAGTTCGGGATTGCCGCACTCCACACTTGACTATGACCATCTTCATGCTGAAGACCTTCACCATTTAAGGTAGTTCTACCAGCCGTACCACCTAATAAGAAACCGCGACTACGCATGTCACCCGCAGCCCAGCACAAATCGCCGATGCGTTGGAAACCAAACATCGAGTAGAAGATGTAGAACGGCAACATCGGAACACCGTGAGTGGAGTATGAAGTCGCCGCAGCGATCCAATCACACATACCGCCAGCCTCGTTAATACCTTCCTGCAAAATCTGACCTGTTTTGTCCTCTTTATAGAACATCAATTGATCATGATCTTCTGGGGTGTAAAGCTGACCCAATTGATTCCAAATACCCAATTGACGGAACATGCCTTCCATACCGAAAGTACGTGACTCATCGGGAACGATCGGTACAACACGTTTACCCAATACTTTGTCGCGAACAATGGTGTTGAGCATGCGCACAAAAGCCATTGTGGTTGAGATCTCACGACCCTCTGAGGTTGCTTCTAACAAAGGTGCAAATACATCGAGTGCAGGAACAGGCAGGCTCTCGGCCTTCATACGACGCTGTGGCAAATAACCACCTAATTCTTGACGACGCGCCTTCATGTATTCCAACTCTGGGCTGCCTTCAGCAAACTTCACCAATGGCATTTCATCAAGCTGCTCATCCTTTACGGGGATCTCAAAGCGATCACGGAAGCGACGCACGTCATCCGCATTCATTTTCTTCGCTTGGTGGGCAATATTCATCGCCTCACCAGAGCCACCCATGCCATAACCTTTAATGGTGTGAGCCAAAATAACAGTTGGTTGATTTGGATGATTTACAGCCGCATGAAATGCCGCAAAAACTTTATGCGGATCATGCCCGCCACGGTTTAGCTGCCAAATCTCTTCATCACTCCAATCACTGACCAAGGCTTTTAATTCTGGAGTATTAAATACCGTCTCGCGAACATAGGCGCCATTCTTGGCCTTCATTGTTTGGTATTCACCGTCAACAATTTCGCCAAGGCGCTGCATCAAAATGCCCTTCTTGTCGCGGGCAAATAAGGCATCCCAATGACCACCCCACACTACCTTGATGACATTCCAGCCGGCGCCACGGAACTCACCCTCGAGCTCTTGAATAATCTTTCCGTTTCCACGAACGGGGCCATCGAGGCGCTGTAGATTGCAGTTAACTACAAAGATGAGGTTGTCGAGTTTTTCACGACCAGCCATACCGATTGCACCAAGAGATTCCGGCTCATCGGTTTCACCATCACCCAGGAAGGCCCAAACCTTACGACCTTCAGCTTTAATGAAGCCACGATCTTGCAAGTAGCGCATAAAGCGCGCTTGGTAAATCGCCATGATCGGGCCAAGACCCATAGACACAGTTGGGAACTGCCAGAAATCCGGCATCAACCAAGGGTGTGGATAACTAGAAATACCTTTGCCACCAACCTCTTGTCTAAAGTTATTTAATTGATCTTCAGCCAAACGGCCCAACATATAGGCGCGCGCATAGACGCCTGGTGCTGAGTGACCCTGTACAAAGATGAGGTCTCCGCCATGCTCTGGTGATGGAGCATGCCAGAAGTGGTTGAAGCCGACGTCATACAAAGTGGCAGCAGATTGGAAAGAAGAAATGTGACCGCCAACGTTGGTCTCTTTATTGGCACGCAATACCATTGCCATGGCATTCCAACGGGTATATGAACGAATGCGATGTTCTACATTCTGGTCACCTGGCAAGCGCGCTTGCTGCTCAACCGGAATGGTATTGATGTAAGGCGTTTCGGCATGAAATGGTTGATTAACGCCATTCACGCGTGCATGAGAAATTTGCTGGTCTATGAGGTAAGCAGCGCGAGCTGGGCCCTCGTTTCGAATAACACCATCTAATGCCTGCAACCACTCTTGGGTTTCACCTGGGTCTGCATCTTGCTTGCCTGCACTGCCCAAAATTTGATCTGGAACTGCTGCCATAAACTGCCTCCATTAGATACATCAGTGTTATTGATTCACTCTATAGGCAATATTCTAGGAAGGTCTATGGGTGTAAACAAGGAATTTTCCACATAATGATAATATTTCTCACAATGTGGGATTATGTTGCGATGCAAGGATTAAGTGAGGCTTGATTTGCAATAACAAGAAAACATATCCAGTCAGGCAAAATGGTGCAATTACATGAAAAAAATCGCATTTTCGATCTGGCAACTCAGGCCTGTGAAATGGCTCCGTCGCATACGGGGCTTCAAGTTGGTTTACACCCCATTAATTGCAATTGTGATTTTTACTGGGGTAATGGGGGTCATCATGGGCACTCTACAACTCCAAGAGAAAAGCCAACAAGAAGCTGCGCTATTTAGAGAGCTATCTTTTGCGAAGCAGCGCATTCAATTGCGCTTTGCAAACAATACCGATATATTGCAGTCGATGGGGCGTGACTACATCAGCTCTAGTGACACAGTAAATCTCAGAGATAACGTCATTACGCAGGCAGAAAATCTTCTGCAATCAAATCATGAGATTGTGCAGATACTATGGATTAACGAGAATAACCAACGCCAATGGAAAATACCTCCGAGCAATATCAAAACAAATTGGTTTAATAAACCTGAAAATGCTTCGTTATTAAATGAGGCGCTTACTAAAACGATTGAATTAAGCACAGCGACACATCGCCCAGCGTTCAGCCAATTTATCGCCCTACAAGTTCCACAAGATGAACCCATTGCAAAAGAAATTCGCAATGTGTTTTGGCAAACCGTTCCACAAATATCGGGCAATGACACTCGCGGAATGGTGGCTGTGCTTTATACAACCCAAGGTTTGCTCGAGATGATCCCCGGGGAACTTAAGGGGCAATATCGATTCACACTCCTGACTGATGACGACAAGGTGCTAGCGATCTCTTCAGATACCAACACACCTAAACGGGCATTTAGCAATCAGACCAGTTTAGATATTGGAGTGCTCAGCCCTAACCTCAGCTTACGAATTGACACCTACCCTCCAGCAACCAATCTGACATTCCGGATGTTAATCGGAGTTGTGCTGGGTTTGAGTGCATTCGTGATCTGGAGCTTGTGGTCTGTTTTAAAGCAAATGCAGGTTCGCCAAGAGGCAGAGGCGAACCTGCGCGCTGAAACTAATTTCCGTAGCGCAATGGAAAACTCTACGCCAGTGGGTATTCGTGCGCATGATATGAACAAGATGATCACTTACGTCAATCCCGCTTTTTGCGAGATGACGGGCTGGTCTGCTGACGAATTGATTGGCTTGAAGCCGCCCTTTGCCTTTTGGCCTGAAGGACAAAGAGTCGAACTCACTGAAAAGATGAATAAGGCGCTTCAGCTAGCGCTCAGCAATGAGAAAAAGATCGGTATTGAGGGATCAATCCTGCACCGCAATGGTTCCATTATTCAGACAAGAACCTTTATCGCTCCATTGATTAATGAAAAGGGTCAGCAAACAGGCTGGGTTACTTCATTGATTGATATTTCCGAGCCGAAGAAAATTCGTGAGGAGCTGGCCGCTTCGCAAGAGCGCTTCATTACCGTTTTAGAAGGATTGGATGCCGCTGTTTCTGTAGTCTCTAATGAAACTGGAGAATTATTATTTGCCAATCGTTTTTATCGCGAACGCTTTGGTGCATCGTCTAAGGGTCACTTTGAATTAGCTGGCGGTGCGATTGTGCAAGATACGATGCAAGAATTATCGGAAGACTTAGGTGATGCCATTCCCGGCATTCCCCCATCCTCTCTTTACCAAGAAACCGAGTCAGAAGAAATCCAGTTGATCGATGAGGCAACGGGTTCAACAAAATGGTACGAAGTGCGTCGTCGTTTTGTTCCCTGGGTTGACGGCCAAATGGCTCAACTATTAATTGCCACTGATATTACGATTCGTATTGAAGCTGGTGATATTGCGCGCCAACAAGAAGAGCGCATGCAATTCTCAAGCCGCCTCACGACCATGGGTGAAATGGCTTCATCGCTTGCCCATGAGTTAAATCAACCGCTCGCCGCTATCTCGAACTATTGCATGGGGATCGTAAAACGGTTGCAAGGTCATATTGACCCATCGTTGCAAAAAGATATTCTTCCGGCCCTAGAAAAGGCATCCGACCAAGCCCATAGAGCAGGGACAATTATTCAGCGAATCAGAGGCTTCGTGAAGCGGAGTGAACCGCAACGCAAATCCTGCGATATTGCCGAGATCATTAATGATGCAGTTGGGCTTGTAGAAATTGAGGCTCATCGCCATCGTCTCAACATTACTTCCCATATCGCCGAGAATCTACCGATGGTGGATCTTGATCCGGTTCTCATTCTGCAAGTTTTAGTGAATTTACTTAAAAATTCATTAGACAGCTTGCGTGAGGTCTACCCCCTTTCCTCCCGCTGGTCGGCACCGCCCGTGACCATTTCTGCTGATTTAGAGACCAGCACCTTCCCCGCCATGCTCCGTATTCAGGTTACTGATGCCGGGGGTGGAATCGCTGATTCGGTTATTGATCGCATGTTTGAGCCGTTTTTTAGTACCAAAAACGATGGTATGGGTATGGGCTTAAATATCTGCCGGTCCATTATTGAGTCACACCAGGGGCGCCTTTGGGCCAAAAATCTGATGGATGCCGAACAAACCAAGCTGGCGGGCTGCAGCTTTACAATACTTTTACCCCTAGAGTCACCTGGCTCTAAGGGTAATATTTAACTATTCGTACTTTTGATTTATCCCTGAAAGCCAATATGAACGTCAGTGCTGCTACTAAACCCAATCATGCCGAAGTGGTCTATGTTGTCGATGATGATGAGGCGGTTCGCGACTCCCTCACCTGGTTACTCGAAAGCAATGGTTATGTGGTGCGATGTCACGCTAGTGCTGAGCGCTTTTTGCAATCACTACAAAGCACCGATAAATCTACTATTTCGTGTGCGATCTTAGATGTCAGAATGTCTGGGATGTCGGGCCTTGAATTACAAGAGCGTTTGATTAGCGAAAATCTTCCGATGCCAGTAGCTTTTATTACTGGTCATGGCGATGTGTCTATGGCAGTGTCCACCATGAAGCGTGGCGCAGTCGATTTCATTGAGAAACCTTTTAAGGAAAACGATCTCTGTGGTTTAGTGGATCGCATGCTTGCTAAGGCGCGTGTTGACTATTCGCAGGCAAGTCAACGCAAAATCACACAGAGCCTATTGAGCAAACTCACCGGTCGTGAACGTCAAGTGTTAGAGCGTATTGTTGCGGGGCGCCTAAATAAACAAATCGCCGATGATCTTGGCATTTCTATTAAAACGGTAGAAGCACACCGTGCAAACATTATGGAAAAGCTCAACGTCAATACCGTTGCAGACCTACTCCGCCTCGCACTCTCAGATCCACAGCCTAATTAATTTTTTTTCATTCATGCCAGCACAGTTACTCGACGGAAACGCACTCTCCAAAAAAATTCGTACTGAAATTGCCGCACGTGGCGCAATTGTCACTGCCAAAGGCGTAAGACCTGGGCTAGCAGTCATTGTTGTCGGTGAAAATCCAGCCAGCCAAGTCTATGTCCGCAATAAGGTCAAGGCTTGCGAAGATGTTGGATTCCATTCTGTACTTGAGCGTTACTCCGAAGATCTTGGCGAAGAAGAATTACTTGCGCGCATCGCTACGCTCAATGCCGATCCATCCATTCATGGCATCTTGGTACAACTACCGCTGCCAGAGCATATTGCTTCAGAGCGCGTTCTTGAAGCTATCGCACCCGAGAAAGATGTGGATGGCTTTCATGTAGCCAATGCCGGCGCACTAATGGTGGGTCAACCGGAATTCAAGCCATGCACACCTTATGGTTGCATGAAGATTCTAGAAAGTATTGATTACCCCATTCGGGGCGCACGCGCTGTGATTGTTGGCGCATCCAATATTGTTGGTAAGCCTATGGCGATGCTGCTTCTGCAAGCTGGCGCAACCGTTACCATCTGCAACAGCAAAACTCGCGATCTAGCGCATCACACCAAAGATGCAGACATTTTGGTAGTCGCTACCGGCAAACCAAAAATGATTACTGGCGATATGGTTAAAAATGGCGCAGTAGTGATCGACGTTGGTATCAATCGCTTGCCTGATGGAAAACTATGCGGCGATGTGGATTTTGATGCAGCTCAATATGTTGCTAGCTGGATCACTCCAGTGCCAGGAGGCGTCGGCCCCATGACCATTACGATGCTGCTGATGAACACCTTGGAAGCGGCTGAAAAAGCAGCAAAACATTAGAGACAAATTCATTACCGATGGTTTTTGGCAGAAACATCGGTCGTCCATTAAGCTAGAGGGATGACAACATTAATCCCCCCTGCTTTAGCCAATAACCCATTGCTGACTTTTGGTCGTGAAATCGCCGAATATTCAGAAGTCAAACCCGAACATATTGCCCCGGCCATTGGATTTCTGTTGGAACGAGCCCAGTCTGCCGTGGATTTAGCTACTAGCCCAGATACCCCCTGCACTTGGGCGGCTTTGGCCGAACCCTTGGAAGATGCTACTGAATCGCTTGGGCGCTCATGGAGCGTTATCTCCCATTTAAATAGTGTGGCCGATACGCCAGAGTTACGTGCCGCCTACGGCGCCATGCTGCCAGAGGTCACTGCGTTCTTTTCTAGCCTGGGTCAGAATCTGGCGCTGTATGAGAAATTCAAGGTATTGGCGCAGAGTTCCGACTTTGCTGTGTTGAGCACAGCCCAGAAAAAGGTGATTGAAAACTCTTTGAGAGATTTTCGCCTGGGGGGCGCTGAATTGCCGGATGCGGACAAGCCCCGCTTCTCCCAAATTCAGGATGAACAGGCAACGTTGAGCAAGGCCTTCTCTGACCACGTCTTGGATGCTACCGATGGTTTTGTGCATTTAGTGCAGGATATCGGGCAATTGGCTGGTCTGCCTGAAGATGCCCTAGCCGCTGCTGCAGATAATGCTGCGCAGAAGAATCTCACAGGCTGGGCATTTTCTCTGCACTTCCCCTCCTATTACCCAGTGATGCAATATGCGGAGAATCGTGAATTGCGCCACCTAATGTACGAAGCCTACATCACCCGCTCTTCAGAACTGGCTCACCAATATGGTCATGGTCAGCCGGAGTGGGATAACACTGAGAACATGCTGTCTCAGTTGCGCCTACGCGATGAAGAAGCGCGCATGTTGGGCTTTGATAATTACGCCGCACTAAGTCTGGCGCCTAAAATGGCGCGCGACGTGCAGGAGGTAGATCAGTTTCTGAGTAATATCGCCAAGCGAGCCAAACCTTTTGCGGAAAAAGATTGGGTACAGCTTCAGGAGTTTGCCAAAACAAATCTCCATTTTGAAGATGGCATTCAGCCTTGGGATATGGCTTTTGTCTCCGAGAAGCTCAAGCAAGAGCGTTATGCTTTCTCTGAAAATGAACTCAAGCAATACTTCCCGCTACCAAAGGTACTAGAAGGATTGTTTGGCGTGATTCAAACCCTGTTTGGGGTACAAATCAAATCAGCCGATCTACCGAAGTGGCACGATGATGTGCAATCGTTCTGCGTCAATGATGCTACTGGCAATACTCTAGCCTACTTCTATTTAGATCCTTATGCTCGCCCCGGTAAACGCGGTGGTGCATGGATGGATGATGCTCGTGGACGCCGTGAGCTGATGAGTGGCGAAGTGCAAATACCAGTAGCGTATTTGGTATGCAACTTTGCAGCGCCCGTCAAAGTAGACGGTGTTTTACGCCAACCGACCATTACGCATGATGATGTCATCACCCTTTTCCATGAAAGTGGTCATGGCCTGCATCACCTACTGACCAAGGTGGGTGCCTTAGGCGTTTCCGGTATCAATGGTGTGGAGTGGGATGCCGTCGAATTGCCTAGTCAATTTATGGAGAACTTCTGCTGGGAATGGGAAGTACTTGAAACTATGACTGCTCATGTGGACACTGGCGAGCCATTACCAAAAGCGCTCTTTGAAAAAATGTTGGCAGCCAAGAATTTCCAGAATGGCTTGGGTACATTGCGTCAAATGGTGTTCTCACTCTTGGATTGGCGCTTGCACTCAACATTTAATGCAAAAGATGCTGACAGTTTTGGCGTGCTGGCCTTGTCTAGAAAAATTGCTCAGGAATTTAACGTGATTCCTCAACCAGAAATCTCGCGCTGGCCAAATACCTTTAGTCATATCTTTGCTGGTGGTTATGCTGCTGGCTACTACAGCTATAAGTGGGCGGAGGTTCTCTCTGCCGATGCGTATGCTGCGTTTGAAGAGGCTGCTAAGTTGACTGGCAGCGTTTTAGATAGCGCCACTGGCAAACGCTATCGCACGGAAATTTTAGAAGTGGGTGGTAGCCGCCCCGCTGCCGAATCATTTAAAGCATTCCGAGGCCGTGAACCTAGTATTGACGCATTGCTGCGTCATGGTGGTTTAGCTTAGGCTTTAATCTCTGCAACAACAGGGGCATGATCAGAAGGCTGCTCCCAAGTGCGAGGCTCCTTATCGATAATGCTTGAGCTGCATTTTTCTTTAAGGGCTTCGCTGAGCAGAATATGATCGATACGCATACCGGCATTGCGTCTGAAACCCATCATGCGGTAATCCCACCAACTAAATGATTTCGGTGCCTGCTCAAACATGCGGAAAGAATCGTGCAAGCCCAAATCAATCAGTCGCTGAAATGCTGCACGCTCTGGTGGTGATACTAAATTCTGACCAATCCACTTCGCTGGATCGTGGACATCGGCATCAGTCGGCGCGATATTGAAATCACCCAACAAAGCCAAGCGATTATTTTGGGTAAGCTCTTCTTTTAACCAATCCTGCAGCGCCTTTAACCATCCCAGCTTGTAAACAAATTTATCGCTATCAAGTGATTGCCCATTGGGGAAGTATGCCGATACCAAACGCATCGGCTGCATGCCTTTAAAACAGACTGTGGCAGCCAAGATGCGCTGCTGCTCATCGGTATTACCAGGAATATTTCTGACGGGTTTTAGAAAAGCGGTTTCTAGATCGGAGGCCATTGGCGCTAAGGCAGATCTACGTAGAATGATCGCTACGCCGTTATAGGTCTTTTGACCAGCAGCAATGCTGAGATAGCCAGCCTCTTCCAGCTCACGATGGGGATACTTATCGTCTGTGAGTTTTAGTTCCTGAAGGCATAAAGCATCAATCGGTTTTTTAGACTGCTCTTGATCCTGTAGCCACTTCAATACTTGTGGCAAACGCACCTTCAGCGAGTTCACATTCCATGCAGCGATCCGTACCGACTCAGTCATCTATCCCTAACTCCTGCAACTTCCGTGTAATGGTGTTTCGTCCAATGCCGAGACGCTGAGCCGCTTCTACCCGTCTGCCGCGCGTCACTTCCAATGCGGCTTGTAAAACAGCCTTCTCAAACTTGGAGCATAGTGCATCGTAAACCCCTTGATCGCCATCTTGTAGCATTTTGACTGCCAAACGACCCAAACCACTCTCCCAATCTGTTGCCCCAGTTCTGGGCGCATTGGGATTGGATGGCGCCGATTCCCCCTGCAATATAGCTGGGTGCTCAACGGCTTCAGCCAAAATATCCGCAGGCAAATCCCCGGTGCCAATGACGTTGGATGGCGTCATCACTGTCAGCCAGTGACAGAGATTTTCTAGTTGACGCACATTTCCAGGGAATGGCATAGCACTGATGTCTTTTAAAACTTCATCAGACAATTTCTTGGGCTCAACGCCCAAAGACTTAGCGCACAACAACATGAAATGGCGGGCTAAGACAGGAATATCTTCCGCGCGTTCACGCAGTGGAGGCATGCGCAGACGAATCACATTTAAGCGATGCAAGAGATCTTCTCGGAATGCACCTGCGGCAACACGCGCTTCCAGATTCTGATGGGTAGAAGCAATAATGCGAACATTGGCCTTGATTGGATCTTGCCCACCAACGCGATAGAAATGGCCATCGGTGAGCGCGCGCAATAAGCGCGTTTGCAAGTCGAATGGAATATCGCCAATCTCATCTAAAAAGAGCGTACCGCCATCGGCTTGCTCAAAGCGCCCACGACGCAAGGTCAATGCTCCGGGGAAAGCGCCTCGCTCATGACCAAATAACTCAGACTCCAGCAGATCCTTGGGAACGGCTGCAGTACTAAATGCCACAAAAGGGCCCTTTGCTCTTGGGCTATGTTTATGCAAAGCTTGGGCGACCAACTCTTTACCGGTACCTGATTCACCAGTGATTAATACCGTGGAATGCGATTGCGCTAGGCGACCGATGGCACGAAATACCTCCTGCATCGCTGGTGCCTGACCAATAATTTCCGTGGAGTCTTGTCTCCAGCCATTCATTTCTTTATTGCCGGATTGATTACGCTCACTCTGCTCCATCGCGCGGCGGATTAATTCAACTGCTTTATCAATATCAAAGGGCTTGGTGAGATACTCAAATGCACCACCCTGAAATGAGGAGACTGCAGAATCCAAATCCGAGTATGCCGTCATGATGATCACTGGTAATAATGGGTGCGTCTCTTTGACATTTTGCAAAAGATCCAAACCATTGCCACGTGGCATCCGAATATCAGAAATCAGCACCTGAGGCGCCTCTTTTTCCAAAGCATTCAATACATCATTGGGATTGGAGAAGCTCTTGTGCGCAATGTTCTCTCGCGTGAGCGCTTTTTCAAGCACCCAACGAATAGATTGATCATCGTCCACGATCCAAACGGGTTTCATGATGCTTTCTCCTGCTTACGGTATGGAATTTGAATATGGAAATCAGTCCGTCCAGGACGGCTGTCACAGGCGATAGAACCTTGATGCTGTTGCACAAACGTTTGAGCCAAGGTCAAACCTAGGCCACTACCGCCCTCCCTTCCAGAAACTAATGGAAAGAAGATGCGTTCACGGATTTCTTCTGGGATACCAGGGCCGTTATCAATCACATGCAAATCCATCGCCATCTTATAACGATGTTTGGAGATAGTGACTGACCGGGCAACCCGGGTCTTTAATTCAATTTGCGCAATACCTTGGCGGATCTCTTCAGAGAGGGCCTGAGCGGCGTTATGGGCAATATTCAATACTGCTTGTATGAGTTGCTCTCGATCGCCGAGAACTTCGGGCAGACTAGTGTCGTAATTGCGAATGATGCGTAACCCTTTAGGAAACTCCGCCAGTACCAAGCTGCGCACTCGCTCTAAGGCTTCATGGACATTAAAGGATTCCATAGCATGCGCTTTGCGATGTGGCGCAAGCAAGCGATCCACCAAGGTTTGCAAACGATCCGATTCTTTAATAATGACTTGGGTGTATTCACGCAAGCCTTTATCGGGGAGTTCAAACTCCAACAACTGGGCCGCACCACGAATGCCGCCCAAAGGGTTTTTAATTTCATGCGCTAAGTTGCGCATCAACTGCTTATTCGCTTCTACTTGCTGAGTTACGCGCTCATCGCGCTCACTCCTTAATTGTTGATCAATCGGAAACCATTCCATCATCATCAGATCAGGATCTTCTAAGCTGGCAACCACGACATGAGCCGGAATGGAATCTTGATGAATACTGCCTGGCAATGAATGCAGCACGAGCTCTTGCCGTTGAGCGGCAAAGTGTCCAGCTTTCACTTCCTCAATCATATGTGTGAGCAACGCATTATCACCAAATAAATCGCGCACGGATTGACCCTCAAGTGATTTACGGGAGAGATCCAGTGCAGACTCTGCCGCAGGATTCACATAAATCAATTGCTGGTTTTCCGCCTCGAACACCACGATGGCGTTTGGCATTTGGTCAAGCAATGTCGGAAAAAAAGGAGCAGCCGAAGCTGCCCCTTTGAACGAATTGCGCAACAGACCTGCGCTCAACATCTCTCCTTCGCTTACAGGGAGTAGTACATATCGAATTCGATCGGATGAGTTGTCATACGGAAACGTGTGACATCTTCCATCTTCAATGCGATATATGCGTCGATCATAGAGTCTGTAAAGACACCGCCGCGAGTCAAGAACTCGCGATCTTTGTTCAAGGCATCTAAAGCTTCCTCTAGGCTTGCACAAACGGTTGGAATCTTTGCATCTTCTTCTGGTGGCAAGTCATACAAATTCTTGTCAGCAGCTTCGCCTGGATGAATCTTGTTCTGAACACCGTCCAAACCAGCCATCATCAATGCGGAGAAGCAGAGGTATGGGTTAGCCAATGGATCAGGGAAACGTGTTTCGATACGACGACCCTTAGGGCTAGAAACGTGTGGAATACGGATAGAAGCAGAACGGTTACGTGCTGAGTAAGCCAATTTCACCGGAGCTTCGAAACCTGGAACCAAACGCTTGTATGAGTTTGTACCTGGATTAGTAATCGCATTCAATGCCTTAGCGTGCTTGATGATGCCGCCAATGTAGAACAATGCGAATTCTGACAAGCCTGCGTAGCCGTTACCAGCAAACAAGTTCTCGCCATTCTTCCAAATAGATTGGTGAACGTGCATACCAGAACCGTTATCGCCAACGATTGGCTTAGGCATAAATGTTGCTGTCTTGCCGTAAGCGTGTGCCACATTTTGAACAACGTACTTTTGCCAGATAGTCCAGTCAGCACGCTCTACCAATGTGCTGAACTTAGTGCCCAATTCGTTTTGGCCTTGACCAGCAACTTCATGGTGATGCACTTCGACTGGAATGCCCAATGATTCCAGAATCAAACACATTTCAGAGCGCATGTCCTGGAAGGTATCTACTGGAGCAACTGGGAAATAACCGCCCTTTTTACCTGGACGGTGACCAGTGTTTCCACCTTCGATTTCAGCAGCGGATGACCAAGGAGCTTCTTCAGAATCTACCTTAACAAAACAACCTTGCATGTCAGCACCCCAACGGACGCCGTCAAAAATAAAGAATTCTGGCTCTGGACCGAAATACGCCGTATCACCCAAACCAGTGCTCTTCAAATAAGACTCAGCACGCTTAGCGATAGAACGTGGGTCACGATCGTAACCTTTGCCATCAGATGGCTCGATCACATCACATGTGATCACCAATGTTGGCTCTTCATAGAATGGGTCGATGTAGCAAGCTGTTGGATCTGGCATCAACAACATGTCTGAAGCTTCGATACCTTTCCAACCAGCGATAGAAGAACCGTCAAACGCATGACCGCTCTCAAACTTGTCTTCGTCAAAATGGGAAATAGGTACTGTTGTGTGTTGCTCTTTACCCTTTGTATCTACAAAGCGGAAATCAACGAAAGTACATTCTTTCTCTTTAACTAACTTCATCACATCAGCGACGGTCTTCGTCATGCAAATCTCCTCTATTAACTAAATTCGGAATACAAACTTAAGGTGTACACCCTTGTTCATTCCAGGCATCAAATATGCCCATGGGATGTATCTAATTTACTGAAGCAAACAAACGGGAACAGTCATTATTGCACTGTTTAAGTGCTGAAATTGGGTTAAAAACCCTAAAATATGACTGATTTGCACCATATTAGTGCCTATTTAGACTCTGGGATATCGTGAATTTCGTAACCCAGGGCCTGAGTACCAGAACGCAAGGCAATCCAGGCGCTTTCAAGCAGGTTAGCATTGCCTTTAATCCCCAATTCAATATGGCGTTGGGCGTAAATACCCTGCTTTGACGAGTCACCAACCGAAGGAAGACTAAAGACCTTTACCCCAGGAAAACTCGCTTCAATATGCTCCATGAGTGGCGTCAAAGTAGATTCAATACCCTTGGGAACAATAAAGCTCTGCTCCGCCCAATTCACCTGATGAAACAAGTCTGTGTAATGCTGATCTAAGCACCAAGCCATCATGGGGGCTGCCATGACCGGAAAACCTGGGACAAAGTGATGTTCTTGTATCCGAAAACCCGGTATCTGGTTATAGGGATTGGGGATGATGTCGCTACCAATCGGAAATTCACCCATCTTGAAACGATGCTGATTCTCTGGAGAGCTTAAATCCGCTTTGATGGGATCGCCTTCAGCCATAGACTGAATGCGCCCCGCGATTAACTCTTGCGCAGTCGGATGCAGTTCTGTTGTAGTACCTAAGGCTAATGCCGCACACTGTCTTGTATGGTCATCCGGGGTGGCACCAATACCGCCCGTACTAAAGACGACATCACCACTTGCAAAACTCTCCTTCAGTGTTGCGGTGATTTTCTCTGGATCGTCCGCGACATACTTTGCCCAGGATAGGCTTAAGCCTCGCTCATTGAGTAACTCTATCAATTTACTCATATGCTTATCTTGACGGCGACCAGACAAAATCTCATCACCAATCACAATCAAACCAAAACGACGAGACTTCAACTCGGGCGCATCCACTTCCACGCTCCTTACTGCATTAACCATGATTCGGAAGCTCCATATCAATCACTTTTACATCAATGTTAAGCGCCTTATCTAACTCAGCTTGACGCAAGTCTTTCAGTGCACCGAGCAAGAAATGCGTGAACCAAAGAGCGGCAAAGACAAAGATCAGAGAATAAATCCACAGAGCCACAAAGCTCACAATGGGAAATAGCACAAGCGCTAAAGCAGACGTGGCCCAGAAAAATGTGGGTACAGCGCCCAGCATGCCAGAGGCTACGCCCATCGCCAGCAAGGACCAACGATATTGCTGCAATAAGGTGTCGCGCTCTTCCGCGCTCGCGTGTTGCGCAAGGACGTCATAAGACATTAAGCGCATCGTGAGCCAGCCCCACAACAAGGGTGGCAAGACAGCAACCAAGGGAGGCACCCACCACACCGGCAGCGTCAACATCACCAGCGCCAAACAAATCAAGGCGGACCACATCGTATAGACAACACTACCCAATAAGCCGCCGCCCTTTTTCTTTTCCAGATCTTTGTAGGCGTGCTGACGGGTGACGCTACGAACAATCGCAGGCACTGTGGTGAAAGCAATAAATACCAGCAGGCTAATAGAAATTAAGGGGATGAGGAGCATCACAAAAAAGAGTGGCGCAATCCATGCGCGGGCATTTTCAAATCCAGCCCAGATCAAGCCATCCTGAATCCAGCTGGTAAAAATAGACGTTGTTAAGAAGGTGCTGAGCATTTCCAAGGCCGGCGTCCAAGTGAGCCAAATCAAGCAGCCCCACAATATCGAAACAATCAAAAATGGGCGCAAGCTTAGCCATAGCATTTTGGGATGCATCGTAGCAACGAGAGCCAAGCCAAATGACTTAAATACCTGCTGCATGCTATCCATATTTACCCATTCCCGCCTATTGGTTTTTCTTTGTGTTTTTTGCGCGTCTGATTTACTTCTTAGGAAAAAATTCACGAGCGGCATGCCGGATTCCCTGCCACTGCTGATGCAGAACATGATTCGAGGGAGTCAGCCCCCGCACCCCAGTGGGATAAATCTCGTTTTGAAAAATAGCCGTATTGAATAACATATCCCACCATGGAAAGATGATTCCAAAGTTGCAACCACCCAAGACCCCTGGCTTGCCTTTTGCTTCATGACCATAGCCTACCGCATGATGCATACGGTGATACAGCGGAGAGATCAGCGCATATTTAAATGGGCCAAGATCAACCTTGATATTGGCATGCTGCCAACTTTGCATCAATTGACTGAGCACCACCAGGAAAATAAATTGTCCTGGCGAAACACCAAATAGCAAAGCGAAAAAAGCAAATACCACGGCATGCATGATGCTATCGAAAATATGATTACGATCATCGGACCAGGCAGTCATCACTGTTTGACTGTGATGCAAAGCATGTAATTGCCACCACCAATTGAAGGTGTGAGATGCGCGATGGTACAGATACTCTACAAAATCAAGCAATATGAAGTAAATGCAAAAGCTGACCAATGGAATTGAAGTTAGTGGTGGCCACCATGACTCTACATTGAGTCTGCCAAAACGAAAGTCATGCAGCACGGAGTCGATCTCGAAAAAGAAACCTGACAAGGCAATAAAAATCAGACCGTGGAAAATTCCCAGGCGATGAAAAAGCGTGTACAAAATATCGGCTTTACTAGATGCAGCAAATCGCACCTGAGCCTCTGCAGGTGCCAGTTTTTCCCAGGTTCGTAAGATGATCGCGATCAGGAAAATCTGTATACAACCAAACAGAAACCAATCAAGTCCATCAAAGACATCCTCAGCCCAAGCCATTAAATTGAATTGATACAAAATGGGTCCAGCGACATTGGCAAAGAGAAACTCTTGCGCGCTAGCGTAAGCCGCTGAGATATAGGCAAGAATTGAATTGAACTCCATAGACTATTGTGACTTATTTATCTTGTTTTGGCAGTGTCGCAAAACAAAAGCCGCGCGCCTTCAGATTCACAATCAAGTGCTCTAAAACCGCAGGCGCCCAGGGGTCTTTGCGAGACCAGATTCCGAGATGCGCCATGGTGATGTCTCCATCCTGAATCTGGCTACTCGCTTTATCTAAAAGCATCTGATTGGGGTGAGTCTGAGAGCTCAGCTCATCCCCCAAAAATCCCGCAGGCTGCCAGCCAATGTGTTGATAGCCACAAAGATTACCCATCTTCACAGAGCGAGGAGAAATTTTTCCACCTGGCGCACGCCAAATCCTCTGAAGATTCGACCCGGTTAACTCTTTAAATCGATCATCAACCCGCCTGATTTCGCGGCAGTAACTCGCTTCGTTATATAAGCTGGTGATGCCCGCCCTTGGGCCAAACTGCGGCTTCGCAAAAATCTCTCCGCTTGGGCCATCTTTAACGAAGTACACATGATCGTAGGTGTGGCTACCGAAGTGATGCCCCTCTTTAAGCCGCTCCTGCCAATAGGCCTTCCAGGAATCATCTAATGCGAAATCGCCACGGTTGGTTTTTTCATTCGCGAGAAAGAAAGTGGCTTTAACGTTTTGTCGATACAAAATATCTGCGACGGTTTGCGCTACCGACATATTGCCAGTATCAAATGTAAGGTAAACCGTTTTTTTGCACTGCGCCTCTTGAGCGATCGCCGTGATTGAGCTGCCGCTTAGAGCAGCCAATATCAGCAATCGAGGAAGGACCCGCTGAAAACGCATTGCTTGCGCTTATTCCCAGCCAGCGCGTGGAGTAAAGAAAACACCGTGCGGAGACTTGCCAACCGGAATGACGGTGACTAATTTCATTGAGGGAATATCAATCACCCCAACCTTTTTAGAGAAGCGAAAAGTCACCCACATGGTTTTGCCATCCGGTGTAATTTCCATATCATCTGGACCTGCAGGCAAGCCAGTGATATCGCCCACTTTTTCCAAGGTCTGCATATTGATCAGGCTGATTGTGGAAGCAATACGGTTACTTAAGAAGACATGTTTCTTGTCCCCCAAGGGACGGAAGTTATGAGCGCCCTTGCCAGTATGAATCCGCTTTACTTCTTTGCGGTTTTTCCAGTCGATCACCTGGACATTGTCCTCACCGGTAATACCAACTAATAGATATTGATCGCCAGGCGTCATCCATAGGCCGGCAGGAACTTTGCCAGTGGGCATTTTCCAAATGACGGTTTGCGTATCCAAGTCGATAGCTGCTAACTCACTAGAGTCCTGCAAGGTAATAAATGCAGTCTTGCTATCGGATGTGAATGCGATATGGCTTGGTGTCTTACCCAACTTAATCGATTTAGCCAATTTCAGATCAGCGCCTTGCGCCTGATAGACATCCACTCTATCCAAGCGATTGCCGTTTGCAATAAACCACTTATGGTTCGGTGAATAGCCAATTTGGTAAGGGTCAATAATGTCTGGAATTTTTCCAGTCAACTCGCCGCTGACAGGGTTCATTAAAACAACATCATTACCAGCAGCATTCGCAATTAATAAGGTCTTTTGATCGGGAGTGATCATCAAGTGGTGCGGCTCCTTACCGACTGGCACTGTTTTGATCACTTTGCGACTTGGCATATCAATCAAACTAACCGATGCTTCACCAGAATTGAGAATCACTGCTAGCTTGGGTTCAGCCTTAGGGTCCGCCGGAATGGAAGCTTGGGCGAATGCCAGGTGTGACAGGGGAATTAGGGTCAATACTGCACAGGCAGCAATCCAGTTCTGCCCTGTTTTACTCATAAATGTACGCATAGTCGTCATTGTAAGCATTGGATGACGGGTTTTATCCTCCAAACGAAGGATAAATTTGACCTATCTCAAGCTCGATAAGACCTTCTCTAGGCGCTTTAGGGACATTGGGGTCGGTGTTTTTAGCTCCTGAGCGTATAAAGCTACCCGCAACTCCTCAAGCTGCCAACGAAAATCCTGCAAACCCTGATCCTCTGCCATGGCGTAAGACCCTGAACTTCTATTGCCCTGGACCAATTTCTGCCATGGCCTAGCAACAGACTCCCAATCCTTTTGGCATTGCGCATCCCTAGCGGGATTGGCTCTCAGCTTATCGATTCGTAGTGCGACTGCTTTGAGATAACGCGGCAAATGCACTAACTGCGCGTAGGGAATGTCAGAAACAAATTTAGCAAAAATAAGCCCCTGGACTTGGGCTTGAATATCCGCATACGCACTTGGTGAGGCCGCTTTGGCCTGAGCCATCTTTTTCTGAAGCTCTGTATTTGCCTGTAACGCTGCTAATGTATGCTTTGAGATTTCTTGGGCAATTAAAGCTAACCGAGGCTTCCCGGCTTGCAAGCGCTCGGCAAATTGCCCTGCATTGACTGGCAATGGATCATTTAAAAAGGCGCGCTCTACAGCCAGATTCAGAATTTGCTCGATGAGACCTTCTACCGATCCCACATTGATAAAGAGCAAACCTAATTCACGAATGCCAGGCAATTGTTTTTGTAAGGCCTTGAGCGTGTCCTTATTGGATAAAGCAAACAAGCGACGCAAACCTTGCCAATGATGTTTTCTAGCCTCTACCAAATCATCAAATACTTCTAAGTCGCAAAAGTCAGTTCTATCGACTAGCGCAGGATATCCAAAGAGTGTGCGATTGCCCTTTTGGATCTCGAGGGTTTCTGGTAACTCGCCGAACTCCCAACTACGATAGCCACCCTGCTCTACCGTTCTTGCAGAGCTGGAGTTGGGCTGCTTGGCAGTTTGATTTGTAGCTGCTGGCTGAGCTGGCTCTACACCCAGCTCCTCTTGCGCTGCTTGCTGCGCGATTGCCTGAAAAGCGGTTCTGGCGGTCTGCCCATACTCAGCGCGCAAACGAGTTAAATTACGCTCAAGCTCCAATTGGCGTCCATGCTCATCTACCAAACGGAAGTTCATTGATGAATGTAATGGTAAAGACTCCGGTCTAAAGTCAGTGCGCTTGATTTCCAGGCCGCGCTCTTTCCGAATATCCGTAATTAAACTGTCCAGAAAGTCTCCGACACCAAAACGCTTCTCATCTAACACGCGCTCTAAGAATGACTTGGCATATTCAGGCAATGGCACGCAATGACGCCGCAGTTTTTGTGGGAGAGATTTGAGTAGCAACTGGACCTTCTCTTCACACATCCCTGGAACTAGCCATTCACAACGACGACCATCCACTTGATTTAACAGCGTCAATGGAACGACCAAGGTGACACCATCTTTAGGGTTGCCAGGCTCAAAGTGATAGGTCAAGCTGAGTTCACCGCCACCCACTACCATCTTCTTGGGATAACGATCCACCGTGATGCCGGCAGCTTCGTGCCGCATCAGATCGGCTTTGGATAAACGCAACTGAGCATCGTTATTCACCGCCTGACCATCCACATCCTTGGCAGGACGCTTGAGCCAGGCTTTCAATCCTTCTCTACTCAGAACATCTTGAGGAATGCGCGAATCGTAAAACGCAAATAGCAAATCATCATCCACCAATACATCAGGGCGACGTGAGCGATGCTCTAGCGCTTCAATTTCTTTGATGAGTCTGCGGTTATGCCAAAAGAATTCAAACATACCGGGATACTTTTTGCGGGCATCTGCCTCAGCCTCTCGCATCAAGGCTGGTGTATCCATCCGACCAAACATCTCTTCTTGGACCAAGGCTTGCTTGATAAAGAGTTCGCGCGCTTCTGCGGGATTATGAGCCTCGAACCGAACCTTGCGCCCTTGATAAATCGGCAGACCATACAAGGTGCCGCGCTCAAAAGCCATGACCTCGCCTTGACGACTATCCCAGACCGGATCACTGAGAGACTTAATCAGTCGGTGGGCGGCGACTCGCTCCACCCATTGCGGCTCGATCTTCGCAATCGTGCGCGCATACATCCGATTGGTTTCTTGTAACTCTCCGGCAAGGATCCAGGCGCCAGCCTTTTTACCTATAGTTGAGCCCGGCCAAATGAAGGGGCGAATCCCACGTGCTCCGATATAGCCACCCGTCTTGCTACCGCGCTCTTGAGATTTTTCATCTTCTTCTTTTTTAGCGACATACCCCAATAAGCCGGTCAATAAGGAAAGGTGCACTTGCTCATAAGTGGCGGCTAAGGCATTTTCTTTCCAGCCCTTTTCACCGAGCATGGTGTGCAACTGTCCATGGACATCGCGCCATTCTCGCAGGCGCCTTGGAGATAAAAACTTACTACGGCACAGATTCTCTAACTGACGATTACTGTGTTTATGTGTCAGCGCATCTTGATACCAATCCCATAACTTCACAAAGCTGAGGAATTCAGAACGCTCATCAGCAAACTGTAAATGGGCCTGATCTGCCGCGGCAGCCTGATCCATTGGTCGCTCACGGGGGTCTTGTGTTGCTAGTGCGGAAGCGATGATAGTGACTTCTCGCAATGCATTTTGTTCTTTAGCGGCAAGCAACATACGGCCAATCCGCGGATCCAAGGGCAGATCGGCTAGCTGCTTACCAATTGGGGTGAGCTTGAAGCTATTGTTGATGTCCTTGTTATCCCCTGCCGCAGCATCGTCATAAGCAATAGCACCCAACTCATCTAGAAGCTGGACGCCATCGGCAATAGCGCGACCAAGGGGCTTATCGATAAAAGGAAATTCTTGAATCTTTGGCAGTCGCAAGGCGCTCATGCGCAATAGCACCGCCGCTAATGAACTGCGCAGAATTTCTGGGTCGGTAAATTTAGCGCGCGCCAAGTAATCTTGCTCGCTATATAAACGAATGCAAATACCGTCAGATACACGACCGCAACGTCCTGCCCGCTGATTGGCAGCAGCCTGGGAAATAGGCTCAATTTGAAGTTGCTCAACCTTATTGCGGTACGAATAGCGCTTGACCCTAGCCAAACCACTATCGACAACATAACGAATATTGGGCACGGTCAAGGAGGTCTCAGCCACGTTAGTAGTGAGAATGATGCGTCGACCATTGCCAGGATTAAAGACTCGCTCCTGCTCAGCCACTGACTGACGAGCAAACAAGCTTAATACTTCTGGGTGAAAGCGCTGCTGGAGCACGTGATCTTTTCTTAAGGCTTCTGCGCAATCCCGAATCTCTCGCTCACCCGGCAAAAATACCAACACATCTCCAGCGCCAGATGCGCCCTCTCTCCAGACGTTGGCAATGGCCTCTGCAACCGCCTCCGGAATTTCTTTTGCTTCCTTAGATTCTTTTTTGCCATCGGGTTTTGCATCGGGCTCCAACGGTGCATAGCGTTGCTCCACAGGGAATAACCTCCCGCTGACCTCAATGACCGGGGCAACTTTGCCACCAATCGCAAAATGCTCAGAAAAGCGTTTGGCATCAATCGTGGCGGAAGTAATGATGAGTTTGAGATCTGGGCGCTTGGGTAGCAGCTGTCGCAGATAGCCCAATAGGAAGTCAATGTTCAGACTGCGCTCGTGGGCCTCATCAATAATTAAGGTGTCATAGGCGCGTAATTGAGGGTCTCGTTGGGTCTCGGCCAACAAAATGCCGTCAGTCATCAACTTCACTGAGGCGCCCCGGCTCGTTTTATCGGCAAAACGCACCTGATAACCCACATCCTGACCAATGGGAGTGCCCAGCTCCTGGGCTATGCGCTTCGCTGTGGCAGTAGCGGCAATTCGGCGTGGCTGCGTATGCCCGATGAGTCGACCGCCGTTGATGGTGCCCCTACCGAGGTCCAGGCAGATCTTTGGCAACTGGGTGGTCTTGCCCGAGCCCGTTTCACCGCACACAATCACCACTTGATGGGACTGAAAGGCATCCTTGATGATCTGGCGCTGACCAGATACCGGCAACTCCTCTGGAAAGCGAATTTCAAGACGACGCGGGGTGTTGGAAGCGGGCACAGTTACATGCCCTGCTTTGGGTTTTTGTTGGTTTATAGGCTCTTGCACCCTATAATTTTCTCACTATGTCGACAAATGCACCAAACCCAGGCCCAAACGCCGAAGAATCAAGCTCTAACTTTCCTTTTGTGGGATGGTTGCGCGATGTTGCACCCTATATCCATAGCTTTCGCGAAAAGACCTTTGTCATTGCGTTTGCCGGTGAACTAGCTCAAGAAATCGGCCTCGAGAATCTGATTGAAGATATCGCCATGCTCCACGCAATGGGTATGCGGATTGTCTTAGTTCACGGTATTCGTCCGCAGATTGAAGAGCAACTGACGCTACGCAATATCAAAAGCCAATTTGGTAAAAGTTCAATGCACAGCTATCGGATCACTGACGCTGCCGCACTAGAGTGCGTCAAAGAAGCCGCCGGTGAATTGCGCCTCGATATCGAAGCGGCATTTAGCCGTGGACTTCCCAATACACCGATGGCCGGCTCACGCATCTCCGTGATCTCGGGTAACTTTATTACGGCGATGCCTGTTGGCGTAGTGGAAGGCGTTGATTACATTCACACGGGTTTAGTGCGTAAGGTCGACTCCACCTCCATCAAGCTATCGCTCGATAGCAATAAGATTGTGTTGCTATCACCCTTGGGTTTCTCCCCAACAGGACAAGCATTTAACTTAGCGTTTGAAGACGTTGCCGCCTCTACTGCTGCCGCACTCAAAGCGGATAAGCTGATTTTCTTGAGTCCATATGCAGGCCTAAAAGATGATGAGGGTGATTACATTACTGAACTGTCGTTGCCTCAGCTTCAGGAATATGTTGCCCAGCATCCGGAGTTGGATTTAGGCATGAAGGGCTTGCTCAATATCTCTGGTAGAGCGATTCGTTCCGGCGTTAGCCGTGTTCACTTCTTGCCATGCAATCAAGATGGTGCATTGCTAGAAGAGCTCTTTACCCATGATGGTATTGGCATGATGCTCGCCTCTTCCGATATTGAAAATCTCCGTGAAGCTAATCAGGATGATGTGGGTGGTATTCTGCAATTAACCAGTCCACTCGAAGAAGAAGGTATTTTGGCGGCACGTGGTCAAGATGTGATTGAGCGTGATATTCAGCGCTTCTCTGTGATTGAGCATGACCGCGTTCTATTCGGCTGCGCAGCCCTCTTCCCCTTCCCCAATGGTGTTGGCGAACTTGCCTGTCTCGCAGTTGATCCTGATGTGCAAGGCTCAGGCGATGGAGAGCGCCTATTGAAACGCATTGAGATGCGAGCCAAGCGCGAAGGCATTAAGAAGTTATTTGTTTTGACAACCAGAACAGAGCATTGGTTCTTGAAGCGCGGCTTTAAGCGCGCATCGGTTGATGACCTCCCAGAGGAAAGAAAGCAAATCTACAACTGGGATCGTAAATCAATGGTTCTCACCAAGGACCTGTAATCGAGACGCTCATTTAGAGTTTTGATATTGGTATATTTTTTGCACTTGCAATAAAACGTATTTGAAAGGTATTACATATGGCACGCATGGTTCAATGCATCAAACTAAATAAAGAAGCTGAGGGAATGGACTTTGCACCACTTCCGGGCGAACTTGGCAAAAAGATTTGGAATCAAGTCTCTAAAGAAGCTTGGGCTGCTTGGTTAAAGCAACAAACGATGTTGATTAATGAAAATCGACTCAATATGGCTGATCCACGCGCTCGCCAGTATCTTCTCAAGCAAGTAGAAAAATACTTCTTTGAGGGCGGTGCAGACATGGCTCAGGGATATGTTCCGCCAGCGGAGTAAATTTTTTTAGATTTGCTTGACGACCTCAAAAGAGGAGCATAGGATGAAGCTGTAGTTGATCAGAGTCTGTGATGAGCTACATTGGCGAAAGCCGATCCTCATAAGTCTATCTATAGGCTTATTGGGCACTAGGAACTCAATCTCTTCCTTTTGCCTTCGCCGTGATTGACACGGCAAACAAACTCGATGGGTTAACTTAGTTGCCCGTCGAGTTTTTTTATTAGAACGAGACCCTACTCACCCCTGACGCGTTGCTGACGAGCAAAATATCGGCCTTCTCTTTCGCAAATAGGCCAACGGTAATCACTCCAGCAATTTGATTGATCTGAGCCTCCAATGCTAAGGGGTTCTGAATCCTCAAACCAGCGATATCCAAAATCCAGCCACCGTTATCCGTCACAAAAGGTTGGCTTGGGGTTTGACCCAAATCCGCCCTAGTGTCTTTAGCCATTCTCAAGGAGACTTTGCCGCCCAACTTCTCCAGTTCTTGCGTCACAACGCTCTTGGCCAAGGGAATAATCTCTACCGGCAAGGCAAAGTTGCCCAAGACGGGCACTTGTTTTGAAGAGTCACAAATACAAATGAATTGCTTAGACATGGAAGCAATGATCTTTTCGCGAGTTAAAGCTCCGCCACCGCCCTTAATCATGTGGCCAGCAGGGTCAATCTCATCCGCGCCATCCACATAAGCTGGCAAGGCACTCACCTCGTTGGGATCCAAGACCTTAAAACCATGCTTTAACAAGCGCTCGGTTGTGGCATTGGAGCTCGATACCGTTCCGGCAAAATGATCCTTGTGGGGCGCTAAAGCATCAATGAAGCAATTGGCGGTTGAGCCAGTGCCTACCCCCAAAACCTGGCCAGCGGGTAATTTGAGAACTTCGTCTCGCGCCGCTTCGCCTACTAACTGCTTGAGTTGATCTTGATTCATGATGCCGTCTAATGCCTTATTCATGCTGGAATACCGTTATTGATCCATCTATCATATGATATTCAATGCCTTTACAGATTAATTGACAGAGATTCCTATGACGTCCAGCCTTTCCGCCCTCAGCCAACTCAAGAAACTCACTACTGTTGTAGCCGATACAGGTGACTTTGAGCGCATGCAGGAATATCAGCCTCAGGATGCCACAACCAACCCCTCTCTAATTCTGAAAGCGGCCCAACAGCCTAACTATCAAGCCATGGTAAATCAGGTCAAGGCTGCACATCCCGGTATGAAAGCCGCGGACTTGGTTGACTACATTCTGGTTGCCTTTGGTTTGGAGATCTTAAAAATTGTCCCGGGCCGGGTTTCGACTGAAGTGGATGCTCGACTCTCATTTGATACGCCAGGAACCATTCAAAAAGCGAAACATCTCATTGCCCTATACGAGTCACATGGAATTGATCGCAAGCGCGTATTAATTAAGCTTGCTGGAACCTGGGAAGGCATTCAGGCGGCAAAGGCATTGGAGGCCGAAGGCATTCATTGCAATATGACTCTGCTCTTCTCATTGGTTCAAGCGGCCGCCTGTGGTGCCGTTAATGCCAAACTCATTTCACCATTTGTGGGTCGTATTACCGATTGGTACAAAGCGAAACTTGGAGCCAACTGGAGTGATGTGAATAATGGCGGAGCAAATGATCCTGGGGTTACCTCTGTCAAGCGCATCTTCAATTACTACAAGCACTTTGGTATTACCACCGAAATTATGGGCGCCAGCTTTAGAAATACGAGTCAGATACTAGAACTCGCTGGTTGCGATTTGCTCACCATTAGCCCCGAACTCTTGGGTGAACTTCACGCGCAGACGGGATCTGTAGAGCAAAAGCTGAACGCAGCAAGCGCGATGAGCGAAAAAATCACTCCCTTAGAGTTAGATGAATCTAGCTTTAGATTGCAGCTCAATAATGATGCAATGGCAACAGAAAAATTGGCCGAGGGTATTCGGAATTTCTGCATTGATACTGAAAAGTTAGAGGCACTACTGAATAGTTAAGAAGATGCTGAGGGAAGCCTCATCACATTGGAGAAGCTAGATGATCATTCATTGTCCACATTGCTCCAAAGGAAACCGCGTACCTGCGGAGAGATTAAATCAGACTCCAGTGTGTGGGGCGTGCAAGCAAGACCTCCTTTCCCTACCCATTAATGCGACTGCAACCAATTTCCACGAGCTGATTGCACAAACCACCCTGCCGGTCATCGTAGACTTTTGGGCTCCATGGTGTGGCCCATGCAAGATGTTTGCGCCAACCTTTCAGACAAGCGCAAGCAGCAATGCCAATAAAGTCGTGTTTGTCAAAGTAGATACCGAATCTGAGCAGTCGCTGGGAGCGCAATTTAATATTCGCTCTATCCCTACCTTGGCAGGATTTAAGAATGGCAAGGAAGTGCACCGCATTAGCGGTGCTTTGCCACCAGCACAACTCGAGCAATTTGTTCAGCAGCTAGCCAGTTGATGGGCCGCTGATTAGCCTGGGTTACTACTTTAGGATTACTTCTTGGCGGTATTGATACCTAGCAAGGTATAAGCTGGGCAATTACCAATCATTCCAGTAAGCAATGGAATGATGCCAATCCAGGCCCAAAGGCCAGTAATACCAAAACCAGCCAAGCCCATGAGCGTGACACCCACGGTCATGCGAAGTACACGATCAGTATGTCCGATATTGCATTTCATATAAGCGTCTCAGTGCGTTATTTGGGAGCCTTTGCCAGACGCTGCCTTAAGGCCTCATACAAGCATACGCCACTTGCAACTGACACATTCAAACTCTCAACAACGCCCTGCATTGGAATGCGGACCAACTCATCGCAAGTCTCGCGAGTCAGACGGCGCATGCCCTCACCCTCTGCGCCCATCACCATTCCAATTGGACCAGTGAGATCGATATCGTAAATAGACTTCTCCGCCTCATCATCGGTACCAATAAGCCAAACACCGGCATCTTGCATCTCTTTCATACTACGCACGAGATTAGTAACCGTGATCACTGGCATCACTTCAGCAGCGCCGCTCGATACTTTGCTCACGGTTGCATTAATCGATGCGGAACGGTCCTTCGGAATCACTACAGCATCGACACCAGCGCCATCAGCCACACGTAAGCAAGCGCCAAAGTTATGGGGATCGGTAACGCCATCCAATACCAAGAACATCACTTTGTTTTGATTGCTTTCAGCATCTTCAACAACCTCAGTAATAGTGCGGGCCACAGTCATCTTTTCAGCTAAAGCCACCACGCCTTGGTGACGATCGTGACCAGTCAATTTATGCAGACGCTCAGCATCAGCAGCATGAAGTCTTTCTCCCAAAGCTTCTTCTGCTTGCTTTAAGAAATCCCCCATACGGCGGTCGCGCCGACTAGGATCGAAATAAACCGACTTCAAGCTATCGGGATCTACGCGCAAGCGCGCTTGTACTGCATGAAAACCTACTAATATCTGCTTCATCTTTACTTTATCTCGTGTGTGTAATGCGACTTATTTACGGCGTGCTTTAGTGCTGCGTACCGGCGGCTTTGTTCCAGCAGGCTTACCTGCAGGCCTGCTTGGCTTGCCAGATTTGGCAACCTGACTAGCACTCCGTCCCGCTCTACTCTTAGACTGGTTAGCACCAAGATTGCCGGCAGATTTAGCTGCGTTTACATTTATGCCAGCATGCTTCTGCGGCTCCTTGCTGCCAGGTCGACTTTTCTTAGGGGATGCCTTCTTATTCGGTCTTCCAGTGTCGCTTGCCAAAATAATTTGACGGCGATTGGTTGCTCCGCCCGGCTCGACACCCACAGACTTCACGAGGCTAAATTCAATCTTGCGCGCATCCAAGTCAACACGACTAACCAAGACATGCACTCGATCACCCAAGCGATAACGAATACCCGTTCTTTCACCACGCAATTCTTGGCGAGCTTCATCATACTGGAAGTAATCGCCACCCAACTCCGTTACATGGATCATTCCTTCAACAAAGAGATTCTCTAGCTGAACAAATAAGCCAAAGGTGGCAACCCCAGTAACCGTGCCGGCATACTCTTGACCCAAATGGTCGCGCATGTAATAACACTTTAACCAAGCCTCAACATCACGAGAGGCTTCATCAGCGCGACGCTCATTCGATGAGCAATGTACGCCCAACTGACCCCAAATGGGGAGAGCGGCATTAGCGCCTTTAGGCAGTTTTGGCAAACGAGCACCCTTTGCGGCAGCATCTTTTGCATCTTGATGAGACTTCTTGGCATTGACCGCATTCTCACGACCCTTACCTTTACGTGGCAATGTGAGGTTGAGTGGAACCTTTGGTGGCAAGACAGGCACATAGGGTTTTTTAGCCAAAATCGCTTTGATAACGCGATGCGTCAAAAGATCGGGATAGCGACGAATCGGGCTAGTGAAATGTGAGTACGCTGGGTATGCCAAGCCAAAGTGACCTTCGTTATCCGGTTGATACATTGCCTGCTGCATGGCACGCAATACTACCGACTGCAACATATTGGCATCAGGACGGTCTTTGATTTCACGCATGAGCTTGGCAAAGTCTTTTGGCTTGGGCTTATCACCCCCCTCCAATGACAAACCAGAGGTGCGGAGCACCTGGCGCAAAGTGACTAACTTTTCTTCTGACGGCTCGCCGTGAACACGATACAGGCTCAGGTGTTTATTTTTATCAATAAAATCGGCGGCACATACGTTGGCCGTCAACATACATTCTTCAATAAGGCGATGAGCATCATTACGCAGGCGCGGCTCAATCCGCAAAATCTTACCGAGTTCATTGCTGATGATCTGGGTTTCGGTCGTTTCAAATTCAATCGCGCCACGCTTTTGACGTGCCTCAAGCAGAATCTTATACAGCGAATAGAGGTTAGTTAATAGCGGACGGAACTCAGCAAATCGAGTTGCTTCTGGACCTTTGCTATTAGAGAGAATCTCCCAAACAGTGTCATAGGTAAAGCGTTGCGCTGAATGCATCACCGCAGGATAGAACTGGTAAGCCAGCACTACGCCATTGTTATCCACTACCGAGTCGCACACCATGCATAAACGGTCTACGCCTGGGTTCAGAGAGCAAAGACCATTAGAGATCTTCTCAGGCAACATCGGTATTACCCTTCTCGGGAAATACACAGAGGTGGCGCGCAATAAACCTTCGTCATCGAGGGGTTGCCCCGGTTTTACATAGTGTGATACATCGGCAATTGCCACAATTAAACGCCAAGCCTTAGCCTTGCCGTACATTACAGGTTCACAATACACCGCATCATCAAAGTCGCGTGCATCAGCACCGTCGATAGTCACTAAGGGCACATCGCGTAAATCTACTCGACCCTCTAAGTCGGCTTGCTGAACGGTATCGGGAAGCGCATCGGCTTCTTTCCTGACTGCCGCTGAGAACTCATGGGGCACGCCGTACTTACGTACAGCGATTTCGATTTCCATACCAGGATCGTCAATTTCGCCAAGCACTTCAATCACACGACCGACTGCCTGACGATAGCTATCTGGATAATCAATAATTTCAACACTGACTACTTGACCTAATTTGGCATTACCCTGACCCTTGGGTGGAATCAAGATGTCATGACCAATACGCTTGTCTTCAGGAGCAACAATCAAAACACCGTTCTCATTTAAGAGACGTCCAATGACTACCTTATTGGCGTGCAACACCACATCAACAATTTGACCTTCCGGGCGACCACGGCGATCTGTACCTAATACTCTGACGCTGACTCTATCGCCATGCATGACGCGGGACATTTCTCTCTCGGAAAGAAAAATATCCTCACCGCCATCATCTGGGATGACAAATCCAAATCCATCTCGGTGCCCCTGGACCGTACCTAGACGGTCAGCCTCTCGTGGCACCAAGTTTTTTGCTTTACGCATTTAATTCCTTCGGCAATACATGCCTTATGTAACAATGATTATTCTTAATTAGGCTACTGTATCAAACCACCCGGTCTGAAGGGGAAAAGCCAAACGGGGTTGGAAAAGTCACCAAAAGGCGCATACCTTTATAATAATGGCATGCCTAGGTGGCGAAATTGGTAGACGCACCAGCTTCAGGTGCTGGCGATCGAAAGGTTGTGGGGGTTCGAATCCCTTCCTAGGCACCAAATACAGCAGCTAAGACCTATATGGGGATGAAAGTGCCTTATTTCAATAGGCGCTTAGATGCCCATAGTTCGATGCAAGATCTTAGGCTTCATCTCATCCCAGAGGCCTTCGAACTCTTCAGCCCTATCCTCAGACAGCTTTACCGGCTCAAAGAGTCCGCTAAAGAAGATCGTTTTTTTAGGGGCTAGGGTCTTTTCAAAATCCGTTAACCCTACCGGCTTATCCTCTAGATCTCGAGTTAATTCTGCCGAGCACACAATGGCCTCTTCATCATCCCTATCAATCACGGCAAATTCGATGAGTTGCTGAGACTTATCCAGGATGACCAGGGTCCCTCTGGCATAACAAACCGCTTCATGCGCCTGAACAACATAAGCCAGAAATTGCGACTCTTCATCTTTCTCCATCCTCAGATCATCGATAAAGAATAGATATTGATCACCCTCACCATTAACCAGGGTAAATACCTTAGGAATGACGCCATGGCCTAAGGCAAGATTTCGATAGTAAGAAGCGATTTCAACAGCGAGGTTTTCAGCAAAAAGGTGCATAGCAAAGAACTGAGTTAAGAATTATTCGGTACGAGTTTTAATAGACTCAATGATTTTATGAAACGCATCAGGCTGAACAGAGCTCTGGCCTTTAAAGGGCTGGTCGGTAATCACCAAAAGAGAAATTAAGGCACCAAGCGTCACTGGCAAAATTTTCAGACCCACAAAAAATGAGTCCGAAGGCAAAAACAAGGTATTGATACCAAGTAAGGCGGTCATGCAAATCAATATGACAACCCAAAATAAACTGGGGAGACGAACGGATGAGCGTTCGATGCGGGATTCCCGACTCTCGGCTACCTCTTCCGCCTTTTTAATAATGTCGGTGTACATCGCTGTTTGTCTATTGGTATGCGGCTCCAAACTCAGAAGCTTACGTGAAATTCCTCGCCAAAGCATATGTGTCTTAGGACTACCCTTGCCACCCTTCAGCAAATCCCATTCGTCATTCACGATGGAGTTCATGTACTCAAACAGTTCTTTTCGCATCGGTGCAATAGCCGGATCTCCGTAACGAACCAATAAGCGATCCAGATTATTGATTTGCCCCGCCTCTCTCGATACCAAGGACTGCACCTCTCTAAAATTGGTTTGCGCTTGATTGAGCAAGAAACCAATCAGCAAGCCGCTAAGCGTAATGATTGATCCAAATAAACTTAAGCCCAAACGAGTGCTATCTTGAGTAGGTGCAAAGAATGGAATGGACTGCAAAATTCTCGGCATAACATCTAGCAACACCACGAAGAACAGCACCAGGATGATTAATATTTGGGTATTGCTCTTTTTGTAAATCCAATCGAAAAACATGTGTGCCTTGGTGAATGGGTAATTAAGCCAAATGATTTTTGAAGAAATCCATTGTGCGATCCCATGCCAAATTGGCAGCATTAGGGTTAAATTGCAATGGTGGCAGATGCCTTACATCAGACTTAGGGTTGGCAAAAGCATGCTTCGCGTCATAACGCTGAAAGTCGCAATCCACTCCAGCCAGCTTTAACTTTTCCTCCAACTGATCAACGCCAGCAATCGGAAAGAACTCATCGTGGATAGCCCAATGGGCCAGCATCGGCTTCTTAATGGCTTGAGCATCAACATATTCCAGCGGAGGATAACCGTACCAGACCACAGTTCCATCGGACTCCGGGACCAAGCCAGCAGAGAGGACCGTCAAGGCACCACCCATGCAAAATCCTGTAACAGCGACTTTAGCGCTACCAGTGGCCTTGAGATATTGAACTGCTCCGCGTATATCCTGGCTAGCTGCGTCCCCAAAGTTGAGGTCATTCATTAAGTGCTCGGCTTCGTTTGCTTCAAGGGCTAGCTTGCCCCGATAGAGATCGGGAACCAAAGCCCGATAGCCTGCATTCGCCAATCGATCAGCAACGGCTTTAATCTCATCATCCAGACCCCACCACTCTTGAATCACAACAACCCCTGGCGCACTCTTGGCATCAGCAGGTTCAACTAGATAAGCATTCACGGTTTTGCCGTCAGGCCTTTGAAATGTAATCATCACAATCTCTCTATTTTAGAAATCTTTTTTATTGGGGTATTTACTTCGCTGGTTGATCATTATGAATATAGCCGACCAACCAGAAGGTAAGCAAGCCGCAACAGGCTGCGCCATAGCCCACCAAGTTATAGTGCTCCATCTTGCCATCCACCCCAATGGTGACAACGACGCCGGCAAGCACCGAGGCCAATCCTGAAGCCAGCATCTGCACCGAACCAACCAGGCTCATAAAGGTGCCGCGGATCTTAGCCTCGACCACTTGGCTAACAATCGCCATCGCAGGAATCATACGACCAGAAACCAGCACAAAAAACGCGGTGGAATTAATCAAGACAAGCCACAGGGGAACAGGTACAAGATTGGTGGTTACTAGCAATGGAATCAGACTCACTACAGCGAGGACTCTAAAGGTTTTTACCTTACCCAGCCGATCAGACATTTGCCCAATCAAGCGAGAACTCATTAAGGTTGCAATGCCACCGCAAAGGTAGATCAAGGAGATGTAGGAGTTATCGATTCCGACATTGGAGGTGAGGTAAAGCGCGATGTACGGGATTACTGAAAAGCCCGTCAACATAATGAGCGCCATGAAAATGAATGCACGCAGATGCTGATGGGCAAAAAAGATATTCCAGATTTGACGAAGGCGACTACCCTCATGAGTATGGCCGAGATGACCGGCGATCTTCGGAATATTGCGATATCCCAAATACAAAATCAAACTGGAGATCAGTGCAATAAAAATAAATGGTGCACGCCATCCCAGGGATGGAATGTTATTCGCTAAAAATAGACTCAGCGGCACACCCGCAACCGTCGAGACAGAAAACGCAGACATCACTGTACCGAGAGCCTTACCTCTTCTCTCAAAAGGAATGGAATCTGCAACAATCGTCTGCACCAATGAACCCAGTATTCCGCCAAAGGCACCAGCAAAAGCGCGTGCAATAAATAGCGAGTGGTAATCCGGAGCTAAGCCGCAAATCAATGTTGCGATGATGAAGCAGGCATACAAACTAAGTAGAAGCACCCTGCGCTCAAAGCGATCCACAAAGTAGGTCGCAAAGACGCCTGCTATTGCAGCAGCAAAAGTGTAAGACGATAAAAGAAGTCCGAACTCATGGGTATTGATATTGAGCTCTCGAATAAATTCGGGACCCAATGGCATCATGATCATGAAATCCAGGATATGTGTGAACTGAATGCCAGCCAAGGAGAATAAGAAAAAGCGTTCTTTCTGCTTTCCTCCGGGCATATATTTCTCTGTCAATGTTGTCTTTACTTGGTGGTGGGGATATGACATTATCAACCTTGAAGGCCAATAGCGCTTGGTCGCGAACTAAAGATATCTATGCCATGAGCGATCCCATCCTCGAATTCCCTTACATCACCTTGCTCGCGAATATTGCCTTTGGCGTTGCTGGCCTCACCCTAATCCTCATTTTTCATGGGAGCGCCATTAACCACGTTTACATGCGGTTCGAGCGACTCACCAAAGCCAACTTAGCCTTGGTGCAATATAACCGCGTCTTTTTTCACTTTTACGCCTCTTTCGTCTTCATTGCCCTGATCCATATTGCGGAGATTTTACTTTGGGCTGTATTTATCCTCAAATTTGATTTGATTGAGAAGCCACTTGATGCCATCCTTTTTTCGGGGAGCTGTTACACAACCGTTGGCTTTGTAACCGACATCCTCCCTGAAGGCTGGAAAAGTCTCGCCTTCTATATTGCCTTTACCGGCCTCTTCTCCTTGGCCTGGACGACTTCCATCATGATCGGCATGACAAATGCTTATAAAAATGCCTGGAATCAGAAATACCAGTCGCCAGGCGCAGAGTTGTAAAAGCCATCACCGCACTTCAGTAGTGATGGTTTTTGCAATAAATAATGGAAAAACAGCGGAAATTAGTGTTTTTTCATCAATTTCAGCCAATTTTTAGCTATTTTGAATACAGCTCCTGGGTTGTAATGGCGGCTTTTTGCGCCTCATCGCTGAATGTAATAGCCGTATACACAACGGGTTCCAGAGCGGGATGGGTCATGCGTATCCTGAATCACTCCATCAATAACAGCGCTTAAGTGCTTGGAAACCTTCACAATGAGGGCGCCATTGGGCAACTCATCAGCCCTCATGTGAACCTGACACCCTGCTCCCACCTTCATTGTGGGAATCCATTCAAAACCATAGCTCAGGATGTAGTCATGAAATACATTGCGGTGATTTCCATTTCGAGGTGAAGAGCCCTTCGCGTTGAGTCGCCTTGCGAGCTTGTCATTACGCCGCTCCGCATAGGCCGTATTAGCTATCCTCAAATCCTCATAGACCTTCATATAGGGAATCTGAGCTGCAATGGCGATCGCCCGAACGACGCAATCCCCAGCCCCACCCTTGAAGCCAGCGGCCTCCCTACCCCCATCATTAAAGCAAAAATCCAGCGTTCGACCAGGCGAGCGCTTCAAGTTATTAAAAGGATTAAGAAAGCCAAACATGAATAAAGATATGGTCGATATCAAAGAAAAATGGACTTGTCTTTCGACAAATCCATTTCGCTTTGCAACTAAGTCGATGTGGACTTAAGCATGCACCTTTTTGACTTCCAAGCGCCATGCATGCAATAAAGGCTCAGTGTAGCCATTTGGCTGCTCTAGACCTTTAAAGATCAAATCGCTTGCTGCTTTATACGCATAAGAATCTTGGTAGTTGGGCATCATAGGCTTGTACAAAGAATCGCCAGCATTCTGACCATCCACTACTTTAGCCATGCGTTGCAATGTTTCATTTACCTGAGCTTCAGTCACAATGCCGTGCAATAACCAGTTAGCAATATGCTGACTAGAAATACGCAAAGTCGCGCGATCTTCCATCAAACCTACGTTATGGATATCAGGCACCTTGGAGCAACCAACACCTTGGTCAATCCAGCGCACTACATAACCCAAAATACCTTGGCAGTTGTTGTCCAACTCTTGTTGAATTTCTTCTTTAGACCAGTTGGCTTTTTCCACGACAGGAATGGTCAACAAGTCATCAATCAACGCTTCTGCTTCAGCAGCAGTATCTAACTGCTCCATTTCTTTTTGAAGTTGTGCAACATTGACCTGATGGTAGTGCAAAGCATGCAAAGTAGCTGCTGTTGGTGATGGAACCCAAGCAGTGTTTGCACCAGCCTTAGGATGAACAATCTTTTGCTCAACCATCGCCTTCATCAAATCTGGCATTGCCCACATTCCTTTACCGATTTGAGCGCGGCCACGTAGGCCACAATCCAAACCAGCCAAGACGTTACGACGCTCATAAGCTGACAACCATTTGCTGGTTTTCATATCGCCTTTGCGCATCATTGGGCCGGCGTGCATAGCTGTGTGCATTTCATCGCCAGTACGGTCCAAGAATCCGGTGTTAATAAAGGCGACGCGCGCACCTGCGGCAGCGATAGCGGCTTTAATATTTGCGCTCATGCGACGCTCTTCGTCCATGATGCCCAATTTCACTGTATCGGCTGGCAAGCCGAGCAACTTCTCGACACGACCGAAGAGTTCGGCGGCGAATGCAACCTCTTCTGGGCTATGCATTTTTGGCTTCACAATGTAAACCGATCCCTTGCGGGTGTTACCAATTTTTTGCGTTGCTGGACGATTGATGTCGTACAGAGCAATCAATACAGTCACTACCGCATCCAAAATACCTTCGTAGATTTCCTTGCCGTCTCCAGTAATGATTGCTGGATTGGTCATCAAGTGGCCCACGTTGCGGAGGAACAATAAAGAGCGGCCATGCAAAGTAACAATGCCATCTTTAGCGTCGACTGCACCAACACCCGCTTTGTATTGGCGATCTGGATTTAATGCGCGAGTAAATGTCTTACCGCCCTTGCTTACTTCCTCAACCAGAGTGCCCTTCAAAATGCCTAACCAGTTTTCATAGGCGAGAACCTTGTCATCGCCATCAACAGCGGCAATAGAATCTTCCAAGTCCAAGATGGTAGAAAGCGCTGCCTCTAAAACAACATCGTTTACACCTGCTGGATCGCTAGAACCAATGGTCTTGCTCTTATCAATCTCAATATCAATATGAACGCCGTTATTGCGCAGCAATACAGATGATGGAGCAGAAGCATCGCCTTGATAGCCAACGAATTGCTTTTCATCAGCTAAACCCGTTTTGCTGCCATCTTTCAAAGCGACAACCAGCTTGTTGCCGTCAACAGAGTAGCCAGCTGAATCGCGATGTGAGCCCTTAGCCAATGGAGCAGACTGATCCAAGAAGTTACGCGCGAAGGCAACTACTTTTGCACCACGTACTGGGTTGTATGCGCCAGCTTTAGTAGCGCCATCTTCCTCAGAAATAACATCTGTACCGTAGAGAGCATCGTACAAAGATCCCCAACGTGCATTAGCAGCATTTAATGCATAACGCGCATTGAGTACTGGAACCACCAATTGTGGGCCAGCCTGAAGCGCTAATTCATCATCAACGTTTTTGGTTGTGCCAACAACCTTGCCTGGCACTTCATCTAAATAACCAATTTCCTTGAGATGCTTGCGATATGCAGGCATATCTTTAATCGGGCCAGGATTAGCTTGATGCCATTTATCCAAGTCCGCTTGCAAGCGATCACGCTTTGCTAACAAAGCCTCATTCTTTGGACTGAGTTCTTTAACGATCTCGTCAAATCCCTTCCAGAAATCCGCACTCTTGATGCCTGTTCCAGGCAAAACTTTATCTTCGATAAAGCGATAGAGAGGAGTTGCTACTTGAAGGCTATTGCAAGTTGTACGCGCAGTCATCTGAAAACCCTTGGAGCTAGTGTTATTTGGTTAATTAAATAAGTAAAAGAATATTTTCCATTAATTCTGGAAAGGATGCTGAAGGAGAATGGTTTCATCACGCTCAGGGCCCGTAGAAACCATGGCAATCGGCTTTCCGGCAACTTCTTCGATACGGCGTAAGAACTTTTGAGCTTCTGCTGGGAGTTTGTCCCATTCACGGATGCCAAAAGTCGTCCCCTTCCAACCTGGGAAATCCTCATAAATTGGCTCACAACGCGCAACTGCTTCAGCGCCTCGTGGCAATACATCCAATGTTTGACCATCTAACTTGTAGCCAACACACAGGCGGATTGTTTCAAGACCATCCAAGACATCCAACTTCGTGATGCAAAGACCAGAGAGGCCGTTAATCTGAATGGAGCGCTTCAATGCCGCCGCATCCAACCAACCAGTACGGCGTGGACGGCCAGTCACTGAACCAAATTCTTTACCGACCTCAGCCAAACGCACTCCGATCGGATCCTGCTTGGCAGGATTATCAAAATCGTATAACTCACTTGGGAAAGGGCCCGCACCAACACGGGTGCAATAGGCTTTAGTGATGCCCAAGATATATTGCAAGGAATCTGGCCCAACACCAGATCCAGCAGCTGCGTTACCCGCTACGCAATTGCTCGATGTGACGTATGGGTAAGTGCCATGATCGATATCAAGAAGGGTGCCTTGCGCACCTTCGAATAATAAATTTTGACCAGCCTGTTCTGCAGCATACAAGGCGCTAGAAACGTCAACCACCATTGGCTTAATACGGTCAGCATAAGCCATCGCTTCATCCAATGTTTTTTGAAAGTCTACTGACTCCCCACCGTAGTAGTTGGTGAGCATGAAATTGTGATATTCCAAGTTCTCACGCAACTGGGTTGCGAACTTTTCTGGATAGAACAAATCCTGCACACGCAATGCACGGCGCGCAACTTTATCTTCATACGCTGGGCCAATACCACGACCAGTAGTGCCAATCTTCGCATCCCCACGACGTTTTTCACGCGCGTGATCAATCGCGACGTGGTACGGCAGAATCAATGTGGTTGCCTCGGAGATCTTCAAGCGCGACTGAACATCTAATCCAGCAGCCTCGAGCTCACCGATCTCCTTAAACAAAGCCTCAGGAGAAAGCACTACACCGTTACCGATATAGCAAATCACATTCTTGTGCATGATTCCGGAGGGAATCAAACGCAGAATCGTTTTCCTATCGCCAATGATTAAAGTATGGCCCGCATTATGTCCGCCCTGAAAGCGCACTACCGCTTGAGCATGATCGGTTAACCAATCAACCACTTTGCCTTTGCCCTCGTCACCCCACTGGGTGCCAATGACTACGACGTTACGACCATGAGCTTGTTGCTTTGAAGACATAATGAAATCCAAAAGGTAATTACAGAATTAGTTCGTTATTAAATAAGCTTCTTTACTTCTTTTTCACTTCCCATGAGCTACCCTGCTTTACCAGCTCACGTTCACACAGATATTCCGCAGTTTCTACTGCGTCGCCCGCCAGCGCCTGAATTACCACTTCCCCCACTTGCCGCAATTGAGCAATTTTATTAGCTAAGCTGGCATCTTCGATCCAAGGCGCCACGATGGCGGATTTGCGCTGGGCCAGCGGCGATAAATTCGCCAAGGTAAGCAAATCCATTGAAAAACCGGTGGCTGGACGCGCGCGTCCAAACGCTTGACCAACATGATCATAGCGACCACCACGCGCGATCGGCTGCGGTAGCTTGTCAACATAGGCGGCAAACATCACACCGCTGTGATATTGATAGCCACGCAAATCAGCCAGATCAATACTCAGCTCCACATCATTTGAGAAACAGGCGGCAGCTGTTGATAGCCTCTCTAATTGCGCCAATGCTTCATCAATGCACTTGTGCTTAGGCAGAATCTGTTTTGCCTTAGCAAGAACTTCTCCACAAGGGCCATTTAATTCGGTCAACGCCAATAGCGCCTCTGCTGATTTGGCAGGCAAGCACTTCGCCCAAATAGCTAAGCGTGATCGATCCTTGCTTTGCAGTAATGAATAGAGAGCCTCAACATCTTCTTTGCTAATGTTTTGACCATCCAAAATTCCCTCTAGGACACCTGCGTGTGAGAGATCTAGATAGACGGTATTTAAACCAGCAACACTTAAGGTTTTTAATAGCAATGAGATCGCCTCAAAATCCGCCTCCCAAGTGGCACAGCCATAAATTTCAGCGCCCAGTTGTAGTTCTTCGCGAGCTGCACTACCTACCGGCGTCCGTGCATGCGCAATAGAGCCGGCATAGCAAAGACGCGTGACACCCTTACGATTTAACAGATGCGCATCAATACGCGCTACCTGCGGCGTCATGTCTGCGCGCAGACCTAGAGTGCGACCAGAGAGTTGATCCACCAACTTGAAGGTTTGCAAATTCAGATCAGAGCCGGTGCCGGTCAACAATGAATCCAAGAACTCCAAAATCGGAGGAGCAACCAATTCATAGCCATAGGATTGATACAAATCCAAAATGGCGCGACGCAAAGTCTCGACCTTGCGAGCTTCTGCCGGCAACACATCAGCAATATCTTCAGGAAGTAACCAACGATTCATGATCTGAAATATTCACTTTCCATTATTTTTTGTGCAAGAACTTGAAGAACTCGCCGTTCGGCTCAACCACCATGACGTCCTTCTTATCCTTGAATGAGCTACGGTAAGCCTCAAGACTCTGATAGAACTGTGCAAATTGGGGATCGCGCCCAAAAGCCTCGGCATACAAAGCAGTTGCTCTCGCATCGCCCGCACCCTTAATCTTTTGCGCATCACGATAGGCTTCAGCCAAAATCGTGTCACGCTGACGCTCCGCATTCGCCCTAATCTTGTCAGACTCGGCAGCACCGGTTGAGCGCAATTCATTGGCTACACGCTTGCGCTCTGCTTCCATGCGGCGATATACAGAATCACTAATCTCCGCCAAGAGATCAACACGCTTTAGGCGCACGTCCACAATTTCAACGCCAATGTCAGCAGCATCATCAGCAACCTTCTTACGAATACCTTGCATCACTTGCTCGCGCTGATCAGAAATCAATTCACGAACAGTGCGCTTAGTGAACTCTTCATTCAGAGCTGAACGAACCAGCTGAGTTAAACGGTCTTGAGCCAAACGCTCATCACCCTTAAAGCTGATAAAGAATTTACGCGGATCAACAATTCTCCACTTCACATAGGAGTCCACCAAGAGGTTTTTCTTCTCGGCAGTAATGAAGCGCTCTGCTTCAGGATTGTCGATCGTTAAGATGCGGCGATCAAAGAATCGCACACTCTCAAATGGTGCCGGGTATTTGATTTGCAAACCAGGCTGCTCGATCACTCGCACGATTTGCCCAAATGAGAACACCACAGCAAAGTTACGCTGATCAACAATAAAAATACTAGAAGCCAAAACATACGTTAAGGCAATCAATCCAGCTAAGGCCGCAAGCAAACGATTCGCGTTCATTATCTTGCCTCCCGATCGCGACTACGCAAGCCATCGCGCTTATCGGTCGAAGAATTTGCCGCGGGTGGAGTTGTTACTACAGGATTGGCCGCTGCAGGTGCCGGCGCATTGCCTGTTGCACCACCGACAGTGACTGAACCTGTTGGGGTGCTTGTAGGAGCTTGGCCAGTAGCCGCTTGAGTGCTTTCGGCACTGACTTGCGCCACGATCTTATCTAAAGGAAGATACAGAAGGCTATTGCTCTTGGTGGTATCAACCAACACCTTGGTTACGTTGTTATACATCTCTCGCATCGTGTCGATGTACATGCGGTCACGGGTCACACCAGGCGCCTTAGCGTATTCAGCTTGAACTTGTTTAAAGCGGGCCGCATCACCCTCGGCCGTTGCCACTACACGAGCCTTATATCCCTCAGCCTCCTGAATTAAGCGAGCCGCGGTCCCCTTTGCGCGAGGAATAATGTCATTGGCGTAAGCCTGGCCTTCGCTCTTCAAACGCTCCTGATCTTGACCGGCTTTCACGGCATCATCAAACGCAGCTTGAACTTGCTCTGGGGGCTGCACGTTTTGTACGGTGACGCTAGTGACATAGATGCCCGTCTTGTAGCTATCCAGAATCTTCTGAATCGAGCTTGCGAGATCAATACCGATTTTTTCGCGCCCTTCATAGAGCACCGTATCCATCTTGCTACGCGCAACGATTTCACGTACGGCGGTCTCAGCCGCTTGAATTACTGCAGCATCAGGATCGCGGTTGTTAAATAAGTAATCCGTTGGATCCTTGAGGCGGTACTGAACTGCAAAACGCACATCGATGATGTTTTCATCTTCGGTGAGCATGGATGAATCTTTTTGATTGGTTGCCTTAATCAACACAGGGCGACCAACCTCTACAGATCGCACACCAGATAGATTGACCGTCTCTTGAGACTGGATGGGCCAAGGCATACGCCAGTTAATGCCCGGCTTAGCGGTGTAGTCATACTTACCAAAAGTAGAGATAACACCTGCTTGGCCTTCCTGAATGATGAAGAAGCCGCTGCAAATCCAAATCAAGAAGACGCCACCCACTGCCAATAAAACGGTGGCTTTAGAGCCAAACGGATTGGTGAAATTAAATTCAGGCGCACTCATGCCGCCGCCATTGTTTCCACCCCCGCTATTGCCACGTTGTGATGGCGGAGGGATATCAGTGCTACTGGGCTTATTCGCGGGTTTTGCGGATGAGCCGCCTGGTTTTTTCTTGCCGCCAAAGATTCCAGCAAGACGATCATTAAAGTCGCGCCACAACTCGTCCAGATCGGGTGGGCCATCTGGTTTGGCGGGTTGGTTATTTGACTGCGGGTTTTTGGGCTGAGCTTCTACCGGCTTGTCGGACTCTGGATTAGATTGAGGGGCTTGACCCCCGCCCTGCCCATCTTTAGCATCTTTGGGTCCACTTCCGGGGTGACTATTACCCCAGCCTGGATCATTTACCGAAAACAGCTCAAGAAATTTACGCATTGTTTGGTGAATATTTTCGGTTGGGAATCGGATTAAATTCAGAAGTCTCTGGTCGTTCGGGTAAAGGAGCTAAAAACTCGTCTGGGGCCATCTGGACCTTGGCACGATTCTGCTCGACCCTTATTCTATCAGTCATTTGAGAGCATTCGGCCAGGGCGGAGCGTAATAAATCGAGCCCCAGGCCAGTCCTAGCCGACAGGAAAATCTGACTCGGAATACCCTCAGAATCCCGCACTAAAACCGCACCCTCTGTAAAGGTTTGGGGCATTTGATCAATTTTGTTCATGACCTCAATCCGAGGGATGTCATCCGCCCCGATTTCGCGTAAAACCGCCTCTACTTCCGCCTTTTGCTCACGAGCAACCGGGCTACAGGCATCAATAACGTGCAATATCAGGTCGGCATGGATGGTTTCATCCAAAGTGGCTCTAAACGCCTCTACAAGCTGATGCGGCAATTCTCGGATAAAACCTACGGTATCGGAGACCACAATTGAGCCCACTTCGTCCAAATGGACCTTTCTGGAGGTGGTATCCAGGGTGGCAAAAAGCTGGTCGGCCGCATAAGTGCCGGCTTTTGTCAGGGCATTAAATAAGGTGGATTTGCCGGCATTGGTGTATCCAACCAAGGAAACCGAGAAAACATCCTTGCGGTTTCTGGCCCTTCTTTGGGTTCTTTGCTGGCGCTGAAGCTTTTCTAGCTCGTTTTCGAGGCGCTTTGCCTTGGTTGCCAGCATGCGGCGGTCTAGCTCCATCTGGGTTTCACCCGGTCCACCGCGCACACCGATACCGCCACGTTGACGCTCCAAATGACTCCAAGCGCGCACCAGACGTGACATGCGGTAGCGCACCTGAGCTAGCTCTACTTGGGTTTTACCAATGTGACTTTGCGCTCTTTGGCTAAAGATATCCAAAATGAGGCCGGTACGGTCCATTACATGAAAGCCAATATGGCGCTCAAGGTTACGTTGTTGCGTTGGGGAAAGCGGGTGATTGAAAATCGCCAGCTCAGCGCCCTGCTCTTCCATCACCTTCTTGAGCTCATTTGCCTTGCCGGATCCAATAAACAAAGCGGGATCGGTTCTACCCTTTCGGGCAATAACGCTGGCTGTGGGTATAGAGCCGGCACTATCAGCCAGGAGGCTGAGTTCTGCCATGCTATCTGCAAAATCCTCGCGTCCAGTATCTACACCAACCAGGACAGCGCGAGCCGCATCTACACCGGTTTTATACAGGGCTAACTTCTTCCGTACGGAATTCAACTGCACGAGCAGGAACGATCGTGGAGATGGCGTGTTTGTAAACCATCTGCGTCACGGTATTACGCAACAACACGACATACTGATCAAAAGATTCAATATTGCCTTGTAACTTGATACCGTTTACCAAATAGATTGAGACAGGTACATGCTCTTTGCGCAGGGCATTGAGGAAAGGATCCTGTAGTAATTGGATTTTGCTGTTATTCATACTGCTCCTTTTGGATTTTTAGGCTTTTTTATTTAGGGAGTCTTGCTTTTTTATTAATGCAACTTACGCTAACTGTCTACCTCTGGCATAAGGGGTCTGATTCATCAAAATCAAGCCCCATCCACCAATCAATTCAACATCATTAAAACTGTACCTGGGTTTTTATACCTTTTTACTTCTTTTTGCCCTTTTTGCCTTTGTCTGCGTCAACATAAGGGTTTTTGGCGGTATTCATCTGAATGCGCAAAGGCGTGCCGCGCAACTTAAATACGTCACGGAAACGACCTTCTAGATAGCGCTTGTAGCTATCCGTTACACCACTTAAAGAGGTTCCATGAATCACCACAATGGGGGGATTCATGCCACCTTGGTGGGCATAACGCAATTTTGGGCGGCCCATACCCACACGCTTAGGCTGCTGATGCTCAATAGCCTCTTGCAAAATGCGGGTGAGTTTTGGTGTTGGCAACTTAGCCATAGCTGCGGCATAAGCTGCATCCACATCCTTAAACAACTCTTTGAGGCCTGTGCCCTTTTTAGCAGAGATCGGATGCACATTAGCAAAATCAAGGAAGCGTAGTTTTTGCGCAATCTCTAAACGCGCACGCTCTTTGACATAGGAATCAATGCCATCCCACTTGTTCACGGCAACCACTAATGCACGCCCTGCTTCAACAATAAATCCGGCAATATGCGCATCTTGTTCAGAAATGTCTTGCTGGGCATCGAGCATGAGGATGACCACATTGCAATCCGCAATCGCTTGCAAGGTTTTGACAACAGAGAACTTCTCAATCGCTTCGAATACTTTGCCACGGCGACGCAATCCAGCGGTATCCACCAAGATGTATGGCTTACCGTTACGCTCAAACGGAACTTCAATCGCATCACGGGTCGTTCCAGGCATATCAAACGCGATCACGCGCTCTTCGCCGATCAACTTATTGATTAAGGTCGATTTACCAACGTTTGGGCGACCCACTACCGCGATCTTCATCGGGCGGTTCGGATCATCATCCTTGTCTTCTGGTTCCGGCTCGGGGATGCCCAATGAATCCAAGGCATCATCAATTAAGCCGCGTACCCCATCACCGTGTGCTGATGAGATCGGAAATGGCTCACCCAATCCCAGCTCATGAAAGTCCGCAGTCACAACACCTGCCTGCATGCCTTCCGTTTTATTTACTGCCAAGATGACCGGTCTACCAGTCTTGCGTAAGAAATCCGCAATCACTCGATCTTGTGGCGCCATACCTAAACGGCCATCCACCAAGAAAATAATCACATCGGACTCAGCAACGGCTTGCTTGGTTTGCTTGGCCATCTCGGCCACGATACCGGTCTTAGCAACAGGCTCAAAACCACCGGTATCCACACAAATAAACGCACGCTCACCAATGCGACCTTTGCCGTAGTGACGATCCCGGGTTAAGCCGGAGAAGTCCGCTACCAAGGCATCACGTGAACGCGTGAGGCGATTAAAAAGCGTCGATTTACCAACGTTAGGACGACCGACAATAGTAATTACTGGATTCATTTTGGACTGTACGCCGCTAGTTTTCCACCTTGAGATTGAATCAAGATGAGGCCGTTCACCGCAATCGGTGCGGCTGTAATTGGACTGCTGTCATGACGAATCCGTGCAAGCATCTCGCCATTCTCTTGTGAGAGTGCATGCACATAACCTTGCGCATCACCCACGAGTAAAACTCTTCCTACGGCCATGGGCTCACCAACATCTCTAAAAGTCAGCTGGGTATTTTCCCAAACCTGCGAACCATCTTTCACAGCAAATGCAGTGACATAAGACCTCTCATTAGAGGAGAACACCAAATTAGGACCTTGGGCTGTACCGGTATAGCTAGAGTAGTCCTTGAACCACAGTAGGTTTCCAGTACGCGCTTGGCCACAACCGACTCGGCCTTGATAAGAAACTGCGCAAATAATCTCGCCTTCCATACTAGGCTTAGCAGTCACATCATTTAAGCGTTCAATTTCTGAGAAGCCTTTTGGAAAGGAAATCGGTGTCTCCCAAACCAGACCGCCATTCGCAATCGCGATCATCCCAAAGCGACCACCAGCAAAGCCAGTCACAATCACTTCATTGCCAATTGGGAGCATGCCGTAGCCAACCCGCAAAGATAAGGCGGATTGTTGACGTTGATAAGTCCATTTACGTACGCCAGTTTGGGCATCCAATCCAACAAAGCGGTTATCCAAAGCGCGGATCACCACTACCCCACCAGCTACAACAGGCTCAGTCAATACTTCGCTACCAACATTGAAATTCCAAATCGGCTTACCGGTATCGTCATATGCATACACAGTCCCCTTGGTTGTCACTACGGCCGTCGTGCGACCGTCGGATCCTGGGCCGATCGATAAACGATCCGGTACTGACACTTCCCAGATCTTCTCTCCAGTGCGCAAATCAATCTTCGCTAAATTACCGCGATGGGATGCCGCATAAACGGCATCGCCAGCAACCGCTGGATGAAAGTTAAATGACTCAGACGAGCCAACACCAGTTGACCAAACGGGAGTCAGATCAAATTGATTGCTGACAGGAACGAGCTCCGCCGGCTTACGCACACGTGAGCCACCTGAACAGGCCACCAAGGCAACAACAGCAGAGCCAATGACAACAGCTGTAGTTACTAGTTTTGCTACACGTTTGCAATCCACCATCACTGAGCCACTCCTCCAACGGCATCTAACTTCACTTTTAAGAGGCGGTGCGCCTCTTCCGGAAACTCTTTTGATTGATCTAACTGCTTCCAAGCTGCCTCATAACTCTTACGCGCATCCGCAGTATTCTTCTGCGCCAAATACCAATCTCCACGGCGCTCCATCCAAAGTGCCTCAAATCCGGCAACTGGCTTCTCATTCAAAATAGCATCCGCCTCAGCAAAATCCTTTTTAGCGCCCTGCTCAATGAGTTGAGCAGCTAAACGCAATTTAGCCAAAGCCAGGTAGCCCTTGTCAGAGGAGTTCTTCGCCGCCCAGCGCAAGTAATCCATAGACTTAGCAGCATCACCCGCATCAGAAGCAATCTTGGCAGCAACCAAACTAGACATCGCCGCATAAGGCGTGCCAGAGAATTGCTTTTGCAAATCGTCGGCCGCTCGCAAAGTTTGATCCTTGTCACCCTTACCAATCGCAGTCACCATTGTTTCGTATAACTGAGAAGCGGCTGCAGCTTGACTTGTACGCCACCATTGGTAGCCGCTATAGGCTGCATAGGCAAACAAAAGCACAGTCGCAACACCGGTAATCAGGTTGCGATACTTTTGCCAAAACGCTTTAAATTGCTCTAACTGTTCTTGTTCTTCTAGGTCTAAAGGCATGTCATTCCAAGCTAATAAATACAGTATTAATAATGAATATCTTCATTCTATTCGGTGGCGCCCACAATGGCATCAATTACAGCATCCACCACGCTATCCAAGGCTACCGCCTTTTGCTCGCCACTGGTGCGTAAATCCTTGAGCTGAGCTTCGTTTTTAGTCATCTCATCAGGGCCAATAATGACAGCATAAGCCGCCCCACTCGCATCAGCTTTCTTCATTTGGGACTTAAAGCTCGCTGTTTGGCCATCTGGAGGGCAAAACAGAATCACATCAATACCAGCATTACGCAAGCGTTCCGCAATAATCATGGCCGCAGTAAGGGTCTCGCCACCCTGATGAATCACAAAAGCATCGCATTGAGCTTGTGGCACCGGCAGAGATCCTGAAACCTTCATCAACTCCAGAACGCGCTCCATCCCCATCGCCCAACCACAAGCTGGGGCAGCTTTACCGCCCATACGCTCAATGAGGGGGTCATAACGACCGCCGCCAGCAATCGTTCCCTGTGCACCCAGTTCTTCGGTAATCCACTCAAATACCGTCAAGTTGTAGTAATCCAAGCCACGCACCAAACGAGGATTGATCTTGCAAGGGATGTTGTTGGCTTTAAGCAAAGCCTGAACTGCCTCAAAATGCTTCAAGGACTCTTCACCCAGGAAATCCAATAACTTCGGCGCGCCTTCAATCAAATCCTGCATTGCTGGATTCTTAGAATCCAAGATACGCAATGGATTGGTCAGCAAACGACGCTGTGAATCTTCATCGAGTTGGGCTTGATTCTTCTCAAAGTAGGCCACTAGAGCAGCGCGGTGCTCAGCACGCTCATTTGCCTGCCCGAGAGAATTGATCTCTAGGCGCACACCTTTCAAACCCAGCTCATCCCAAAGACGCTGACCCATCAAAATGATTTCTGCATCAATATCAGGACCGGCAAATCCAAGAGCCTCAATACCAAACTGATGAAACTGACGATAGCGACCACGTTGTGGACGCTCGTGACGGAACATCGGGCCGGTGTACCAAAGGCGCTTTGGCCCTTCGTAGAGCAAATTGTTCTCAATGACGGAACGCACTAAAGCAGCAGTACCTTCGGGGCGCAATGTCAGCTGCTCGCCATTGAGGCGATCTTCAAAGGAATACATCTCCTTCTCAACAATATCAGTCACCTCACCAATGCCACGCTGAAATACCGCCGTCGCCTCCACAATCGGAGTGCGCAGGAACTCATAACCGTAAGCACGAGTTAAATCACGCAAGACATGCTCTAAATGTGTCCACTGAGCAGCATCGGCGGGCAAGAGATCATTCATGCCGCGTACGCCATTAATTTTTTGAATCTTTTGTGCTTTTACTTGCTCGGTCATGATGTGCATAGAGTTATCTTGATTGCTATTGTTATTATTTTGGCGCTCTCGGGGATTGCTTATTTAGGTGCGTAGTTCTGATTCACGTAATCATCAACAATCAACTGAAACTCTTGGGCGATATTGTCACCACGCAAAGTTTTCACTTTGACGCCATCAACAAAGACAGGTGCCGCTGGAGTCTCACCAGTACCGGGCAATGAGATACCAATATTGGCATGCTTGCTTTCGCCTGGACCGTTCACGATGCAACCCATTACAGCGACATTCATATTCTCAACGCCGGGATGCGTCTTTTTCCATACCGGCATTTGCTGACGTAAATAGGACTGAATATTCGCCGCTAGTTCTTGGAAGGTCGTACTGGTTGTTCTGCCACAACCAGGGCACGCAATCACCATGGGTGTGAAATTACGCAGACCCATGGTTTGCAAGATTTCTTGGGCAACGATGACTTCATTCTCGCGCGGTGCGCCTGGGTCTGGAGTCAGTGATACGCGAATGGTATCGCCAATGCCTTCTTGCAACAAAATAGCCATCGCCGCCGTAGAGGAAACAATCCCCTTGCTTCCCATGCCCGCTTCAGTGAGACCCAAATGCAAGGGATATTCAGAGCGACGTGAAAGATCGCGATATACAGCTACCAAGTCTTGCACGTTACTGACTTTACAAGACAATAAAATTTGATCGGGGTTCATGCCGAACTCCACCGCTTTTTCAGCAGACTGTAGCGCCGACTGAATCAAGGCCTCGATCATCACTTCTTGCGCAGTCTTTGGGACTGCCAATGCGGCATTGCTATCCATAATGCTGGCGAGCAAATCTTGATCTAGGCTCCCCCAGTTCACACCAATCCGAATCGGCTTATCGTATTTACATGCCGCTTCAATCATTTGCGCAAATTGGGGATCGCGCTTAGCGCCTTTGCCGACGTTGCCCGGATTAATGCGGTACTTTGATAAAGCCTGAGCGCAGTCCGGGTAGTCGTTTAATAAGGTGTGGCCGTTGTAATGAAAGTCGCCAATCAACGGCACTAAGACATCCATCTTGTCTAACTGCTCACGAATGTAGGGAACGGCTGCAGCGGCAGCTGGTGTATCGACCGTGATACGCACCATCTCCGAACCGGCGCGGGCTAATTCTTTTACCTGAATCGCGGTCCCTACTGCATCAGCAGTATCGGTGTTGGTCATCGACTGAACGCGAACGGGTGCATTGCCACCAATCGTAATGATGTTGGTTTTCCAGGCTACCGTAGCCTGACGCGTAGCGCGCTTAGGTGCTGGACCTAAAGGCAGCTTTGGAAGATTGTTTGATAAATTACTCATGTAACTTTTTAAATACATCAATCGTCTAATCTTTTGAGCCATTGCACTGGATGCTCAGTAGACTGCGCATCTTGACTGTCATCTTCATCGTCTTGTTCGTCATGAACAATTTTTGCATCATGCACTGCGCGCTCACGCACACGTGTGCGATCGACCACATCACCTGCTAGCTGACCACAGGCTGCGGCAATATCATCCCCACGCGTTTTACGTACAGTAGCCACCATGCCGGCATCTAACAAAATGCTGGCAAAGGCATGAACCCGTTGCGATGGTGAACGCTTTAACCCCGACTCAGGGAAAGGATTGAATGGAATGAGATTGACTTTGCACTTAATGTTCGCCAGCAAGCGCACCAATTCTTTTGCCTGAATGTCAGAATCATTCACGCCATCGAGCATGCAATATTCAAAGGTTAAGAAGTCCCTTGGTGCAAACGGTAAATAGCGCTCACAGGCAGCAAGCAATTCTCGTAATGGATATTTTTGATTCAGTGGCACGAGTTGATCGCGCAACTTATCGTTCGGCGCATGCAATGACACTGCCAATGCTACTGGACAATCTTTTGCCAAGCGATCGATCATCGGCACCACGCCTGATGTAGAAACGGTGACACGACGACGTGATAGGCCATACGCTCTATCGTCGAGCATGAGGCGCAAGGCGGTTACGACATTGTCGTAATTGAGTAGTGGCTCGCCCATGCCCATTAAGACTACGTTTGAGATCACTCGGCCAGTATGTTCCCAGCCTGGCGTTGGATATTCTTCAACACGGCGCACAGCATTGGGATCATTACGCAGCAGGTGCTCAGCAAACCAAAGCTGACCAATAATCTCGCCTGCAGTTAGATTACGAGAGAAGCCTTGATGCCCTGTTGAGCAAAAACGGCAATTAACCGCACAACCCGCTTGCGAGGAGATGCACAGAGTACCGCGATCATCTTCGGGAATAAATACCGACTCCACGGCATTGCCAGCCCCCACATCCAGCAACCACTTACGGGTGCCATCATGCGCTTGCTCGTCTTTTAGTACCGGGAGAGAAAGAACTTCTGCTTTATCGAGCAAGCTCGCTCTAAAGCTTTTAGCTAAATCACTCATGTCATTGATATTAGAAACACCGCGTTGGTGTATCCATTGCATGAGTTGCTTCGCCCGAAAGGGCTTTTCATTCAACCCCGCGACATACGCCGCCATTTGGTCGGCGTCAAAATCTAAGAGATTTACGCGCGGGGAGGTCAATGCGCCTACTTATGTATAAATAGCTTGTTCGTTAACAATCGTCAATTAACGATTGAATACGTTCATGCCAGGGAAGAAGAATGCCACTTCCACAGCAGCTGTTTCAGGAGCGTCTGAACCATGCACAGCGTTAGCATCAATGCTGTCAGCAAAATCAGCGCGGATTGTGCCTTTTTCTGCTTTCTTAGGATCAGTAGCACCCATCAAATCGCGGTTCTTAGCAATAGCGCCTTCGCCTTCTAATACCTGAATCATTACAGGACCAGAAATCATGAAGCTCACCAAATCTTTGAAGAAAGGACGATCTTTGTGAACGCCGTAGAACTGCTCGGCTTCATTTTGTGACAAGTGCGCCATTCTGGACGCAACAATCTTCAAACCAGCTGATTCGAAACGGTCATAGATCTTGCCGATAACGTTTTTTGCTACAGCATCAGGTTTGATAATAGAAAGGGTGCGTTCAATAGCCATGTAAAACTCCAATAGTGATTTCAAAGGTTTAAGCTGAAATGGCACTTCAAGGGGCTTGGAGAGGACTCCTCTCCCGCCTCCTATAGCGCACTAGGATTTCAGCGACCCCCGAATTATACATCGCCTAACCGTATTTACCCTGATCTAGGTGGGGCTAAGCCTTTGAATTTACAGGGCATAACCCTGCGATTTGTAGTCCTTTATCCCCTGATCTGATTGGGGGCTTGAAATTCACCCAATTTGTCTATACTTGCTGACAACAGCCCCTCGTGGGCTCGTGTAATTACTTAGAAGAAGGAGTCAATATGAGTGATCTGAACTCTTACGGCTTTGGGCAATCTAGCTCGATTAGCACCCCCCAGATACGCAACCGCGTACTGCGCAACACTTATGCCCTCTTGGCACTCTCGATGGTTCCTACCGTCATTGGCGCCTGGCTTGGCGTTGCCTTTGGACTAAACATCATGGCAGGTAGCCCATTTATGGGTTTCATCGTCTTTATGGCGGTCGCTTTCGGCTTTTTCTGGGCAATTGAGAAAAACAAGGACACTGGCCTAGGCGTTCTACTGCTCTTGGGCTTCACTTTCTTCATGGGCATCATGATGTCCGGCTTAATCGGCTACACACTCAACAGCTACAGCAATGGTGCTGCTTTGATTATGTTGGCCTTTGGTGGCACAGCGACAATTTTTGCTGTCATGGCCAGTATTGCGACCGTCAGCAAGAGTGACTTCTCTGGCTTGGGTAAATGGTTGATGGTTGGCGTGCTGCTCTTGATCGTTGCCTCATTGGCAAATATCTGGCTACACCTCCCTGCTCTGATGTTGACTGTGATGGTTTTGGCAATCGCGATCTTCTCCGCATTCATCCTGGTGGATGTACAACGCATCATCAATGGCGGTGAGACTAACTACATCATGGCTACCCTGGCAATCTATCTGGACGTATACAACGTCTTCACAAACTTGCTGGCACTCTTAGGTATTGTTGGTGGTGATAGAGACTAAGCTGTCATTGCATCGCTTCAGTGCTGACTGAATAGAAAAGGTGCCTGATTAGGCGCCTTTTTCTTTGTCTCAAGATTCATTAATGCTAGGTAGCATAGGGCCTTTCAAATACCGCCATCGACTCCACATGGGAGGTGTGAGGGAACATATTAACAATGCCCGCGCTCTTGAGAGTATAGCCAGCCTGGTGACACAAAATCTCGGCATCCCGCGCAAGTGTTTTAGGATTGCAAGAAACATACACAATGCGTTGAGGCGGTAGGTCACTACCCTGCTCATGCAATTGCGCTAATGCCTGACAAATCTCCATTGCACCTTCACGCGGTGGATCCATCAACCAACGATCCGCTTTACCCCACGAAGCAATGGTCTCGGTGCTCACCTCAAATAAATTGCTCTGCATAAAGCTTGCTTTATCAGCCAGGCCATTATGAAGCGCATTTTCATTGGCCCTGGTGGTTAAGCTCGCCAAGCCCTCGATACCCAACACACTCTTTGCTCTTCTTGCCAGCGGCAAGGTGAAGTTACCAATGCCACAGAACAAATCCAGTACACGATCAGATGGCTTTACCTCCAACAGGCGAATGGCGCGACTAACCAGCGCGCGATTCATCATATGGTTCACTTGTGTGAAATCCGCCGGCTTAAACGGCATTTCCACCTCAAACTCAGGCAAGCGATAACAAAGCTTGCCAGTCAATGGGTAAAACGGCGCGACGGTTTCAATCCCTTTGGGCTGCAACCAAATCCATACCTGATATTGATCAGCAAAATCCTTAAGTAATTGCTCATCGGCAGGCGTTAAGGGTAAGAGCGTGCGAAATACCAATGCCGTTACCGGCTTTAATTTTTTGAGGTCATCAGAATTTGGATCCTCAGGCTCACCTACGGCGATTTCAATTTGGGGCATGCGATCAACGATCGATAAACCCATCACCAATTTGCGCATTTCCGGAAGCAGATCAGAGACATGTTTAGGCAAAATCTCACAAGCTGTCATATCCGCTACATAGCCACTCTTGCCCTCATGAAAACCGATCAAAACAGTGCCTTTTTTGATCGAGCGATTGACAGCGCTCAATCGTGCGCGATGACGGTACTCCCAAGCGGGACCACCCATCGGACGAAGAAGTTCTTCAGGCGCGACTTTCGCAATGTGTTTTAGATCATCTTCCAATACACGTTGCTTCATGGCAACCTGCGCCCGAATATCCAAATGCTGCATCGTGCAGCCGCCACAGACGCCAAAGGCTTTGCATTTGGGCTCAGCCCTAAATACAGCGGGTTTTAATATGTCGAGAACTTTGGCCTTACTAAAGCGGGCTTTATCACGGGTAATCACGTAAGAAACCAACTCAGTGGGCAATGCGCCTTGAATAAAGACCACCTTGCCGCTTTGGCCTTGCGCAGCCTCTTCTTCATTTGGCGCCAAACGCGCTATCCCTTGCGCATCAAGATCAAGAGACTCTACCCGCACTGGCTCAGTCACGACGATATGAACTGGCTTTTCTCCTCTACGCATCCGGAGCAAAGCCTAAAAGATATTCTTGCCATTGCGCGCCATTAGGTTCTTTTGCGAGATTCTCCAAATACTCTTTTACGAAAATGATTTCTTCTTTGTACTCTTCCAAAGAAAAGCCGCCGCGCATCAATTGAAAGCGGCAATACATGAGATAGGTATTCACCACATCGGTTTCACAATAGCGTCGAATGTCATCGATCTTGCCATCTTGATAGGCTGGCCAAACCTGACTGCCATCCATCCCCATCTTGCCGGGGAATCCGCAAAGTTTTGCCAAGCCATCCAATGGGGCGTTAGCACGACCATTGAATTTTGCTAAGAGATCCATCATATCGAGATGGCGCATGTGATAACGGCTGATGTAGTTATTCCACTTAAACTCGCGGCTATCGTTTTCTTGACTCTCGCCCATCTCCCAATAGCGCGGTGCTTGCACATGATTGGCTAAAGCGCGGTAATGCAGCACTGGCAAATCAAAGCCACTGCCATTCCATGAAACCAATTGCGGAGTGTATTTTTCAATGAGCTCAAAGAAAGTTTGAATGAGCACCTTCTCATCATCTTCTGACGTTCCCAGGGTGCCTACCTTGATTTGAGGCGAGCCATCTTTAGTGGTCCTACGAATGACGCAAGAGATAGCGCATATGCGCTGAAGGTACAAAGGAAGAAACTCACTACCGGTTTTCTCGGCACGCTCAGCCATCGCTTTTGCAGCAACCTCGCTATCTGACATCGAGTCTGGATAATCGTCAAGTCGACGTAAGCCCGCGACATCGGGAATCGTTTCAATATCAAATACGAGAACAGTTGCCATACTCAATTAACGAGAAATGAATTAAGCGGCAATTACTGCAAATATGGCGTTGGATTTACCGGTTTGCCATTTACACGTAATTCAAAGTGGAGCTTGACTGCATTCGCATCGGTGTCACCCATTTCGGCAATCTTTTGCCCCTTCTTAACCGTATCACCTTCTTTTACTAACAGTGTGCGGTTATGGGCATAAGCGGTTAAGTAGGTATTGTCATGCTTGATGATCACAAGATTGCCATAGCCACGCAGACTATTACCGGCATAGACTACCTTGCCATCGGAGGCGGCGGCAACTGACTCACCGAGTTTTCCAGCGATATCAATACCCTTATTCTTATCATTGAACTCTTCGGTAACTTTACCTTTAGCGGGCCATGACAAACGAATGCCTGGCTCAGCAACCATTTCTTTTGAAGCATCTGCTTTAGGAGCATCTACTTTAGATGCGTCTGCTTTTGGTACATCTGTCTTTGGAGCATCGATATTGCTTGGGGTTTTGCTTACCGGCTTAACAGGAGTCTTTGGACCGGCTGGCGGTCTTACCAAAATCAGATCTCCCACTTCAATCTGATTGGGGTTGGACATATTGTTCCACTGCGCCACATCTCGAGGGGACTGACCATTATCCAAAGCAATGCGCGCCAAGGTATCGCCGCGTTTGACGCGATAGTACCCAGGAGGAGCTGGCTCGCTGCTACCACCACTGCGATCAACTACATTCGCAGGCTTAGCGCGCGGTGTTGAAGAGCAACCCACATTGACTGCTAATGAGGCAATAGCGGCAAGCAATAGAAGGAGTTTGGCGATTGAAGTCATTGGATCTCTCATACTACCCCTGATTGTAAGGGGACAAAAAAGACCTCGTCCAGAACGGTTCTTTGGTAGCGCTGGGAGCTCATTCGCTCGACCATAATCAATTGCTGCTCTTTTTCATTTTTGGCAACTGGGGCAACTAAGCGACCGCCAATAGCCAACTGATCCAATAAGGCATCCGGAATACCCAAGCCAGCGGCAGCCAGGATGATTCCATCAAATGGGGCTGCTTGAGGAAGACCCAAAATGCCATCACCATAAATGAGTCGCAGATTATTAATCCGAAATGGCCTCAACTTAGCCCTTGCCATGTCATGCAATGGACGAATACGTTCAATTGAATAGACCTCATCCGCCAACAAACTGAGGACTGCCGCCTGATAACCGCAACCTGTGCCGATTTCTAAAACTTTGCCAAGCTTGTGTCTTGGCTTATGCAGCAACTCGATCATGCGAGCCACTACGGATGGCTTAGAAATCGTTTGAGAATGTCCAATGGGTAAAGCGGTATCTTCATAAGCTTGTGGATGCATGCCCGCATCCATGAAAGCATGACGCGGCACTGTAGCGATCGCTTCTAATGTTTTGTGGTGCTTTACCCCAGCAGCGAGTACTTTCGCTGCTAAGGCGTGCCGATGACCGGCATTCCGTTCTACTGCAGGCTTCAACCGCGGTCCCAACCATTAGCACGCATGGCCGCTAGACGGGCGTGATGCGTTAAGTCCAACTGCATTGGCGTAATGGAAATGCAGCCATCATCAATCGCATGAAAGTCCGTTCCTTCAGAGCTATCTTTAGCATCCCCTGCTGCGCCAATCCAATAAATCTCTTCGCCACGTGGGCTTTTTTGCACCACTACCGGCTGAGAATGGTGGCGATTACCCAAGCGGGTAACGCGCCAACGATATAAATCAGCATAGGGTCGATTAGGAATATTGACGTTCAGTAAAGTTGCCGCGCCTTCTGTATGCGCAAGCTTCGATACCAACATTTGCGCGACGATATCGTGAGCGGCTTTAGCGGCATCATCAATACGATTCCAGCCTTTATCAATTTGCGAGAAGGCAATGCCGGGTACACCAAACATGACACCCTCGACAGCGGCAGCCACAGTACCGGAGTACAGAGTGTCCTCACCCATGTTCTCGCCTTGATTGATGCCAGAGACCACGAGGTCCGGCTTCTCTTCCAAGAAACCGGTCATAGCGATATGCACACAATCGGTTGGAGTGCCGTTGACGAATAAAAAACCATCGCGCTCACCGCCCGCTACTCGATGAATCGACAGCGGTCTAGACAGCGTTAATGAGTTAGAGGCGCCACTGTGATTTTGCTCAGGAGCAATCACGGTCACGCGACCCAATGGACGAATCGCATTGACCAGAGCTAAAAGACCTGGCGCAAGATACCCATCATCGTTAGAGATCAGGATATGCGGCTGTTGATGTTCTGACATATCAAATGAGTCCCTGACTGTGTTTACCCCTACCTCTGAGCGAAGCGTAAAGTACTGGTAAAACCAATAAAGTTAAGATCGTTGTTGTCACCATACCACCAACAATGACCAAGGCCAAAGGTCGCTGCGCTTCGGAGCCAATCGAGTGAGACAGAGCTGCAGGTAAAAGTCCGAGGCCAGCAAGCATGGCAGTCATCAGTACCGGCCTTACACGCAATGCCGCCCCATCCACCATGGCATCTTTCATGGCGCCATGCTCCTCAGCAACGGTCTTATTAATATAGGAAATCAAAATGACACCATCTTGAATGGCGATGCCGAATAAAGATAAGAATCCAAAGAGCGCTGAAATACTCAAAGTCTCACCACCAAGATGCAAGGCGATAATGCCGCCAATAGCGGCAAAGGGTACGTTGATCAACACAATCACAGCATCACGAATATTGCCCAATGCAGCAACCAACAACAAGAAGATCGCCAGCAGCGTGAGCGGAATGATGACCATCAACTTTTGCTGAGCAGCTTTCATTTGATTGAACTGACCATCCCATGCAATCGTATAGTTGGTTGGCAAGGCGACATTTTTCTCGACGAGATACTTGGCATCTTCAACGGCGCCACCCAAATCCCTATTGCGCACACTAAAGATTACTGCGATATAGCGTCGACCAGCCTCTCGGTAAATAAAGAAAGGGCCATCCGTCAGGCGCACATTGGCGACCATGGAGAGTGGTACCTTTTGACCATTGGGTGTGTCAATCAGCAAACTAGCAACATCAGGAATGTCGTTACGGCTAGCCTCATTGAGGCGAACCGCGATGCCAAAGGTTTTTTCATCTTCGAGGAAATTCGATACCGGAGCTCCGCCAATTGCATTGGCTACCACTGTTTGAATATCACTTACATTCACACCGTAGCGAGCAGCCTGCTCTCGATCAATCTGAATATTTAAAGTCGGTTGACCCAACTCCTTCAAGATATTTTCATCTTCAATGCCGCGCACTTTTTTGAGTTGAGCCACAACCTCGTGCGCCTTTTGATTTAGGACATCTAAATCTGCGCCATAAATCTTGACCGAGTTTTCACCCTTCACTCCAGAAAGCGCCTCATTGACGTTATCTTGAATATATTGCGAGAAGCTAAAGTTAGCGCCCGGGATCTTGTTTAACTCTGCCTGAAGGTGTTGTAGCAATAAAGCCTTGCTCGACCCCTTAGGCATCTCTTCTGGAGACTTGAGATAAAGCCCATATTCTTGGTTAAATACCCCTGTTGAATCCGTTCCATCATCTGGACGACCAATTTGTACGGCCACTTTCTCCAGCTCTGGCTGTTTTAAAAAGATCTCGCGCAATTGATTGGCAACTTTGATTGAATAATCCAAATCAACCGTATTTGGCAATGTCACACGCAGCCAAATATTATTTTCCTCAAGAGTCGGCAAGAATGCTGTTCCCAAACGGGTAGCACTCAATAGCGTTATACCTAAAATGAAAACAGATACAGCAATGACATGGCGCGGGTGATCCATCCATTTACGCAGTAAAGGCTTATAACGCTCTAACATCCAAGTAATGAATTTAGGTGGCGCATGGTGGAATTTATCGCCGAATACCAAAGAAATCGCAGCCGGCAAAAAGGTTAGACTCAAAATGATCGAAGCTATCAGAGCAAAGCCCATGGTGAAGGCCATTGGCTTAAAGATAATGCCCTCGACACCACCCATGAGAAATAACGGTGAATAGGCAACAATAATGATGCTGGTTGAATACACCATCGCGCGCTGCACTTCACTAGTCGCCAAAATAATACTTTGCTTCAGGCGGTTGCCGCCCTCTTCCAGGTGACGCATCACATTCTCAGTAATGATGACCGCGGCATCGACGATCACACCGAAGTCAATTGCACCTAGGGAAATTAAATTCGCAGGCACATTGAATAGATACATCTGAATGAAGGAAAAGCACAGCGCCAGCGGAATGACCGCAGCAACCACAGCTGCAGCACGCAAGTTACCCAAAAAGAGATACAGCAACGCCAACACCATCGTGATACCAAAAAACATGGTGTGCTTCACTGTGCCAACAGTAATGTCTAGCAATACCTGGCGATCATAGAAAGGTTTGACCTCAATGCCAGGCGGCAAAATGTGATTATTGATATTGGATATCTTGTCGCGGACTCTAGCCAAAACTTCAGATGCGTTCTCACCGCGACGCAAATAAACAATCCCTTCTACTGAATCTGGATTGTCGTCAAACTGGAATAAACCCAATCTTGGGGCATTGCCAATCTGTACTGTGGCTACATCGCCAATCCGAATCGGCACACCTTTATTCACCGCAATAACTACCTGCTTAATATCTTCGATATTGCGCAACAAACCAACGCCACGCACAACAAATTGCTGTTCCCCACTAGGAAGAACGCCGCCGCCAGTATTGTCATTTGCCTTTGATAGGGCGTCAATTAACTGCGGAACCGTTACACCCTTGGATTGAAGACTTTCAGGGCTGACAATCACCTGGTACTGACGAACCTTACCGCCAAAGGATGAGACATCAGCGATACCCGGTGTTTGCTTTAACTCTTTATAGATCTCATAGTTCTGTAAAGTTTTTAATCGCGTAGGCGATGCGTAATCAGATTTAACCTGGTAACGCAAAATCTCCCCAGTCGCATCCGAATCAGGGCTAACGCTAGAGTTCACCCCCGGCGGAAATGCCACATTGGACAGGCTGGTAATAAAAATCTGTCGTGCTTTAAAGGGATCAGCATTGTCATTAAATTTCAGAGTAACAACGGATAGGCCAAATAAAGAAACAGAACGAAACGTCTTTACCCCAGGAATACCAGCAAGCGCATTCTCAACTGGAATCGTGACTTGCTGCTCTACCTCAGTCGTGCTTCGACCAGGCCATTGAGAAATCGCCTGAATAGTCAATGGCGCGACACCGGGGTATGGCTGAATCGGCAACTCTTTTAGGCTGAATGCGCCCAAGCAAAGCAATATGCCAGAAGCGATCAAAATAACGACGCGCTTTTCTAAAACCCCCCGAATAAATGAGGTAACTAAACTCACTTATTCCTCCTGCTTGGCGAAACGGTCATTCAATAGGACCGCGCCATCAGTCAATACTTGCATTCCAGGCTCAAGACCCTCGGTAACCGCGAAGCGCTTTCCATCTAAGTCATAGCCTTTAACCACAAACCGGCGGAAGGTATCAGGAGCTGTCTTAATGATGGCGTAACGCATTTCACGAATGCGAACGATAGCTGACTGGGGCACAACTACTGCTTCAGCATCTCCAATTTTTAATCTGGCATTGACATACATATCCGGGCGCAAGAAGCCATCTGGGTTCTCAACATCGCAACGGATTAATAAGGCGTGAGTCTCAGGATCAATCACTGGAGCAATGTAATTGGCGGTAGCAATGAACTCTCTATCGGGATAGGACTGCGAACGCAAAATCATTGTCTGTCCTTTTTGAATCTTCCGAATATCTTGTTCGTACACGCTTCCTAAAAACCACAACTCTTTAGGATTGGCCAGAGTAACTAAGACATCCCCTGAATTCACAATTGATCCAGGCTCAACGGAGCGCTTGACCACAATTCCTTCTAATGGCGAACGCATCACAAGATTGGGCTGAGTCTTCCCTGTTTTTTCTAAAGACTTAATTTCACCTTCTCCAGCACCCAGATTGCGCATGCGGTTAGCAGCGGCCTGCTGGGTAATGCGAGCGTCACCCAAGAGATCGCTCATTGTTTTATTTTCCTCAAGGACTTTTGCCATCTTGGAAGACAACAAAAACTCCTGCTGAGCGGAAATAAATTCTGGGCTATACAGTTCAACCACTGGAGATCCGACACTGACATCAGCACCATCAAAAGCATAAATACGCTCTACCCTGCCCGGCGCTCGAGCGGAGAGTACCTTCGATTTTTCGGCATTAAAAGCCAGGCGGCCAGGCACATTGAGCTCAACTGGAACGGGAACCTTCACTGCGGTTTGAAAAATATAAATATCAGGGTTGAGCTCAACACCCTGCAAACGCAACTCCATTGATCCTGTTTTTTCAATCTTGAGACTTTTATCACTCTTCTCAAGTTTCACCGGGCGGTTTACGTTAACAGCTAAGCCAATCACAATTCCAAGCATGAGTATTGAAATGCAAATGGCCATGAGGCGAATACGAGCTCGCGTCGCAGGTGGCAATGCCCAGTAGGATTTGCGGATCTCTTCTTCTTTGGCGCTGGCCTTATGCAGCAATCGACTCCAAAGCTCTCCAAGCGTTTTGAGCGCAGACTTCAAGAAAGAAATAATTTTGTCTTTCAACACTGCTCCTTAAAAAGGTTCTTTGCCAGATGTCACTAGCAATGTCGCTTGCGCCTGCAAGAGATTGCTCTCCGCCAGCGCTAATTGAACTTCGAGATTGCGCAATTGTGTTTGCGCTGTCAGCAAATCGTTAAATCCCTGACCATTATTGGAGTACTGCGTTAAGCCCACCTTATATGCAGCATCTGCTTGCGGAACTTGGCGCTCTTTTAAAAATTGGGTTTGATTTTTCGCTTGCTCGTAAGCGGCGTAAGCGCTGTTCACGGCCAGCACGATCTGCTGACGATTGGAAATATCGCCCGCCTCAGCAGCCGCTTGATTACGCTGCGCCTGCTCCACACCATACTTTTCCTTGGTAAAGAAATACAAAGGAATAACGAGATCTAGCTCAAACTGATAAAACAAAGCGCCATTATTTGCAGCAAATGGACCGCGTGGCGTGTAGGATGAACCAATCACCTGGAAGTCTGGCAAATACGCCTTCTTCGCCAGGTCAACCCCTTTGCGGGCGGCATCTAATTGCAATGCGGAGCTCTTCAAGGATGGATGACTAGACTCTGCATAGTCTTCCAACTCAATCAAGGTAGGCATACCTGTCATAGCGCGACGTACATCACCCCGCAATACCAACTTCTCTCTTGAGTGACGGCCAACTAGGGTGTTGATATTGTTCAATGCAACCTGAAGTTGACGCTCCACATTAAATTGATCAGCCTGCGCAGCACTTTGTGATACTTGTGCATTGAGGTATTCAACATAGGCGGCGGCATTATTGGAGTAACGCGCTTTAGCGACGTTCTTAATCATTTCCAAACGCAACACGGACTCTTTCAAAACCTGAAGTTGTTTCTGTGAAGCCAGTGCACCGTAATACAAAGTCGAGAGTTGCGCACCCAATTGCAAATAAGTGGATTCGGTTTGCGCCAACAAAGCCTCAGCATTGGTATCGGCAATATTGGCCGCCAAGCTTTTCTTGCCCGGGAACTGAAATGCTTGGGTAACGGAAATCGAGTTATTGCTACTAATACCGCCTGAGTTGGCAGCACTTGGCGCATTTGCTCCACCCAAAGCAAACGGGGAATTTACCGGCATCCCAGACCACACTAAGCCGACCTGCGGATTAGATGGCGCAGCAATTTGCGGCACAGTCGCTTTTGCGGAGAGGTAAGACTCACGCAGGGAAGACAGTTGTGGATTATTTAACTTCAATTCCGTCCAGAGCTGACGCAAATCCATTTCGGAAGGACCTGATGGCGCACCCTTGGTGTAGATCTTTGGCGTATTGCTGGGTTTTACTGGCGCAAATAGTGATGAAGCATTGGCCGGGTTTGCCGCCGGCTCATTACTAACCATTGGTGGCGCAGACAAAGAATCCTTGGACTCACTAGTCTGAACCGTCACTGAAGCTGGGATACCGACATTTGCAGAATTTGATTGTGCAAAAACAGAGGCGGTAAAAAACAGAGAGGCAACGGCACAAGCCACCCTTTTCATAGGGGTCGCTGTTGTATGTAGCGCTAAGCGCATTTTTTTCTGGCCGTGAATCAAATCGGCTGCCTCTAAATCTGTACTAATGCTGTTTTTATAGCCCCAAATGCAGGTTTCCCTGCACTAATAGGGGGTTTGAAAGATTATAGGTGAGAAAACCCAAAAGTCTATTAATTGAGAATTTCTAAGCCATTGATTCTAAAGGCAATAATTAAATCAAACCACTAAAAGACATCTAAAATTCAGCATGAACCCTAAAAGACACGACATTTACAGGGCCACGAGCAGCGTTATAGGCTGGATTAACGATGTGCTGGTAATTTAGGCCAAGCAGCACATTCTGGACCACCAAGGCGTTGTAATAAATTTCGCTGATTTGTTCTGGCTTATAAGTAATGGTTTGAGAAGGGCCGTTATAGGGGTAAGGAGTGTCACCGACAAAGTTAGAAATACCGCCCGCCTGCAAATAGGCTCTACGATTTGAAGAAATGCCATTTAGCATTGCGGACACACCAATGGTGTCTTTAGCCCTGCCCCAACGCTCACCATTGATACCCATGCCAACCGACAAAGAACTATCAGCCTCTGCAAAGGCCATAGTTTCTGTATGGCCATCTGAGGTAAATGCCCTCATATAGACGCCCATATCTTTGGTCAGGGCTTGCTCCGCATTCACACCAACACCCGTTTTAATTTGAGCGGAATTACGCACATTAAAAATAGCTTGAGTGCCTTGCACTTGATTGGCAATTAAGTAATTCGTTGCATCTGTAAAACGCGCCATTACCATGCGATTGCGATAGCCGAGCACGCTCACCTTACCTGGCAAGCCGCCAATATTATGCTGGCGCTCTACTTCAAGTTGATCACCATAAGCATTAAAGATTTGCCAATTCAAATCTCGGCCATTTGGACTTTTGGGAGTAAGCATCCGTGAAGCGCGAAATACCCAGTTATCGCGATACCACTCACCCGCCAAGCCCCAGCTATAACCACGAGCATCAGCTGCATAGTCATATGACAGGTAAGTCATATTGCCCCAGTTCATAAACTGAACACGAGGGTCTTTGGCGTACTTGCTGTCGTCAAAAATATCTAGAGTAGAAAATTGTCCAGCAGTAATGACAAAACGATTGCTACTCAGTATTTGGGTGATTTGATTCGCATCATTTTCTAGTTCGAGCTTATCGCCCTCTTGATTAATCGTTTGACGCAAGAAAGCGCGCGCTGAATAAAAATGGGCTTGCGCACCCTGCGCGCGAGTTGCTTCACCATTGGTTGGGCCGCCCAGTCCGGTCAAGCCAGAGAAAGGAACGCCAGAAACTACTTCGGGATTGAAATAAATATCTGTATTTTCTGCAATACGAGCGCCTAAGAACAACGTGCCGGACCAGGTATAGCTCATCGACTTATTGGGCGACAGACTATTTTGTCCCTGGTAAGGAGAATTGAATGGGTTGTACCGCTGATTGATGTAGGTTGTTTGGCCATGAACGTTTACTGGCAAACCAAATAGCTCCCCCTCGGTTGGCAACCAAGAAAGGTTATCCGCAAAACTTGCAATTTGGTCAGCGCCCGACCCCGCTCTCTGCGCGCACGCAGAAGCGACAACAAAACCTAACAAGAGAGCGAGTAAAAGCTTGCGGGTCATTCACAATTTCACGGTAAGTAGCATCTTCGACAAGTAGCCGGATCTACTGAGGTAACAAATAAGACAAATCAGATGGCACGGCGTGAGATTGAAGCTCAACATTGGTGCAGGCCAAATTATCCCCAAAAAGAGGCAATTTACCTAGAATTTATGTCGATTTGGTGACGATTGACGCCGGGAATGATGCGGAGGTGGTGCTCAGCCAACAGTACGGCGATCCATCAGCGCTCTAGCTAAGGTGCCGGCATCTACATACTCAAGCTCGCCACCCACCGGAATGCCTCTAGCGATTCTGGTGACTTTGATGCCTTTGGCTTTGAGCACCTCACCAATGTAATGGGCGGTTGCCTCACCTTCACTCGTGAAATTAGTTGCTAGAACTACTTCCCTTACCGACACACCGGTATCAGGGGATTCAATGCGATTAAGTAATCGATCGAAGTGAATTTCATTGGGGCCCATGCCATCGAGTGGCGAGATGCGCCCCATTAGTACAAAGTAATTACCTTTGAAACTTAATGTCTGCTCCACCATCACTTGGTCAGCGGGCGTCTCCACAATGCACAGCAAGGATGGGTCACGACGATCATCATTGCAAGTACCGCAGATTTGGGTTTCTGAGAAAGTATTACAGCGGGCGCAGTGCCCAACGGTTTCTACAGCCTCACCCAATGATTGAGCTAAGACTGCCGCACCATTGCGATCATGCTGGAGCAAGTAGAAAGCCATGCGTTGCGCAGACTTCGGTCCTACTCCTGGCAATACCCGCAATGCTTCGATCAATCGACCGAGAGCATCTTGCGGAGCTTCATGACGTGCCATTAGTGTTTAACGATCAAAACGGTAGTTTGAAACCAGGAGGCATCGGCATGCCAGCCGTTGCGCCAGACATCACTTGTGAACTTGCCGCCTCTACTTGCTTGAATGCTTCTGTATAGGCGGTCACCAACAAGTCCTCGAGCATTTCGCGATCATCCATTGCGCCTGGATCGATCTGTACGCGCTTCATTTCGTGTTTGCCAGAGATGGTGACTTTAACGAGTCCGCCTGCGGCTTGACCAGTCACTTCAAGCGCAGCTAACTGCTCCTGCGCCACTTTCATCTTCTCTTGCATCTGCTGGGCTTGTTTCATCAAACCAGCAAGGCCACCTTTCATCATCGCTTTATTTCCTTATATCTATATTGATTGATCTAGCAATTAAAGAGGTTTAACAGAGCCGCCAACCACTTTGGCGCCAAACTCTTTTTCTAATTGCTGAATAAATGGATCTTGAGCAATCATCTGCTCTGCGTTTTGTCTTTTCTCTTGATGAATCTGCGCATCGACCTTAGCCACAGTCTTGCCTTCAACTTCACCTTTTTCAATAATGAGTTTGACTGGCTTGCCAAAATGCGCAGTCAAGGCATCAGCTAGACGGACAACAGAAGCTTCTGAAGCGAGCTGCGGCATGGGTGTGACAACCGTTGCGCGCACACCTGCGGGAGCATCTTCCCAATCTTGCAATTCTGTCTGAAACGCTAACTGCTGAACCAAACCCTTCACCGGCAATTGACGCATCAAGGCATGCCAGTCTGGACGATCGGCCGCGGATGCAGACGCCGCTGGTGCTGATGGGGCGGCGGCAGGAGCTGCAGGGGTTGAAGCTGGAGTGGCGACCGGAGCAGCAGATGCAGGTGCCGCACTGCGCACCGGCGCAGCAGCTGGAGAAGCAGTTTGATTAGCGGGAGCCCTAGGTGCAGACGCTACTGGAGGCGCGCCATTGCCACCCGCTCTCGCTCCGTCATTTCCTGGACGAAAGGCCAGCATGCGCAAAAGCGTCATGGCAAAGCCAGTTTGCTCGTCAGGAGCAAGCGATAAATCGGGACGGCTAGTAATACTGATTTGATAAAAGAGTTGCGCCTCTTCTTTTGAGAGTGCACCAGCCAAGCGACGAATGTCCGCCGCTTCAGGCCAGTCTTCTAAAACAGATTCAGGGACGATTTGTGCTGCAGCGATCTTCTGAATGAGACTGGATAGATCTGCCAGCGCTAATGAGAAAGACATGCTGCGCTCACCCATCTTATTGGCAATCGCGAGTAATGTCGCACCATCTTTTGCAATGAGTGAATCCAAAATCCGAATAAGATAAGCATCATCGAGCGTGCCAAGCATGCCGCGCACTGCTTCTTCCGACACTTTGCCAGCAGCATATGCGATGGCTTGATCGGTCAAGGACAAAGCATCACGCATAGAGCCTTGTGCTGCTTTTGCCAACACACGTAGTGCATTGGTTTCGCAATCAACCTTTTCTGCTGCGAGTACTTTTTCTAGATGCTCAACGATGAGCGGTACTGGCATTTGCTTGAGATTGAACTGCAAGCAACGCGACAGAATCGTTACCGGAATCTTTTGCGGATCAGTTGTCGCAAGTATGAACTTCACATGTTCAGGCGGCTCTTCGAGCGTCTTGAGCATGGCATTAAAGGCATGATTGGTGAGCATGTGCACCTCGTCAATCATGTAAACCTTGTAACGGGCATTGCTTGGTGCATAGGCTGCTTTTTCAAGCAGTTGAGCCATTTCATCGACGCCACGGTTACTGGCAGCATCCATCTCGATATAGTCAACAAAGCGGCCTGCATCGATTTCCATGCAAGCCGGGCATTTTCCACAAGGCTCTGAGGTCATACGACCCTGGCCATCTTCCCCGGTGCAATTGAGGGCTTTGGCCATAATTCGAGCAATAGTGGTCTTTCCGACCCCGCGGGTGCCCGTAAAGAGCCAAGCGTGGTGTAGGCGGCCTTGATCTAAGGCATGGGTTAATGCCTTAACCACATGGTCTTGTCCTACCAATTGGGAGAAAGTTTTAGGGCGCCACGAACGGGCTAAAGCCAATGCTGTCATGTCTTACATTCTAACAAGCTAAAATGGTAAGTGGACGGGCCTCCCCGCATGGCGGTTTGGATAACCTGGTCAGGTCGGGAACGAAGCAGCCAAACCCAATTCTGTCAGTGCCGGGGGTCGGGCTCGTCCACCTCCCCCAAAGCTAGATTTACGCCATTTACAGGATCTTTAAGACCCTGAAGATCCCCCAAATCATCCAAATAATCAGCAAAACTAGGATGACTCTTGAATCCAAAGAGATTCGAAATAGCTGCAAATGCTTATGGGAACACTCTATATAAACTCGCAAACCAAACCCTCCTCAGATTGAAGGGTTCAGCGTAGAGGTTTAAAAACATGAATAACAGTGCATGAAGATTAATCCTGCGTAGGAAAAATGCTAACGAATCGTGAGATTCTCAAAACTTCAAGGCACAATAGCCATTCAAATCCTTTTCAGTTATGAAGCCCATGCCCCAAGCCATCATTTTCGATGTAGAAGCCACCGATAAGAACGATGCAGTCATTATTGAGGCCGCCTCTTTGGATGTGACTTCTATCAATCCGCTTGCTGTCGGCAATCCTTGGGTTCAGCGTTACAACCCTGGCAAGCCGATTAGCTTAGGCGCCTTAGCGACCCATCACATCATGGATGAGGAATTGGTCAATTGCCCCGCTAGCAGCTCTTTTAGATTGCCTGGTGGCACCAAGTACATTATTGGCCATAGCGTTGATTTTGACTGGGAGGCTATTGGTAAGCCAGATGTGAAACGTATTTGCACTCTTGCACTGGCTCGCAGCCTTTGGCCTGAGTTGGATAGTCATACACAGAGCGCTTTGCTCTATCACTTTGAAAGAGCTACTGCTAGAGAACAATTGCGTGATGCGCATAGCGCATTAGCGGATGTATGGATCTGCTCTAAGATTTTGGGTCAGATTCTGGATCGCTTGCAACCCGCTTCCTTGGATGCCCTATGGGAAATGTCTGAGAAGGCACGCATTCCGACCATCATGCCCTTTGGCAAACATAAAGGCGAACTCATTAGCCAGGTACCTAGTGATTACAAGCAATGGATGCTGCGTCAAGACAATGTGTCAGAGTATCTGCGCAAAGCCCTGGGTGGTTGACTTAGATTTGGCCTGAAGACACCATACTTTTTAAAAAGAATGGTGGGTTTTTTATAATTCAGTAAAACTATCTAATCGCGATGAATTCATCAACAATTTGATCAAAATTTCCTGGGAGCTGAATATCAACCGGGTCCCGCCCCAGACCAGCAGTGTTCATTTTCTGCATATTGCCATGTCGAGCATTCAACGCGCTCTCCACAAAATCTAAAACAGTCCCCTCAACACTAGCAGGAGCCCAGGCATCATGTCCTTGATGTGCAACGGCAATATAAATATCGCCTAGCAAGTTGTGAAAAAATTCAGGGTCATTAGCTCCTAGCGCGTGTGCGGCCACATTGTCATCGTAACGCTCGACAGCATGACGCAACCAGCCGCCGGTATGACTAGTGCTACTTTCTCTAATAGCCAGCATTTTTCGAGCATGATGAATTAAGCGGCCAGCATCAAATATCCCCGAACGTAGGCCACCCTCTGTTACCCCTATATAAAACATTGGGTAACGATTGCTAACAACTGAACTGACCTGATTTTTAGTACCACTCCAAAAGAGAGGATTTTGATAATCTTCACCCTAAAGGAGTGCTAAATAAAAAGGATTGAGATCTCTCGAGCCCAATCCTTTTCCACCCATCAACAGGGAATAAGGAATCCGTGATTTCCTTATTCCCCTTCTAGGCCTGCTGCTTATATTTTTACTTCCTCTACTGCGCTTCTTTGCTACTTATTGTTTTCATCCACTCTTCAGGCCTGCCTACTGATATTTGCGGCTAAATACGCGTGTATTAGTTTGCTCATTACGCCTGGTGCTTTTCAGTACCGCGCAGTAAGACAGAATCATGATGGCTGCGAGTGAGATGCCGTTGAAGTTATTTAATAGGTCCATGTGTTTCTCCTTGTTTACTTGCTGACTAAGTTATTTACTGTGTTTGCTTGCTGCTTTTGATTCATTCATTTGTTATCGCGCTACGGGTAATTCATCCCACTGCGTGGTGTAGTTGGGTGATCTGTTGCCTGATCTCATCTTCCAGTCTTGAGTGGTTCCAGATACTGCGGTTCTGATGACGGCATTACCAAAGCGATTGTTAATCGAGTCCATAGCTTTCATGAGATGAGCTGACTTGCCTTTGACTTCCATGTCATCAAAAAGGGATTGCTGCACTGTGGGCTTATCTGCCAAGAGACTGAACATCACTCCGGCTTTTTTGTACTTAAAGCCTGCTTGATAGATTTGCTTTAAGCCTTTGAGTGCGGCAGTTGTTAGCGTTAAGGTGTTATCACTAGGATCAGCCAATGGAATGGTGACGCTCTGGTGGTATTGGGGCTCAGGCTTATGCGGATTGGTTTGGATAAAGATCGTGAGCGCGCCCGTAACGGATTGCTGACCTCTGAGCTTCTCCGCACCTCTTGCAATATGAGTAGCAACGGATTCTGCTAACTGCTCCATGGAGGTCACTGGTTTACCAAAGCTACGCGAGGAAACGATCTGCTGTTTAGCTGGCACCACTTCTTCCAGACTTAGGCAAGATACGCCGCGCAACTCGTAGCAAATACGTTCAATGACAACACCAAATTGCTGGCGCATGGATTGCGGTGAAGTTTGTAGCAAATCAAAAATAGTATTGATCTGTAGTACTTTGAGTTTCTTGCTAAGTTGCTTGCCGATACCCCACACCTCCCCTACTGGTGTTTCGGTCATCCACTGGTAGAGCTCTTCTTTAGGCATAGCGCTGATATCGCATACGCCTGCAAACTGTTTGTGCTTTTTGGCTAGGTGATTAGCCAACTTAGCCAAGGTCTTGCTGGCACCAACACCTACACACACTGGTAGGCCAGTAGAGTCTTTAATCGTTTGCTTGATGGTTTGACCTAGTTCTACTGGATCGATGTATTGCTTGAGTACAGTCTCGATTCTGAGAAAACTCTCGTCAATGCTGTAGACCTCTAAATGCGGGGTGAAGGTTTTTAAGACCTCAACTACCCTGTTGCTCATATCCCCATACAGGGTGTAGTTTGATGAGTAGGCCTGGATGCCATGCTTCTTAGCTAGATCTTGCATCTGAAACCAGGGGGTCGCCATCTTCACGCCAAGCTCTTTTACTTCCGCACTGCGCGCCACTGCGCAACCATCGTTATTGGAGAGCACCACCATCGGCACGCCCTCTAACTTGGGCGCAAATACCCGTTCGCAAGAAACGTAGAAGTTGTTCACATCTACCAGCGCAAAGAGCTGATTGGTTTGGCCAGATTGATTCATATTGCCTTCCCGTTTCTGCTGCTAGCGTGGCTATATCTGCGCACTACCCCGACCACTACACCCCAGATCTGCAGCTGACTGCTCTCGTTAAAGGTGATGGGTTCGTAACTCGGGTTCTCGGGCTGAAGCTCGGTTTTGCCACGCAATTGATAGAGGCGCTTAATGGTGTACTCGTCATCCACTACGGCGACAACGATGTCTTTATGCTTTGCTTTGAGGGCTTTATCGACGACAACCTTATCGCCGTCACAAATACCCGCACCCATCATTGAATCCCCCTTGACGGTGAACATGAAGGTGGCCGGTTTGTTTTGAATCAGATAGCTATTGAGATCGAGCCCTTCCTCAGCGTAATCCGCCGCTGGACTCGGAAATCCTGCTGAAATACGGTGACTGAGAAGCTTGAACTCGTAGGTGTCGCTCGTCGCCAAAGCCTGTGGGGCCTGAGTCAGAGTGCTTTCTGAGGAGCTTTGTGGAAGTGCGATAAGTGCCATGGGTTCTAATATACTGTATATCCATACAGTATTTCAAGACCCACAGCTTATTTTTTCAAAAACGTGGTTTTTGACCCATTTAGAAGCGGTTTAGTAGCTTTTGACTGGCTTTTCTACTGAGCATTCTAGTGAATGAGCAGTGGAACCCCGGCCTTAATGGTCTGCACAACGCCAATATCTTTAATATTCTTTGGGTCCGCCTTTAGGGGATTTTGATCCAACTCCACCAAATCAGCCAGCTTGCCAACACTAATCGTGCCCTTACTACCCTCTTCTTTATAGAGATAGGCTGCGTTACTGGTAAATCCTTTGAGCGCCAGATAAGGGTCGACTCTTTGCTCTGGGCCTAAAGTTTTTCCAGAAAAGGTTTGGCGATTGACAGCACTCCATACCGAGAAGAGCACATTAGGGCCGGATGAAGGCGTGTCATTGTGCAGCGCAGTTACCACCCCTTTTGCATTGGCGCTATTGAAAGGACTCAGATTATTTGCCCTCTCCGCCCCCAGCGTTTTGTCATAAACATCGCCATATAACCAAGCACCGTTAGGCATCATGACTGCCATGATGTTTTTCTTTTTATAGTCATCTAGCTGATCATCGCGCGCAAAGAATGAATGGGCAATTACTGTGCGACGATCCTCTGTCACGCCAGTTTCTTTCATTGCCTTATCAATAGCCAATAACGTCATATCGATACCAGCATCGCCATTGCTATAGCCAAAGTATTGAATATTCTTCTCATAAGCCAACTTGGCGTATTGATCAATTAAGCTCTGTGGGTAGTAGGCAAAACCACGCCAATCTTTTGCAAAGCCCGTGGTATCGAGATATGGTTTTGAGAAATAAGCCAAACGCAGTTGTGGCGCGCCATCCGTCGGCACTTGTATGCCGGCAACCTTAAAGCCCCGATTGCCTTTGCTGTAAATACCAAATTGATAATTGGGATTGTTATTCAATAGCTGGTCGACAACATCAAAGGTCGGCAAAGCAATGAGGTCGATAGAGATCACACCTCGATCCACCGCCAAACGCATATTGCGCATATCCATCAATGTCGCCTCATAGCTTTGCGCAGTAGTGAAACCATTGGCCACATAAAGCTTCTCAGCTTTGCGATAAGACTCAAACGTGAGGTCTTGAGAATACTTACCCACAGCCTTTGCTACGGCAGTGAGATAAGGCATACCAATTAACTCGCCAGTCAATTGCCCTGTCTTGGGGTTAACTGGGATAAAACCAGATACTGCTTTAGTGCTGGTGGTAATGCCCAATTTTTTCAGGCCTGCACTATTGACCATGCCGGTTAAGGTAGAAATGTTTTCAATTAATACAGGGGTATCCGGAAAGGTCTGATCCAACTCCGCCAAGCTAATAGCGCCATCACTTAATACAGCTTCGGCATATCCCGTGCCAACGATCCACCCATTAAATGGTCTTGTTTCATTTTTTAACTTCTCAAGCAATTGCAACTTCGTCTTGGGAGGATTTTTAGAAAAATAGGCAAGATTGACGCCAAAAGTATCTTGGGCAATTAAAGCGAAATGCCCCCAGGTATCAATAAATCCCGGCAACAAAGTATGACCCTTTAAGTCATAGAGAGTGGCATTGCTACCCACTTCTACTAGAGCGTCTTTCATGGTCCCCACGAAGGCAATCTTGTCATCCTTGACTAGAACGGTCTCAACATATTTAGGGCTATCACCCTCCATTGTCACAATATCCCCGTTGTAATACAGAGTTGCTGAACCAGCGAAAGCTGTAGTCGCAATAGAGATCAAAATACTGCTGATCATTTTTGGAAAGGTCTTCATACCCTACTTTTTACAGGAAAAAATTCTGAGAAACAAAAAACCACCCGAAGGTGGTCAATGCACTTGAAGTGGTAACTGGTTTATTACTAACAAAAGGCAAAAGCCAGAATAGCTGGATCATCCAAGAAGGCATTCGAGGCATAGATGCTTGCCCGGTAAAACCAGGCATGCCCCACTTCGATGATCTCAAGCAAGCGATCCATTAGCCGAGATAGTCCGCTTTACCAATTTCTACGCCGTTGTGACGCAAGATGTTGTAGGCCGTAGTGACATGGAAGTAGAAATTGGGAATAATCCAAGTCAGCACATACTGCTCGCCGACAAACTCAAAGCTCCACTCTTTGACGGAAAACTTAATCTCTTTGGCCTCCGTGCCGTTCACTTGCTCGGGTTTGATGGTGTCGACAAAGGCAATCGTTTTAGCAATGCGCTCTTTTAACTGCGCAATAGTAGTTTCGTTATCGTCAAATTTGGGGGCCTCAATGCTAGCTAAACGTGCCATGCCATTCTTCACTTGATCGCAAGCAATCTGCACCTGTTTGGCCAAAGGGAACATATCCGGAAATAGGCGCCCCTCCACCAAAACAGCACCATCAATACCTTTGGCGGCAACATGCTCTTCAGCCTTAGTCAAAAGGCTAGAGAGATTGCCAAGCATCTTTTTCAATTGTGGAATCGATGCTTGGTACATTGAAATGGCCATAAATACTTTCTGAAATAAATTACTTAATTGTGAGTGAATTAAACATCACTCATGAAATCGCCACCACCACTGTCATCCCATGAGCTTGAGCTTGCACCGGCATCATCCCAAGAACTAGCATCTTGCACGCCAAAATTAGGATCTAAAGATGCTGGACCGCCCACTTGATTCATATTAGGGTTCATATTGGGATTGCCACTTTCGTGACCGCCCATCAGGTGACTTGCCAATGCTTGACCAGCATACATACCAGCACCCAATGCGGCACCAGTAGCCAAACTACCCATCAATCCACCACCTGCGCCACCAACTGGCGTACCAGGGTAGCCAGGACCGCCGGGATAGCCAGCGGGTCCGCCTGGAGTACCAGGGTAACCAGCGCTCGGGGCGTTGTAGACCTGGACTGCCTCAGCCTGGCGACGCTTCATCACAATGATGATGCCCACTACCAAGATGGCAATCAAACCCCAGAAGAGTGGATTACTAAAAATAGATGTTGAGCTACCGGCTACGGGAGCAGCGGCTCCACCAGCTAATTGCATTTGTAACTTTTGAACAGACTCAGGCTGAGCAAATGGCAAGCCTGGGGCAAGGTTCTCCGCTTTGATGAAATGATTGCGCGCTACCTCTAGCTTACCTTCTTTGAGGTACAGCTCGGCAGCAACATAATGTGCTTTTGCGCTATTCGGATGGTTTTGCAAAACCTCTTTCATCATGGCATCAGCTTTAGCCATCTGTCCGGCTTGCACAGCTTGATAGACCTCTGGCAGAGTTGCTTCAGCAAATGCCACATTGCTAGTGAGCAGTACCGCCGTTGCGAATACGCTAACTACTAAATTCATTACGTGACGCATTTTCATCATGACTCCTTGTAGGATGTTTCTTGCGAATTCCATTATCCCTAGTTTGGGGATTTTTGCTATTCCCTAGCTATATGGGGATTTTCTGAGGAACTTCAAGAGGCTAACTATCAGATCGAAGTGATCATTCCCTTAATTTTTGTAGCTATATAAATTCATTGCTGATACGATTTAACGTAACTACAATATTTCCGATGAAATTACCCTATGATTCGGTTAAAAATAATTCAAATATTGAGAAACATGGTTTATCACTTGCAGAAGCCAAGCTACTTGAGTGGGATACAGCCTTAGAGTGGATTGATGCTAGGAAAAATTATGGTGAGGAAAGACGTGTAGCGCTAGCCCTCATAAAGGAACGTTTGTACTGCGTAGTTTATGTTGAACTAAAAATCGGCATCAGAATTATCAGCCTAAGAAAAGCAAATAACCGCGAGATGAGCATCTATGAAGAAAAAATTAATTAGACATAGCGCCGCAGAAGATACGGCAATTACAAAAGCTGCCATGGAAGATCCGGACTCCATTCTATTCACCGATGAAGAGTGGAAGAAAGTCAAACCTACACTAGTACGCGGACGCGGCAGACCGCTAGGCAGCGGAACCAAAGAGCAAGTTACCCTGAGAATCGATAAAGATGTTTTGGATTTCTACAAATCCAAAGGCGAAGGATGGCAAACCTTTATCAATCAAGTATTGGGTGAAATTAAAAAGGAAGCGAAATCAATATCAGCGGTTGAAAAGAAGATCATCAAAGGCAATCTAATTTCGAACAAGCTCAAAATTGCGGCCTAAGGAAATCCTTTAAATCACCTCCTCAATCTCACCTTTAGATGAGATCAGAAATGCCTTGGCTGGTTTATCCGGCCGAATTCTGCCTAACTCTTGTTTGTAGTTATTTAGCTGCGCGCGATATTGATTGTGCGCCTCACTACCTTTTTCGGGAATCGTCAGCTTGTAGTCAATGATGGCTAGATGGTCATCAAATTCCACTAGACGGTCCAAGCGATAGCTCTTCCCCTCCTGACTAATGAGATCAATCTCATTCCAAGCTTGCACCCATTGATTGGTCGTGAGGTATTGCTGGAGCGCATTGGTATTTAAAACGGTTTGCGCTTGTTGTAGTGCTTTGACTGCTTGCTCTTGATCAATCTTCAGCCAAGCTGCTACTTGATCGGCATTCATGGTCTGGCTTGTTTTACTTTTTTTGCCTGTTTGCCCCGTTTGAATTGCAAGATACTCCAGCAGTCGATGGAAATGCACGCCCTCTTCCAGAATGTCAGAGTTACGCTCTTGTTGGCTTGATTCTTCATCTTGGAATGCGTCTAGCGTGAGGCCACTTTCAATATCTTGTAGTTGTTGCTGATGACTTATCTTTGCCGCATTCCAGGAAACTTCAAAATCCTCCATCATGAAATGGGTTTGATTTATCTCTATGGTCTGGATGGCGCCAGTTTGCCAGCTTGTAGATTGGGTTACCAGGAATGGATCTTCTAGAAGCGGCAGCCCGCCCAAGGTCGCTTTGCCATACCAAGATTTTTCATCAAGGCCTGTCGGATTTTTGCTGGTGGGTGCTTTTGCTACGCCACTTATCCAAAGCCCCTGCTTTGCTCTAGTCATCGCGACGTAGAGCAAGTTCCAGTTTTCATTTGCACCAATCAAGAGCTCACGTTCACGCACTTCACTACGAGGATTGGTTAAGGTGCCTGAGGTATACATCGATAAATGGGTGGGACTCTCATGCTCGGGAGGCCAATCCAATAACACGCCACGGTGATCAGCCTTACCCTCGGTATGATTGGCATCGAGCATGATCACAAAGGGAGACTCCAAACCCTTCGCACCATGAATTGTCATGAGACGTACACGCTTGTTTCTATCTTCTTCCGATAACTCGCTCTCTTCATCTACATCCACTAAATCAGATTCTGCTTCGACATCCCCTTCATCCGGGGTTTCGTCATCATCACCGCGTCGGATTGCATTAATTTCTTCTATGAAACGACCGAGACTTGGATAACGACCTCCATCTTGATTCAAAGCCAACTCCAAGAAAGCATCCAAATTGGCAAGCACTTGGGCGCGCGCAATGTCTTGGCAGGCACTGGCGTACTTCATGCGCAGATCACACTCTTGATAGATGCGATCGAGCAAGTCGTGAACTGGCAAACGCTCACCTAATATGCGCCAATGCTCTAAATACCGCGCCGCCTGAATCAAGCTCGCATCAGGGCTATCTTGCAAGGCATCCCACCATGAGCGATATTGATTTGAAGCCATCGCCTTCGCGAGGGTTTGCATTTGCTGCTCGGTAAATCCAAAAATAGGACTTCTGAGTACTTGGGCCAAAGGTAAGTCATGGCGAGGCGTTACTAATACCAATAGGAGTGCGATCAGATCATCAATCTCCAAGGTATTTAACAAGCCGCCCAGACGAGAGCTCTCAAAAGCCAGACCCGCCTCACGCAAGGCCCGCTCAAATTGCGGCAAATACTTGCGACGCTTCACTAGCAGCAAGAAATCACTCTCTCTCGCCTTGCGCCATACTTCGTTACCGTTCTCGCGATCGGCTACCGGGCGAGTTGCAATGACATGCTGAATTAACGCGCTGATCTGCTGACCCTCGATATAGCGTTGAGTCACATCAGCTGTTTGCCGCGCATCCACAATCGCTTGATCAAATGCACTACCTGCTCTTTGCTCCAACTCTTCCGCTTCATGCTTGATGAGCGGCAAGAGATATGCTTCGCCTTCTAACTGATATGGGGCATCACCACCAGCGGGCGCATTCCATAGGGTGTTCTGTCCAGTAAATTGATATGTCTCAGGCAATCTCTCGCGATCAAATACACGATTTACTGCCGTATTAATTTGCGGCGCATTACGACGCGTCGCATTTTGATTCAGAGATGCCGCTTGCAGCTCTTTAACAAGGAAGGCCTCGGCATCATCAAACAAACGTGGGTCGGCACGGCGGAAACGATAAATCGATTGCTTGGGATCGCCCACGATAAAGACGGTCGGCTTGGACTCATCCTGACCATAGCCTTCTAACCATGCACGCAGAATCTGCCATTGCAAGGGATTGGTATCTTGGAACTCATCCACCAAGATATGTTTGTACTTCGCATCCAATCGCGCTTGCAAGTAGGATGCATTAGCGCAGTCCGCCATTAACTGACTGACACCAATCTCGAGGTCATCAAAGTCACGCACCCGCATAGACTCTTTTGTGGCGCTCACGTGCTCCATCATGGCAGAGCTCATCGCAAACCAAGCCTCATTTAAGGCATAAGCTTCCCGCTCTTTTTGCCAGCTGATGAATTCCAGAAAAGCGCTCGCCCATGCCTGCTTGTAGGAAACATGCTCTTGTTCACAATCAGAAAGACCCTCCTTCTTGAGGTATTTCTTCAAATCGCCAGCGGCTTTATCATTGGACGTTCTATTGGTGTCATCCTGCGTCAGGAATACCGACTGCAAGACAGATGCGATTTCCATCACATCTCCACCGCGAGCCTTGACCTCCATCGCTGCTTTGATAGCAGGGGCATAGCCCTGCTCTGTCGCACTACTGTTCGTAAAACACTTTTGCAAGAATCGCAGGTCTGCTTCCGCGTTCATGGCACCCCACACCGCATCCAATGGATTGGCAGCATTTAAGCGGGTTAGTGATTTTTTAAATTGCTCAATCGGTGCAATACCCTTGGCTTTGCACGCTTGTGAGAAAAAAGTCCAAGCACCTCTTTGCTTAAAGAGACTGTAATTGCCCATCAAGAATTTCTGTGTCTCGCTAGCACCTAGGTTTTTCAAGAGCGTATCAAAATGGGACTCGATGCCTTGTGGCAAATTACCCCACCAATCATCCAAGCATTCTTCTTGCAGTCGCTTGGCATCTTCACGCAGACTGAAGCCCGGTTGAATTCCGGCTGAAACTGGAGCCGCGCCCAGCAATCTTCCAAACCAGCCATGGAAGGTGTCAATCACAATCCCTTGTGGACTTGCTAACACTTTTGCATAGAGGGATTTTGCTACAGGGAGTAACTGTTCTACTTGTGCCTTATTTACACCACGCTCCGTTAAATGATCAGCCAGCTGCTCATCACTGCATTGAGAGAATTCTTCTAGCAATCGATAGAGTCGATCACGCATCTCTTGAGCGGCTTTACGGGTAAAAGTCAGCGCGAGAATTTCCTGAGGCTTAGCGCCAGCCAAGAGTAAGCGCAGCATCCGTGCAACCAGCAACCAAGTCTTCCCACTGCCGGCACAAGCCGAGACAATGACAGAGCGCTGCGGATCGCAAGCAATATCCACTCGGAATACCGGTTTGCCTTCAGAAATAGGGATATCGCTCACCACATCCCCTTTCTGCAAATGCCTCTAGCTTCGCAATACTGACAAACACTATCAGGCGCAAATGCTTTGAGGGGTTTGCCAGACCAAAGCAATTCCACATCCTCTGTAATCTGCTCAGAGAATTGCGTCATTGCATCTGGCATATCCTGAATAGCGACTGCCCGCTCGGCCTCATCACCACCTTTTTTGATATCCGCCTTTAAGGCTACCCACTCGGCTTGCTGTACTACGCGCCCGGGTATTTTTTGACTCTCGTTAGAAGCTCGAGCATAAATGAGGAGTTGGGGATCATCTAGTACCGCATCCGCACGCCACTCCACCTTTGTCAAAGATTGATTCTTGTAGTCAATCACGGAAGCCGTTTTGGCATCCTGCATGCTGACATCAAAGCGATCGGCATAGCCCTCAATGCGAATATGACGCTCATTACCATCTGCATCAGTAAACGGCAAATCAAATCCCACCTTGACTTCCGCGTCATGGAAATCCCAGCCTTGAGCCTCGCGATCTAACTGCCACTGAATAAAACTCGGAATTTGTTTTTGCCAATCTCTTAAGATGCCTAGGACCCTGGCGTCGCCCTCGATCAAACGTTTAAACACTTGCTCCGAAATATTGACCAACTGCTGATGCATCCAGTTGCGACGCATATCGATATTAGTCACGACTGGTGAAGTGGATTTTTGCCCCTCACTTTTCATCGCGTGATAGAAATTACGCAAGATCTTATGCAAAGTCTGACCAGCCAAAGAAGCATCAAACCCTTCTTCAAAGCCTTTGAGTTTTCGTAGGCCTAAAAGGCTACGGACATAGTATCGATAAGGGCAATCTCGCAAGGCTTTATAGGCGCTTGGGCTCATCGAAAGCGGCATGGGTAAATCGGCATCCAAACGAGCTACTGACATGTGAGCAGGTACGGCAGCGGCACTACGAGGCTCAAATAAGGCATTAGCATTTTGGGCTTGCCAATGTGGGAGCTCAATTTGTAAACGCTGAATCCATGCGGATGGTCTCAAGGGTTCGCCACTTTTGCTCTTGCTTTGCCACAATAAATCCACGCGCGGAAACGAAATCAAGAGCTGGGATAAGTCTCGCGCCTGCTGAATAAATTGCGCTTCAATACTCGAGCCGCCCAATAGGCGACTCAATGCGTCTGAGAAAAATAATGGCGGCTCTGAGAATGCTGGCAACTGCTGCTCATCGCACCCTACAACCACTACCGACTCAAACTCCCGAAAACGCGTAGAGCTTAAAGGCAGGATGCTTAAAGTTGCTAGAGCATTGATGCCCTTCTCCTCATAAGAAGCTTCTTCGACTACCGTCTTCAGCAAACTCAGCCACTCATTGAGGCGCATGACAATACGCTGATGCTCCTCATCAAAATCAAATGCTGCTAAGAGCTCAAGTAATTGCTTACCAGCAGAGTCTTTTTCTAAGCCCTGCGACATTCCAGTGAATGTCAAATCTTCTATCAGATATTGATAAGCAAGCGCGCAATCAATCTTGATGCCACGCCAACGATTTAAGCGGCCTCGAACACACTGCAACAACTCAAGCAATAGTGGATTAGGCGCCGCGGAGCCGTGCGCAACCGACCCCTCAATGGCCATATGAAAAGTTTCCCAACCAGACTTGGCCTGACTAGCAATCAAGATATCTTCTAGTTCTGCAACCAAGCCATTGAGAGACTCCGCCGCCCTGGGACTGCCGGAGCTATCTTGACTTAAGCACTGAGCGATATCTAAAAATGGATTTTGCAAAAACTCTAATAAGTCGTTCGCACTTGGACCTTCAGGGGATGAGCGCAATAACTCCAGCCAACTATTAAGCGCTGCTGCAGCTCTAGTGGTGGAGAGCTTCCAGCCTGTTTCATCTTGGATCTTGAGTGATGGACCTAAGCGCCCTAGTAATGCGCGCGCCCTTCTGGCCACCAAGCGATCTTGCGCGACCAAGGCGATATTAGTTTTTCCATCAATCAGTTGCTGCTCGATGGTTTTGGCGGTTGCCCATGCCAACTCCTCAAAACGTTTAGCGGCAATCAAGCGCCAATGTTCTGGATGCGCATTGGCAATATTTGCTTGAACTGTGGCCTGAACTTGCGCTTCTGTGATTGACTCGTCATTCGTATTGAGCGCCTCACTCCATAGCGCAACTAACTCCCAGTTCATCGTCACTTCAATGGCAGGGGCATACTTTGCGTAATCTGAGAGGTAATGTTGAATTAGTGTTTTATCTACTGGTGTTGGATCAGCTGTCTCCACCCAGATCAGCGGCCGTGGTTCTGAGCCATATTGAGCAGCCTCAAGATGGGCTGCCATTGCGAATTGTTTTCTGAATGCGGGATCACTTGCGCTCGTGATGTATCGCCAAAATGTCAGCAGTACTTGCGCCTCTTGATCCACCACTTTGCGCGCTAGGTTTGGGTATGCCTGCGCAACAGCACGATCTAATAATGGCTGCAGCGTTTCAATCCAGGCTTGCGTATTAACCTCACCCTGTTGTTCGCTAATGAGTCCATGTAACTCCTTCTGCAGAATTGGTGCAATGGTATTCGACAAGCTATCGCATGCCGCAATAATGGCCTGCGCCAATCCCCATGCCCCTGCCTCAGTTTCCGCTTTAAACCAACTTTGTAGATCCTTGTGCTTTCTGAGAGTGGCGTATACCGAGAGCCAGCGCTCTAAGTCGGATTGTTTTTTAGGAAACTTCCAAGCGCCCGGCGCGGCTTCTAACCAATCATTGAAACTCATGACTTGAGGTAAGAAAGCGATCTTGGGGTTCAGTCCTTTAGGTCGATACTTTTCTAAGGCCGCCCTGACACCCATCAAGGGGCCGGCAGTACTGAGCACCACCAAGGGGCGTTGATTAGTTTGCACTGCACAATTCCAAATACCGTCCGCGAGCTCCTTTAAGGCGCCAGCATTAGGCGCAATAGTCCATGCGTAAGGCTGCTGTTGATCAGAAATGGTCGGAAATGGGCGAGACATTCAGTGTGGAGCGGGATTCTAGTTTTGGGTCAATTTAAGAGTTTTGGGCAGAAAGTGTGGCTTATTGCTAATATAAGCGGTGTAACGCAATCACTATATAAAACTAAATAAGACCAAATAAGGAATTTTCATGAGTGCCGGCATTAAATATGTAACTGACGCTTCATTCGAGCAAGATGTTCTCAAGTCCGATAAACCTGTATTGCTCGACTTCTGGGCTGAGTGGTGCGGTCCTTGCAAGATGATCGGCCCTATTCTTGAAGAACTCGCCGGCGAATACGGTGACAAGATTCAGATCGCGAAGATGAACGTGGATGAGAACCAAGGTGTTCCGGCCCAATTCAATATTCGCGGTATCCCAACATTGATCCTCTTTAAGAACGGCACTGTTGCTGCTCAAAAAGTAGGCGCCTTGGCCAAATCCCAGCTGACTGCTTTTATTGATAGTCATCTGTAAATAGTGCTTGATCACAGGTTCACTGGGTGAGCCTGTGGTTTTTATTGGTGTTTAGCCTGCTTCAGACTGCTTTAGACCGCTTTAGCTCACTAGTTACTTGAAACGCCTGTTTTTTAGTGTAGTATCTATTGCATCAGTACATCAAAGCACTTTCAGTGCGCCGACCCTCAGCAAGATTCTTAGTAATTTACCTCCCCTCTTTTTAGCAAAATCCCCCACATTCTGTTTTTCCATATCCGTCTGATATTCATCTAGACGGCGATTACTCAAAACACATTCATACCCTTATTTAATACCCGAGAACCACATGCAATTATCTGAACTCAAAGTCCTCCACGTTTCCGCCCTACTTGAAATGGCAGCCAGCCTGGAGATCGAAAACACGCAACGGATGCGCAAACAAGAATTGATGTTCGCCATTCTGAAGAAACGTGCCAAAGCTGGTGAAACCGTTTTTGGTGACGGCACTTTGGAAGTATTGCCTGATGGCTTCGGTTTCTTGCGCTCCCCAGACGCCTCTTATATGGCATCTCCGGATGACATCTATATCTCCCCTGCACAAATTCGTCGCTTCAATCTGCACACTGGTGACAGCGTTGAGGGCGAGGTTCGCACTCCTAAAGATGGTGAGCGTTACTTTGCATTAGTAAAAGTAGACAAGATCAATGGCCTGCCTCCAGAGGCGTTAAAGAACCGCATCATGTTCGAGAACCTAACGCCTTTGCACCCTAATCGCGTAGTGCAGTTAGAGCGCGACATTAAGGCTGAAGAGAATTTAACCGGCCGCATCATCGATATGATCTCCCCGATTGGCTATGGTCAACGCGGCCTGCTGGTGGCTTCACCAAAATCCGGTAAGACCGTGATGATGCAGCACATTGCGCATGCCATCGCAGCGAATAATCCCGAAGCGATTCTTATCGTATTGTTAGTGGATGAGCGCCCTGAGGAAGTTACCGAGATGCAGCGCTCCGTTCGCGGTGAAGTCGTTGCCTCAACATTTGATGAGCCAGCCGTTCGTCACGTGCAAGTTGCCGAGATGGTGATTGAGAAAGCCAAGCGCTTGGTAGAGATGAAAAAAGACGTCATCATCTTGCTTGACTCCATTACGCGTCTTGCTCGCGCCTACAATACAGTCGTTCCTTCATCGGGCAAAGTACTCTCTGGCGGTGTGGATGCCAATGCATTGCAGCGTCCAAAACGCTTCTTTGGCGCAGCACGTAATGTGGAAGAAGGCGGCTCACTCACCATCATCGCTACTGCCCTGATTGAAACTGGTAGCCGTATGGATGACCTCATTTACGAAGAGTTCAAAGGTACTGGCAATATGGAAGTTCACCTTGAGCGTCGTTTGGCTGAGCGCCGTGTTTATCCTGCAATCAACCTCAACAAGTCTGGCACCCGCCGCGAGGAATTGCTGGTGAAAGCTGAAAACCTCCAAAAAATCTGGGTTTTACGTAAATTATTGGCAGATATGGATGATATCGAGGCGATGAACTTTATCGTTGATAAGCTCAAATCCACCAAAAATAACGGCGAATTCTTTGATTTAATGCGTAAAGGCGGCTAATTTAGCCCCTTGTACTCGGTAAAAGTGCGCTTTGTTATTGATTTCATGGCATAATTTCGCTTTTATCGCTTTAATAATTTGCATTTAACTGGGTAAGTATTGAGGTTTTAAACCACAACGGCTACTCGCTAATAGGACTAAAAATGAAACCTGGCATTCACCCCGAATATCGTGAAATCGTCTTTTTGGACGTTTCCAACAACTTCAGCTTCAAGACTCGCTCCACCATGGCCACTAAAGAAACAGTCAAGTGGGAGGATGGCAATGAGTATCCATTAGCCAAGATCGAGACTTCATCTGAGTCACACCCTTTCTACACTGGTACCCAGAAGATTATGGATACTGCCGGTCGTGTTGAGAAATTCCGTCAGAAATTCGGTACTAAAGCTGTTGCTAAAGCTTCCGGTGATGGCGCTGCTAAAACAGCTGAGAAAAAAGCTGCTGCTGCAGAAGCTAAAGCTGCTGAAAAGCCAGCTAAGAAAAAGGCTTAATTTCAGGCTTACTTCGAATAGGGATTGGGTAATCGCCCACCCCCTGCGAGATAATCAAGGCAGCGTTTGCTGCCTTTTTTATTGCTAATTTTTTATGGTCAAACTTACCGCCGCCGCCACCACCTCTATTCCGCGCATCATTATTTTTGCGCTGACTTTGGTGTACGGTCTCGCCGGTCTATTTGCGCGCGATCCCTGGAAGAACGAGGATGCAATCGGCTTTGGCGGCATGTGGACCCTGCAGCACGGCAAAGCGCTGGATTGGATTGTTCCGCATCTAGCGGGACGCGATGTTTCTTTAGGCGCTCCCTTCCCATACTGGCTAGGCGCTACCCTCATCGATCTATTTGGACCTTTGATTGGCGCCACCAATGCGGCGCGTCTCTATGCCGCAATCTGCTTTTTTGCATCGGCACTAGCGATTTGGTATGCCACCTATCTATTAGGTCGCCGTCAAGAAGTTCAGCCTATGGCTTTAGCGGTAGGTGGTCAGCCTGGTCGCAAGAACTATGGCATGACTTTAGCCGATGGCGCCCTATTGATTTTCTTGGCATGCGTAGGTCTTGCGCAACGCGCACATGAAACCACGCCCATGATGGCGCAGCTCATGGGTATCAGTATTGTGTTGTACGGCACCGTTCGCGGCTTGGACAAGCCATGGCAAGGTGGTTTATGGACTGGCCTTGGCATTGCCATTGTGGCGCTCTCCAGCAATCTCACGCTCAGCCTCATCATTGTGAGCTCCACCATCATTGCGGTGATTGCCAGCAATGCAAAGTTACGCTTTCGTTGGACATTAACCAGCACCGTACTTGGTTTAATTGGTTTTGCGATCTGGCCTGCACTTTGGTATTTGGGCAACCTCACTCCAGAATGGCGCCACATTGCCGAAGAAGGCTGGCGCAATATGCCAGAGATGCGCGCCACTCCATCGATTGAATCTCTTGGATTTTTTAGCGTGAACTTTTGGGCTTACGCCTGGCCAGTCTGGCCGCTTGCCATCATCTCCCTCGCCCACTGGGGTCGAGTAAAAGCCGCGGGTCAATGGCGTGCACCACATCTATGTATCCCGCTGAGTATATTTATTGGTTGCCTCATCTATGTGTTGTTTAGGATGGAAGCTAACGAACATGATTTGATGATCTTGATTCCAAGTCTGTCCATCATTGCCGCATTTAGCCTCCCTATTCTGAAACGCGGTCTGATCAGTTTCATTGACTGGTTTGCGATGTTCAGCTTCACCATCATTGCTTTGGCAATTTGGATTATTTGGCTAGCTAAAGTCACTGGCTTTCCAGAATCTACCGCCGCGAATCTGACACGACTCTTGCCGGGATTTCAGGCGCGGTTTGATTACATCAGCTTTTTGGTAGCTATTGTCATTACCGGTGTTTGGCTAGCAATTGTGCGCTGGAGAACATCACGCGCCCCCAAAGAAATCTGGCGCTGCCTCATCATCTCCGCATCGGGCACCACCTTAATGTGGGTGCTGTTGATGACGCTCTGGCTGCCAACAATTAACTACGCTAAAACCTATCGCTATGTTTCCGATCGCTTGGCGCAAATTATTGCCAACACACCAGGCTGCATCGACACCACTAATCTGGGTCCAGCTCAGTTAGCTTCGTTTAGCTACTTCACTAAATTACCCTTGCGTGATGATCCTAACTGCAACCTCATGTTGACCCATAGCTCCTTAGAGGCAAAGGCATACGCTAGCCTAAATAAAAAGCAAATTACCTTGCTTTGGGAAGATCGTCGCGCATCTGACCGTGATGAGCGCTTGCGCCTCTATCAAATCACTTCAGCCGGCAAAGAGTAATTCATGCTGCACTTCAAGTTATCGCGCCTACGCGAGGATATTCCCTCCCTACTAAAGCTAGCTGGTCCGTTGCTGATTGGCCAACTAGCGGTTATTGCCTTTGGTGTTTTAGATACCGCTATGACTGCACGCTACTCAGCAGATGATTTGGCAGCGCTCGCGATGGCCTCAGCCATTTTTATTAGTATCTATGTTGGTTTGACGGGCGTGATCTCAGCGCTCGCCCCAATTGCAGGGCAGCTGTTTGGTGCCCGACGTTTTAGTGAGATTGGCGAGGAAGTGCGTCAAGCGACATGGCTCGCCCTTGGTCTCACTCTCCTTGGTTGCCTTGTTCTTCTCAATGCCGACCATCTATTACAAATTTCTCAAGTTAGCCCTGACATTGAAGGCAAAGCGCGCCTCTATCTTGGCATTCTGGCAATAGGCTTGCCTGCGAGTATGGCCATGCGCGTTCTCATGGCTTTGCATAACGCGGTTTCAAGGCCGGCCGTGATTACCGTGGTGCAATTGATTGGCCTTGGATTGAAACTGCCGCTCAATCTACTCTTTATTTATGGCGGACTTGGCATCGAAGGAATGGGCGGCCCTGGCTGCGCGGTTGCCACCGTCATCATTAATTGGTTTTGGCTCATCATCACCCTAGGCTTTGTGCTCCTGGATAGTTTTTACCGTCCATTTAAGATTTTTGCGCGCTTTAGTTGGCCCGATTGGCATCGCATCTGGACCCTATTACGACTAGGCACTCCGATTGGGTTTAGCTATCTTATCGAGGTCACATCATTTACTTTTATGTCGCTGTTCATCGCCCGTCTTGGAACCACTGCTTTAGCGGGACATCAGATTGTGGCTAATATGGGTACCGTGATTTATATGGTTCCACTATCACTATCCATCGCGACCATGACCTTGGTCTCCCAATCGATTGGTGCGAATAAGCAAGAACGCGCAGAAGAGATTGGCTGGTCATCGGTATTTTTCACAACGACCTTATGTATTGTGATTGGTATTGCGGTATGGATTTTCAGAATGCAATTGCTCGATCTTTATGATCCACCTGAAGCGGTCAAAGTTTTTTCTGTGCCACTCTTCTTGTTCATTGCCTTTTATCAAATCTTTGATGCCCTGCAAATCACTGCGGCATTTATCTTACGCGCTTACCGCATCGCCTTCTGGCCAATGCTCATTTACGCAGGATCACTTTGGGGCGTGGGATTAGGCGGTGGTTATCTGATGGGCTTTAATGTACTAGGCAATACACCAGAGTTTCTGCAAGGCGCTAATGGCTTTTGGGCCGGCAACAGCATGAGTCTGGGCTTGGCTGCGCTCTTACTACTCTATCTCTTTAGAAGAACGGCGGCGCGCTTCGAGAAAACGCATCCGCCGGTTGAGGTGTAATTGGTGTAATTACAGCAAACAGAATTACTGAATGGGCTTAAACCCGTTTGGAGGCATAGATGGCTTGCCTTGTGGAATGTTGTAACCACTGCCACTACCTTGTGTTGGATAACTGGGCACTTGATTGCCTTTGGAGTACATGCATTGCTGATAGGCGATGTTGTACTGAGTTTGAGATTGATTTTGCTTACCAGCAGAGTTCATGGCGCCTATTGCGGCACCACCCAATAATCCAATCCCTGCACCAGTGCCAACATTCTGACTATTGCCACCCTGAATTACTGCACCTGCCGCTGCGCCCAGTGCAGCACCGATTGCTGCGCTAGTCGCACCCTCTTTTAACGCAGCATTACTAGTATCCTTCACAGCATTGGCGGCAAACTCTCGGCATTGTTGATCTTCTTGTTGGAAAACCTCAAAAGGCTTACCTTCGCGCGGCATGATCGCGATGGTTGGACCGGTTGGGGCAGAGACGCAAGCAGCTAAAGAACTAATCATTGCCAAAGTAAGTATTGCTCGTTTCATATTGAATCCTTAAATCTAAAAAATCACTTAATTGTGAATACGCTGTTTAGTCTGGGTATTGCCAGAGGGTGGCACTGCTGGCTGAGTAAGCCAACCAGAGGCGCAACTTTGCACATAGGGGAAGTACTGGCCGCTAGCTTCACAGAAATACCAAACCGGTGGCTGTGGTTGCGCAGCCAATACCATTGGTTGCGAAGGGGCGGCGTACGTTACCACCGGTGGTGCAGCATATACGACGGGTGCAGCATAGTAGCCTGTGGCGTATGGGTAGCCATACGCAGGCCCATAGTACCCGCCTCGCCAGCCTGGACCCCAGCCACCACCCCAACCTGGGCCGTAAGCTGCGGGACGCCAACCGCCTCCATAGCCACCGCCTACTGAAACCGCCCAGCCAACTTGACCTGCCTGTGCCTCAATCGGTGTGGCAATGGAGCCGAGTACTGCCGCCAATAGCAATGCAGGCATTAAATATTGATTTTGAGAGTTCTGTTTACTTGTGTTCATAGTGGACCTCATGTTTGGTCGCCTCCTACCATCTATAACGCTTCATTCATTGCCAAGCTGACAAGAATCGCCTTATTTGACGCAATATTGATGACTTTTCTAGTCTAATTTTGCGCCTGATTTGTAGATAACTCTACCCCATTTATTGCTCTCGACCTGAATCAATTTAGACAACGCCTGAGGGCTTCCTGGAGCAGGCTCCAGACCACTGGCTAACAGTTTGCGCTTCACCTCAGTCTGATTGAGGGTGCGACGCACCATGGTATTTAACTGTTTTTGTACCGCAGGGGGCAAGTTGCCCGGAGCCATCAAAGAGAACCATGAAGTAGCCTCAAAACCGGGCAAGCCCTGCTCTGCTAGTGTCGGAATATCTGGAGCGGCAGGCGAGCGTTTTAAGGTAGTCACCCCTAGAGCCTGAACCTCTCCCGCCTTAATCATAGGTAGGGATGAAGATAGGTTATCAAAGAGCATCGATATACGGCCGCTAATCAAATCGGGTAAAGACTGCGCCCTCCCCTTATATGGAATATGTCGAATTTGCACACCCGTCATATCTTTAAATAACTCGCCAGACATATGCAGAGAAGTGCCAACACCAGAGGAGCCAAAAGTAAGCTGATTGGGCTTTGCTTTAGCCAGATCAATGAGTTCATGCAGATTGCTCACTCCAAGACGCTTGTTCACCACCAACACATTGGGCGTACTTGCTAAAAAACTAATAGGCGTGAAATCATTGATCGGATGAAAGGACATCTTTTCATAGAGAGCGCCATTGATCGCGTGAATACCAACTGTACCAATCAGTAAGGTATACCCATCAGGATCACTCTTGGCAACGATGTCGGCACCAATATTGCCACCATAACCTGGGCGATTTTCCACCAAGACTGGAACACCCAAACTCTGCTGCCAACTCTCAGCAAGTACCCGAGCCAAAATATCGGGGGCACCACCAGGAGTAAATGTCACCACAATCCGAATGGGCTGTTTTGGCCAGATCTTACTGGATGACTGCGCTTGAGCAAAAGCACTAGATAGAATGCAGATCAATACTGCGAGGAAGATCCTTGCCACCCTTGTAATGCTCAGCATGAAAAAGTCAGCGGTAGATTAAAAACCAAAACGGGAGCGCAACCAGAGCCATCCATCATATTTAACAGGATCGTCGGCGCAAGGCCCGATGCCGCACTCTAAAAGTGTGGAAACGAGGTTACCAAACACAAGCAAGATAAAGAGGATGACTAGTGTATTTGCCAGTGCCGAACGAGAGCGTACCTCTCGATTAGGCAACATCAAGAGAATGGCTATGCCAGCCAATAATCCAACATAAGCAACAAAGGCCCAAGTATAAAAATGGAGCTCTAAAAATGTCGCGCCATATCCGGTATCGCCTGGCAAGACGTGTAATAGTACTTGGCGCAGGGAAACCGTCATGCCAACGAGCCCGCCAATGACGCCCCAACCGTAATGCGCCGAGTGAGCGCCGCAACGAATATTGAGCACTAATGCAAAGCCAATAACAATAAATCCAATGCGCTGCATCAAACAAAGCGGGCACGGCAGTTCACCCAGATAAATTTGATCTACAAAGGCATAAGACAACATGCCAACAATCGCGGCAAGAGCAAGTTGATTGCCAAGGCCAGCTAGAGAAGGAAAAGAATGTCTACTCACAGTTCCTCACAGACTGATATTGAGGTGTGAGGTCGCATGTATACGGAACCAGAACATCAGAATTCCAACAGTGATAGCGAGCACAACAAGGCCAGCCAGTCGCTTCTCAAACCAAACAAGGACAAGACCGATAAAGGCTGTCAGGAAAGGTAGAAACATATACATGCAAGAATTCTATCGCAGGTCGGATGACAGATTAAAAACAGGGGTTTTAGAGGTCTTTTGTATAGAATGGGGCCATGGATACCACCCCACCTTGCATCACCCTCGAATTAGATGGAGCGATTGCTCGCATTACCTTTCATAATCCAGCCGCTCGTAATGCCTTAACGTGGCCAATGTATGAAGAGCTCAAGCGAATTTGTGATGATTTAGAAACCAATCCCAGCATTCGGGTGGCGGTCTTCAGAGGGGCTGGAGACAAAGCTTTTGTATCTGGAAGTGATATTCAACAATTTGTGGACCTCAAGCACGATGAGGCGTATGAAGTTGCCGTAGACCATATATTCCATTCGCTACAACATTTGTCCATCCCCACCATTGCACTTATCGAGGGTTTGGCGGTAGGAAGCGGTCTACTCATTGCTACTGCTTGTGATTTCAGAATATCTACAGCCGACGCCCGCTTTGGCATTCCAGTAGCAAAGACTTTAGGCAATTGTTTATCGCCCAGCAATTTGTCATGGATCGCCGCGCATCTTGGCGTACCCATGGTTAAGCGCATGCTCTTAAGCGCTGAACTTATTAAAGCCCCAGAATTACTGAACTCTGGTTATCTCTATCAGACCACATCTCCCGAAGAAATTGTCGGAGCGGTTGAAGTATTGGCCACGAAATTAATAGCACTCGCCCCCATTACTCAAAAAGCAAGTAAGGTGACATTGGCACGCTTAATGGAAAGCAATCTACCGGATTGCACTGAGCTGATGCGAGAAACCTATAACAGCGCCGACTTCAAAGAGGGGGTGAATGCTTTCCTTGATGGCCGTCCACCGAAGTGGATTGGCAAATAAGCATTCAAATGATGCCGCTCTAGAGCCTCAAGGCTTGGCGTTTAAAAACTCTGTCACCGCTTGAACAAATACATCAGGCACCTCGATATGAGGAACATGCCCAACGTTATCCAAAGGAACTAACTTCGCATTTGGAATAGCTTGGGCAGCCTTACGTCCTAACTCAGGAAAATTTCCCAAGGATTTCACGGCCTCGGGTGGCGCAAATCGGCGACCGAATACCGTTCTATCTTTTTGTCCAATGATCAATAGCACTGGCATCTGTAATTGCGGTAAATCCCCAACCACCGGTTTTTCAGCAATCATCTGATAAGTCAGCACCGAGGTTTTTACATAAGCGGGATAGTCCGAACCCTTATGCACCCTGACATACACTTCCACAAATTGCTCAAAACTCGGCTGCCAAATGGGAAAGTAGGACTGCAAGAAACGGCGATAACTTACCTCTGTTTGCGCCATCTCTAGCTTCAATAAATTGTCATTCGTTTGCGGTGGAATATCTTTGCTGTAATCCTCAAGGCCTAGCGGGTTTTCTAAAACCAGTTTTTGAACCACCTGAGGATACAGGCGCGCAAAACGAATTCCCACCATACCACCCATGGAGTTAGCCACTACCGAGGCTTTACGAATACCCAAGAACTTCAATAAGGCCTGGGTATTATTCGCTAAATCATCAAGATGGTATGCGACATCAGGTTTTGAGGATTTTCCAAAGCCAATCTGGTCGGGAGCAATGACACGATAACCGGCGCTTGATAAGCCAGCAATCGTAGGAGCCCAATAATCGCTGGAGAAATTCTTGCCATGGAATAAAACTACTACGCCCTTTTGCTTGCCCACTGCCGGCACATCCATGTAGACCATGCTTGCGGCTTGATCTTGGAGTGACGTTTTAAATTCTTTCGTGGGATAAGGATATGGCCAAGCGCTGAGTCGAAGATCCAATGCAGTAGCATTGGCATAGCGGCTGGGGGCTGAAGTATTGGCAGCCTGATCAATTGAAGTGCAGGCCGTTAATGCGCTAGTAGCTACACAAACTAATGCAAGTGACTTCGCTACCGATCTCATTGTCATACCCAACATTAGCCTCGCCCCACCCCTGATGAATTTTCTTCACCCCATCTACTGATGGGGGTCAATTACTTAAACGATTTTTGTTTTTAGAGTAGTCAAACCTGTAACACTCCCCTCAAGTACATCACCCTTTTTAACGGGGCCAACGCCAGCAGGAGTGCCTGACATAATCAAATCGCCCGGCTCTAAAGTAAACAAGGTAGAGAGGTAAGCAATCGTATCTGGCACATTCCAAATCAATTGGTTGAGATCACCCTCTTGGCGCACTTCACCATTCACCAGTAATTTAACGGTGCCGGAACTAGGATGGCCACATAGAGCTACAGGCGTAATTGCCGCACAAGGCGCTGATTGATCAAAGGCCTTACCGGTGTCCCATGGACGCCCCATCTTCTTTGCCTCGCCTTGTAAGTCGCGGCGAGTCATATCTAGACCAACGCCATATCCGTACACATGCTCTAGCGCTTTATCGGCGGGAATGTTAGCACCGCCCTTGCCGATTGCCACCACCATCTCAATCTCATGCTGAACATCATTAGAGAGGTTTGGATATTGCATATCTTTACCATCCGCCAAGATCGAGTTCGCCGGTTTCATGAAGAAAAATGGCGGCTCGCGGTCTGGGTCATGACCCATTTCACGCGCATGATCGGCATAGTTACGGCCTACGCAATAAATTCGATTCACAGCAAAACGGCGGGTATCACCTACTACTGGAAGAGAAGGTGTAATTGGAGGATCGATAACGAAAGCAGTGCTCATGAATTACCTTTTAGATAAGTGTCTAGTTATATTAATTATTGTGCAAATGAATTATGACATTAGTTACATGAGCACCCTAGCCAGCCTTTGGAGACCTAATCTTCAGTAATAAGATGCTCAAAGCCAAGGCAAAGGTCAGGGCATTTGCCAGAATGAGGGGCCACTTTTCGATGATCAAACCGTAAATCAGCCATAAGCCTACGCCTGCGGTAAACAGGCTATACATTCCTAGCGAGATACCGGATAAATCCCGGGTACGCCACGATTGAACTGCCTGAGGTAGAAAAGCAATCGTCGTCAAAAATGCAGCGCAATACCCAATAAGCTCAATCTGGTACGGCTGCAGGCTCATTCAGATGAATTACGGCTTTTGATTCAAACCCGCTTTGCGAGCTTCGATCTCTTTATTGATGGCTGCTAATGTTTTAGCATCGGGCGTTTTCCAATTACCGCCCGCTTTGTTCGCCATATAAGCTACCGCATCTGAAAATGTTTCAATTGTCATATTGGGATTGCCGCCTTTGGGAGGCATAGCTCGCACACCAACATAAGCATGAGCGGTCAATGTCACTTGACCCTCAGCAATCAGTGGAGCCCACTTTGCTTTATCGCCAAACTTGGGGGCATTTAAAACGCCAGAACCATGACAGGCCTCGCAAACTTGCTTGTAAGTGTTCTCACCAGGCTCAGCAAAAGCCGCAGTACTGCCGCAAAAAACGGTGGCAAGGGTCATTGCAGAAAGTAATAATTTCATAGGGACGCCATTTATACATAAATTGTCATTAGTAACAATTTATCTCAAATTTGAAATAGGCGCTCTAAGCGAGCCCGAAGTAGCTTGCCACCCTGAAAGTAATAAAGGCCGCCAGGTAAGCTAAGGCAAAAAGATAGCTCAGCATCACGATTGGAATCTTCCAGCCACCCGTCTCTCTTTTAACGGCTGCGATAGTGGATAAGCATTGCGGTGCAAATACAAACCAGGCCAAGAGAGAAAGTGCTGTCGCCAAGCTCCAACCTTTAGAAATAAGAGGCACCAGGGCATCTGCCGCATCAACACTCGAGCTAGAGAGTGCGTATACCGTTGCTAAAGAACTCACCACAACCTCGCGGGCAGCCATGCCAGGAACCAAGGCGATACTAATTTGCCAATTGAAGCCAATCGGTTCAAACACCACCGCCAAGGCTTGACCCATCATGCCAGCAATACTGTATTGAATTGCTGCTCCAGTAGCGTTTTCTGGTGGCAATGGAAAACTGGAGAGCGCCCACAGGCAAACCGTCATGATCAAAATAATGCCGCCAACTCTACGCAGGAATATCTCAGCACGCTGCCACAAACCAATCGCTAAATTACCGAGACGCGGCAAGTGATAGCTTGGCAACTCCATCATGAGGGCATTGAGGCGAAACTTCTCGCTCGTAAAGTACTTTAAGACCCAGGCAACAGCCATAGCGCCAACAATGCCGGCAACATAAAGCAAGAAGAGTACTAAACCTTGCAAATCCAGTCCGGCCCACAATTTACGCTCAGGGATAAATGCAGAAATAAGCAATGCATACACTGGTAAACGTGCGGAGCACGTCATCATCGGGGCAATCAGAATGGTAACCAAACGATCACGCGCACTAGAGATGCTGCGCGTTGCCATAATGCCGGGGATGGCGCAGGCAAAGCTAGACAAGAGCGGAATGAAAGATCTACCAGAAAGACCCACCTTCCCCATGAGACGGTCAAGCAAATAGGCGGCGCGTGGAAGATATCCGGATTCCTCCAAAATCAAAATGAAGAAATACAGAATCAAAATCTGCGGTAAGAAAATCAACACGCCGCCAGCGCCCGCCAACACACCATCAATTAAGAGGCTACGTAACCAATTATTTGGCAGTAATTGCGTCAACAATCCGCCCAGCCAATCCACGGCAGACTCAATCGCCTCCATGGGCAATACTGCCCAGCTAAACACCGCCTGGAAAATAAAGAACAGCACAACCGCCAAAATGATTGGGCCCAATACAGGATGAAGCAATACAGCATCCAAACGATCACTCAATCGATCCGGAGTGATGTGATCCAAATGCAAGTTGTGCAAAATCTGTTGCACTTGTACGTTATCTAATTCGGTGTGCGCGGAATGATCTCTCGAAGACTCTATACCCTCATCAATATCACTGCTGCGTAAAGCGGATAAATTTTTCCAGTCAAGATCACTTAGATATTGCTTGAGTTCATCTGCGCCATGCGACTGAATGCCAATGGTGCTAACCACGGGCAAGCCTAATTCCTTCGAGAGTGCCTTTGCATCTACCTTGAGGCCTTGACGCTGGGCAACGTCAACCATATTCAAGATCACAATGCACGGCAGACCCAGACGTTTTGCAGCCAAGACTAGACGCAGATTACGCCTGAGATTCATGGCGTTGAGTACGCATAGCACGAGATCTGGCCGCTTCTCACCCTCAGCGTTGCCATGCAATACATTGCAGGTCACTCGTTCATCTAGCGATCTTGGATAGAGACTGTAAGCGCCAGGCAAATCCAAAATACGAATCACTTTTTGAGTGTTGAGCGTTAAACGCCCTTCTTTTCTTTCAACCGTGACGCCAGAATAGTTCGCTACCTTTTGGCGACTTCCTGTAAGCAAGTTAAATAATGCCGTCTTGCCACAATTTGGATTACCTAAAAGGGCAACAAGGGGTTCGCTTGGGAAAAAATGAACCTTGGACTCACTCATACCTCTAGGGGCTCCACCTCAATTAGTTGCGCCTCTGATTCGCGCAAAGCAAAAGTAGACGATCCCACTCTGACCAGTATTGGTCCTTGACCCAAAAGACCCTTACGGAGAACCTCAATCCGCTCTCCAGGCAAAAACCCAATATCTTCCAACTGACCACGTACGTCTTCATGCTGATCGCCTAAGGCGGCGATTCTCTTTACACGCCCCCGAATTCCCGGGAGGATTTCATGAAGATTCATATGCGAATGTGCTGGGCTGGTCGTATTAATTGATGTACGAGTCCATTATATCCTCATATGAGAATGAATATCATTACCTAAAAATAAAGCTTGATGGGGTCCAGAGCCCTATTTTTACTACACCCACCCAGCAATTTGGCGCTTCAGGCCAATCGATTTATATCCAGGCATTTCACCAGACAACACCCGAATCTTACGAATGAGTTTAGCCAGCTCCATGTCGAGCGATAACTCCTCCCCCATCGCCAAGAAAAAAACTTCATCTTTCAGATAGATAAAGTCCAAGCCATTTTTAATCGCGACACTTTTCACGCCCATACCTACATCAGCCTTTTTGGCCAAAATAGACATGGCAATGGCGGAGTGCGTGAACTCTTCATTTTCATAACCCTTGATGCTGCGACTATCGATACCACCATCTTTTAAGATGGTATCTAACAAAAGTCGAGTGCCAGAGCCCTTCTGTCGATTAATGAAGCGAAGCTTGGGCCTAGTCAAATCTTTTGGAGAAGTGATACTCAGGGGATTTCCTTTGGCAACCAGAAAACCCTGAACACGCTTCATCACAGGAAATACTTGCATGCCCTCTTTTTGCAGTCGTTTAGCAATAATTTGAGAGCTTTGCGGATCAGATACATGAAAGCCAGCTATATCCACCTCATAGTTGAGAAGGCGCTCTAGAGCCTCACCAGAGCCAGCTGTGATTAACTCAAATCCGCCAATATCGATGACTGCCTTCTGAATGATCGGGTCGCTACTGCTGGCAAATCGCCACTGCTTTTTGGCTTTAAACCTAAATTGAGCAAAACCCTCTTCGAGATGCAGGAGGCTGGTCTGACCCAGACGCATGGTCTTTTGATCAAAATCGTCCGTAAATTGAATCAAGTAGCGGGCATATTCCGATAGTTGCGACCCATGCCCCCTTACCCGATCCATCAGCTTAAAGCCCAAAGCCTGCTCAACTTCATTGAGCTTTTGCCAAACATTACGATAAGAGAGCCCCATTTTCTTGCAAGCAGACATGAGTGTTTTGCCATGATCAATGTCCTTGAGCAAACTCGTCAACCACACCAAATCAACCACAGCAGGGTCTTTGGCATTCTTGCTTCCAAAAACAAGGGTTGGTCGTATCTGAATTCTCATATGTAATTATTTGCATATTGATGTTTTGTAATATGACAGATCTTAACCGAACCTAGCCCCAGGAAGCACGCCCAAATGAAACTGTCATTCACCCGAAAAATCGGTGGCGCTATCACCGTTCTGGTGATTTTCTCCGCCTGTGCTCATGCGCAAGAAAAGAGCATCGTCGTTTCTTCAACAACGTCGACAGAACAATCAGGTCTATTCGGATTCATTCTGCCAATTTTTAAAATGAAAACTGGTATCGATGTGAAAGTAGTTGCCGTTGGAACCGGACAAGCTTTGGATATTGGTCGTCGCGGTGATGCAGATGTCGTGTTTGTTCACGACAAACCCGCCGAAGAAAAATTTGTCAGCGAGGGTTTTTCAACAAAACGCAATGAAGTCATGTACAACGACTTCGTGCTCATTGGACCAAAGGGGGATCCAGCCAGAATTACTGGCGGCAAGGATATCAAGGTCGCCTTCCAGAAAATCGCAACATCCCAAGCGCCATTTGTATCCCGTGGAGATAAGAGTGGCACCCATGCCGCTGAGTTGCGCTACTGGAAAGATGCTGGAGTAACAGTGATTCCAGGATCAAGTTGGTATAAAGAAACCGGCTCAGGAATGGGTCCGGCCCTCAACACCGCTTCCGCCATGAATGGATACATTTTGGCCGATCGCGCCACTTGGCTAAGCTTTAAAAATCGCGGGGATCTCGTCATCTTGGTTCAAGGTGATCCAAGGCTATTTAACCAATATGGTGTGATGTTAGTTAACCCCGGTAAATTTCCACATGTGAAAAAAGCGGAAGGACATGCATTCATTGATTGGCTGATTTCTAAAAACGGTCAAGATGTCATTGCCAGCTATCAAATTGGTGGAGAGCAGCTATTCTTCCCCAACGCCAAAAGATAATTTATGCAATTGAGGTCCGCCACTAGTGGGCCTTTTTAGATCAAACCAAACCGTTTAACCAGCATCGACTTCACCAGTTGCGTTAAGACCAAATAGACCAATAAGATGGGCAACAAGCCGTACCAATAGATGGCGGGCAATGCCTCCATACCCAAGGGCCCACTCAAGACGGTATAAGGCAATACAGCGGCGACACCACAAATGACCGACGTCGTGATCAATAGAGGCCAGCTAGGACGGCTTTGAATAAACGGAATTCTTCCTGTGCGAATAATGTGCACAATAAGCGTTTGCGAAAGCAATGACTCCACAAACCAACCCGTTTGAAACAGTCCAGCTTGAGCAATTGAATTTGCTCCCACAATGTACCAAAGCAGAGCAAATGTCGCGTAGTCGAATACGGAACTAATGGGGCCGATACAAAACATATAACGCGCGATATGGGCAATATTCCACGCTCTTGGCTCTAGCAAATACTCCTCATCAACATGATCACTTGGAACCGATGTCTGGGAAAAGTCATACAGAAGATTGTTGAGAAGAATTTGCACAGGCGCCATTGGCAAGAAAGGCAAAATCGCACTAGCCCCAAGCATGCTGAACATATTGCCAAAATTAGAGCTGGCCGACATCTTGATGTACTTCATGATGTTTCCAAAGACTTTTCTACCCTCGAGAACGCCATCCTTCAAAATCAGTAAACTCTTCTCGAGCAAGATAATGTCAGCGGATTCTTTGGCGATATCTACAGCAGTGTCCACTGAAATACTGACGTCAGCGACTTTCAGCCCAGGACCATCATTGATGCCATCGCCCAAATACCCAACCACATGAGAGCGGGATTGCAAAATGCTAATGACGCGCGCCTTTTGTTGCGGACTCATTCTGGCGAAGACAGAAGTCGCCTCCACCCTGTCACCCAACTCTTGATCGCTCATGGCATCTAACTCAGAGCCAACCATGACCAGATCAACAGGCACACCCACTTCACTGCAGATTTTTCGGGTGACTAGCTCGTTGTCTCCCGTCAAAATCTTTACTTTGACACCCAGTAAATGCAAACCCTCAATCGCTGGTTTTGCAGAATCTTTTGGGGGATCGAGGAAGGCGACATACCCTACCAAGATCAGCCTCTCCTCATCAGCAACCGTGTAATGGTTTTGGGGACTTACCTGCTCTATAGGAATATCTTTGATAGCAACTGCAATCACCCGAAATCCATCGGAACTTAACTCCGAATACAGAATTTCCTGCTGAGCCTTTAACTCTTCGGTCAAGGGATGTGGCTTACCATTAACGATTACTTGTGAGCACTTTGCGGCGAGCTCCTCCACCGCCCCCTTACAAATCAACAAGTGGCCAGATTCATTTTGCTTGACAATCACCGACATCCGACGTCGCTGAAAATCAAAGGGGATTTCATCTACCTTTTGATAGGTATCAGATTCGTGCAGCTTGTGATGGATATCAACATGCTTCAACACAGCTACATCCAGCAGATTTTTTAATCCAGATTGGTAGTGGCTATTTAAATAGGCATATTCCAAAACACTTTCATCTTCATTTCCTTGGATATCTACGTATCGCTCAAGAATGATTTCATCTTGCGTGAGTGTTCCCGTCTTATCTGTGCAAAGTACATCCATGGCACCTAAATTTTGAATAGAGTTAAGACGCTTTACGATTACCCGCTTCCTTGACATCGCTATAGCGCCCTTAGCCAAATTAATGGTCACGAGCATCGGGAGCATTTCAGGGGTGAGGCCTACGGCTACCGCAGTAGCGAATAGCAATGCCTCCATCCAATCACCCTTGATTAAGCCATTAATTAAAAACACTGCTGGGACCATGACGGCCATGAATTTAATCATGAGCCAAATGAATTTCTTTATCCCAATATCAAAACCGGAAACTTTCTTTTGAACAGAGATTTCTTTGGCTAACTTACCAAACATGGTTTGCGCAGCGGTATTGAGAACCACTCCTTCACCCAATCCAGACACCACATGACTTCCCATAAAGCAGATGGTATCGAGTTCGAAAACGGATTTTGCATTCTCACCATCGAGATGTGTCTTTTCAACAGGCATTGCCTCGCCTGTTAATGATGACTGATTAACGAACAAATCATTGCTTGAAAGTAATCGTAAATCGGCGGGAATCAAATCGCCGGCAGACAATCGCACCAAATCGCCAGGCACAACTTGGCTAAGCGGGATATCTTGAGCAATCCCCTCACGCACTACAGTGACCTTAACGCTCACCAATTGGCGTAATTTTTCAGCAGCTCGGTTAGATTTATATTCCTGCACAAAAGCCAAGCTGGTAGATAAAATCACCATGATGGCAATCACGATCGCCCCGGTTGTGCCACCCGTAACAAAAGAGATCGTCGATAGAGCAATTAATAACAAAGACAGTGGCGATAGAAATAACGCTAAAAATTGCAATGCCGGATGCATTTGTCGCGTGATATCAATTGCATTTGGCCCATATTGACTCAGTCGATCCAAGGCGATCTCGTGCTTTAAGCCCTGAGTAGAGCTACCCAAATCAGCCAGTAATAAATCAACCTTGACGTGCGCAAGGCGGAAAATATCAGCACTCTCTTGTTGCACGATCTTCATCGTAGGGCCTGGCGTTTAATGCTGCAGATAAAAAACAAACTGCCCACTAGGTCATACTTAGCGGGCAGTGTTTTATTGCTTGCAGAACAAAGTTCTGCGCTCATCAATTACTTCTTCGGTGTTACGAAACCAATTGCGGTATCGTCAACAAACTCAACCATGACGTCATCGCCCGCCTTGAATTTCTCAAGACCAAGAACGCTTTGATCTACTTTCACTTTTTGCTTCTCGCCGGATGGCAGTGTAAATGTCACAATGCGAGTTTTGGCATCAATAGTGCCAATCTTCACAGTGGCATAGACGGTGTCAGTTGTCTCTTCGAACGGCTTGGCAGAACCTTTGCCAGCAATGACAACAGAATGAACGCCAGAAACGCCTGGCTTAGCATCCTTGGTTGCGGCCGTTAAACCAACAGCGATCGCTTGAGCATGCTCAACAACAAAAAGATCACCCTTCTTCACTTTATCCAAGTCATTCACTTGCTTGGCTACATTCATTTGGGCCAAATTACCATTAGCATCCCTTAACACTACGATGCGCTTCTTAACATCCACAGAATCCACAGTAGCGGTTAATACAGCCGCTTCAGCAGCCAATGGCAGCATTTTTGCTGGGACTTGTGCAAATACTGAGCTAGCAGCGACTAAGCCGATAGATGCGATTAATGTAGCAAGTAAAGATTTCTTCAAAATAACTCCTTGATAACGGTTTATGGGGGCGTATAACAACCATCGCCTTGATTCATTTAACCACGAAAAATGATGCTTATAAACCCTATAGCTAATATATATTAAAGCTCTCAACACCTCAATTACCGGATAACAGCGTGATATTGATTCAATCTTGGCCAGATGCTCAGGAAGAGGCCTACCCCATCCGTAAGAGCGTCTTCGTTCAGGAACAAGGGGTACCCGAGGAAATGGAGTTGGATGACCAAGACCCCAAAGCCCACCATGCCTTAGTCTATTCAGGACGGCAATGCGTTGGTACAGCCCGTCTAATTGAACTGACGGCACATCAGAGTCAGATTGGTCGAATGGCCGTACTAAAATCCCATCGCTCGCAGGGCTATGGCACCATGCTGATAAAAGCCCTCATCACCCTTGGAAAAGAGCTGGGGGTCAGTCAATTTATCTTGCACGCACAACTGTCAGCCATTCCTTTTTATGAGCAATTTGGCTTTGTACCTCTGGGCGATGCTTATGATGAAGCAGGAATCCCGCATCGAGATATGATCCTAGATATATAAACCTCCGCACCAATCACAATGACCCCAGTTACCGACACCCCATTTCTATTTCGAGTGTGCTACTCCGACACCGATGCTGCAGGATTTGTTTACCATGCACGCTATTTAGAGATCTTCGAGCGTAGCCGCTCGCAATGGTTGCAAGACCGCGGCCTTAGCCCAACAAAATTAATTAATGAGTTTGGCATTCTGCTGCCAGTAAGAGAGATCACCATGAACTTTCATAGGCCAGGGCGCTTGGATGATCTTCTGAGCATCGATCAAATCATTGAGCATCGTGGCCGCACCCAGATTGCTGTAAAACAAACCGCCAAGCGCATCACTGAGGGTGCCGAACCAGAACTCATCGCCAGCGCCCTGCTCCATATCGTTTGCGTCGATACCACCACCCTCAAACCAAAGGGCTTGCCTGATTGGCTCTTTACTAAAGATCAATAAATTTATCTTTTGGAGTCCTGTATGCAAGATGGAAAATTACTCACCTTTGTTAAGGGACTAAGTACGCTTTTAGAGACTAGCCCAAGCGAGACGCTTATCTTCTCCAAAGGCAAAAAACTATTAGAGACATTAATCGAAGTAGATGACTGGCTGCCAGAAGAACTCGCTAAGCCGCACCCCGAGTATTACCAGCAATACCTGCTGTATGCAGATCCGCTCGATCGATTTTCGATCGTGAGTTTCGTTTGGGGGCCGAATCAAAAGACGCCTGTGCATAACCACACCGTCTGGGGCATGGTGGGTCAATTGCGCGGCCAAGAACGAAGCGCTAACTATTACCGCCAAGCGGATGGAAGTTATAAGGCGGGCGAATCTTTTGTTTGTCACCCCGGCCAAGTTGCAACGGTATCGCCTGATACCCATGACATTCATGTGGTGGCAAACGACTTAAGTGACCAAACCTCCATCAGCATTCATGTTTACGGTGGAAATATTGGGCGCATTGAGAGAGCGGTTTTTGACCCCGCGAGCGGCGCCGAGAAATTATTTGTTTCTGGTTATGCCAATCCCTTTGTGCCAAATTTATGGCATCCATCAAATAACAAGGCCCAATAGCTTAAAATAGAGGTTCTTTCTGCAATCACTTCAAGTGTGGCAGCCCACCCCATTGGCCGGGATAGTCTTTTAATTGAATACGGGCCAATATCTATTTGGTCCCTATGTTATTTACAGATCTCGGTTTATCAGAATCCATTCTTCGCGCTATTAACGAGGAAGGCTATACCAGCCCCACCCCCATTCAAGAAAAGTCCATTCCCGCAGTTTTAAAGGGTGGAGATTTGCTGGCTGCCGCTCAAACTGGCACCGGTAAAACAGCCGGCTTTACACTCCCCATTCTTCAGCGCCTCTCCACAAGCACTAAACCTGGTTCAGGCAAACGCCAATTACGCGTGTTGATACTGACCCCGACTCGCGAATTAGCCGCCCAGGTGCAAGAATCCGTCACCACTTATGGAAAATATACTGGCCTAAAGTCAGCGGTAATCTTTGGTGGCGTTGGCGCCAACCCTCAAATTAAAGCGATTGCAGCTGGCTTAGATATTTTGGTGGCCACACCAGGTCGCCTGCTAGATTTAATGTCTCAGAATTGCGTATCCCTCAGTGCTATTGAAATCCTCGTATTGGATGAGGCTGACCGCATGTTGGATATGGGTTTCTTGCGCGATATTAAAAAAATTCTGGCGGCCCTTCCAAGACACCGTCAAAACTTACTCTTCTCGGCAACGTTTTCAACGGAGATTAAAGCACTGGCGGATGGGCTACTGAATTCTCCCGCACTGATTGAGGTGGCTCGAAGCAACAGCACTAATGAAGCGATCGCCCAACTCATTCACCCGGTAGATCGAACTAAAAAACATCCATTACTCGCACATCTCATTACTAGCAATCAATGGAAACAAGTTCTAGTCTTCACCCGCACTAAACATGGTGCCAATAAACTAGTGACACAACTGGAAAAAGATGGCATTACCGCCATGGCCATTCATGGAAATAAAAGCCAAAGTGCTCGCACAAAAGCATTGGCAGAATTTAAAGATGGAAAAATTACCGTATTGGTAGCCACCGATATTGCCGCACGCGGAATTGATATCGACCAACTCCCCCATGTTGTGAACTACGACCTGCCTAACGTTTCGGAAGACTACGTTCACCGTATTGGTCGCACCGGTAGAGCTGGATCTAACGGTGTAGCGGTTTCCTTAGTCTGCGTCGATGAACACCAGATGTTGCGGGATATCGAAAAACTCATCAAACAAAAACTGCCACAAGAGGTGATTGCGGGATTTGAGCCGGATCCTAATGCGGTTGCGCAGCCGATTCAACTGCGCAGTCAGCAACACCAACAATCCAGAAAGCCTCGTCCAGCTGGTGGTGGCAATGGTGGCAGTGGAAAACCGGCTGCCAAGCGTAGCAGTCCCCCAAAAAGAAGTTTTTCTAGATAAACACCAGTAAAATAGCGGCCGAGCGCACTCGACATCTTTGGAATCTCCACCCACCATGAAAGTCAATGTGCCGGCTTGCGCCCCAGCAGTCCCACCAGAAACGGGAGCATCAATCATGGCAAAACCCTTTGCTTTTGCCTGAGCAGCGACTGCCTGAGCAACCTTTGGAGAAATCGTGGAGCAATCCATGAGCAATGCTTTTGGATTGGCATGAGCCAGCAAGCCTGCATCACCCAAATACAAAGCCTCTACATGTCGCTAAGCTGGCAACATAGTAATGATCACCTCGACATCCTTGGCAGCCTCTAGGGCGCTCGCCGCAGGAATACCGGCTGAAGCCTTAAAGCTATCCAGTTGAGACTGCACTAAATCAAATCCTAGAACTTGATGCCCTGCTTTCGACAAAGCGATCTTCATAGAGCCCCTGTTTTTAATATGCGATGATGAATTTCTAATATCTCACTATAGCTTGCCTATACTCTAGTGAAGAAATTGATGGAGGATGGCAATGACTACCAAAGTAATTGGCTTAATTCAGTTAAACGATCAAGATGCATTTGAGCAATACCGCAGCCAGGTAGGTCAAACGGTCGAACACTACGAAGGCAAAATCAGCGCTCGAGGAGTGGTAAATCAACTCTTCTGGAATGAATTAGCTTGTTATGCATTTGAAGCTTTTGTGGAGCTAGAGTTTCCAGACCTAGATCATGCCAAGGCTTGGGCTGGTAGCGCGGAATACCAAGCTTTGCTAGCGGTACGGAGCAAGGCGATGAAGTTAACGCTATTTTCTGCATCGACCTGATCATTCAAGATGCGCAAAAAATAAAGCCTAGCTCCTTATGAGGGCTAGGCTTAAAATTTCAGCAGTAGAAATAAATTACTTCTTAGCTTCCATCGCCTCTTTAGCGGCAGTGATTTCCTTGCGACGCTCTTTGCAAGCGCCAGCAATTTCTTGCAAGGCTTTACGTGCGCGCGCAGCAGATGCTTTAACGCCTTTTTCAATAAACTTTTCGTTTTCCGCTTTGTATGTCTCAAAAGCAGCTAACAATGTATCGTGTTGTGACATCTTGTCTCCCATTGATCTGTAAATATTGATAACCGACAGCCAAGCCAGTATATCCCCATAAAAAGTATCAGAATTACAAGCCCACATCAGGGATAACTCTTATACGGTAAATATCCTCCAAAATAGCTAAAAGACTATAAAAAACACTGGAGACCCTCGTGAAAGTTAGAAATATCCTCGTTTTGCTGGCTATGAGCATTCTTAGCCTCTCAAGCTTCGCCCAGGCCGCTCAATGGCCCATCCCCAACAAGCCAATCACCTTTATTAACCCCTTCCCTCCAGGCGGTGCAGTTGATGCCTTTGGGCGACCCCTGGCCAAGCAACTCTCCACCCAATTGGGAGCCTCCATCATTGTTGATAACCGCGGTGGCGCAGGTGGAACCCTGGGCGCAGCTGCTGCCGCAAAAATGGCGCCTGATGGATATACCTGGCTACTAGGTGCGGTGCACCACTCCATTGCGCCAAGCATGTACACCAATCTCTCATATGACATCACCAAAGACTTTGAGCCCATCGCCATTATTGGCAGCGTACCGCATGTGATCGTCGTCAATCCCAAAAAGTTTCCTAAAAATGATCTGAAATCCATCATTGAGGAAATTCGGAAGCATCCTGGAAAATATAACTACGCATCTACAGGCAATGGAACATCCCAGCATCTCACCGGCGAACTATTTAAGATGCAAAATAAATTGTTCATCACTCACATTCCTTACCGAGGGACGGGGCCAGCGCTGCAGGACTTGGTAGCAGGTCAAGTAGACATGATGTTTGATACGCTTGCTGGTGCGGCGCCATTTATTAAAAATGGTCAACTCATTGCCGTTGCGGTGGCCACCCAAAAACGTGTAGATGCATTTCCGAATGTACCAACCGCTCAAGAACTTGGCATTAGCAACTTCATTGTGTCTAGCTGGTATGCCCTGTGGGCCATCAAGGGAACGCCCAAAGAGATTGTCGACAAAATGAGCGCCGAAGTTCAAATCGCCCTAGCCTCACCCGACATCAAAGAGCGTTGGGCTGCGATGGGAGCAACCGCACCAAAAATGAGTCGCACTGAATTAGCGAACTACATCAACCAGGAAATTATTCGCTGGGGTGAGGTAGTTAAAAAATCAAACGCCAAATTAGATTAAATCAATCATTAGCTAAACATATAACTCAACAGAAAATCGTATGTCCATCAAAACTCAAGATTACGCATTCATTCGCAATAAACTGCTGAATAAAGAAGAGATTGCACTCCTAGATGTGCGCGAAGAAGATCCGCACGCTCAAGAGCATCCTTTATTCGCGGCGAATCTACCTCTATCCCGCATCGAAGTCGATGCACTCAGCAAGCTTCCAAAAAAAGATGTACCCATCGTTACCCTTGATGATGGTGAAGGTGATGCCCAGCTAGCAGCCCAAAGACTGTCTGATTTAGGATACTCAAATGTTGCTGTATTTGGAGGTGGCGTCAAAGCCTGGAAGGCTGCAGGTGGCGAGGTATTTAAAGATGTCAATGTCCCCAGCAAATCCTTTGGTGAGCTTGTTGAATCCAAAAGACACACACCTTCTTTGTCTGCGCAGGAAGTAAAAAAACTGCTTGATGATGAGGCGGATGTGGTGGTGGTTGATGTGCGACGCTTTGATGAATACCAAACCATGAGTATCCCCACTGGTATCAGCGTTCCCGGCGCTGAACTCGTTTTACGTGTTCCCGAACTAGCCCCCAACCCCAAGACAAGAGTGATTGTGAATTGCGCAGGAAGAACCCGCAGCATCATCGGCACCCAATCACTGATCAATGCGGGTATTCCCAATCAGGTAAATGCCTTACGTAACGGCACTATTGGCTGGACTCTAGCAGGACAAGAGCTCGATAAAGGACAAAGTCGGAAATTTTCCGAAGTCAGCACCCTTACCGCAAATGAAGCTGCGCAACGAGCACGTAGCGTTGCCGATCGAGCTGGCGTCAAGCGCGCAACAACTGCCGACATTCAGAAATGGCAGTCTCAGAAGGATCGCACCACCTACTTTTTTGACACCAGAACACCTGAAGAGTACGAAGCTGGTCACCTCCCAGGATTTCGCTCGGTGCCTGGCGGCCAACTTGTTCAAGAAACAGAAATGGTCGCCCCCGTCCGCGGTGCCCGCATCGTACTGTGCGACCCAAGTGGCGTGAGAGCTAATATGCCCGCCTCATGGCTTGCGCAAATGGCATGGGATGTTTATGTGCTCGATGGCGTCAATATGAGCGACCTGACCGAGACAGGCCCGTGGCAACCACCACTACCTTCAATTCCCTCAAGCAAAGCGGTAGATGCTAAAACAGCTTCCACCTGGCTCAAAAACGATAGTGGAACGGTATTTGTAGATGTCAGCACGCATGCCCAGTACGCAAAAGGGCATATTCCAGGCAGCTGGTTTGCCCTACGTTCACAATTTTTAAATGCTTTGAAAAAATTACCTAAAGCCGATCGCTATGTCCTCACCAGTACAACGGGCGAGCTCGCTACATTTGCGGCTAATGAAATACAGGCACTGACAGCTGCAGAAGTAGTGGTTTTATCAGGCGGGAATAAAGCATGGGTAGATGCAGGACTTGAGCTTGAGAAAGGCTCCACTCGCTTAGCCTCACCTCCTTTAGATCGCTATAAGCGCCCCTACGAGGGAACTAGCGTCGACCCAGCGGCGATGCAAGCCTATTTGGATTGGGAGTTTGGCCTGGTGGAACAACTGGGCAAGGATGGCACCCATCACTTCTGGGTGCTTTAAATCCTTGTGTTTGAGGTCCACCAGGACCTCACCATCAGGCAATCTTATTGCGAATAATTCCCACGCCAGTGATTTCAGTTTCCATCATATCGCCAGGCTTTAAAAATTCTGGGGGTTTTCTGCTGTAACCCACTCCTGATGGAGTGCCAGTCGCAATGATGTCGCCAGGCAATAAAGTGAGGCTACGGGAGAGCTCAGCAATAATCACCGGAATCTTGAAATACATTTGCTTGTAGCTGGCGTTTTGCTTTTCTACACCATTCACTCGGCAAATAATGCGAGTGTCATCAAGATTCACGCCGCCGGCAGTCACTACCCATGGGCCCATAGGGCCATGGCCATCCAAGCTCTTGCCTTTAAACCATTGTCCAGAATGACGCTTCTGCTGAACATCGCGGGCAGTCGTATCGTTATAAGCTGAATAACCAAAAACATACTCCATCGCATTCGCTTCGGAAATGTTTTTACCCTTCTTACCAATCACGACCGCCAACTCAGCTTCCCAGTCAATCATGGTGGAGTAGCTGCCGTCGTAAGGAATGGAGTCAAAAGGGCCATTCATGGTTTGCGTGCCTTTAGTAAAGAGTACGGGAACCGTTGGGTACTCTTTTACCGTTTTATCAGCGCGACTTTGCATACCCTCATCGAAGTGATCCAAATAATTCCAGCCCACACAGTAGATATTGCTTTGTGGCTTAGGAATCGGGGATAGCAAAATGACTTGGTTTACATTCTGAAAATTGCCGCTGCGATTTTTGAAAATATTTGCAAGCTCTAGCAATCCTTGATTGCCTGAAGCCGCCAAAGAAATCATGGAGCTCGGATCAAATGAGAGTTGCACCTTTTGCTTAGAAGCTTGCGCAGGAATATCCACCACCAAACCATCATTAGTAACTAGGCCCAAGCGTGAACTAGCGCCCATCTTCGGCAAATAATTTGCCACCCTAAACCCAGCCTTACCAGTAAGCGGTTCCACAACAATGGGGGTGCGCCCAGTAGCTGTAGAAACATTGGGCATGAGCATGCCACCAATTGCAGTAGTTGCACCAATTTTCAATACATCACGACGATTGCTATCCATACATCTCCTTATCTATTTTTCTTGTTATCGATATTCCGAATGCCGGAACTCTCTTCGACAATATTAATGCCAAAGTAAACCGGCGGCAGAAAAGCGAAAAGAAGGCTATGCTCAATCCTATGCGCTCTTTATTAACCCCTATTTATATTGCCGCCTTCGGTATGCTCGGCTCTGGGCTTATAGCATGCAGCTCAGACTCGTATACCACCTGGAGTTGCAGCAATGAATCGCAAGTCAAGCTGACGATGGTCCTCAAAAAAACACAGATGCTATTTCAAGATCAAGCATTTAGCTATTGCGGCAGTCTCGGGACCAATAGCTACTTTGACGTAAAGTGCCCTGCCCAACCCCAGGACTCAGCCCAAGTATTTACCCCTAGCACCGGTCAACTCCTTAGCAATGGAAATGTGTTCTCTTGTAATGCCCTCTAAGAAAATAAATCCATTAAGCCCAAAAAAGCTATTGCTCACCAAGTGGACGGCGGCTCACCCCAAAAATAAGCGAAAGCATTTTTTGGTGAGCAAAGTGATTGCCCCCGACCTACCAGATGAGGCGATTGAATTGGTTGAAATTGAAGCGATTTACGATAAATACAGACAAACGATTGCGTGGCGCGAACTCTGCGATAGTGAACATTGGATTCAGGGGTGGGTGTAAAAAAAGCCGCCTACTAAAAGTAGACGGCTAGCGAACGAGTGGTACCGCTTTAGCTACTTCGTTTTCCCCTTGGAATCAGACGCTTTTCTGAGGTGCTCTTCAATATTCTTTTCAGCAGCATCCGCAACCTGATTCACAATCTTTCTACCCTCTTTAAACATTTTTTGCCCCGCGCTTGACATGTCATGAACTACCTTCGACAACTTATCCGCATGCGTAGGCATCTTGCTTTCAGCCTCTTCTAGCCAAGCAACTAGGGAAGATCGCACCTTTTCCAAATGCTTCTCAGTTTCATCCGCAGCATCTTCACCTAAATCCTTAAGGACAGACTTAACCTTCTTTTGATACACGGTTGCACGCTTCGCAGCTTCTTTTGTAGCCGCTTCTTGTAAATCCTTCAGCTTCACCAAATCATTCTTAGCGGCAGACTTGGCACTCTCCATCGCATTTTTCATGCCCCATTGAATTTCCGCAAGGTGGTGCTCACTCAAATCCTTAGCGGCATCTAGTAGCTTATTTGAATACGCGAACAATTCTTTTGCCTTTTCCTGTTGCCATGCCTGAAGATCTTTTTGATTCATCGCTTCTCTCCCTTGATGTAGATAAAAGTATTAACAATTATTGAATCTATACTCTTACTCTATACCCAAATCTGAGGCTTGCCAATCACCTGATTTACTGGCATTAAAATGAACAGATGAGCGAAAGAAAAACCCCTTACGAAATGATTGGCGGCAGCGCAAAGGTCGATGAATTAGTGGATCGCTTTTACGATTTGATGGCGCTTGAAGAACCCTTTGCGCAATTACGTGCCATGCACCCCCAAGATCTATCCAGCTCGAGAGATAAATTAAAGCTGTTTTTATCCGGATGGTTGGGCGGCCCAGATGTTTATTCACCCAAACATGGCCACCCTATGTTGCGGGCAAGGCACCTCCCCTTCAAGATTGGCATTCAGGAGCGAAATCAGTGGTTAGCATGCATGTACCGCGCGCTTGAAGATTGTGGCATTGATGGCCAACTAGGTGCGCAACTAGAAGAATCTTTCTTTAATACAGCTGATTGGATGAGAAACCAGGCGAATTAATCTAACTTTGCCCCGGCCTGCTTCACCGCTTTAGCCCAACGTGGCATCTCGCCTGCCAGAAACTTGGTAAATTGATCGGCGCTCAGATAGGCGGGATCAGCACCCTGGTCAATCATTTTCTTTTGTATCTCGGGCGTCTCTAGCGTCTCTTTAAATGCTTGGCTAAGCTTATTTACCACTTCTGGCGGCGTTCCTTTGGGGGCCAAGATGCCATAAAAACCAACTACCTCTAAATTGGCAACACCAGTCTCCATGACGGTTGGGGTATTTGGCAACGCGGGGTTACGTTTTGCACTAGTCACGGCCAATGCCTTTACTTTGCCCTGCTTGACATAGTTAGCTGCCTGAGGAACAGACTCCGCCATAAATTGCACGTGCCCCGCAATCAAATCCGTAAATGCGGGAGCGCTTCCTTTAAATGGAATGTGCACCATAAATATTCCCGTTTCATTTTTGAGCATCTCAGGCACCAAATGTGAAATCCCACCATTTCCAGCAGAACCGTAATTTAACTTTCCAGGATTGGCTTTGGCATAGGCGACAAACTGTTTTAAGGTTTGCGCGGGGACATCCTTATTGACGATCAATGCCAAAGGTTGCTGTGCCGTTCTCGCAATAGGCTGAAATTCCTTCAAAGTCTCGTAAGATGATTTTGGATATACCGCTGGATTAATCACCATAGTGCCGGTATTAGCCAAAAGGAGCGTGTAGCCATCGGCTGGCGATTGCGCCACAAACTGCGCACCAACCGTCCCACCAGCCCCAGCCTTGTAATCGACAATCACCGTTTGCCCCAATGTGGATTGGAGCTTTTCCACCAAGAGACGCATATTTGCATCTAGCGGCCCACCGGCCGGAAATCCAATAATCACCTTAATCGGTTTTTCTGGAAACGCTGCAGTCGCACCTCCTGACAACAGAAGCATCAGAAGGGAGCCTAAAAATATCCTGACAAAGTATGTGGGCATATAGATAAAAGAGGGATTGAACTTACTTAGATACACTTTACCGCAAGGTCACTTTAACGAAAAAAGAAATGCTCGAAAGCTCAATCCAATTAATTTCCGATCCCAATGCTTGGATCGCTTTTTTAACTCTATCAGCCCTAGAGATTATTTTGGGCATTGATAACATTATCTTTATCAGTGTTATCGCCAATAGGCTCCCAATTGAAATACGCGAAAAGGTTCGTCGCTTTGGCCTCTTGTTTGCATTAGTGACGCGCATTTTATTATTACTCAGCCTCTCCTGGGTTATGGGACTTACCCAACCGATCTTCTCCATCCTCAATCACGCTATCAGCGGCAGAGACCTCATTTTATTGATTGGCGGTTTCTTTTTAATCTGGAAGGCCTCCAAAGAAATTTATACGGAGGTGGAGGCCGGCGAGCACGCCGATCAAGTAGAGGGTTCGCAACATCAAAATTCCACTAAATCGCTTTTCACCCTATTTATCAGCTCGGTAATTCAAATAGGTATTCTGGATATCATTTTCTCTCTCGATAGCGTGATCACCGCGGTCGGAATGGTTGATGAAATTAGCGTCATGATTGCCGCAGTCCTTGCCTCGGTTCTCATCATGCTGGTTGCCGCCAAACCCATTGGAGATTTCGTGCATCATCACCCCTCGATTAAGGTGCTCGCCCTCTCCTTCCTTACGGTAGTGGGCGTAGTCCTGATTGCCGAGGGAATGGGCGTTCATATTCCCAAAGGATATGTATATGTGGCAATGGCCTTCTCTTTGGGGGTTGAGCTATTAAACATTCGCTCGCGAAAGAAAAAACGAAATTGATTGAGCTGATTAACTAGTGCTATAGGGACTGAGCGCAAGCAAAGCCACTAGCCCAAGCCCATTGGAAGTTATGTCCACCTAAGTGGCCAGTGACATCCACGCACTCCCCGATGAAATACAAACCGGGGTGTTTGCGAGCCATCATGGTTTGACCATCAAGCTCCTTGGTGTCAACCCCGCCCAGCATGACCTCAGCCTTTTTCCAACCCAATGTTCCGGCAGGTTTGACTGACCAATTGGTGATGAGCTCTTTGAGAGCCTGGCGATCTTTTTTAGAAACTTCCGCCCACTTTTTACCTAGGAGATTTTTTTGCTCAGCAAATACTTTTGCTAAACGTAATGGCATTACTGATGCGAGAATATTTTCAGTGAGTTTGAGGCGATTTTCTTCGTTACTGAATAATTCATCGCAATTAAAACGACCATTCGCCTCAACCGCGCCCAGCCAATCCACATGAATGGCCTCCCCTTCAGCCCAATAACTGCCGGCCTGCAGAACGGCGGGGCCGGAGAGCCCCTTATGCGTTAAGAGTAAGTCTTCATTGAAACGGCAGGCGCCATATCGATTGCCTTTGGAGCCAGCCGCAATCCGCACAGGCAGACTTAAGCCCGCCAACTCATTAAGACCCTCGAACTCACTGGAGGTAAATGAAAGCGGAACCAACGCAGGGCGAGGCTCTACGACTTGCAATTCAAATTGCTTGGCGATATCTAATGCGTAGGCAGTGGCGCCAATTGCGGGAACAGGCAAGCCCCCTGTCGCCATCACCACTGACTTGGTGCGCTCATTCCCGGCGCTGGTATGAATCAACCAATCACCAGCCTTACCTGAAATGGAATCCACTTTGACGGGATGACGTATTTCCACGCCACCCTTAGCGCACTCCCCCAACAACATCTCGATAATTTGCATCGCAGAATCGTCACAAAACAATTGCCCCTGGTGTTTCTCGTGATAGGCAATCCGATATGACTGCACTAGCTTAATAAATTCCGTGGAGGGGTAACGTGCTAACGCACTTTTTGCAAAATGTGGATTCAGCGATAGGAAATTTGCGGGACTGCAATGAAGATTGGTGAAATTGCATCTACCACCCCCACTAATGCGAATTTTTTCACCCAAACTATCGGAGTGATCCAGCACTAGAATCTTTTTTCCTCGTTGCCCAGCTACACCGGCACAGAATAGCCCTGCCGCGCCACCTCCAATGATGATGGCATCCCATATTTTGCTCATGACTTATTTAAAGCGCTCAATGACTTCAGCGGGCAACTTGAGCTTTTGCATATGCAAACGCGTATAGGCCTGACGAAAATTCTTAGTCATGGAGATCATTACCGATGCCGTCCATGCAAATGCGAACATTCCAGAGAAGGCTATGATGATGGCCAACATCTTCCAGCCTACAGGCAGAAGATCGTCCATAAAGCCCATGGCCGTATAAGTGCTACCGCTAAATAAAATACTCTCTGCAATGGTGGGCAGAAGATCGAATGCCCAAAGTGAAATACCCCAGAGAAAAATTTCAAAGATATGAGTTAAAAATAAACACAGGATGCTGGCATAAAAAGTGAAAGCCACCGCGGAATATCGATGCTCTGACAAATACAGAAATGACTTCACCTCATATCGTTTCGCAACCTGCAGCAAAGCCAAGCCGTGAACTAGCATCACAATCAGCAACATAGAGATGCCAAGAAGGTATGCCGGCAAATCTAGGCGCGCTGAGAGTTGGAGGGTATTTGCAATAGTCATAATGAGCTTTAAGGCGTATTTTACAGATCCCCGCAGGCCCTAGGCGCTTTAAGCCAACTGATACCAGTCACGTATGACAGACCAGGCCGCCTCAGCTGTTTCGACGCAGTGGATCAAATCCATATCAGCCTGCTCAATCACCCCATGCTCAAGCATCTTATTGAAGTTAATTACCTCGTACCAGAAATCTTTTCCCACCAAAATAATGGGGAAACGCTCTACCTTTTTTGTCTGCATCAAGGTTAAAGCCTCAAAGAGCTCATCGAATGAGCCAAATCCACCGGGATAGGCCACAATCGCCCTCGCCCTGAGCATGAAGTGCATCTTGCGTAGCGCAAAGTAATGAAATCGAAAACTTAAGCCAGGAGTGAGATAGGGGTTTGGGTGTTGCTCTCTTGGTAGGCTGATATTAAAACCAATTGCCTTATCACCCTCCTCAAACGCACCTCGATTAGCCGCCTCCATGATTCCGGGGCCGCCGCCCGTGGTGATGTATAGCTTATTTTTACTCTCCGTTTGCGTGGCGTTATAGCGCGCCACTATCGCGCCGAACTCTCTTGCCGAATCGTAATACTTGGAGTGTAGTAAGGCGAGTTTTGCGTCCGCTATCTCCTCGGGCGTTTTTGCACCCTCTTCCATCTCCTTAGCTTTTTCAGAACTCACAAAACGTGTAGAACCAAATACGGTAATCGTGTGCTCTATACCTCGCTCATGTAACAAAATCTCGGGCTTGAGGAGTTCTAATTGGAAGCGTAAGCCTAGGGTTTCTCGCCGAGCTAAAAAAGCCTCATCATCAAATGCGAACTTATACGAATCTTCAGAGCTATCTTCTGATATCTGACTTTTTTGAAGATTGAGAAAGTCCGTAATCGTTTGAGAGTTATTCAGAGGGAGTTTGGGACTCATATCGCAACCTTTAAAAGAGTGGCTCATATTAACCTTTGGAGCCATGTATTTGGACTCTGAGGGCCATGACCACTGCAGCAAAATTAGTATTACTACCTAGAATATTGCATTAATTTGCTCTCTAGGGCTAATTCGGATTTACCACTTGTCCATCAGGCGTTAATATTGCTTCAATATCAACCAAACTGAAGGAAACGCAATGAGCAACCGTTCAATCATCATCATGGTACTAGTATTAATTGGTGCTACAGCCTACTTACTTCTCAAAGGCGATGGCGACATTGATATGGGCGGCGAAAAGCATGGCTCAGAAGCGGCTCATATGGAAGAAGCCAAGAAAGATGCGCCAGCAGCTCCTATTGCTCCTGCAGCAGCTCCAGCGGCTGAAGCTAAGAAATAATCTCTTTTAGAGAAAAAGAAGCCGCGGTCCGCCGCGGTTTTTTTATGCCCCTCATTTTTAATGACATCCTTCCATGAAAAATAAGCTCTGCATTGGGTTGATATTGATTTCTCAATTGCTGCTTGCTCAAAATACGAACTCCGCAACACAAACCCCCGAACTGATAACCATGAAATCATCATTTGCACCCACTGGCACCATACGTGTTGGAATCAATCTCGGGAATCCTGTGTTGGCAGGCTCTATCGATAAGACTGAACCGCAACCCAAAGGGGTAACGATTGATATCGCCCATGAAATTGGTCGACAATCCCAACTGCCGATAGAGATTATTTCTTTTCAGACTGCGGGCGAAACTGTTGAGGCTCTCAAAGCTGGCGCACTTGATCTCATCTTTGTGGCAATTGACCCAATTCGTGGAGCAGACATTAGCTATACCCCGCCCTACATTCAAATTGAAGGGGCTTATATGGTCAAGGCCTCATCCCCTCTTCAATCAAATGCAGAAGCAGATGCAAAAGGAAATGAAATTGTCGTCGGCAAAGGAAGCGCCTATGATCTTTACCTGACCCGAGAAATAAAGAACGCTAAGCTACTTCGCTCTGCCAGTTCACAAGCTGTTGTAGATGACTTCATGAATGGCAAGGGAAATGTAGCTGCTGGAGTAAAGCAACAACTCGAAAGCGATGCACAACGCTATGATGGGCTACGCATGCTTCCAGGTAGATTCATGGTAATCAATCAGGCGATTGGGATACCGAAGGCACGTCCCCAAGTAGAAAATACGAATGTCTATTTAAGCAAGATCATTGCCACACTCAAGACATCAGGATTTATAGATGAGGCTCTCAAGCGGCATGGTATTGAAGGCGCCAAAGTTGCTGATTAACAAGAGTGAGTGTGCAAACGTTCTGGTACTGCCACATTCTTCCACTCTAATTCGGTTCGGATAGCCTCAGCCAATACAGCAGATGCCTCAGGCTCTCCATGAACCACAAAAACCGACTTAGGCGGCGATTGAAAACCACGCAACCAGCCTAGCAACCCTGCCTGATCTGCATGAGCAGATAGGCCGCCAATAGTATGAATCGATGCTCTGACTGGAACCTCCTCGCCAAACAATCGAACTTTGGTCGCCTTATCGACTAAGCGACGACCTAAACTACCATAAGCCTGAAAGCCAGTAATGACAATCGCATTTTGCGCACGAGGTAAATTACTTTGTAGGTGATGCAAGATCCGACCCGCATCACACATTCCACTAGCGGAAATAATAATTGCGCCACCCTTAAGCTTATTTAATGCTTTTGATTCTTCAACGTCCGCGATAAATCGCAAATCTACAGCGCCTGGATTTTTTTTGAACCACTCCAGCGTCACTTGTGATTCGCGATCTAACTGAGTGAAGAAATGCTGTGTTAAATGAGTGGCGGCAGTGGCCATTGGAGAATCTACCCAAACACTCAAGTGAGGCAATAAATTTCTACGAACCAAATCAATCAGTAGAAATAGAATTTCCTGGGTGCGGCCTACTGCAAATGCGGGAATAACGATATTTCCATGCGCACTCATTGTGCGGGTAACAACCTCAATGAATTCAGATTCGGTCTCATCCATACTTTTATGCAAGCGATCACCGTAGGTGGACTCCACCACCAAAACATCCGCATGCGAAATAATGGCGGGATCAGGCATCAGCAATTTGCCTTTCATGCCAATATCCCCTGAAAACACGCAACGCTTTTTAGATGCACCATCTTCAGTGATATCGATAATGGCAATCGCAGAACCTAGGATATGCCCCGCGTTTTGAAACTCCAGATCAATACCATCAGATAGCTGAAGGGACTTGCCATACTCGAGCACTTCACATTGCCCAAGCGCCAACTCAACCTCTTCCAATGAATACAGCGCGACCGGCAGATCTCCACGCCACTTCCCCGCTTTTTGCCTGCGCTCAGCACGTTCAACATCGGAGCGCTGCAAATGCGCACTGTCAGGCAATAATATTTTCAATAATTCAAAGGTGGCGCCAGTGCAATAAATCGGGCCAGTAAAACCTTGAGCGCACAATCTTGGCAACAGACCGCTATGATCGATATGGGCATGCGTGAGAACAACAAAATCAATCTCCTTGGCGGAGAAAGGCAGCGGCTCTAGATTTTTAGTGGTGGCCTCACGACCGCCCTGAAACATGCCAAAATCAACCATGAAGCGTACAGGACGTCCACCCAATTGCGCTTCAACCGAATGCCTTGATCCAGTCACCTCACCGGCAGCACCTAAAAATTGGATTCTCATAACAATAGGATACTCCCGATATTATTGGCGGTTGAGATAAAAAATAGAGCGATACTAGCCCCATGCACACGCCAGCCCCAGCCCTGCAAGCACTTGATCTTATCCGGCGCTTAAAACGCGAGTCTTCAGAGCACAAAGGTAATGCCGGGAAAGCCTTGCTAGTTGGTGGCGCACCTGGCATGGCTGGCGCTCTATTACTTGCCGGCAGCGCGACGCTCCATCTAGGGGCGGGATGGACAATCTTGGAGATGCTTGACCCAAGCTCCGCACATGCGTATCCGGAACAGGCTGAACTCATGGTTCGCTTAGCAAGCTTTAAAGCTCAAGAACAACTTACCAGTACGGCGCCAGATGTCATCGCCATCGGCCCTGGCCTCGGCTTCTCCACGCTAGCCAAAGAATGGCTAAATGCTGTTCTGAACTTTCCAGAATGCCCAATTGTGATTGATGCAGATGCGCTAAATCTTATTGCGGATACCCCCCAATTCCTAGAAAAGTTAAAAGAGCGTAATCAATTATTTCCAGGCCGCAGCGTACTCACCCCTCACCCAGGAGAGGCGGCTCGCCTTCTGGGTATCACAGCCGCCCAAGTACAACAGGATCGATTTGCCGCTCTCATGGCTCTAGTCAAACGAAGCGACTCAATCATTGCCCTAAAAGGGGAGCGCACACTGATCGCCTCCCCCACTCACGAAGCAGCTCAGTGCGCGCAAGGTAATCCCGGAATGGCGACTGGCGGAATGGGCGATGTCCTTACGGGAACGATTGCAGCCATTGCTGCGCAGGGTATCGCACATCAGATTGATCTGTGGGAGGCAACTTGTGTTGGAGTTCAGCTACATGCGACTGCGGCTGATAGCTTAGTAGCCAAACAAGTAGGACCGATTGGACTTACACCAACAGAGGTCACTCTAGAGATGAGAAGCCTTCTAAATAAGCTGTTATAAATTGGCATGCAATCCATCAGCAGAGCACATCAACACCGTCGATATTTATATGGGCTATCTATGGCCGGCCTGGGATCTGTTCTGTTCTCCGGTAAAGCGGTTTTAATTAAGCTAGCATTTACCTACGGCGCAAATGCGGAAACTTTAATTGCTCTACGCATGCTCATGGCCCTCCCATTGTTTTGGGGAATTTATTGGTGGCAAGCTCGCAGACAACAGATGGTGAGACTTAGCCTGCATGATCAACTGAAAATTTTTGGCCTAGGATTTATGGGCTATTTTTTCTCAAGCTATTTAGATTTTTTAGGGCTGCAATATATCTCTGTCGGATTGGAGCGCATTGTCCTCTACCTCACTCCAACCATCGTCCTACTCATCTCTTATTTTGTTTTAAATAAAACGATCAGTCGACTCCAATGGTATGCCCTGGTTGTGGGCTATCTTGGTGTGATCGTGGTATTCATTCAAGATGCAAGCTCAACAGGCTCCACAGCTTTACTGGGTATGGTCCTCGTGTTCGCGAGTGCCTGCGCTTACGCTATTTATATGATTGGCTCTGGAGAGATGGTCAAAAGAGTGGGTAGCGTACGGTTGGTTGTATATGCCAGCTCAGCATCAGCCCTACTCAGCGTCATTCAGATTTTGATTTACGATCCCGCCGCTGTCTTTGTACAAATTCCTCAAATTTATTGGCTAAGCCTTTTGAATGCTAGCTTATGCACGGTAATTCCAATGTTACTCATCATGATTGCTATCAATCGCATTGGATCACCCTTGGTTGCCCAAGCCGGCATCCTGGGTCCTGTCTCGACTATTTTTATGGGCTGGGCTGTCTTATCGGAACCAGTTACTTGGATTCAGATCAGCGGGATGAGCTTAGTGATGGGGGCAATGTGGCTACTGGTACGCAATGATGCCCCAGCAAAGAAAAAGGGTCTGGACACTCCAAGATCAACTGACTATGAAGGATCCGACCCCATCAACTAATGCGCTAACTTAACTACGCAAAACGCAGTTAAATGCAGCGTTACTGAGCAGCTACAGGCTCTTGAGCTGCCTTTGCCTTTTTCTTAGCTTTCTTTTTCGCTTTTTTCTCGGCTTTCTTTTCTTTCTTGGATTTCTTCTTGGCCTTCTTCTCGGCCTTCTTCTCGGCAGCTTTATCAGATTGAGCTGCTGGAGCTGGCGTAGCCGGAGCTGCTGCTGGCGCCGCAACAGGAGCAGGTGCAGGTGCAGGCGCTGGGTCAGCGGCCAGCACCGTTAGCGGAGATAGGCCAATTGAAGCGGAAATGAGAGTAGCTAAACTAAGTTTTGCAAAGCGAGAATTCATTTGAGACTCCAATAGGTTTGTTGATGATTTAATAATACTCAATTATTTGTCATAAATGCTTCATTTAACAAGGTTTGCTATGAACCCCTTTCCAGACGACATCTTCACAGAACCTCAAGGGTTTTCAGTTGACACACTGAAAAATCTCGGCCCCCTCTCTCGCCTTGCCGGAATTTGGGAGGGACAGCGCGGCCTAGATATCAAGCCTAAGGCTGATGGGCCAAAAAAACAGGTTTATACCGAGCGGATTGAGATGCAGCCCATCGACCCACAGACCAATGGGCCACAGTTGTTTTACGGATTACGCTATCACCTACACATCACGAAACCAGATCAAGTCAAAACTTATCATGAGCAAGTGGGTTATTGGCTTTGGGAGCCCGCCACCGGACTCATTGTGCACACTCTCACAATTCCTCGCGGGATGGTAACGATGGCAACTGGCAAGGCCCTGGCAAGCGCAACTCAATTTGAGTGCATAGCCAAAATTGATGATCCAACAGCAGGAATCTCATCTAGCCCATTTTTAGATTACGCCTTCAAGACGATTGAGTATCGAATTTTGATCACCCTCTTGGATGATGGAACGTGGTCTTATGAACAAGATACTGTCATGATGATTAAAGGTCAGACTGAACCTTTCCATCATATTGATAGCAACGTATTAACAAAAATTGGTGAGCCCACCCCAAACCCACTGGCCATGGAGGCAACAAAAAAGCCGTCCTAGGACGGCCTTTTAGTAAAGTTGAATCTTCTGAGAATTAAGCTGTTTGAGCTTCAGTCTCAGTAATTTTTTCTAATGCTGCCTGTAGGTGGCCGACTGTACGATCAACATGCGCCAACTTCTCTAAACCAAAGAGACCAATGCGGAATGTACGGAAGTCTGGGCGCTCATCGCACTGCAAAGGCACACCGGCTGCTGTCTGCAAGCCAAGCGCAATAAACTTCTTGCCTGATTGAATATCTGGATCCTTGGTGTAGCTAACCACCACACCTGGAGATTGAAAGCCTTTTGCAGATACTGAGTGGTAACCTTTTGATACCAGCAAGGCGCGCACTTTGTCACCCAACTCTTGTTGCTTTTGCTTAAGAGCAGCGAACCCTAAAGTTTGCGTTTCTTTCATGACGTTGCGCAAAATCTTGAGCGCGTCCGTTGGCATAGTTGTGTGATACACGTGACCACCCTTTTCATAGGCCTCCATAATCTGAAGCCACTTTTTCAAGTCCATTGAAAAGCTACTGCTTTGGGTGGCATCAATACGCTCGCGAGCACGATCACCCATAGCAATCAATGCACAACAGGGTGAGCTACTCCAACCTTTTTGCGGGGCGGTAATGAGAACATCGACATTACAAGCCTTCATATCAACCCACATGGCGCCAGAGGCGATGCAATCGAGTACGAACAAACCATTTACGGAGCGTACGGCATCACCAACCGCTTTGAGATAGCCGTCCGGCAAAATGATCCCTGCTGAAGTTTCAACATGGGGAGCAAAAACCACCGCGGGTTTTTCTTTCTGAATGAATGCCACTACCTCTTCAATTGGCGCAGGAGCAAAAACACCTTGCGCGGAATCTTCCAATTGCTTGCCTTTAATAACAGTGACGTCCTGAGTGATATTGGCTAAATCAAAAATTTGGGTCCAGCGATAACTAAACCATCCATTACGCAGTACAAGACACTTTTGATTATTGGCAAATTGACGAGCAACCGCTTCCATACCGAAAGTGCCGCTACCAGGAACAATCACCGCAGAGCTCGCGTTATAAGCGTCCTTGAGGATGCTGGAAATATCCACCATCACTTTTTTAAACTCTTCAGACATATGGTTTAAAGAGCGGTCGGTGTAGACAACCGAAAACTCTAAAAGGCCGTCTGGATCAACGTTGGGGAGTAAACCTGGCATAGTAATTTCCTAGTAAATCGTGTGATTAGCCCTAAATGATACTGATTTAGGGCCCAATGGGTGTTTGAGCACTGAAAACCCCTCTAAACGATGATTTTGGCCTATTGGAAGGGGTTTGGACGCCTTATCGCCTAGTAGATGAGGCCAGAATTCCGATAACGATCAAGGTGAAAGCGAGACCATGGAAGAATTGAGGAGGGTCACCCAAAATCGCAGCGGAGAGTAAGGCAGTGAACAAGGGAATCAGGTTGGCAAAAAATGCCGCCACTGTTGGCCCCGCGCCATTCACCCCTAGACCCCAGCACCGATAAGCAATGAGGGAGGGTCCAATTGCCACAAAAACGATGAGGGCTCCCGTCCAGTAATTCAGATCAATAAAAGCGTTGCCAGTGGCAATTTCTAGGCCGTCGAACATCAAGGTCCACAGTAAGCCAATCATGACTTGAGCCATCAAAAATTCAGCCCATGGCCATTGCTTTTCATTACTCTGCCCCGGACGACTAATCATCCAGCTGTAAAAGGCCCACAGGATGGTAGCCAACATAATGAGCAAATCACCCATAACAACCTGCATAGTCAGTAGGCTGGCTAGCTCTCCTCTGGTTAGAACCACCATAACACCTACCAATGAGACCGCTGCACCAATCATTTGCAAAAGTGATGGCTTCACCCCATAAAACGCAGCGCCAATGAACAGCATCCAAATTGGCATGCTTGCCCCAATTAGGGTGACATTGATCGCGGTCGAGGTCTGCAGCGCTAAATAGAGGAGCACGTTGTAACTCCCCACCCCAAGGAGACCCAGGAGCAGGAAGCGGCGTTTGTTTTGCCACAAGGCGCTTCCCGGTTTAAATATCCGCCACCCCAAAGGAAGCAACATCAATGCGGCCAGCCCCCAACGCGCAGCACTCAAGGTGACCGGAGAAATGCTTCCAACCAAAGCCCGCCCAGCAATAGCATTACCGGCCCACAAAGCAGTGGCGAGCAGCAAATAGCAAACGGTTGGGAGGTTGAGTTGAGGCATTTATAGAGCAAATGGCTAAATAAGCGAGTAATTGGAGGTTGAATGCGACCTGACCCTTGGCATTGTAGAAACAAACGGCTGGTATTGCTAAGATAGAGCTTAATTTACCGACAGCCATCTTGAAATGGCAATACAGAAGAGGATTTTAGTGGCGATCATCACCAATATTGAAGACTTGCGGGTATTGCACCAAAAACGTACTCCCAAGATGTTTTATGACTATGCGGACTCTGGCTCTTGGACTGAGTCAACTTATCGCGCCAATGAATCCGATTTCCAGAAGATTAAGTTGCGTCAGCGCGTTGCGGTCGACATGACCAATCGCACCACCAAGACAACTATGGTTGGTCAAGAAGTTGCCATGCCGGTTGCGTTGGCACCTACAGGCTTAACCGGAATGCAGCATGCTGATGGTGAGATTTTGGCGGCTCGTGCGGCAGAGAAGTTTGGCGTGCCCTTCTGCTTATCCACAATGAGCATTTGCTCGATTGAAGATATCGCTGAGCGCACTACCAAGCCATTTTGGTTTCAGCTCTATGTCATGAAAGACCGTGGATTTATTGAGCGTCTGATTGAGCGTGCCAAAGCCGCTAAGTGCTCTGCCCTCGTGCTCACTTTAGATCTACAAATTTTGGGGCAACGCCACAAAGATCTCAAAAATGGATTATCCGCACCCCCAAAATTGACGATTGCCAACATCATTAACATGATGACAAAACCGCGTTGGTGCATGGGCATGGCGATGACTCCACGCAGGACATTCCGTAACATCGTTGGTCATGCTACCGGCGTTGGCAATATGTCATCCCTCTCCTCGTGGACAGCAGAGCAATTTGATCCAGGCTTAAGCTGGGATGACGTTGAATGGATTAAAAAGCTGTGGGGCGGAAAACTCATTATTAAAGGCATCCTGGACGAGGAAGATGCGCGCATGGCGGCAAATTCTGGTGCGGATGCTTTGATTGTGTCAAACCATGGTGGTCGTCAATTAGATGGCGCTATTTCCAGCATTCAAGCACTGCCAGGAATCGTCAATGCGGTTGGCAAGGATATTGAAGTATGGATGGATGGCGGCATTCGCTCCGGGCAAGATGTTATCAAAGCCTGGGCGCTCGGCGCACGCGGTACTTTGATTGGTCGCCCATTCCTTTATGGATTAGGCGCAATGGGTGAAGCAGGCGTCACAAAGTGTCTAGAGATTATTCATAACGAACTAGATATCACCATGGCTTTCACTGGTCATCGTGACATTCAAAACGTCACTAAAGATATCTTGTATCCAGGAACTTTTTAATATTCCACACTTAGCCAACTCCCCGCTGCTTGTCTTTGCGATCTCCGCCGTAAGCCTCTCGGCATCGGTTTGGTTTGGCAATGCGGTATTAAGCAAGTACCGCACAAAAGATACGGAGACTTCAGCGGACCTAGGAATTATTCAGACGGCAACTCTGACTTTACTTGGTCTGATTATTGGCTTTACCTTCTCTATGGCAATCGCTCGGTATGACTTACGACAAACCTACGAAGAGGCAGAGGCCAATGCGATTGGCACGGAATTCCTGAGGGCCGATTTACTACCGAGTAAAAATGCGGAGGTAGTTAAACAACTCCTCAATGAGTATCTAGATCAACGCATTTTGTTCTACTCAAAACAAGATCACGAAACTGCCAATCAAATTACGCGGCGTACCGTGGAATTGGAGTCAGCTTTATGGAGCGAAGTTCTTCCCATAGCTCGCACCCAATCAAGCCCCACAATCGCCCTGGTTGTTTCAGGAATGAATGATGTCATTAATTCACAAGGCTATACCCAAGCAGCATGGTGGAATCGAATTCCTGGCGCTGCTTGGTGGTTAATGGCCGCAATCGCCGTTGGTGCCAATCTTCTAGTGGGATTTGGAGCAAGAAACTTTAAGCGTAATACCGCACTCTTCATGATGTTCCCGATCATGGTTTCAATTGCGTTCTTTTTAATTGCCGATATTGATAGCCCAAGAGGTGGCGTGATTCGCATAGACCCTCGCAATTTAATCGACCTTAAGCAGAACATCGCTCCAGCAACTAGCCACACACCCTCAATAGGCAATAATCAATGAAACGTGTTGTAGATGTGTACAAAAATCGGGGACGTGAATTGGTTTGGACTTATGTAATTCACCTTGGCAACCTAGAGTTTCATCCCGCCCAAATTGATTTCGAGCTAGAAGCATTGCGACTTTCTCAACTCGATAAACGCGGGACCGTCAGCGAACTCAGTGCCAAAGCGCGCCTTTCCATTAAGTAGTTTCGCATTAACCCTAAGGCAAGTATTGCCAAAGACTTGGCTATCATATTGATTGCAAATCCCTCAATCAATTTATGCCAAATACACGCTATCACCCTCTTGCAATCTTCTTTCATTGGCTTATTTTTATTCTGGTGGCAGCCGCGCTCTTGGTGATTGAGCTCAAAGGCCAATACCCCAAAGGGAGCAAGCCGAGAGAGCTCTGCAAAACAATCCATAGCTTCATCGGACAAATCATTTTTATTGCCATGATCATGCGACTGATTGTTCGCCTTAAATTTGGCACACCAACACCCTTAAACCCCAATCAGGCCCTTGTTGTCTCAGCCAAAATCATGCACTGGCTTCTTTACGCCTTACTCCTAACCCTTCCGGTAATGGGCTTTGTTTTCTTGCAGGCCGGCGGTAAAGAGGTACATTTTCTCGGCTGGGTTTGGCCCCAGCTCATCGAACCAGATCCGAACATCAAAAAAATCTTTAAAGAACTCCATGAGTCGCTCGGTACCTCGATCTACTTTTTGGTTGGCATACATGCCGCGGGCGCATTATGGCAACATTACATCCTCAAGAATGAGACGCTGCGTCGCATGCTCAATAAATCAACGCAATAAAAGGCCTTAAGAAATGAAACCGCTCACTAAAAAAGCCAAGATGGCTGTAGGTTGGACTATTTTGATGACAGTCATTGGCACTGCGATGCTGCATCAATGGCAATTTTTTGCTATGGGATGCGCTTCGGTGGCGTTGCTATTGGTGGCCAATCACTATGACCTCTTGAAGGATCCTGAAGACAAAAAATAAGACCTCTTTCTTTCGAAGGAGGTCTTTACCTTTTGCTACCTCAGTTTTAACTCAATGCTTTATAGGGTCGGGTAATCCGTATACCCCACCTCAGCTCCACCGTAGAAAGTTGCACGATCGTAGGCATTGAGTGGGGCGCCCTGTTTAAAGCGCTCCGCCAGATCCGGATTGGAAATGTACAAACGCCCGTACGCTACGGCATCTGCTAAACCAGCTTCTAAGACTGCCTCGCCCATCGCCTGATCGTAGCCTCCAGCACTAATAAATTGGCCTTGATAGGCTGCGCGGAAGATCTCCGATGTAATTGGCGCTGTTTCATTCACCTGATCATTGCCGCCAGCGCTCGTAGAACGGGGCTCAATCATATGAACATAAGCAAGCTGATAGCCATTTAACTTTTGTATAGCCGCATTGAATAAACCAACTGGATCGCTATCGGCCATATCGTTGAAGCTGCCATACGGAGATAAACGCACGCCAATGCGATCGCTTGGGAATACCTTGGTAACCGAATCAATGACCTCGCCCAATAAGCGTAAGCGATTTTCTACCGAGCCACCATATTGGTCCGTACGGTGGTTGGTTTTATCTTGTAAAAATTGATCCAATAAATAACCATTTGCCGCATGAATTTCTACGCCATCAAAACCCGCTGACTTTGCATTCTGGGCGGCAGCCTCAAACTCTTTGAGAAGGCGCGCAATATCATCTAGTGTCATTGCCTTAGGCGTTTCATAGTCATGCAACTTCCAGTCCGCGCCATAAGTCTGACCAGCGGCCGCAATGGCAGAAGGCGCCTCTGGAACGCCCTGCTCTGGATGCAATGAGGAATGTGAAATACGTCCCACGTGCCACAACTGCGCTACGATTTTTCCACCTTTAGCATGCACAGCCTCAACAACCTCTCTCCAGGCAGCTGTTTGCTCGGGAGAGTAGATTCCCGGGGTTGCTGGATACCCCTTAGCAAGAGGAGAAATTTGTGTTGCCTCAGAAATGATGAGTCCAGCGCCAGCTCTTTGCGCATAGTATGTTTTAGCCAATGGGTTTGGGACATCGCCATCCACCGCGCGCATCCTAGTTAAAGGAGCCATTACAAGGCGATTCTTTAATTCAATGGCGCCGAGCTTAACAGGGGTAAACATTATTTCTTTTCCGGACATATGACTCTTTCTATGGATGCTGATGGGATTACTAAATGGGACACTGTAGCAAGAATGACTCGTTCTTGCTTGGCGCTAGTTAATTCTTGCCTACACTTTTAACAGGGCTACGACTCGTTTTTGCATTCCGCTTAAAACGATCCTGAATACAGTCGGAGAGAGCTTCAAACTCCTGAAGATGCGCTGTGGAAGCGCGTGCCACTAAGGCGATAACCCTTTTAGGCGCGGGCGGAGCCAATGGACGAGCAACCAAACTGGTACCGTTCAATAAGCCGCCCCTCACAGCCATTTCTGGCAATAAGGCGATACCCATTCCAGACTCAACCATTTGCAAAAGCGTCAAAAGACTCGTCGCCTCCATCCCATCCGCTTTACGAATATCGGAGCGTTTGCAGGCCTGCAAGGTATGCTCCCTCAGGCAGTGTCCTTCCTCCAATAACAAGAGGCGCTCAGCCATCTTGGCGGGCAAATGAATTTCCTTACCCTTAAGGGCGGGATCCTCTTCATGAGCCACCAACCAAAACTCATCATCAAATAACTCTTTAACCAGCAAACCAGAAGTTTCATAAGGCAAGGCGATCAGGATGAAGTCCAGCTGATGTTCGGCAAGCCTCTCCAAGAGGTTTGCCGTCAGGTCCTCACGCAAAGCAATCTTGAGATCAGGAAAGCGCTCACGAATATCTGGCAACACATTTGGCAACAAGAAAGGTGCAATTGTTGGAATCACGCCCAAACGCACCGTCCCAGCCATGGGCCTGCCTGCAGCCCCAGCATACTCAACTAGGTCCTCAGAAGCCGCCAAGATGGCTTGTGCACGCGTAAGAAGCTCAAGACCGATGGGAGTGACCGCAACGTTTTGCCGATCACGCTCAACCAGACGAACCCCCAGACTGTCCTCAAGCTCTTTTAAGCCCGCACTCAGGGTGGATTGCCCAACAAAACACACTTCAGCCGCGCGAGTAAAGTTCAGCTCTCGGGCAATAGCCACAAAATAACGAAGTTGACGTAGTGAAGGTAGAGCAGCCATAAAGTTGAAATATCCCTATAATCAATTTATTAGATAAATAATATCATTATTATTCATTGGACTGATTAATCATCGAGGCGCAGAATTCATTCCATGGTGTTAACGCACTGCTTACCAATTCACTATAGAGGAGCAAACCATGGCACGTCCAGAAATTAAGACCATTCAAAATCTCGAGTCTGCATTTGCAGGTGAATCCATGGCTCACATTAAATATCGTTATTTCGCGAAATTGGCACGCGCTGCTGGCGATATCGCAACTGCTGAAATTTTCGAAGCAACAGCTGACCAAGAAATTATGCACGCATTTGGGCACTTAGATTTACTCTACCCAGCCAGTATCACTACCCCAACTCGCGCCTTAGAAATCGCGATTAAAGGAGAGACTTATGAGTACACAGAAATGTACCCAACATTCCGTAAGACAGCGGCTGAAGAAGGTAATGCAGCTGCCGTAGCGGAGATTGATGAGCAGATTGCCGAATCCAAAGAACATGCCGAGCAATTTCAGGCGACGTTATCTAAAGCGGCTAAGCGCTTTGCTGCTCTAGCCAATGTTGAAGAGCGTCATGCAAATCACTATAAGAGGGCATTGGAAAAAGCAACAGAATTTGCCGCTAAATAAGCGTCAGCAGAATTAAAACAAAATTGAATTTAAACTCATTGATCATCTATTAAGGAAATATTATGAAATCTTGGCAATGTATCGTTTGCGGCTTTATCTACGATGAAGCAAAAGGCCTTCCAGAGGACGGCATCGCTCCAGGCACCGCTTGGGCAGATATTCCAGAGGATTGGGAGTGCCCTGACTGTGGCGTAGCAAAATCAGATTTTGAAATGGTGCAAGTTGCTTAATTAAGCAACCGTTAGTCAGCCTGTAGAAATTACTTATTAAATGCTTTATTAGGGAGCCCAGCCTTGGATCAACATCAACACCCATCTCAATCACCTATCGTCATCATTGGTAGTGGGTTGGCTGGATATACCGTTATACGAGAAATTCGTAAGCTGGATAAAACCATTCCAATTACTCTGGTAACCCGCGAGCCTGGCTATTCCTACTCTAAGCCCATGCTGTCTACCGCCCTGGCAAGCAATAAAACCGCAGAGCAATTAGCCTCTTCGAATGCGGAGAGCATGGCCACTCAACTAGAGATCACTACTCTTAGTGAAACAGATGTACTGTCTATCGATACCAACAGCAAAACCATTGAAACCTCGAAAGGTAAATTGACTTACGAGAAATTGGTTCTAAGTTTGGGCGCAGATCAAATTCGCCTACCCTTAAATGGCAATGCGGCCGATGAAGTCATTACCGTCAATGATCTAGAGGACTATGCGAAGTTTCGCCAATTGATTGCTGGAAAAAAGAAGGTTGCTATCCTGGGAGCCGGCTTAATTGGATGTGAGTTTGCGAACGATCTCGCATTGAGCTCTTATGAGGTGGATGTGATTGACTTAGCACCCCAAGCCTTGGGGCGCTTACTTCCTGAGGCAGCTGCACAGGCCCTACAACAGAAGCTCAGCGAAGCTGGAATCCGCTTTCACTTTGGCACTACGGTTCAATCAATAGACCGCAATGGTGAACTCCTACAAATTACCCTTGCAAATGGAGCGGTCGTCACAAGTGAAGTTTTTCTCTCGGCTGTAGGTTTGAAACCTCGCTTGGATTTAGCAAAAGCCGCTGGAATTTCTACAGGCGCCGGCATCATTGTCAACCGACACCTAGAAACCAGTGCTCGCGATATTTTTGCGATTGGCGACTGCGCTGAAATTGAGGGACTAGTATTGCCTTACGTTATGCCTATCATGCAAGCGGCTAGAGTGTTGGCACCAAACTTACTTGGTCAGACAAGCACTCTCACCTACCCCGCAATGCCAGTGATGGTGAAAACTCCCGCACTTCCAACAATCGTTTCACCTCCAGCACAGGGTGCTACAGGCGAGTGGAAGATGAATGTGACTGATGATGGAGTTGAGGCTCGCTTTGAAGCTCCGGATGGAAGGCTGCTTGGCTTCGCCCTGCTGGGAAGCGCTACCGCACAACGCGGTGCTCTGACCAAGGAATTGCCACCAATCCTTCAGTAGGACTTTTAGTCAATAAAAAAGGCCCGCGTTTTGCGGGCCTTTTCTTTAATGACGCTCTACTGGATTATGAGACGATCACAAACCAAGTAGTGTTGTGTGACTGAGCAACCATCAAGAACAACATCGGAATAGACAGCATTGTGTTCAAGCGTGAAGTCAACATCGCGATACGCGCTGATTTTGCTTTTACGTCAGCTTCAACAGCAACAATGCCTAAAGCACGTTTTTGGTTTGGCCAAATGATGAACCAAACGTTGAAAGCCATTACTAAAGCAATCCACATACCTAGACCGATAGCGCGGAAAGGAGCTTGCAAAGTAAATGCTTGGTGTGCGTAGCCATTCAATACAGAAAGAATTAAGCCGCTTACCACCGTGAACAAAGCTGCCCAACGGAACCAAAACAAAGCCGCTGGAGCAATTACTTTACCAACCGCTGGCTTTTGCTCGTCAGGAATCTTTGGCATGGAAGGAATTTGCACGAAATTGAAATACCAAAGCAATCCAATCCACATTACGCCAACCATCACGTGGATCCAGCGAAACAAGAATGGCAATTCAACGGAAGCAAAGTTACCGCCCAAGGCGAAAACAATTAAAACTAAGAGCACGAAACCAGCTAAAACTGTGCGCCCCAATGAAGTCAAAATGGATGACATAAAAACCTTCCTAATATCAATCAATAATCAGATACTTAATTATGCAAAATTCTGAGCAGCAAAATCCCAGTTCACTAAATTCCAGAAATTCTCCAAATACTTAGGACGTGCATTACGAGTATCAATGTAATAAGCATGCTCCCAAACATCACATGTCATCAATGGCTTCGCATCTGTTGTTAGCGGAGTTGCAGCATTGCTGGTAGATACCAAATCCAAACTTCCGTCGGTCTTTTTCACCAACCAAGCCCAACCTGAACCAAAAGTTCCTACAGCACACTTTGTGAACTCTTCTTTGAATTTATCAAAAGAGCCCCACTTTGCATTGATTGCATCAGCCAAAGGACCAGCTGGAGTGCCACCGCCATTTGGCTTCATACTATTCCAATAGAATGTATGGTTCCAAACTTGAGCTGCATTGTTGAAGATGCCACCAGATGATTTTTTAACAATATCTTCTAGTGGGGCATTTTCGAATTCGCCGCCTTTAATGAGATTGTTTAAATTAGTAACGTAAGTCTGATGGTGCTTACCATAGTGAAACTCAAGAGTTTCTTTTGAAATAAACGGCGCAAGCGCATCCAGAGCGTAAGGTAGCTGGGGTAATGTGTGTTCCATATTTATTCCTTAAAAAAAATTGCATTAATCATGAGGCCCATAAGCCGATTGACATCAACTATAGACGATTCTGTGAATTTCGTTTTTTGCCATGAAAATCTGGATTTCCGGCAGAAAAGAAGTGCTTCGCCTTTATTGCGCAGTCCAGCCACCGTCCATATTCCAAGCGACCCCGCGAACCTCAGAGGCGTCTGGACCACATAGGAAAACTGCCAAGGCAGCTAATTGCTCTGGCGCAACAAACTCTCCAGAGGGCTGCTTCTCAGAAACCAAGGCGTTTTTTGCCGCCTCATTGGATATCCCATCCCGTTCAGCACGAGCATCTACCTGCTTCTGGACTAGCGGCGTCAGAACCCAGCCTGGGCAAATCGCATTGCAAGTAATTCCTGTTTTTGCATTCTCGAGCGCGGTCACTTTGGTTAAACCAACAATGCCGTGCTTAGCAGCAACATAGGCTGATTTTTGAGTGGAGCCCACTAAGCCATGTACAGAGGCGATATTAATAATGCGGCCCCAGTTACGTTTTTTCATCCCGGGAAGCGCGTGATGAGAGGTGTAAAAAGCGGAACTGAGATTAATCGCAATAATCGATTCCCATTTATCCGCTGGAAAGTCCTCAACATTTGAGGTGTATTGAATCCCGGCGTTGTTCACCAAGATGTCTAAAGAGCCGAAGCGTTTTTCAGTTTGCTTAATCAGATCCTCAATCTCAGCGGGCTTGCTCATGTCAGCACCGTGATAGTCAACATCCACTCCACATGCCTTAATAGCTGCTACTGCTGCATCTTTCTCGCCAAATCCATTGACCATGACGTTGGCGCCCTGCTTTGCCAATGCAATTGCCATCGCCAAACCAATGCCGCTTGTAGAACCGGTGACTAGAGCTGTTTTACCTTTTAATTGGGACATATTCCTATTCGCTATATCAAGTTAAGCCCCAGGCCTCCTACTCAAAGATAGGGGGCCTGGTTAAAACTTGATGTTACAGGATGGCAATTAGCCAGGGATATCGGGAATGCACTAATGCAGACCTAAACCCTACCCAAAGCCTTAAGAATCTTCTCGCAAGTGATTGGCTGATCAAAAACCGAGGCATTTAGTGGTGCTAACGCATCGTTAATAGCATTTTGTACCGCCCCCGGTGCGCCAGCTGTACCCGCCTCTCCAGCACCTTTAGCCCCCAACTTAGATGACTGGGTTGGAGTTTCGACGTGTGCAACTTCAATATCAGGCATTTCATTGGCCATTGGTACCAAATAATCAGCCATGCTGCCATTCCGCAATAAGCCGCTATCGTCATAGAGGCACTCTTCAAAGAGTACGCCTCCAATACCTTGAACAATTGCACCTCGCACTTGTTCGTCCACCAACATTGGATTGAGTACGCGACCACAGTCTTCGACTGCCCAATGCTTTAAGAGTTTGACAAATCCAGTATCAGGATCTACCTCAACATAAGATGCCTGAACCCCATTAGTAAAGATAAATGGATATTCTTTTTGCGTGTAGTGGCGAGTAACCATTAAATCCGCAGAGAATCCAGCCGGCAATGTATCAGTGCGGAAATATCCAATTCGACCAATTTCACTGAAAGGCAAAAGCTGCTCGCCAGTGGCTTTGTCCAAAATATGACCACGACGAACTACCAACTCTTCTGGAGGTCTAGTTAATATGGCTCCAGCAAGTTTCAAAATGTTTTCTTGCAAAGCCTGGCACGCAAGTAATACCGCTTCACCACCAACACCGGCACCACGAGAGGCCCATGTACCACCGCCATACGGAGTGACGTCGGTGTCGCCAGTAATAATGCGCACATCTTTGATAGATATGCCAACGGCATCAGCGGCAATTTGAGCGTAAATACCTTCGGTGCCCTGACCCTGCTCACCAACACCAATCAATATGGAGACAACTCCACTAGGGTCTAGCCTAGCGGAAGCGCCATCCTGAGATGCGATACGCGCGCCACCCACTCCATAGAATGCTGGACTTGGATTGGTTAACTCAATCAAGGTTGCAAAACCAATACCGCGATAGATACCCTTTTTACGCAATTCGGCCTGTTCCTTACGTAAGGCGGGATAATCCATCATCTTTTCGATGGTGCGCAAACATTGCTCGTGCGACAACACCTCTAGCTTGATTCCAGAAATTCCAGAACATGGATAGGCATCATCAGGAATCACATTACGCTTACGGAACTCCAAAGGATCCATCTTGAGTTTTTGTGCAGCTAAATCTACTAAACCTTCTGTAACAGCACAAGCAATGGGATGGCCCACGCCACGATATTGGCAGGTTGGGGTTTTATTCTGAAACACCACATTTAACTTGGCTCGGTAGTTCTGATGCTTGTAGGGGCCACCTACTAAGTTAACCACTTGATTGCCCTCAATCGCGCTAGTTCTTGGGAACATAGAGTAAGGGCCAATTGCAGTGAGATCATCAATCTCAAATGCCAAAATATCGCCCTGATTATTGGCAGCGATACGCCCCTTGATACGATGCTCGCGAGCATGAATATCGCTGGTGAATGACTCCAATCGATCAGCCACAAACCTTACTGGACGCTCCAGCATCATTGATAAACCAACGGTCGCGAAATCATCTGGATAGGCGTGAACCTTAATGCCAAATGATCCACCAACATCTTTACAAATCACATGCACATCGGATTCGGATAAGCCGAACTGACGACAATACAAATCCTGCATCATATGCGGGGCTTGCTGAGAGTGATACACAGTCAGGCGGCGATCACCTGGGTTGTAATCAGCGATCTGGCAACGCGGTTCCAAGGTAACCCCGGTATGACGACCAAATCCAAAAGTAGCCTCGCAAACCACATCTGCTGAAGCAAACACGTCGTCAACCTGACCAACATCCAAGCTACGAGTAAAGCAAAGGTTATCGCCTAAATCGGGATGAATGACAGGGGTATCGGGGCTCAGCGCTTCTTCCATTGAAACAACCGCTGGCAACTCCTCCCACTCAACGTCGATTAACTGCAATGCATCCTCGGCTTGCGCGCGGGTCTCAGCCACCACCGCGACAACAGGCTCACCTTGCCAGCATGCGCGTTCAATTGCCAGGGAATGTTGGGGGGCGGATTTCATACCCGCCAAATGGCCAAGCGTTGCGACCCATGGCTTACAAATTTCAGCCATTTTTACGCCGTCTACCACCGCCAGCACTCCTGGCATCTTGCTCGCTTGCTCGGTATGAATTTTTCCAATTTTCATGTGAGCAACTGGCGAACGCCAATACACCACATGCCCCATTCTCGGTAGCTGAATATCGTCGACATAGGTGCCCTGACCTTCAAGCAAACGACGCGCTTTGTGACGAGGCTCGCTATTACCGATATAACGCTGATCATTGGTAACCGGGTCCAGTACCAATCCTTTTAAATCTGCTGGCTTATTCATAATTAGTTTCCCCAGTCTCGTTAAGCGTGAGCCACAACGGGTTTAATTTTTTCACCCTTGGCTCGGGCCTCTAGAACATCAACGATTGCATCAACAATAGAGTGATACCCCGTGCAACGACAATAGTTACCAGAAATCCATTCACGCACCTCTTCACGAGAGGCATGAGGCCGCTGCTCAACCAATTCAGCAGCGGCAAGCAGCATCCCTGAGGAGCAGAAGCCACATTGCATCGCATTACGTCGCATGAAGGACTCCTGTAGATCAGCGAGCGTACCGTTTTTTGTGAGCCCCTCAATCGTCTCTACTTCACAGCCATCGGCCTGAACCGCCAAATACAAACAGCCACGAATAATTTGCCCGTCAACTTTGACAGTGCACGCACCACAAGCACCCTGCTCACAACCCAAATGCGGGCCCTTCAGATGCAAATCTTCACGCAAAAAGTCCACCAAATGACGGCGCGGTTCAATCTCGGCATTAACGGTTAATCCGTTTACGGTCATGGTAATTTTTTTCTTTAAGCTCATTTCAATCTCCGAACTTGATTTATCTTTTTTATTCAGCAAGCAAATGCTTGAGACCGCGCTCTAATAAAACACCGATCAAATGCTCTTTGGTTTCTGCGCTATTGGTGATGTCAGCCATCGCCTCAATCTCATCTCTTGCAGCAGCAACTGCGCTCGCAATCAGCTCGCCAGTGAGCGGCCTTCCATTAACCAAAGCTTGGGCTTTTTTTGCCATAACCGGAGTAGCGCCCACAGAGAAGAATGTAAAAGCGCATTCACTAAGTACATTGCCCTGCTTCTCGGCCACCAAGGCGGCACCAGCAATCGCATAATCCCCGTGCCGACGAGCCAATTCATGAAAATAAAAGACTTGATTGCTAGTGGCAATTGGAATCTCTGTAGCAACCAAAATTTCATCGGGCTCTAAAGAGGTGGTGTATAGATCAACAAAAAAATCTTGTGCAGAAATGCGGCGCTCACCCGCAGGACCCGCAATCAACATCGTGGCGTTGAGTGCAAGACTGCAAGCAGGCCATTCGGCAGCTGGATCTCCGTAAGCTAGAGAGCCGCCCCAGGTTCCTAAATTTCGTATAGCCCTGTGAGCAATGTGCGGCACAGCAACCTTGAGCAAGGGAGCATGCTTGGCAATGAGTTCGGAATCCTCAATTTCAGTATGGGTAACCAAGGCACCAATGCGCAATTGATTCCCCGTAAGAGAGATACCCTTCAACTCGTCTATATTGGTGATATCAATCAGTACACTAGGCTCAGAAAGACGTAGATTTAGGGTTGCCAACAAGGTTTGGCCGCCAGCGATTAAACGTGCGTCCTCACCCGCTTCAGACAATAAGCCTATTGCTTCAGATAGGGCCTTTGGTTTTGCGTAATCAAATGCCGCAGCTTTCATGATGTCTCCTCCACTACTATTTTTTTATTTGTATAGCCAACCTTATTAGTCAGTCTCGGCGCCTGAGTCCAAAGACACAACTTCGCCACCTAATTCTTTCGCAAAACGCTGAAAAAAATCATCTGCAATCTTTTTGGCCGAAGCACTAATCATTCGTCCGCCAATTTGACCGAGCTTGCCACCAATAGACGCCTCGGTAGTGTAAGAAATTAAAGTGCCGCCTTCGACAGACTTCAATTCGACCCGAGAGCGCCCTTTTGCAAAGCCAGCGGCACCTCCAGACCCCTCGAAGGCCATTGAGCACGATTGATCGGGAATGACATCGCTCAGAAAGAGCTTTCCAGCAAAACGCGCCCTCACAGGGCCAATTTTGAACATTACTTTGGCGTGAATCTCCTCCGGGGAAATTCGACTAATCTCTTCACAGCCCGGAATTGACTTAGCCAGGACATCAATATCGTTCAATCCCTTCCATACTTCAGGGATTGGTGTGGCAATTAGTTGCTCGCCATTCAGTTCCATTTCGTCTCCTTGGGGTTTATACGAATAGAGTCTTATCTACCAATTGTTCAACAATGTACCATTATTTAACTTTTGGTCAATAACGCCAAATTCGGATAAACCCTGACGACGATGAGTTTCACCCAAGACAACGGATTACGGAATGGAGCTACTGCACTAGCAGGTGAAACTTCATTGCCCGCACGTCGCAGAATGAGCGCCGTTGAACGCAAACGTCAGATACTGGAGAGGGCTATTCAGTTCTTTGCCAAGCACGGCATCGAGGCTCAATTACGCAATCTTGCCAAAGGACTTGGCGTTACCCACACCCTTCTCTACCACTATTACCCAACAAAAGATGCGCTCATTAAAGCAGTTTATGAAGAAGTTTTTGAATCCCGCTGGAAGCCGGAATGGGAAACGTTGTTGGATGACAAACGATTATCCCCAGAAGAAAAACTCAATGCTTTTTACATTGACTACTCAAATACTGTTCTCACGTATGACTTTGTGCGAATCCTGATATTTTCAGGCTTAAGCGACCATTCCATTAGCGATCGCTTCTTTGAATTATTGCGCTCTCGCTTGTTGCCGCGCCTTATTCGAGAAACGCGTAAATACTGTGGCAGAGACTCTCGCAGTAAACCGAGTCAACGTGAATTAGAGCTCTTGATGGGCCTTCACGGCGGAATCTTTTACATTGGGATGCGTCGCTGGATTTACGGACAGGCCATTTACGATTCTGGCAACCCCAATACGGAGCAAGAAATTATTCAAGATCGAATACGCTCATATTTGATGTCGGCTAAATCTTTATTTTCAACAGGTAAAAAATAACATGACGAACTTAAGCCTCAATCACTTCTCTATTCGTAGCCTGGAAATAGAAAAAACAACGCAATTTTATGCTGATGTTTTGGGCTTCACCGTGGGGCCACGACCCGAATTTCCTTTCCCCGGAGTGTGGATGTACAACGGTGATGAGAGCGACTGGGCCAATGCGGTTCTTCATTTAATTGCTATCGATAAAAACGATCCAAATGGTTTAAAGCAATATCTTGGTGATCGCGATCCCAGTTCTCTATATGGGTCAGGCGCAGTGGACCATATTGCTTTCTTCGCCAAAGGTTTGGAAGCCAAACTTGCACACCTAAAGAAGCTAGGCATCACCTGTCGAGAGCGTAGCGTACCCGTATTAAAGCTACACCAACTTTTTCTCGACGATCCAAACGGCATCGTCATTGAATTAAATTACCCTGCAGCGGAAAAAGCCGTACTTGATGCTAAAGGCGCCTAAGTAGTCATGGCAAAGATATTGGTTATTGGCGGATCACTTGGTGGATTATTTGCCGCCAATATTCTGCTGCGCCAAGGACATGATGTCACTCTGCTAGAAAAAGCAGTTGGCTCACTAGATGGTAGGGGTGCAGGCATTGTGACGCATGATGCCCTAGCCGACGCCCTCCGCGAGGCAGGCATTACCGTTGATGAGACTCTTGGCGTTTCGGTAACGAAGCGCGTTACCTTAGGCGCGGATGGAGCCAGTCTTGGTGAAATGCCTCTCAATCAAGTTCTAACCTCCTGGAGCAGACTCTACCACTTGCTCAAAGAAAACTTTCCAAAAGAGCGCTATCTACAAGGTAAGAATGTAAAGAGCGTCACTCAAGATGCCAATACCGTATCTGTTACCTGTGAGGATGGAAGCAATTACCAAGCAGAGCTACTCATTGCCTCAGATGGCATTCGTTCGGCCGTGCGCGCTCACGTAGCACCGGAAATCCAACCAGAATATGCTGGATACATAGCATGGCGCGGTGTTTGCGATGAAAGCCATCTTTCCAAATATACCCTTGATACTCTCTTTAATTATTTTGGCTTTTGCCTGCCCAATGGCGAGCAAATGTTGGGTTATCCTGTCGCCGGCAGCGGTAATGACACGCGACCAGGACATCGCCGCTATAACTTCGTGTGGTATCGACCAGCCTCCGAGGAGGATGAACTAGTCAAACTCCTAACCGATGCTGATGGCCAGTATTACCCCACTGGAATTCCACCGCTGAAGGTTTCCTGGAAACATATTGCAGAAATGCGTAAGGCTGCCCGTGAAATTCTTGCGCCTCAATATGCTGAGATATTAGAAAAAACTGGATTGCCGTTTTTACAGGCGATTTATGACGTACGCTCAGAGCAAATTGTTTTTGGAAGAATTGCGCTAATGGGTGACGCTGCTTTTGTTGGTCGCCCACATGTAGGTATGGGTGTTACCAAAGCTGGGGATGAAGCAATGGTCATTGCCAAACACATCGCGGCCTTAGGCCCCACCCCTGCAGCATTAGAGGCATATGGCAAAGAACGTCTTGCACTTGGCCAACAGGTCGTCGCTAGAGCGCAATATCTTGGACGCTACATGCAGGCCCAAGGCAGTAAAGGCGAAAGAGACAGCAATAGCCTGAAAAGAAATGCCGATACGGTTATGGCGGAAACCGCTATTGATATCAGCACGCTACTTGCAGAAGGTAAAGCAGTTCCAGATTCAGTGCATTGACTTGGTATTGAGCTTTAAAGGTTTGTTTTGTATTCAGTTAAGATTTATGAAATAAAAAAGTATTGTTATTAATCAACTGTTTTAAATGGAGGAGACAACCATGAAACAAAAAGTAACGAATCAAACAAGAAGAAAAATGCTCATTGGCGGCGCTGCTGCTGCGAGCACTCCGCTCTGGATGAATATCGCCAGCGCACAATCCGACACAATCAAAATTGGCTTCCCAACACCACTCACCGGCCCCTTCTCAGCAGAAGCTCAGGACCAAGTTAAAGCGGCTGAATTAGCCATTAAGGAATTTAATGATGCAGGCGGATTTAACGGGCGTAAAGCCGAACTCTTGGTGCGTGATGACAAGTTAAATCCCGGAGAGGCTGCAACTCGCACACTTGAATTGATCGAAAAAGATAAGGTGAATTTTGTTGTTGGCTCACTTTCTGCAGCCACACAACTCTCCATCAATGCCGTCTGCAAAGAGCGTAAAGTACTTTTTAATTCCATCAGTCAATCGGATGCAATTAATGAGGCGAAGGATTGGAGTGTTTATACATTCCATGAAGCACTTAACCCAACCATGACTGCTGGGGCTGTTGCTCGCTACTCCATTCCTCGCTTTGGTAAAAAGATTGTCTTCCTGACCGCTGACTACGCTTACGGACACGAAATGGTTCGCGCTTTTGAACGCGCCGGCAAAGAAATGGGTGCAACCACCTTAGCTGACATTCGCCATCCATTAGGCGCATCAGATTACTCAGCATTCTTGCCACGGATTAAGGCGCTTAACCCAGATATTTTGGTCCTCTGCAACTTCGGTCGTGACTTGGTCAATGCCGCTAAACAATGCACAGACTTTGGACTTAAATCCAGCATGAAGATCGTGACTCCCGTCCTACTGTATACCTCACGTCTAGCAGGTGGCCCCGAAGCATTTGAAGGAATTATTGGCGGCACTTCATATTACTGGGGTCTTGAGGATCGCATTCCAACTGCCAAAGCATTCAATGATGCTTTCCGCAAGATGTACAACGGCTCAGTGCCATCAGATTACGGCGCACTTGGCTATGCTGGCGTCAAGAGCGTTCTCGCATCTATTAAGGCGGCCAAATCCACGGAAACCATGAAAGTGGTTACCGCAATGGAGAATCTCAAGTATGACTGGTACAAAGGTCCTGAGTACTACCGCAAGTGCGACCACCAAGCAGTTCAAACAGTCATCATCGTTGAGTCTAAATCTAAGAATATGAAAGATAAGTATGACGTCTTTAATATTCTGACAATTGAACCTACTACCGAGAAAAATATGCGTAGTTGCGCAGAACTAGGCCACAAGGCTTAATCCTGAAATTTCAGGGTAGATCATCTGATTTACCCTGAACCCCTCCCCTGATGCCTTGTGCACAAGGGGAGTTTTTCTGAGTACATATATGACTGGTCTTACATTTGAACTTTTATGCATGCAGTTGCTAACGGGCATCGCCCTGGGCAGCATCTATGCACTTCTTGCTTTGGGCTTATGCCTCATTTTTGGCATGCTCAATGTAGTGAACTTCGCGCATGGCGCCTTTTTTATGGTTGGCGCATTTATGGGCGTCTACTTCTTAGGCCTTACTGGGAATTTCTGGTTCAGCTTAATTCTGACGCCAATTGTCACCGGTGGCCTTGGCCTACTTACAGAGCGGTTTTTAGTGCGTCCCCTCTATGGACGAGGCATCGACTATCCATTGCTACTTACCTTTGGCCTTTCTTATGTATTGATCGAAGCCATGCGTGTCGCCTTTGGTATTGAAGGCCTTCCATCCGTCACGCCAGATAGCCTAAAAGGCAGCTTGGATGTAGGCATTGGATTCTTCCCCAAATACCGTCTATTTTTAATCGCAGCAACTGCGATGATCATTTTGGCCGTATGGTTCTTTATTCAGAAAACAAAGTATGGCCTCATCATCAAGGCCGGCGCCGCCGATCAAGAAATCGTTAAGGTTCTTGGCATTGATATTGCCAAAGTATGGCTCTTGGTATTTGGTCTAGGCTGCGCAATTGCTGGCCTCTCTGGAATTTTGGCCTCACCTACCCGCTCTGTAAATCCTGAAATGGGTATTCCTATTTTGGCTGAGTCATTTGTTGTAACGGTGGTGGGAGGTATGGGGTCTCCGGTTGGCGCCGTAGTAGCAGGACTGTTAGTTGGCGTGGTGTACAGCATGACCTCACTCTTCTTTCCAGACCTTTCTGAGCTTTCTATTTTTGTTCTCATGGCGGTGGTGCTCTTAATTCGCCCACAAGGCTTATTTGGTAAAGCGGGGGCGATGGGCTAATACCCCGTAAATCTATGAATTCATATTTTCAACTTATCGCACGACATCGTGTTCTGGCGAGCAGCCTCTTTTTGATGATTTTTCCATTCATCATGCCGTACGAAGCGCTCGCCATCAATATTCTGATCTTCGGCTTATTTGCCATGGGATTTAACCTCCTATTTGGATATATGGGGCTACTTTCCTTTGGGCATGCCGCCTTCTTAGGAATTGGCAGCTACCTCACGGGTATTGGTATCGTGCATTACTCACTACCCTGGGGAACAGCCATACTGATTGGCGTTATTGGAGCAGCACTCGGCGGCCTGATTATGGGTTTCCTAGCGATTCGTACGCGAGGCATTTACTTCTCAATGGTTACTCTTGCGCTTGGTCAAATTGTTTTCTACGGTTTCTATAAGGCCGAAAGCTTAACCGGCGGAGAAAACGGCTTGCGGGGCGTACGAGTAGATTCATTCAATATCTTTGGCATACCTGTAGATTTTCTAAATCCACTGGCGAAGTACTACATCATTTTATTTTTTGTAGTCATTGCCATTTGGTTGATATCGCGCATTCTCAATTCTCCGCTAGGCGCAGTGATGGAGGCCATTCGGGAAAATGAAAAGCGTGCGGCAGCCTGTGGATTCGACGTCACTCGCACTAAGTTGTTAGTGTTTGTTTTATCAGCAGCAATTTGCGGTTTAGCCGGCTCCCTGCGCGCCCTGCACCTCTCGATTGTTCCAATTGATTCCCTGCACTACTTGCAATCAGGTCAAGCTGTCATGATGAGCATCTTGGGTGGAATGGGAACCTTCTTCGGGCCATTTGTCGGTGCTGCGGTGATGCTCTACCTAGAGGACGTTGTTACCACCTTCACCAAACACTGGATGGCGGTAATTGGTCTGGTATTTATGTTCTTTGTGCTGTTCTTCCCAAAAGGAATTTGGGGAACCATTTTGAGCAAGCTAAACATTGATCAGGATTCAAAATAATGAGCAGCCCAAACCAAACCCCAATATTAGAGGCGCGTAAAGTTAGCAAAAGCTTTGGTAAATTCAAAGCACTACAAAATGTCTCCACTAGCTTTATGCCTGGAACACTAACGGCCATTATTGGCCCTAATGGCGCAGGTAAAAGTACGTTTTTTAATGTATTGAGTGGCGCATTCCCACCTTCCAGCGGGCAAATCCTCTTTAATGGCAAAGATATTACCGGCATGCAGCAGTATGAATTTGCACGCATCGGTATTTCTAAGAGCTTCCAAATCACCAATGTATTTAAGCAGCTCACAGTTCATGAAAATGTTCGCGTTGCTGCTCAAATGGAAACTGCCCGCTATAACTTCTTCCGAAACGCGCAAAGCTATCCAGGCCCAATTGAGTTAGCAGATCAACTTTTGCGTCGCGTCAACCTAGAGCACTTACGCAATAAAAAAACGGGGGACTTGGCTCACGGCCAGCAACGCGCATTAGAAATAGCGATGGCGCTTGCATGCAACCCTAGCCTCCTGCTGCTTGATGAACCGACCGCGGGAATGTCGCCTGAGGAAACCCTAGTAATGATGGAGCTCATTCGAACATTAGCCAGTGAACGAACTGTCATTCTGGTTGAGCACAAGATGAAGCTCATCATGGGTTTATGCAAGCGAATCATCGTCCTTCATCATGGCGAGTTTTTAGCCGAAGGCACTCCTGAAGAAATTCAAAACAATGCTGAGGTACGTCGCGTGTACCTAGGTCAAAGTTAACGAAGGCTTATATATGTTGCGCGTTGAAAATTTAAATGCTTGGTATGACCGAAGCCATGTACTTCAGGGCGTCTCCCTCGAAGTGCAAAAGGGCGAAATAGTTACCTTAATGGGCAGAAATGGGGCTGGGAAGACAACCACTCTTCGCTCTTTAATGGGCCTACTTTCCAAAAGAGAGGGTAAAGCCTCCATTGATGGCCAATCCTTCCTAGATCTAGCTGCGCACGAACGCTTCCATCTTGGCTTAGCCTATGTTCCAGAAGATCGTCGCATTGTTCCTGGGCTTACCGTTAAAGAAAATTTAGAGCTTGGCGTTATCGCCAAGAAAAATCATGGTGATATGAGCGCCATGGTTGATGAAATTGCTGAGATTTTCCCTCGCCTCAAAGAGCGACTTCATCAGGACGGAACATCGATGTCCGGCGGTGAGCAACAAATGCTAGCCATAGCAAGGGCCATGATTGCCAAACCTAAGGTGATTCTCCTAGATGAGCCGTCCGAAGGCATCATGCCTGTGCTAGTAGAGGAAATGTTTGAGCTATTTGCCAAGTTAAAGCAACAAGGCTTAACCATCCTCCTCGTAGAACAAAACGTTCAGCAGGCGCTTAAAATATCTGACAGAGCTTATATTCTCGATCAAGGTGAAATCGTCTTTCACGATACCGCCCAAAATCTATTGAATAACGATGAGATTCAGCAGAAATATTGCGCGGTTTAGAGTTAGCTGCAGTAAGGTTTAGATGAGGTGTAACCAATGCCCTACTTGGTGCCAAACACTATCAGGGATCAAAGTCAGCAGCCATGTCATGGTGATATAGCGTAGAAACTTGCCAATACCCATATAAACCAAACAAGGCAACCAAGGAAGTCTAAGCCACCCCGCTGCCAAGCAAAGAGGATCACCGAATCCTGGTAGCCATGAAAGAAGAAGTATCTTCGCTCCACGATTCTCAAGCCAGCACTGCATTCGGCCATTTGTTGGCCCCTTGAGAGATTCAAAACTATTGCGACTCAACAACCCAAGCCACCAGTCAGTCATTCCGCCTAAAGTATTGCCAATGGTGGCCACAACAATGGCAACCCAATATAAATGAGGGTTAATAGAGATGTAGCCAAAAAGAATTGGCTCGGAGCCCACGGGCAACAAGGTGGCCGAGATAAAGGCGCTAAAAAAGACAGCAGGCAGGCCAATAGACGGCATGCCGAAAAAGTCAAAAAAGTGGCTAAGCATTTGCTCCACTAAATAAGCATCCCAAATTGATTATTAAAAGTAATGCTCATGGGTTCAGTATGCGCCTGACATTCCAACATCCAGGCCGCTTTCATTTTTTGAGTCTTCATATGGCACATATATTTATATAGAACCCCTATTTTCACCTGCTTTATTAGATTCACCTCAATTCTGAATTCTTGCTTAAACTATGGGGATAAACCCGTAAATTAATACACTCCACCCTCTCAATAAATACATGAACCACCCCATTCCCAAGCCAGACCAATATCAAGATATGCGCGAAGCCTTACGCGACCTTTGCGGAAGCTTCGACTCAGCCTACTGGCAAAAAATTGACCATGAGCGCGACTATCCAGAAGCATTCGTAGATGCGATGGCGCAAGCAGGCTGGTTGGCCGCATTAATTCCTGAAGAGTACGGTGGCTCAGGCTTGGGATTGGCTGAAGCCTCCGTCATCATGGAAGAAATCAATTTTTCTGGTGGTAACGCAGGCTCTTGCCACGGTCAGATGTACAACATGGGCACTTTATTGCGCCATGGCTCTGATGCACAAAAAAAACTGTATCTACCAAAGATTGCTACTGGCGAGTTGCGATTACAAACGATGGCAGTTACTGAACCAACCACCGGCACTGACACCACTAAACTCAAAACCACCGCAGTCAAAAAAGGTGACAAGTATGTGGTTAATGGTCAGAAAGTTTGGATCTCTCGCATTCAGCACTCAGACTTGATGATTCTTTTGGCGCGCACTACCCCTCTTGCAGAAGTGACCAAGAAATCAGAAGGCATGTCGATCTTTATTGTTGACCTGAAAGAAGCAATTGGTAAAGGCATGGCGATTCAACCGATTGCCAATATGGTCAATCATGAGACCAATGAAGTGTTCTTTGATAACTTAGAGATTCCCGCTGAGAATCTCATTGGCGAAGAAGGCAAAGGCTTTAAATACATTCTCGATGGCCTTAATGCAGAGCGTACTTTGATCGCTGCCGAGTGTATTGGCGATGCCTACTGGTTTGTGGATAAAGCGCGTCGCTATGCAAATGAGCGTGTCGTATTTGATCGTCCGATTGGCAAGAATCAAGGTATACAGTTCCCGATTGCCGACTCCTTTATTGAGACTGAAGCGGCAAACCTCATGCGCTTTAAGGCTTGCGAACTGTTTGATAACAATCAAGCTTGCGGAGCTGAATCAAACATGGCCAAGTACTTAGCCGCTAAAGCGTCTTGGGAAGCAGCGAACGTCTGTTTGCAAACCCACGGTGGCTTTGGCTTTGCCAATGAATATGATGTTGAGCGCAAGTTCCGCGAGACCCGCCTCTATCAAGTGGCACCAATCTCCACTAACTTGATCTACTCCTACGTTGCTGAGCACATCCTCGGCTTGCCGCGCTCCTTCTAGTAGGATTTGATATGAGTATTCGCCCCTTAGATGGAATTACTGTAGTTTCTTTAGAGCATGCTATTGCAGCGCCATTTTGCACTCGTCAACTAGCTGATCTTGGCGCACGAGTGATTAAAGTAGAGCGTCCTGGAGCGGGTGATTTTGCGCGCGCCTATGATGAACGAGTGAATGGCATGTCTTCACACTTCACCTGGGTAAATCGCTCAAAAGAAAGCTTAACTCTAGACCTGAAGCAAGCATCCGCCCTAACTGCCCTCAAGACGCTACTCAAAACTGCCGACATACTTGTGCAAAATCTAGCCCCAGGAGCAGCTGCACGCATGGGCCTCACCGCAGAACTCCTTCATAAAGAAAATCCAGGACTCATTCTCTGTGATATCTCGGGATATGGAAACAATGGCCCATTTCGCGACAAGAAAGCTTATGACCTACTCATTCAAAGTGAGGCTGGCTTCTTATCGGTTACAGGCACCCCAGAAACGCCTAGCAAAGCAGGAAATTCGATTGCGGATATTGCCGCTGGCATGTATGCCTATACCAATGTGTTAGCTGCCCTTCTACAAAGAAGCAAGACAGGCAAGGGATCGACTATCGATGTATCCATGCTTGAATCTCTGGGTGAATGGATGAGCTATCCACTCTATTACGCATATGATGGAGCTACCCCACCCCCACGCAATGGCGCCTCCCATGCAACGATCTATCCCTATGGCCCATTTAAGGCTGGTGATGGTGGCACGGTAATGCTTGGACTACAAAATGATCGAGAGTGGGTTTTGTTCTGCGAGGTAGTGCTAGAGAACATTGATCTAGCTAAGGATGAGCGCTTTGATAAAAACTTTAAGCGCAACGAAAAACGCACCGAACTACTTGCGATTATTGATGCCTGCTTTAGCAAGCTAACGACAGAGCAAGTCATTGCGAAACTGGATCAAGCTCAAATTGCCAATGCGCGGCTCAATGATATGAATGGGTTATGGAAGCATGATCAACTTAAAGCAAGAGACCGCTGGGTCAAAGTAGGATCCCCTGTAGGACCCATTCCCGCGATGCTCCCGCCGGGAGCAAATGACAGTTATGACTACCGTATGGATGATATCCCTGCAGTAGGTCAACATACCGATGCAATCCTATCCGAGCTTGGACTCGCTACCAGTCAGATAGAGGCAATGCGAGCTCAGGGGGCAATCTAGAGTAGCGGCGAAGAGAGATGAGCAGCGTTTTCTAGTAGAACGCGCCATCGCGGCCTCTTGGCCCAACTCACAGGATTAACCATATCCGATTGAGCGAGGTATGACTCAATCAACTTCTCCAACTTGGCGCAGAATTCTTCGTTATACACAATTAAGCTGATCTCAAAATTGAGTCGTAAACTGCGTTGATCGAAATTCACAGATCCAAAAATAGCAATTCGCTTATCAATTAATAAGCTCTTCGTATGCAAAAGGCCGCCATCAAATTCAGCGATATTGACCCCGGCACTCATTAAGTCCGCGTAGAAGCTACGACTACTCCAAGCTACTAGTTTTGAATCATTTAGCTTGGGCACAATCAAGGTCACCCTAACCCCTCGACCAGCAGCCGCCATTAAGGCTTGAATCAAACCATCGTCAGGACCAAAATACGGCGTTGTAATAGTGAGCTCTTCACGCGCATCCATAATCGCCGAGAGTAATACTTGATACAAAATATCGTCGCGATATACGGGTCCAGAAGAAAACTCCTGAGCCAAAACAGGCCCTTGAACTGATGTGAGGGCCGGAACGACATCATTAAAGTGAGCTATCTTGGGGTTATCAACACTCCAGTCAAAGGAGAAGGTTAATTCAAACTGAGAGGCCACCGGCCCCTCTATTCTCACCATAGCATCTACCCATTCACCAACACCTGAATCCTGCTTAAAGGTGCGGGGATCGACCATATTCATGCTGCCCGTCCAAACGACGGTGTTGTCGATCACAAATATTTTCCGATGCAATCTCAAGTCAGCGCGGCGGAATTGAAAGCGACCAACCTGAATAGGCAAAGCTTCAGTCACCTGAATTCCTGCATCCCTAAAACGCTTTGGCCAAGTAGATTTAAACCAATCCTTGCTACCCAAGGAATCCAAGAGGACTCTACAACTCACACCTCTCTTCGAGGACGCAATCAATGCTTCGCCAACTCTATCGGCATCACCACCTAAAGCCCAAATATAAAACTCCAAATGTAGCGTATGTTTCGCTCCATTAATCTCATCAATAAAGCTCTGCAAGATTTCAAGGGATTTTGTGAATAATTCAATGCTATTACCAGCAATAACGGGCGAGCCATTTTTAGACTCAGCCAATAAGCTCAAAGCCCTACCCTCGACTGGAAGTTGCCGCTTATCCGCCAAGTAACGCTGGCGCATCTCTTCAGTAATTGCCGCATATTCCTTATCCATGCGAATAATTTTTCGGGTCAACTTTCTGCCAACCGGACGCTCGCCAATCAAGATGTACAAGGCAATTCCAACAAGGGGAAATAACACCACAATTAAAAACCAAGCGAATGCCACACCAACTGGCCTTCTGACGGAAATCAGTCGAAACCCAAAAAGAATGACGATGATGATATGAACAATCGGCACCCATATCAATGAAAATCCAAAAACGGAGCCCAGTAGGAAATTCAAGATACTCATAAGATTTCAAGCTCCGCAGCAAGACCTAGATGGTCAGATAATTTCAACCATTCATGCAGAATTTCCGCAGAATGCACTTTTAAACCTCGCACATAAATACGATCCATCGGCAGCACCGGCTTCACACTCGGAAATGTTTTTGCCGGCGCCCCCGTAAGCAGCTCAAAAACCTCATTAAATCCAGCCGCTAGCATCGGCGCACTGATTCGATTACGCCAATCATTAAAGTCGCCGGCAACAATAGTTGGCCCGCCTTGCGCAAGGGTGTCGATGTAACGAATAATCTCATTGAGCTGACGCTCACGCCCTCTTTCAAAAAGGGCAAGATGCACGCAAAAGCAATGAATAGGAACTCCTTCATGCTGAGTGACGCTATGGAGCAAGCCCCGTCGCTCAAATCGATAAGCGGAGATATCGTAATTCTCACCCTTATGAAGCGGCTTCTTAGACAAAATAGCATTGCCATGATGGCCATCGGGATACTCTACATTTTTACCGTAATGCCAGTCATGCCAAAAATCTTCAGATAAGAAATGCGTTAGCTCTGTTAACGGCCATTGTCCAAATCGCCTGATGCGTCCACGATGCTCTTGTTGAAGCTCTTGAAGAAAAAGTAAATCTGGATGATGTGATCGCATTCTTTGACGCAACTCATAAATCGTGGAGCGTCGATGCAGCGGCGACAGGCCCTTATGCACATTCATCGTTATCACACTGAAACGACCCACCCTAGGTTGCGTCATTAAAACTGTCCAGCCGCACGTTGTCTTCTGACTCGAGCCAAATAGATTTCACCTTCAACCAAATCTTGGCACTGCATACATTTATTGCATATAGAGGCCTGCTCCCGCAGTTCGTCAATTGACTCAATCGGGTGACTATCGAGGTATTCCCGAAGATCAACATCAAGAACCTCATTGCAGAGGCAAAGTACTTCAGCCATGGGTCAAAAATAGTGAAATTGGTTTCATTTACTCCATTTTGCCATCCCCTTGCTAGAATCAAGCCCATGTTTACGACCTTTCAGGACGCCCTCAGACTACTTGTGCAATTAGATGCCAGTGTTATTGGCATAGTTCTAGTCTCCCTCCAAGTAAGCCTAATCGCACTGCTTGTAGGCACCATAGCGGGATTACCCATTGGGGCCCTGCTGGCCACAGAGGAATTTCGGGGCAAAAAAACAATTACCGTTGCCCTCAATACCCTCATGGGGGTGCCAACTGTCATTGTTGGGGTAGTGGTTTACCTGCTACTCTCGCGTACAGGGCCTCTAGGAGCATGGGGGTGGCTATTCACCGCTAAGGGCATGATCCTGGCACAAACGCTGCTGACAACGCCTTTAATCGCGGCTCTGAGCCGTCAAATCCTCGAAGATTCCTGGAGAATCCACCGCGACTCCTTTATGACCCTCCGACTTCCGAGAATTTCAGCATTGAAATGGCTTATTTGGGACTGTCGATTTTCCCTAACCATTGCGATTTTGGCGGGTCTAGCTAGAGCGATATCTGAAGTTGGCGCCGTGATGATTGTTGGCGGCAATATCGACCACTCCACCCGAACAATGACAACGGCAATTGCACTAGAAACCAGCAAAGGGGACCTCCCTCTTGCCCTTGCTTTAGGCGTGGTGCTTCTCACAATCGTGCTCTTAGCCAATCTATTCACCTTTGCAGTACGTCAAATTGCTGAGCGCCGCTATGGATAAGGTATTGGATCATTTTGAAAAGTTCATTGAACTCAAGAGTGTCATTGTCAAAAGTGATGGAAGAATCATCCTCAATATTCCTCATGCGCTTATTCCGGTTGATCGTATTTGCGCCTGCATTGGCCCAAATGGGGCTGGCAAGACAACATTATTGAAATTGATTGATGGATTAATTCAGCCTGACTCAGGCACGATTACCCACTCCTACTCACCCGTACGCTCAGCCCTGGTGCTGCATCACACCCCGATGATTAAAGCATCGGCCCGTCTTAATATCGGTATGGTGAGAGATATCGACTCATCCATAACGCCATCAGAGATTGATGCAGTGATGCAACAAGTCGGTCTAAGCCACTTGACCAATAGTCCGGCCCACAAGCTCTCCGCAGGTGAAAGACAAAAGCTCTGCCTGGGTCGCGCCATTTTGCAAAAACCCAACTTAGTTTTGCTAGATGAGCCTACCGCTAATCTCGATCCCCAGACAACGGAACAGGTAGAAGAAATGATTCGCCAATTCAAACAACGCGGATCAGAGGTTCTATTTACATCTCATCAACTTGCCCAAGTACAGAGGCTAGCTGAATACATCGTATTTATTGATCAAGGCGAGATCAAAGAAAAAGGACCCGTAGGTCCCTTTTTCTCCAACCCTCAGACACAAGCAGCTAAGCGCTACCTGCAACAGGAGTTGCTGTCAGCCTGATTACTTGGCGGCTGGTGCCGGCGCTGCGGCAGCAGCTACAGGCGCAACAAATGGTGGCGGCGCAACACAGGCTGCTGGCGCTGGAGTACCAGAAACTCTAAAGCGGTCAGCCACTTTATTTTGCGCCTGGCATAACTGATAAGCACCAACTTTATCGCCATACGCGGTTTTTGCTTTAGCTAAATTAGCCGCTTCTTGCGCTTCAGGACTCAGCGGCGGTAATGCTGCAAAAGCTGTTGCCGTTGCGAATGCGCAGATTGTGAAAGCAATGATTTTTTTCATGGCCTCTTCCTTATTTATTAATCTTGTTGTACCAGAGCTCATGGTGCTCTTTAGCCCAAGTGGCATCAACATAACCACTCTTCATGCCATCGATGGAGCCTTGCATACCAATAGTACCGATATAGATATGACCCATTGCCATGGTTGTCATCAAAATCGCCGCGGAGCTATGAATAATGTTGGCTAACTGCATTGTGCCGCGCAAGTATTGAACATCCATAAATGGCACGATCATGTCGAGCACAAAGCCTGATGCTGAAATAGTCAATCCCAAGAAAACCATACCAAACCAGAACCAGAACTTTTCACCTAAGTTAAAGAATCCTGCTGGCACATGCTTACCACTTAACATTCCACCGAAAGTAAGAAGCCAGTTCAAGTCGCCCTTTTCTGGAATGTTTCTGCTGGCAAATAGCAAGAAGAAAATGACGATACTCAGCGTGAACAATGGCCCTGTGAAATTATGGATATTCTTACAAACCATCAAGAATGAGCCATAAGCCACGCCACCCATTAAAGGCATTGCGAAATACTTGCCGTACAAAATCATAAGACCAGTAAATGCGAGAGCAATAAAGCTAAATGCCATAGTCCAGTGTGTAAAGCGATCGAAACCATTAAAGCGCTTCACCATCTGACCAGACAAAGGCGCATGAAGTTTAATTGGACCCTTCACCGTATACATCGCAACGATGCCAAAGAAGGCAATGGCCAATAACCAAGCACCATAAACAGTAATCACGCCATTGCGGATTAAGCGCCACTCTTGTCCAGCGCGCTGAATCAAAACGCCAGCCTGTTTATCAGGAATGCTGACATAGTTTTGCGGATCGCTGTTTGGTGCAGTGAAGATAGAAGGATTGGCTGGTTGTGACTGAGCCTGAGTGCCCTCTGGAATGCTCTTCAGATTCTTGGGAATATCAATGCCGCTTGGCGTTGGCAAAGGCTCCATTGGAGCGCGTTCAGCCAAACAAACTCCACTCAATAAACTGAGTGATACGCCGAGAGCAAGAACCCAGGAACGACTAACACTGGTGAATGATCGATTCATACAAATATCCTTAAACGTTTTCGTTTTATTTATTGTTGTTTAACTGATCACTTAACGCGTGAATACTCAGACTGATTCTGATTGCGTTTATTAATCGCTTCTGTCCAGCTAGCTTGATTGCCTGGCGTCCAGCCTTTAGTCATAAAGCCGTTATCGGCACCCATGTACGGGGCAACGTCAGGACGCTTAGCAGCCTTCGGAGCAATTTCAGGCGGCTCCGAACAAGCAGCCAACAAAATACCGGCCACCAAACACAAGCCGAGAGTTTTGAAATTCAATTTCATGATTTCGCTCCTGGAATTTTGTCAGCTGGTGTTGGCGCTGGCGCTGGTGAACCTGTTGGACCATAAGCAGTAGACCAACCAAAGATACCGTTTCCGGCAGTTCTACCATTCGCTTCACGAACCGCAACGCGCTTGCCATAGATGCTGGAAATCACTTCGCTATCACCACCAATCAAAGCCTTGGTTGAACACATCTCTGCGCACAAAGGCAACTTACCTTCTGCCAAACGATTGCGACCATATTTCTCAAACTCAGCAACACTACCGTTAGCTTCTGGACCTCCGCTACAGAATGTGCACTTATCCATCTTGCTACGAACGCCAAAGGCACCCTTACTTAGGAACTGAGGGGCACCAAATGGGCAGGCAAATGAACAATAGCCGCAACCGATACAAATATCCTTATCATGCAAGACCACGCCTTCGTCAGTTCGGTAAAAACAATCTACCGGACAAACAGCCATACAAGGCGCATCTGAACAGTGCATACAAGCAACAGATACAGACTTCTCTTGACCAATGATGCCGTCGTTCACGGTAACTACGCGACGACGATTCACACCCCAAGGCACTTCGTTTTCATTCTTACAGGCAGTGACACAACCGTTGCACTCAATGCAACGCTCTGTATCACAAATAAATTTCATTCTTGCCATTGTGTTCTCCTGACTTTATCTTTTAACTTAGGCAAATTTTTCGATTTGGCACATGGTGGTTTTGGTTTCTTGCATCATCGTCACCATGTCGTAGCCGTAGGTTGTCGCAGTATTCACCGCTTCACCTTGAACTACTGGGGCTGCGCCCTCTGGGTAATATTTGCGCAAGTCAGCACCCTGCCACCATCCAGCGAAGTGGAATGGCACAAACGCTGTACCTTGATCAACACGCTCAGTCACCAACGCGCGAACCTTGATTCTGGCTCCGGTAGGAGATTTAACCCAAACGTAATCCCAATTCTTAATGCCGCGCGCTTCCGCAGCCTTAGGATTGATCTCAACAAAGTTCTCTTGTTGCAACTCTGCCAACCATGGATTCGAACGGGTTTCATCACCACCACCCTCGTACTCAACCAAGCGACCTGAAGTCAGAATGATTGGGAACTTCTCATACAGCTTCTCATTCAAGTTTTTGTCTTGAACAGTTTTGTACAGAGTTGGCAAGCGCCAGAAGTTCTTCTTATCGGCCGCAGTTGGATACTTGCGCATCATCGGCTCATTCGTGCTGAATAAGGCTTCACGATGAATTGGAATAGCATCTGGGAAGTTCCAGACAACAGCGCGAGCCTTCGCATTCCCAAATGGATGGCAACCGTTTTTCATTACAACACGTTGAATACCACCAGATAAGTCGGTTTTCCAGTTCTTACCTTCGGCTAACTTTTGCTCTTCTTCTGTTAACTGATTCCACCAACCCAACTTCTTGACAAAGACGTGATCAAATTCTGGGTAGCCAGTAGTAATGGCGGAGCCTTTAGAGCAAGAACCGTCTTCAGCCAAGAGACTCTTACCATCCCTTTCAACACCGAAGTTGGCACGGAAATTACCGCCGCCTTCCATCACGCTCTTGCTTGTGTCATAGAGATTTGGTGAGCCAGGATGCTTAATTGCAGCTGTGCCGTAGCAAGGCCAAGGCAAACCATAGTAGTCGCCAGTCGTATCGTATCCAGTCACCGGATCTACACCACCACGAGACTTCAATGTCTTCGGATCAAAAGTGCCAACCATTCTCATGTGCGCCTTCAAGCGCTCAGGAGTTTGACCGGTGTAACCAATCGTCCATACAGAGCGATTGATCTCGCGCAGGATAGATTCAATTTCTGGCTCTCTCCACTGCTTACCAGCGAACTTCGAGTTGAGCATTTTGAAATTCTTAGACAACTCTTCACCAAAACCAAGGCGATCAGCGAATGCTTGCATGATCACATGGTCTGGCACTGATTCAAATAATGGATCGATTACTTTTTCGCGCCACTGCAATGAGCGATTGGATGCTGTTGCAGAACCTGTAGTTTCAAACTGAGTTGTCGCTGGCAACAAGTAAACATTGCGATTCTTATTCACTAGATCGCCTTCGGCAGGAGGCATTGCCGCCATTGCCGCAGTCGCACTTGGATAAGGATCAACTACAACCAATAAATCCAGCTTGTTCATCGCGCGCTTCATATCCAACCCGCGAGTTTGTGAGTTAGGAGCATGACCCCAGAAGAACAGGCCTTTGACATTCGTTTGTTGATCGATCATGTCATTCTTCTCGAGTACCGCATCCACCCAACGAGAAACAGTGGTACCAGACTTCTCCATCATGTCAGGCGCGTAACGACCTTTGATCCACTCATAATCCACACCCCAAACTGTTGCGAAATGCTTCCATGAACCAGCGGCAAGACCGTAGTAACCGGGCAATGAATCTGGGTTAGGACCAACGTCGGTAGCACCCTGTACGTTATCGTGACCGCGGAAAATATTCGCGCCGCCACCAGATTTACCAATGTTGCCTAATGCCAATTGCAAGATGCATGACGCACGAACCATAGCATTGCCAATGGTGTGCTGTGTTTGACCCATACACCAGACCAAAGTACTTGGACGGTTCTTAGCCATGGTCTCGGCAACTTTATAGACTTGAGCCTCAGGAACGCCACAAGCCGCTTCAACATTAGCTGGAGTCCACTTCTCCATCACCTCTTTGCGGATTTCATCCATGCCGTATACACGGTCATTAATGTACTTCTTGTCTTCCCAGCCATTATTGAAGATGTGATACAGAACGCCGAACAAGAATGGAATATCGCTACCTGAACGAATACGTACATATTGATCAGACTTAGCTGCAGTACGGGTGTAGCGTGGATCTACTACGATCACCTTGCAGCCATTTTCTTTTGCATGGAGCAAGCTCATCATTGAGACGGGATGGGCTTCCGCAGCATTTGAACCGATGTACAAAGCGGCTTTAGCATTCATCATGTCGTTGTAGCTATTAGTCATCGCACCATAGCCCCAGGTGTTAGCAACACCCGCTACCGTTGTGGAGTGACAAATACGCGCCTGATGGTCTGTGTTGTTGGTTCCGAAGAATGAAACCCATTTACGCAATAAATAGGATTGCTCATTATTGTGCTTAGAAGAGCCGATAAAGAACAAAGAGTCTGGGCTGTACTTGCTACGGAGATCTTTCATCTGCGCAGTAATTTCAGTTAAGGCTTGATCCCAAGAGATTCGCTGATATTTGCCATCAACCAACTTCATTGGGTAACGCAAACGGTAATCACCATGGCCGTGCTCGCGTAATGCCGCACCCTTGGCGCAATGCGCACCCAAATTGATTGGTGAATCAAACACAGGGTCTTGACGTACCCAAACACCATTCTCAACAGTGGCGTCGACAGCGCAACCAACGGAGCAGTGGGTGCAAATAGATCTCTTCACCTCAATCTTGCCCTTGCCATCGAGCATTGCTTTGCTTGGTTCAGCAGATGCCTTTTGCACTAAGCTCAATTGGCTAGCGGCAATTCCAGCGCCGACACCTACTCCAGAGCGCTTCAAAAAAGTACGGCGATCCATTGTTGGCACAGCGGCTTGAAGTCCGCGAGACAGGCTACCGACTAAGCGAGATGCAGGTGTGGATCGGCTGCTTTGTGGGGTATTGGATTTACGAGTCAGACTCATATGTTGTCCCTGAGATAGATTTTTTATTTAATGTGTTTAGCGACTGCTCAATTGCAAATTAGATTTAAAGCATTGTGGTTTCGTAATATTTACGAATGTGCGCGGACAATTGATAACCTTCATCCTTGCTTTGGACTGTGCTGCTAATTTCTTGGATAACAGCTTTGCCAATACTAGTTTGGGAAGCTACAGCTACAGCACCAACGGTGGCACCGGCCCCAATGAAAAACTTGCGGCGAGAAGGCTTATTGTCTGTTGCTGCTGCGTTATTAGAGTGTTCACTCATCGTATGCTCCGTTTTAGTACAAATTGACTAGGGTCAAGTGTAATAGGTAATTGCATTTTTGACATATTGGCTTCACAAAACAATGTTAATCAAAATCACACAATTTTTGATGCAATGCAACATCAGATCATGTCAAAACCCTGCCCCTCGATCGCCAAAAACTCTCTAGTCAAGGCGGCGACCGGGTGATAAAGGTGCATCTCAGGGATGTCTTCTATTGCATCGCATAATTCGTCGTACCAAGGACGGATATGGTTATTGAAAAATAATTGCTGGTTTGTCAGATTCGATATCTCCACATCATCGCCCGCGATCAGATAACGCATAACCTCACAAAGCGCCGAGATATGGTCCTCGGTCTCAGTTACCTCTTCAGCCGACTCCAAGCCAAAAGTTTCCAGAGCTCGACGAATATCGACCAAAGGCTTTTCATTTAAATGGCCAGCCATGTAAAAGGACCCGTTCAAAACCACATTAGGTCGACCAACACTAATGAAGTTCAGGTCAAACTCGTCATGCCAAGCCTTAGCGGAATTGGACTTAGCCACCTCCACTACGCTATGCCAAACCTTCGCTAAGGGAGCATCCTCACTCTGCGCCTCTTGACCGTCGGGAATGGATGCCGCAATCTGATCAAGCAACTCCTGATCTGGCGGCTGATGAAAAAATCGAGCAATCAGGCCATATAAATCCGCGCGGGCTAAATCCTCCGGTAACCCCACATCACCCACTTCAGTAGTGCCGCCTTCTTTTATCTGCTCGCTCATATTTCTTTTTTCACCATATCAACCACACGACAATCACTACACATCTTGAGCCTATCTAATGCCGCCCCAGCAAATGCGCCATGAGTACCTAGCTTCGCCAACATTAAATCCACCATCTTGGATGTACCAAAAACCTTGCCGCAGCTAATGCAATGGAAAGGCTTAGTTTCATTCAACTCAACTCTTTGTTTGCGCTCCTCAACCGTCCGCAAGCGTGGAGCTAAAGACAAGGCCTGCTCAGGGCAAGTTTTCACGCAAATTCCACATTGAACGCACTGCTTCTCAATAAACGAAAGCTTAGGCTCATCAAGGTTATCCAATAAGGCACCTTCGGGGCAGCTTCCAACGCAAGACATACAAAGCGTGCAGGCATCCTTATTAATGTTTAAGCCACCCAACAAAGAAGACTTTGGTAAATCCACACCGCCTTCGGGCAACGGTGTTTTTGCTTGTCTTTGTAAATGCTCCAGCACCGCCTCAATAGTTTCACGCTTTTGATTACCCAAACCAAAGCTAGCAGGAGAACAGATAGCAGGCAAAGCGCCCCGCTGGCGCAATCTACCCATTGCTGCTGAGGCTGGCTGCAGATCATCCGCAGACTCAAGTTGTATTAATGAAATTCTGGCATCAAAACCATAGGCAGCCAAAATGGCATTACCTAGTGCGCACTGGGTTTCCAACGCAGCACGATACGCCGGATCCTCATCGCCAGTTAAAAGCAGAATCACCTCGCCAAACCCATAGCTGAGAGCGCCAAGCCAGATATCTAAACCAGTAGCAGCGATATGCTCAATGCCATACGGCAATACATAGGATGGCAATCCCTCGAATTGCTTAGGCCTCAGGTGCGCTGAACGGCCCAGCGAATCAAGTAATTGGGTGCCGGCCTTCAGGTTATGGAGCAACAATGCGGGCGCAATCGTCTGCTTAAGCTTAGCCACCTCAGCAGTGAACACGCTTGCGAGGGTTTTGATTTCTTTGCCCTGATGAGCAACGCTAGGATAGTTATAACGCATCGCCCCTGATGGGCATACCGTAGAGCAAGCGCCACAACCCATACAGAGATTCGGATTAACCTCGACGGTGCCCTGCCCATTCTTAAACAGGGAGCTGATAGCGCCCGTAGAGCACACATCGATACAAGCGCTACACCCTACTTTGCCGTTACGACCATGCGCGCAAACCTTTTCGTTATAAGCAAAGTATTTAGGCTTCTCAAACTCGCCTACTAAACCGAGCAATTGATTGGCGACCAAGGCTTGTTCAAGCGGATCGCTGCCAGGAGCAAAGTAACCTTGTGGAGTTTGGCTCATACGCATCTGAGGATGAGCGCGCAAATCCATAATCAGATCAAAATCTGAGCTACGTTGACGATCAGAGCGATCAAAAGCAATTGCACCGATACCTGCGCAAGCTGTAATGCAATCCCGATGTGATTTGCATTTATCTAAATCAATCTGAAACGCGTCATTAATAGCGCCCTCAGGACAAACGTCAACGCAAGCCCCACAGCGCGTGCACATCTCAGGATCAATCGGATTTTGCAAATCCCATGCAACAGTGAAATTACCCAAATAACCATCTAGCTTGGTTACTGCACCTGTATAGATTGGGAAATTTCTGGCGATCGGCAACGCAGCTGGTTCGGTACACAAAACCGAGACATCAAGTGAGGCACTTAGCTTTTCAGCCCAAGGTAAAGCTTGCTCACCAGGCCCAACAATAAGGAGTCGTCCCTGGCTTTCATAATTCACGACGGGAACAGGCTCCGCTTCTGGCATATCGGCCAACGCCAAAAGCGCGGCAATCTTTGGTCCAGAAGTTTTGGCCTCCTGAGTCCAACCAGCCACTTCACGAATATTCACAAAACGAAGTGGCGCAACCAAGGGTTTTTCTGACTGGTCAGCTAACTCGCTAAATAAAGCGCTCTCTTGCGTGCAGGCAATTACTAATGAATCGCTACTATCAAACGCCTTGATGACAGAGCCAATCTCCTGCCTGCATAAAGAGGTATGCATGGGAAGCCCCAGGGCCTTTGTATCCAAAGTCATGGTTCCATTGCAATTACAGACTAATTTTTGGCTCATGAATAATCTTCTTAACTTGTTTTCTTATCCACAGGGATAGACTGTTGATCCTCAACCTCCTGATTGGAAGCGAGAGGTGTGGATGTTAAATCACTCTGATCCGATACGGCCAAAGGAGGATTTGTCGCCTCTGCTACCTGCGCATGATAAGCATCGCCGGTCTTTTCATCCTCGTCACCATTCCCTTTGCGGAAGATATTAAGCATATCGGACTGAACCATACGCTTGAGCATCTCCAGGGGAATGGGGTCGGGCTTAGAGTAATCATCGATATAAATATCCAGGCCATCCATCACATTAAAGTGCGGATCGGAGAACATCTTCTTCATCGCGGCCTGCTGAACGGCAGGATCAACGCCCGGCTGCATAAAAGCAGAAAAGTCAGGGGCAAAACGATCAATCTTCTCAACATCAGCCAATGTGAGAGGCGGCGCCTCCCCTGGCTCTGTAGATGCATTGAGATCTGCAGAGGGAGCATCCGTCTTTTGAACAACAGTATTGGCCGAACCTAGTTCTGGCTCAATCTGTTCGCCCGCTTTACGGCGCGACCAACGATTTAGAAAACCGCCAGCCATTACTTCTCCATTGGGCGATCAGCCCCTTTAAAGGATGCGGGACGATGCCGCTTCTTTTCCTCTGGTCGGTAATGCTCATTCACAAATTCCTGCAACCAAGAAGCATGCTCTGGCGACATCGGAACGCTATCCACCGACTCACCACCATCAAGCAGGCGCCCTGCTTCGTTATAACTTACGCTAATGCGATGTGGCACAGCAAACGTCGTTTCTGATTTAGCTAACTCAATGGATTGCTCATCAATATAACGATCGATGTCTTCTTCCAGGCGCCACATTACAAACCAGCAGGGCTGAGTAGCGGATAGATTTAAGTAATAGCCTTCTGCCTCGTCCGGGAAAAGATCGAGTTCGTAGCCGGTAAATAACCAGGACTCCCCATCATCATCGCGCCCCAGAAATTGCCCCGAGAATTTACTGCTGTGATTGGCATTGCGACCTTCAGCCGTAAATTGGCCGAAATCAGGCAACACCTCCTGGGGTACCCATCGATACGAAACCCATGGGTTGTCTAGAAACTGCTTACGCATGAGCACTGCAAAACGCATAGGTCCTCAGGTATTTTGAACCACGATATTAGGGAATTTACTGCTCATATCTTTTGACAGGCTGGCAACTTTAATGGCCACCTGTCTTGCGATCGTCTTATAGATTGCACTGATCGCACCATCGGGGTCTGCCACAACAGTTGGACGACCAGCATCAGCCTGTTCACGGATAGACAAGTTCAAGGGTAAGGCGCCCAAGAAATCCGCGCCATACTCTTTGCACATCTTCTCGCCGCCACCCGTGCCGAATACATGTTCTTCATGGCCGCAACTTGGGCACACATAGGTACTCATATTTTCAATAATGCCCACGATAGGAACGCCTACCTTCTCAAACATTTTGAGACCTTTGCGCGCATCTAGCAAAGCGATATCTTGAGGGGTTGTCACGATCACAGCGCCCGTCACCGGCACTTTTTGAGCTAGCGTTAACTGAATATCGCCAGTGCCTGGAGGCATATCCACAATGAGGTAATCGAGGTCGCGCCAGCGTGTTTGACGAAGCAACTGCTCCAAAGCCGATGTGACCATTGGTCCGCGCCACACCATAGGGGCATCATCATCAATCAAGAAACCAATGGAGCTTGCCTGCAGACCATGGCCTTCCATAGGCTCAATCGTATTTTCTTCAATAGACTCAGGGCGACCTGTAATGCCCAGCATCATTGGCTGGCTTGGACCATAAATATCCGCATCCAACATTCCGACTTGAGCACCTTCGGCGGCCAAGGCTAAAGCAAGGTTAACGGCAGTAGTCGATTTACCGACACCGCCCTTGCCGCTTGCAATCGCAATAATATTTTTTACACCAGGCAATAATTTCACGCCACGCTGAACCGCATGCGCAACAATTTGGCTGCTGACATTAACGCTGACATTTTTAACGTCAGGCAACTCACGCAGAATACCAATCGCCGATTTTCGAATCAGTTCAAATTGGCTTTTAGCTGGGTAGCTCAACACAATATCTAAACTGATATCGCCACCGTCAACGCGTAAGTTTTTGACACTCTTAGCTGTTACAAAATCGATCTGCGTATTCGGATCGATCAGACCTTTTAATGCCGTTTGAACAGCCTCTACAGTAACCGCCACCAAAATCTCCTAGGAAGAAAAGCCCCTGTGGGGCTCTCAATATGGTTTATTGAGATATTACAAATCATGGAATAGTGGGTAGATTAACCGCACATGCAAAAAATTGCTTAAAGCGAGGTCACTTAACCTCGTTTAGCTGTATTAAAAAAGAAGGAGGCTGATGTAGTAAACCGCCATAGACATCAATGCAGTAGCCGGTATCGTGAAGATCCAAGCCCAAACGATGTTACCCGCAACACCCCAACGCACGGCACTAGCGCGCTGAGTAGAGCCAACGCCAACAATAGCCCCAGTAATTGTGTGGGTAGTAGATACAGGAACACCGAGAGCAGTTGCAGCAAATAAAGTAATTGCGCCACCCGTCTCCGCGCAGAAGCCACCAACAGGCTTGAGCTTTGTAAGCTTTTGCCCCATCGTTCTCACAATGCGCCAGCCACCAAACATCGTGCCCATGGCGATCGCAATATAACAACAGATAATTGTCCAAGTCGGCGGCATGCTTGCCCCCGCTTCGGCATAGCCGGTAATAATCAAGAGAAGCCAAATGATGCCGATAGTCTTTTGCGCATCATTACCGCCGTGACCTAAGCTGTACGCGCTTGCAGAGAGAAGCTGAAGACGTCTAAACCAACGATCAGTTTTAGCAAGATTGGCATTGCGACATACCCAGGCAACCAACAACATCATCAAAGAGCCGAGCAAGAAACCCACTAAAGGCGAAATGAAGATGAAGGAAACCGTTTTGATAATGCCCGACCATACCAAGCCGTCTACACCGGCCTTAGGAAGGGCTGCGCCAACTAGACCGCCAATCAGGGCATGGGAGGAGCTAGAGGGAATACCGTAATACCAGGTAATGACATTCCAAATAATGGCACCAACCAAAGCGCCAAAGATCACATGCAAATCAACGGCAGCCGGATGAACAATGCCCTTACCTACGGTAGCGGCAACACTGAGATGGAAAATGAAGATAGCTAGGAAGTTAAAGAAGGCAGCAAATACTACCGCCTGCTGCGGCTTCAAGACTCCAGTAGAAACAACGGTAGCAATAGAGTTCGCGGCATCATGAAATCCATTCATGAAATCGAACGCTAAAGCCAACGCTACCAAGAGCGCGACTACCCAAAAAGCTACTTCTATGGAAGCCAACTTATTTAACCTTAAGAATTTTCAAGAACAATGCCTTCAACCAAATTGGCGGCATCTTCACACTTATCAGTCACTTCCTCGAGCAACTCATAAATCCGCTGCAACTTAATCAACTCACGCACCTCAATTTCCTCACGGAAAAGCTTGGTAATCGCCGTTGAAAGCAAGCGGTCTGCGCCAGACTCCAGATGGTCTATTTCATCGCAAGTCTTCAGGGCAGCCTTAGCAACTTCAGGATCAGAGATGTCTTTGAGCATGCCAACAGCATTACGCATACCAATACAACATTGATTGCAAAGCTCGGCCATATGGAGCATTTCATCCGTCATTTGCTTGACGTTATATAAATGCATTGCCTCGGTGCCGTTCTGAATTAAATCAGCAACGTCATCCATCGTATTAATTAAAGAGAAGATCTGGTCACGATCGATTGGAGTGATAAATGTCTTGTGCAGGCGGCGATGCACCTCTTTCACAACATCATCACAAGCGTGCTCAGCACTATCGACCTCTTGGGTATATTTCGCACGCAACGCTTCATCGTTGTAATGCTCGATGAATTTCAGAAAAGATTCAGATGCGGAAACGATATGTTCAGCGTGTTGATTGAACAATTCGAAAAAATTACCATCGTGAGGCATTAACTTACTGAAGAACATAAATCACGATCCTTTAGAAACAATAACTGCGGGATTTGCTAACTTGGATGACATTCTAAACAATGCCCTAATGAGATACGGGAAAGCCAGCATCTGTTATAAGCTGCGCAGCTAATTCTGGAGAAAGCTGCGTTTCCAGGCTCACTACTTGGGTAGCAAGATCCGCCTGAACTTTAGCCTGCGGGTCTTGAGCCTGAACCGCCCTAGTCACGGCATTAATACAACCACCACAAGTCATTCCAGAAACCTTGAGATTGAACATAACGCCCCCTTATATGCCTTAGAAAGGCTAAAAATGCAGTTTTATAGCCCTTGCTGTAGATTATCTTCTATATGACCCCAAAAGAGCCGACAGATTCCGAGTTTTTTATCTTAGATATTGGGGGCATGACTTGCGCCTCTTGCGTGAGTCGAGTTGAAAAAGCGCTAGACAAAATTCCGGGGGTTGAGGCGGCAATGGTGAATTTAGCTACCGAGCAGGCGCGTATCCGCGTTAAACGAGGCACTAGCACGCTAGCGGACATCATTGCCCTAGTTCAAAAGACGGGGTATGAGGCGAGCGAGAGCTCCCCTCGCGGCCATCTAAATCAAAAAACAAGCAAATCCTTCTGGGCTAACGATGGATTGGCGCGAGTTTTACTTGGCTTCGCCCTCGCCACCCCACTAGTCTTGCCAATGTTATTGATGCCTTTAGGTATTCACTGGTCTTTATCGGGATGGTGGCAGCTCGTCTTGGCGACCCCCATACAACTCATACTGGGATGGCGTTTTTACAAGGCAGGCTACAAGTCACTCATGGCTGGCGCTGGGAATATGGATTTACTCGTAGCCATCGGTACTAGCGCAGCATACGGGCTAAGTCTATATCTTCTCCTTACCTCAGGCCATGCTCACGAGCTGTACTTTGAAGGATCCGCAATCATTATCTGCATGGTCTTATTGGGCAAATGGCTAGAAGCTCGCGCCAAACAACAGACCAGTGAGGCAATTCGCGCCCTCCAAAAACTTTGGCCTGAATATGCCAAGGTGCTCAATGTCGAAGTCCAGCTTGCTGGCAGCTTTACTCCAGATCAATATCGAGACCTACCTTTAGATCAGGTCCTGCCTGGAGACTGCATCTTAGTTTTGCCTGGTGAACGCATTCCAGTTGATGGCAAAATTATTGTCGGCAACGGACACGTCGACGAATCACTGCTCACCGGCGAAAGTGAGCCCGTGAAAAAAATGCCTCAATCTAAAGTGATTGGCGGATCACTCAACGGTGAGGGTGCACTGGTGGTGCGGGCTGAGGCCGTTGGCGTTGAGAGCGTTCTCTCCAAAATCATTCTTTTGGTTGAGGAGGCTCAAACTCAAAAAGCCTCCATTCAAAAACTGGTAGATCAAGTAAGCGCAATTTTTGTTCCTACAGTCATTCTCATCGCCGTGATTACTGCTATAGCGAATTGGCTCTATATCGATTCCACATCTATCGCCATCTTACGCGCCGTATCTGTACTCGTCATTGCCTGCCCTTGTGCACTGGGTTTAGCAACACCAGCAGCCATCATGGCGGGAACCGGGGTTGCAGCCCGCTTTGGCATTCTGATTAAAGATCCACAAGTGCTGGAGCTTGCGCACAAACTCGATATCGTGGCATTTGATAAAACGGGAACGCTTACTATCGGTAAACCTCGCTTGCTTACACTCCTCCCTTTCAATCAAGTATCCATACAAACCAATGAAATTCTGGCAACGGCGGCAGGCCTGCAGTTGGGTAGTGAGCACCCTTTAGCCAAAGCATTACTAGATGCCGCCAAAGATCAACAGATTGCAGCGATTACCACTGTCAATAGCAAAGCACTGCCAGGAATTGGTATTGAAGCCATTCCGACTGCAGGCCCTTTTGCTGGGCATACACTCCGCTTGCAGAGCGTGGTGTCACTAGAGGGCAATCCAAACCTTCCCCTCGTTCTAGAAAAAGCACAAGCCTGCTTTGACCAAGGACAAACCGTTTCTGTATTAATGAATCTAGGAAACGAGCTAGATTCATTAAACACTCCAATTGCCATCATCGCATTTGGAGATGAGCTAAAAGCAAACGCGAAATCGGCAGTTGATGCCCTCCATGATTTAGGCATTCGCACCGTCATGCTTTCAGGGGACAATTTATCTGCCGCTCAACGGGTAAGCAAATCTATTGGCATAGATGAAGTCTTTGCCCAAATCATGCCAGGCAACAAAGCAGAGATTATTCAAACATTGCAGAGCGGCTTTGGCAGTCAAAAGCATTACGTGGCCATGGTTGGCGATGGAGTGAATGACGCGCCAGCCTTGGCGATGGCGGATGTGGGGATGGCAATGTCTACGGGAACAGATGTCGCCATGCAGGCTGCGGGCATCACTTTAATGCGAGGCGACCCGACCTTGGTCGCAGATGCGATTGATATCTCCAAGAAAACCTGGAGCAAGATTCGTCAAAACTTATTTTGGGCTTTCGCCTTCAATACCATCGGAATCCCTATGGCGGCACTGGGCTACCTATCACCAATGCTGGCCGGCAGTGCCATGGCGCTTTCTAGCTTCTGCGTATTGAGTAATGCCCTGCTTCTCAAGCGCTGGCACCCAAAGCAATCCTAAAAGAATATCAGCGCATTATTTTTGATTCTTACGAATCAATTCAATATCTCCATACAAGGCCCGTGTTTCAGACTTGGTGTTATCAGTATCTGTCAGTAGTGCGATGCCAATCACATTTCCTGGGTTCTCTCCGTAGGCTAACTTGTAATCCGCTGCAAGATCGCGTTCGTGCTTGCGCCATTCGCTGAGATTTTCCCACCCAGAATCCACGACGATCATCTTGATGCGAGAAGTATGCGCATTACTTAACACAGTGTTGATGGGATTCTTTCCCGACCAGATATACATCAGAGTTGCATACGGCATTTCTTGACCGCTAATAAGACTAGCCATTTCAAAAGTGAGTTTCTCCTTTAGTGGCAGCTTTGTTTTATTCCCATCAAAGGCCACTAAAATCCGCAGAGGTGAATCATCATTTTGACCGTCCGCATTATCAGCTTGTGGCATTGCCCCTGCTGCCTTCCACTCCCATTGCATCGATAGGTTTTGAGCGGAGCGAGGACGCAGCTTTACCGCAAGTCCAGAGGCAGATGCTTTGGAATTAGCAGCCAATACTGTTCGGCCTTGATAGTTTTCAAGGCGATAAATTGTGTTTTTCTTATAAGGCGCTATGCGGTAAAAGTGCCAGCCTTCCGGCATGCCATCGCGTGGCCTCTCAGTGGAAAATTTTGGCAACTCCTCCTGAGCGGGTAATTGGTCCACATTAAAGGGCTGGCCCGCTTCATTCTCCAGGGACTGGCCAGTAAACCCAGCGCAGGCTACCAGCAAGATAGAGGAACTGATGCATGCGATCAGCAAGATTCTTTTAAGCATGTGGTTAATTGTCCCAAAGATTCAATGGACTGAGTCTAAAATCATTCCATGCGCCATCAATCCCCCTCAAACTGGGCCGCCATCGGCATCTGCATTGCCGCAGTGATTCATTTTGCTTTGGGCTTTTCAATTGAATTCTCGGTAGATGAAGCGCACTATGCCTTATATGCCAAGCATTTGGCGTGGAGCTATTTTGATCACCCACCACTAGTAGGCTGGATCCAATGGCCACTAGTAGCACTCACTTCATCGGAAGGCATCATCCGCCTCATTCCAGAATTGCTCTGGGCGCTTTCTGCTTATCTAGTGTACGAAGTGACTTTAGAGATTCACCATGTCATGCAGGGACGTAATGCGGGCTACCTCACCACCGCCCTCCCTTCAGCCAATTTATGCGGACTCATGGCTGTATTGGCAATTATTGCGGCGCCACTTCCACACGTTCTCGCCATCGGCCTCCTACCGGACACCTTACTTGCCCCGCTGAGTCTTGGTCTGATGTTGATGGCATTGCGCTGGGTTCGACAAGACACCCTCACCATTTCGGATTGGATGAGTATTGGAGTGCTGCTAGGCTTAGCTGGGCTCAGCAAATATACTGCGGCTTTCACCGCCATTGCCCTTCTACTTGTCTTTCTGTCTCTCCCCAAAAAACCGTGGATCACTAAGACAGGATTTTGGGTGGCTGCTGTCATTGCGCTGATTGCAATTAGCCCAGTGCTTTATTGGAACTGGATAAATGACTGGATTTCCTTCAGATATCAAATTGCCCACGGTAGCGGTGGCGCTTGGGCATGGCGCAGAGTTGCGGCATTTATTGGAATCCAGATTGCTTGCTTTGGTCCGCTCTTGCTTATCGGCGCCTTCACCTTCCTCAAGGATTGTCTATATTCCCGCAAGCTCGTTTTATTCGCCCTTCTTAGCTTCTTCTTCATCCCCTTCTGCATCTTTGCCAGCTTATCGGGAGGCGGCAGCCTTCCTCACTGGACCACTCCCGCCTGGTTTTGTCTTGCGCCTTTTGCGGGCATTGGCTTAGCGAAGGCGTGGAATATGAACAAACGTCTTGCCATACAAATGTTGTTTGTTGGCCAAGTATTCATTTGCATTCTAGGCTTTGCCTTTGTACTTGCTGGCGGCATTAACTCCGCAGCAATGAAGTCCAACCCTATTGCCGATCTCTACGGATGGAAGGCAGCAGGACAAAAAGCATCTCAATTAGCCAAGGCCACCCAAGCCAATAGTATTGCAGTGCAAAACTGGACGCTTGGCAGCAGGGCTGCTTGGTACGCCAGCCCCCTGACAGTTTTCGTACTAGATCAACGCCATGATCAGTTTGACCTCTGGTTTGGGCAGATTCCATCAGGATCCAGCGCCCTTCTCATTAATTGGTCTGGCATGACATTTGCACCCCCCGTGGGAGCCAAACCAGCCTTTGAGCGCTGTGAACCCCTAGATACCCTAGAAATCATTCGATTTGGCCATGTTTTGTCCAAGTTTGACTTCAGCCTTTGTCGTAACTGGCAGGAATCAGAAACGCCGCACTAATTCTCCAAATTCAAGACCTTAGGGGCGCAAGGCATTATCCTTACGCCTATGAGTTCACAACCCCAATCCACCCCTAAAGCCACATCTGGGTGGAAAGCACTCCTCAAGCGGGCTTGGCCCACAATTCGCATTTTGCTATCCGCTGCGCTCCTTTGGAAAGCCACAAGCGGAATTGATTGGCGCACCCTGTTTAACTCAGAAATTCAGATGGAGCCCATGTGGTTTTTAGCTGCCTTAATCTGCATGATGTTGGCGTTTATTTGTGGAGGCTATCGCTGGGGCATGTTTATGCAGGCCGTAGGTTTTCCGCGCCGCATTCAGTCGTATATTGGACTGTATATAGCAGGCGGCCTCATTAACCAGGGTCTACCGAGCACCTTGGGCGGCGATAGCTATCGCGCCATTACCGCAACCCACTTAACCAGCAGCGGCAAACTTGCAGAAGCAAAAGAGTTAGACAAAGAGTTGCATCACTCAGTAGACCTAGAGCATGCCAATCCAAAATTGCGACTTAGCTTTGCAATGGTTTTAGTCGATCGTCTGCTCGGCTTGGCGGGTAATAATTTATTGGGCGGAATTGGCCTCATTTTGGGCGGCGCTACTTTAGCTGTTTGGGGGAAAGATCTGGGTTATGCCGTAACCAGCATCATGATTTTTGCCGGCCTGATCATCGCTGCTGCCTTAGCCTGGGAGCCAACTTGCAAACTATTGCAAAGGCTCCTCGACAAGCTGCAAATGAATAACGCGCTACCGGGAATCAAGTTCGCTTTTTCTTGGCCAATGAATATTGCCCAAGCTGCACTAGCAATTGGAATTCATTTCCTAACCATCCTGACGCTCTTGTTTTGTCTTAAAGCTTACGGAGTAGATGCGCCAATTGAAGCCCTCATGATTGGCTTACCAGCACTCAGCTTACTGCTCATGCTCCCTATTAGCATCTCTGGATGGGGTCTGCGAGAGGCGACACTTTCTTCCGTCCTAGCTTTGTGGGGCATCAATCCCTCAATGACAGTACTTGCATCCATTAGTTATGGCGCCATTACCGTGATATCGGTTTTACCAGGCGCTTATTTTTTATTCAAACGGAAATAATTCTTTTTAGAGCCCTACTATGAGTATTAGCGTTAACACCATGCGCGCCATCGATCATTGGGTCGGCGTGCCACTCTGTGCGGTAGCAAGTCCTATTGTCGCCCTCATCGATGGCATCAAAAATATCTTTAACCAACAATCTGAGGCACCACGCAAACTGCTCTTCATCGAGCTATCTGAAATGGGTAGCGCTATTTTGGTTGACCCTGCCATGCGCAACGCACAAGCACGGGGTGCAGAGTTATTCTTCTTGATTTTTAAAAGTAATCGCGCCAGCCTCACTTTGCTCAATACCGTTAAGCCAGAAAATATTTTCACGATTGACTCTTCCAGTCTGGGTGGGTTAATTAGAGATACGATCAAATTCTTGATTATTGCTCGCAAGCATCGCATTGATACCGTGATTGACCTGGAGCTCTTCTCTCGGTTTACGGCACTACTTACCGGCCTATGCGGTGCACGTCGTCGTGTTGGTTATCACATCTTCCACGGTGAAGGGCTATGGCGCGGCTTTATGTTGACACGTAAAGTGCACTACAACCCACATATTCACATTACTAAAAACTTTTTATCCCTCATCCATGCGGCCTTCGCAAAAGAGGTTGAAGCACCCTTCAGCAAAATCCATATTGCGGATTCTGAAGTGCGTCTCGAGCAGGCGGTAATTGACCCGAATGCACTCGTTAAAGTTCGGGAGCGCATTGAAAAACTCAGTACAGAAGCTGGTATTCCATTCTCCCAAGGCAAGCAACGTCTCATCTTGGTCAATCCGAATGCGAGCGACCTACTACCCCAAAGACGTTGGGCGCAACAACGTTTCTCAGAATTGATTCATGGCCTGCATCAACGCTACCCTCAGGACTTGATTTTGATCACCGGCTCTCCTGCTGAATTTGAATACGTAGAAAAAGTACGTGCTGTAGCGAACGTGAAAAATGCGCTGAACTTTGCAGGTCAAGTCAGCTTTGCGGAACTACCTCCGCTATACACCCTGTCTGATGTAATGGTTACCAACGACTCCGGTCCCGGCCACTTCTCCGCGGTTACCGCACTCAGAACGGTTGTTTTATTTGGCCCAGAGACTCCGGCGCTTTATGGTTCAGTAGGAAAATCCATCTCCATCACCGCCAACCTTGCTTGTTCACCTTGTGTGAGCGCTGCGAATCATCGTAAGACCCCTTGTCATGACAATGTCTGTATGCAAGCCATTACCGTTACTCAGGTTTTAGAAAAGATGGTTCATCAATTGAATGAAGCAGACCAAGAGAAGGCTCGCTGATTCGCATGTCCGAGGAGCAAAAGCTAGCCGTCGGCAACATCGCTGTCTGGGCGTGGTTTACACCATTGCTTCCACTTGGTCTAGCAATCGGGATTTACTTTGGTAATCTACAAACGCCGACATTTTTATTGATTAATCAGTCGACGCAAGTCGTACCTGATACAGCATGGGCGTGGCTTACCTTTTTAGGAAATGGCTGGGGAGCATTTGCGCTTTGCTTCCCATTACTATTGCTAGCACCACGATTACTCTGCGCCGGTCTTCTGGCATCTGCCATTGGTGGAATCATTAGCCTAATAGTCAAATCTTTTTTAGCCTTCCCAAGACCAGCGAGCGTTCTGGCTTTAGATGACTTTTACCGAGTTGGCGAACCACTACTCTACCGAGCAATGCCCTCGGGTCATACATTGACAGCATTTGCTGTTGCGGCCGGGATTTTCTTCGCCTGTGATAAAAATAAGCGGGCTAACTTGTGGTGGCTCTTTCTCCTCGCGGGGCTCGCAGGAGTATCTCGCAATGCAATCGGCGCCCATTGGTTCACCGATGTATTGGCTGGCTGCGCAATTGGTCTATGGTCGGGCATGGCTGGCGCTCTGTTATCTCAACGTATTCCTGAGGCCCAATTGGCACCCAATAAGACCGTACCCAGATTGCTTGCGCTTGGGGGAGCGGCCACTATTTATGCTCTGCTCACGCAAACTATGGATTTAAGCCAAAATCAATCCTTGCAATACGCCAGCGCAGTGCTCGTTAGTATTACCCTGGCTTTTTTTATCAAAGCCCAGAATAGGAAAGTCGCTTAAAGATGTTTAGTTACAGGCACGCCTTTCATGCGGGCAGTCATGCAGATATTCTGAAGCACCTTACCCTTATTCACTTGGTGGAATACCTTCAGGAAAAACCAGGGGCCCTCACCATTGTTGATACACATGCAGGCGCTGGTATTTACAGCTTGATTGATGGCTTCGCAACTGTCAGCAAAGAAGCTGATGAGGGCATCTATCGACTTGCCAAATTTACAGCCGATCAATTGGCGACAGGCAAACCAATGAGTGCGGGCATTAGTAATTATTTGGAATGCATTCGAAATGAAAATGGTGACGGCGACATCAGCGTCTACCCTGGCTCACCATTTATATTGGCACGCTTACTTCGAGCACAAGATCGCCTAAAGCTCTTTGAGCTTCACCCCAAAGAAATTGATATTTTGCGTCACAATATCAGCGAACTAAAACAAGCCAAGCAAATTGATGTTTATGCAGAAGATAGTTTTGCAAGATTAAAAGGCCTGCTGCCTCCGCCGAGCAGACGTGGACTGGTCTTAATTGACCCGTCGTACGAGGATAAGCAAGACTATCGCTATCTCGAAACCGCCATGGAAGAAGCCTTGCAGCGCTTTGCCACTGGTTGCTATGCTATCTGGTACCCCGTTCTCTCTCGCCGTGAATCTGCCGCGCTTCCAGATCACCTTAAAAAGATCGCCGCGAATCACAAACGTTCGTGGTTGCATGCAGAGCTACGCGTAGAAAATGCCCCAAAAGAGCGGCGCCTTCAGGCTAGCGGTATGTTCATCATTAACCCACCGTGGACATTAGAAAAGCATCTTGCTGAGAGCTTGCCCATCCTAGTCAAAGCCTTGGGCCAAGATAATCGCGCCGAATTTTTGCTCAAGAGTTTTGAGGCTTAAAGGCAATCGAAAAATTAATCTCGCACCTGAATCATCACTTCATTGCGCCGCATAAAAGGCAATGTCCAAGGTGGGTTGTAGCGAGCAAATTGTGGGGAGCCTACAGCTTGCAATCCCATGACCCTAATCCACTCCTCCAGCGCTTGAGTTTTTTCTAAAACTTTCTCTTCGTTATAAAAGCCGGAGAATTGAATGACGGCCTTCTTTGCTGCGGGCACTTCTCGAATATGGACTAGAGAATTTAAAGGCTTTGGCAAAGTGCTGAAAGTGTATTCAGACGGCATGACGAATGACACTGTCCAGCGAGAATTATCCCGGTCCTTTGGCAATATGCCGCCTTCGACAGTTACGGGCGCTGTCATTTCAATCTTAGCGCTTTTACTCTCGCTATCAGCTTCAATACCCACCGGAGCAGTCATGGAGATTTTTTCGCTCACTTGATTTTGTCCAAAAATGTAGGCGGCAATCAACCGAAAGCCTTGGCTAGATGCGGAATCCAAATCGCCAGTGACCGACACCTCAGCCAATATCAACGGAGCATAAACCCTTAGCTCAAAAGGCTCAGACTTTTGTAGGACTGTATATTTTGGCTCTTCTGTTGCCATCGCGATGCTCGCAATCAAGATACTTGTTAAAAATAACAATATTCGCAAGGGAGAGTCCTTGGTCATTAACTCCCTACCACTGAGAGTTGATACTAAAACCTTTTTCATCATATTGAATGTGCGCTTGCGCGCCTACTGGCAGAGTCAACTTTTCTGCTTGATGCCCAAAAGGTAAGCCAGTTAATACAGGGATATGCTTTGGCAATCTTTCAATGATTGCCTTAATGGCGGCATCCAAAGAATATCCACGGTCGTTATCGTAAAGTCGGTAAGCTGAAAATCCGCCCAATAAAATAGCGCTTTGGTTCCCCAGCACTCCAGCATCCAATAATTGCATCAACATGCGCTCTATGCGGTAAGGATGCTCGTTCACATCCTCTATAAATAAGATGCCGCCCTGAGTTTGTTCGCGACTTGGGAGATAAGGCGTCCCCACCAATCCAGCGAGCACAGTTAAATTACCGCCCCACAATATCCCTGAAGCATTGCCGCTCACTGGTGAGTTTAAATATATCTGTGGAGCGCTAATGGTGCAATCTAATTTGCGATTAGCAATGGCGTCTTGAAAATGCTGCCACATAAAGGCATTAGGGGCACCGCCTTCACCCTGACAAGCAAAATCAAAATTGAGCATCGGACCAGCGAGAGTAATGGCACCCGTTTTTGCCAATAATCCCACCTGAAAGGTCGTGAAGTCGCTATGACCACAAATTTGCAGGCCATTTTTGATTGACTGAGCAATAGAGCCCCATTCGATTTTGGGGAGCAAGCGATGTAGCCCATAACCACCACGCATCGCTACAACTACAGCATCTGGCGATAGATTAGCAAGATGATTGATCTCAGATAAACGCTCTGCATCAGTACCTGAAAAACGTTGGTCAACACGCTTAACGCAATCAGCGTTTTTAACCTCAATACCTTGCTGACGTAACCATTCAATTCCAGCTAAAGGACTTGAGGCATCTAAACTCGCTCCAGAAGGAGCAATCAAATGAATGTATTTCAACGCCGCTCCTTAAAAAAATCACGCAATACCTGACCACACTCCTCGCCAAGCACTCCACCCTCTACCTGAGTCTGGTGATTAATCTGCTTTTCTGAGAATACATTGAGGACGCTTCCTGCCGCTCCTGTTTTAGGATCCTGCGCTCCAAATACAACCCGATCTACCCTGGCGTGCAACATGGCACCCGCACACATTGTGCAAGGCTCAAGAGTGACATAGAGCGTGGTGCCAGGCAAACGATAATTTTTCTCCTCTAGAGCAGCGGCTCTGAGGGCCATCATCTCCGCATGCGCACTGGGGTCGCTATTGCTAATGGGTTTATTAAAGCCTTTTGCAATAACCTGACCATCACGAACCAAGATGGCACCCACAGGAACTTCACCTGCAAGAGCGGCAAGCTTCGCTTGATCTAAAGCTTGCTGCATAAACTGGCGGTCAAGCTCTGCTTGCATATTCAGTCTTAGGGGTGAGAAACATCAGCCCAGCAATTGGGGGTTTCATAAAGGCGAATCGCTGAAAGCGTTAAGCGCCCACCAAACGCCTTCTGAAACACTGGCTCCAATATCTGAAAGGCGGCAGTTGCCAAGTTTTCTACTGTAGGCACATGGTCCATGATGACGGTCTTGTGGTTAGGCATCGAATTTAAGAACGCCACTAAACCAGCATCCTCTTTTGCTACCAAGAAAGCATGATCCCATGGCTCAACGATGTATTGATTAGCGAGGCGTTTGATATCGCCAAAATCCAAGACCATACCGTCATCCGCCTTACCTGGATTATTAGCAACATCTCCCGTCAAGGTAATCTCAATAGCGTAACGGTGACCATGCAAATGCCGACACTGGCCATCATGATTGGGAATGCGATGTCCTGAGTCAAACTCGAGCCTACGGGTGATGGAAATTGCTGCTTGCTTACTAGTCATAGATACTTTTCTGAATACTTAAAATTCGCGTGCCATCATGGCTAACGAATACCAATCATTTTATGAGTTTGGACACTCAGTCGCCATAAAGGCCGCTTTTGGCAAAGGCGAACCGCCAAAGCCATATTCTCCTGGAGATTAGGCCCATCCATGGCCTGCAAAAAACGATTGCGGTAATCCATTTTCTCAAAGCGAGCCAATAATGCCTCAATGGAAGTGTGTCCGATTTGGGGAATCACCACCTTAATCTCATCAGCTTGCAACACAATCAGATCTGAGCCTGCTTTTGGGCTAACGCATACCCAATCAATCCCCTGAGGCACTTTGATCGTTCCATTCGTTTCAATAGCCACGGCGAAGCCCTTGGCATGTAATGCATCGATTAAGGCGCCATCCAACTGGAGCAATGGCTCGCCACCGGTAAAGACAACATAGCGTTGCTGTGGCCCAGCTGAGGTGCTAATCCACGCTTTCTCAATCGCGTCAGCAAGTTGAGCGGCGGTTTCAAATTTCCCGCCACCGGTACCATCGCTACCCACAAAATCTGTGTCGCAAAACTGGCATACGGCTGTAGCCCTATCTTCCTCGCGACCACTCCAAAGATTGCATCCGGCAAAACGGCAAAAAACAGCCGCACGGCCAGCTTGAGCGCCCTCGCCCTGAAGGGTTGGAAATAGTTCTTTGACGGTATACATAAGTAGAGACTGATTTTAAGCGCTTTGCTTACTTCCAGGACACAAGCTCCCACTCTAAATAGTCTTCCCACAGGGCATCGTTCCAGAACATTCCAGCCAAAAGATACCGGCCATACCCCCTGCGAATAGCCCAACGACCAATTTCCGGGGCAAACCAAACATCTTCCTGCCGAATACTGGCCAGCCTAAAAACATCATTGCTTTGAAAATAAGGGGCCTCATTTTGATACTTGAGGACGGTAAATTGCCCTGCCGGCACAGAGATAGCTTCCCAGCCAAGGGCAGAAATACTTAAGCCCCAGTAATAACTGCTACCTGGGTAACCAAGTACTTGATAGCGAGTTCGATAAAACCCCGACCATCCTGCGGTAAGTTGCTCGGGCCACATTGGGAGTGCCCGCTCAAATTTCTGCGGGGGACTCCAATGAGGATCCTGGAGAACATAACCCCAGGGCTCTTGCATTTCATCCGGGAGGGGTCCTGCCTTGATGCCGCTTCGCTGAATTCGGACCTGGGGACCTACTGCAACAATACGCTCAGTAACAATATCCAAGATCTCTTGATTAAATACACTGCGCACCTGGTAGACCCACTCTTGACCCACCTGAGGTCCACGTACTTGAACTTGCTTTACGGGCTGAGGAAGCGGCGTACCAACCGGGTAAGGCTGTGATGAGATGCAGGCCGTTAATAGCGCCGGTACCGCTCCAATTAAGGCCCTTCGAATGAAATTTACTTGTAGGAGGTAAGTTGCCATTGATAACTACCCTCTAAGATCACCGCCCCAATTTGACCTTGAATTTGATAGGAGCCAGAGGCCTCTCGGGCAACCCAACGACCAATCTGAGGAGCAAACCAAACAGTTTCTTTCCGAATGCAATCAACCTTATTGGGATCATTACTTTCATAATTAATCAGATTCTGAAAACGCAAGGCAATAAAGTCACCTGCTGGGACCGTAATTTTTTCCCAGCCTTGTACGCTCATGTATTCCTGCCAATGAAGATTCGACCCGGGGTAACCAGCCACACTATATTTTGTATTGAACTGTTTAGCCCAAGATGTAGAGAGTTGTTCGGGCCACAATGGCAGAGATGGATTGAAATTTAATAGATGGGCCCACTGGGTATCCGTTGCAATCATCCCCCACGAGGTCTGAATCTCACTAGGCAAAGCGACTCCATCACCAGAAGTGCGCTCAATCGTAATGACAGAAGCAATACTAGCAATACGCTCGGTAATCACTCCCAAGGTTTTTCCATCAAAGACATTACGCTTGACATATGTCCACTCCTGCCCTACCTGAGGTGGACGAATGACTGGAAGCGGTTTGGGCTGTGCAACCGGAATTCCATGCTCATAGGACAAACTAGTACAGGCTACAGGTATCAAGGCGGCTGATGAAATGAAAGTGCGACGAGATAAGTTCATATGGACATCCTCAGGATTGGATTAAATGGCGATTGAATACAAAGTTTATATATGCCTCAAGATTTTGGCTATCTTATTGCGCGCTACTGAGGCCTTTGGAATGCCTGGCATATCAAACCAAAGATGAGCATCTTCTTCAAATCCAACACCATGCATAAAGTTATAAATCGCCTTCTTAAGACCGAGACCGAGCGCATCATGATCCACGCCGCTTGGATCAATAAATGCCACATCATTCTTAGCAAAAGTAATTGGGGGTAATGGCACGAGATCTATTCCATAGGATTTTGGATCTAAGCCAACTGGTGAGTGGACTGTACAAGTAAAGCGATGAAAAAAGCCACTCTGAATGCAGCCATTTTCAAATAGCTGGCGCACATACTCCAAGGCATCAACAGTCTCTTGTACGGTTTGCGTTGGAAACCCGTACATCAAATAGGCGTGCACCAATATTCCCGCATCCGAGAATCCCTTGGTTACCCGAGCAACTTGCTCTACTGAAACACCTTTTTTCATGAGGTCGAGCAATCTATCGGACGCAACCTCCAAACCACCAGACATTGCGATGCAGCCACTTTGTGCCAATAGCTCGCTGAGTTCCGGTGTAAACGTTTTTTCAAAACGAATGTTGCCCCACCATGAAATCATCACCTTACGACGTATCAACTCTTCCGCGAGCGCCTTTAATATTTTTGGTGGCGCAGCCTCATCCACAAAATGAAATCCCGTCTGCCCAGTCTCCGCAATAATCGCTTCAATGCGATCAACCAATAAAGTGGCTGAGGCGGTTTCATAACGAGAAATATAGTCCAGAGATACATCACAGAAACTGCATTTCTTCCAATAGCAACCATGAGCTACCGTGAGCTTGTTCCAACGACCATCACTCCATAGTCGATGCATTGGATTGAGCATATCCAATAAGGATAGGTAGGAGCTAAGTGGCAGGCCATCCCAAGTCGCCGTTCCCACCTCCTCAAAAGGGATATCAGGCTCTTGCCACCGAATATAGCGAACCAAACCAGCATCATCCCGAATAAATGTCCGAACCAATCTTTCGGCGGAACGCTTGCCATTCAAATGCTCAATGAGCGCAAGTAATGGCCTCTCGCCAGAATCCAGAGTGATGTAATCGACAAAATCAAATATGCGTGGGTCGGTCAACTCACGCAATTCGGTATTGACATATCCACCACCGAGACCAATCTTGATCTTTGGAAAATGGGATTTAATCGTTTTGGCAATCCTTAGCGCTGCATACATCGCACCAGGAAATGGTACCGATAAGAGCACCAGTGTTGGCTGATGCCGATCAATCGCAATCTTAGTCAAACTTTGTAGATGCAAATCCATTAATGTCGGGGTGGCCTCCAAAGCATCCGCCAATGGAGTAAAAGTGGGCTGACTACTTGCTAAGGACTCCGCATAACGCACGAACTCAAAACGCTCATCGACAGCATCTCGCAGCACATCAGATAAATCATTGAGGTACAGGGTTGCCAAATGGCGCGCCTTATCTTGAGATCCTAATGCACCAAACGCCCATGCCAGAGAATCCCCACCATCTTCGTCGTCGTAACTATCCAAAGAAGTAAAACGTGGACCTTCGGGCAAGAAGACGCGACTATTAATGCGATGGGCTAAGGTGCTATCTCTACCTTGTAAAAATGCAATGACTGGAGAAATCGTGCTTTGATAATCCGCAAAATAATCCAGAAAGAAATTGACCGGAGCGCTACGATACTCCTCGGCAAGCTTTAGGGCTGCACTCTTAATTTCATCCAAGCCTTTGGGGGTAAAGAAACTCAGCACCAAGGCAAGTGCCAGGTCTTCTTGGACGGCATCAATACCGCGAGAGCGCAAAAAACCGGTGAGGTAGGCCGTGGAGGGGTACGGAGTATTTAACTGCGTCATCGGCGGGATGAGGCTGAGTACCTTCATCCTGGCCTCAGACATGTACATGCTTTTTATTACTAGCGGCATCAAGAAGATCTAATTCTTCTACCGTAAAACCAGCCTGCTTACGCGCTTCTATATTGAATGGACCCCGTAAGGCAGGCGCCTGATATTTTCTGGCCAATTCTCTATAAGTCGCAATTGGGGAAACGTTATCTTGAGAACAGAGAAAATTAAACCAGTGATTGCCAATCAGTACATGGCCGATTTCATCTCTCAGAATGATCTCTAGAATTTCAACCGCTCTTGCATCTTTAATTTGCTTGAAGCGATCACGAATGCCAGGCACAGCATCTAACCCTCTTGCCTCCATTGTTCTGGGCACTAAGGCCATCCTGGCAATTACAGCATCGGTTGTTCTCTCAACAATTTCCCACAAGCTGTTATGGGCCGGGAAATCCCCATATGCAAATCCATGCGATTGCATATGCTCGTTCACCAAGCTGAAATGGTAGGCCTCTTCTTTGGCAACCTTTAACCAATCTTCATAGTATTGCTTTGGCATATCTGGAAAACGCCAGATTGCATCCAAAGCAAGATTCATGGCATTGAATTCAATATGCGCTAGCGAGTGCCACAAAATGGCGCGCCCATCAGGAGTATCCATTCTTCTTTTGGGAACCTGCAGCGGTGGAACTAGTTCTGGCTTTAATGGTCGCCCGGGGAGATGAAGACTGCGAGCATCCAATGTACGAGAAAGATCAATGCTGACGCGTTGATGTTGATACTCATCAAACAATTGAAACAGCTGACTTACCTTAGTCTGCGCATCGGTGTTTGCCAGTATTGCGAGGGCTGTTTCTCGTAACTCAAGCATGGGTCATGGCGAACTACAGCCGCCTATTCCCACTCGATGGTTGCCGGAGGTTTTCCGCTGATATCGTATACAACTCGATTGATACCACGCACTTCATTAATGATGCGATTAGATACTTTGCCAAGCAAATCATGCGGCAGGTGGGCCCAATGTGCAGTCATGAAGTCCTGAGTTTGAACAGCCCTCAATGCGACCACATATTCATATGTTCGGCCATCACCCATCACACCAACAGACTTGACCGGCAAGAATACAGCGAAGGCTTGGCTGGTAAGGTCATACCAAGATTTTTGGCTCACTTCATCAATAGTGCTGCGCAACTCTTCGATAAAAATTGCATCAGCACGTTGTAGCAAGCTTGCGAACTCAGCTTTGACTTCACCCAAGATACGAACACCTAAGCCAGGACCCGGGAATGGATGGCGATATACCATCTCACGCGGCAAGCCTAAGGCGACACCCAGCTCACGTACCTCATCCTTAAAGAGCTCACGCAATGGCTCAAGCAACTTCAGATGCATATCTTCAGGGAGACCACCAACATTATGGTGGCTCTTAATCGTATGCGCACCCTTCTTGCCCTTACCAGCAGACTCAATCACATCCGGGTAAATGGTTCCCTGAGCAAGCCACTTTGCATTTTTAATCTTGCCGGACTCAGCCTGGAAAATCTCTACGAACTCTTTGCCGATAATTTTTCGCTTCGCTTCAGGATCAGCTACACCGGCAAGCTCAGACATAAATTTCTCTTTGGCATCCACTCGAATCACCTTGACTCCAAGGTTCCGAGCAAACATCTCCATGACCATATCACCTTCATTCAAACGAAGCAGACCATGATCAACAAACACGCAAGTCAGCTGATCGCCAATCGCGCGATGAATCAGGGCCGCGGCAACACTAGAGTCCACTCCGCCCGATAAACCCAGGATGACCTCTTCATCGCCAACTTGTTTGCGAATACGCTCTACAGCCTCGGCAATGTAATCCCCCATCACCCAATCTGGTTTGCAGGCGCAGATGTCATGCACAAAACGCTCTAAGATCGCTGTGCCTTGGATGGTGTGGGTAACTTCTGGATGGAACTGGAATGCGTAGAACCGACGCTCTTCATCCGCCATGCCAGCAATGGGGCAAGACTCTGTTGAGGCCATTAACTTAAATGCAGGTGGCAGTGCGGTTACTGAATCACCATGACTCATCCAAACCTTGAGAATGCCGTGACCTTCACTGGTTGAAAAGTCCTGAATACCTTTCAGGAGATTAGTGTGGCCATGGGCTCGCACTTCAGAGTAGCCAAATTCACGAGCCTTACCCAAGGATTCGGCAGAAGCGACTGCGCCACCTAATTGAGTTGCCATGGTTTGCATGCCGTAGCAAATGCCAAGAACGGGTACGCCTAATTCGAAAACGATCTGGGGTGCGCGTGGACTACCCTCTTCCGTTACAGAGCTAGGCCCTCCGGAAAGAATAATTCCTTTGCCACCCTGCTCTTGAATGAATTTGCGAATGAACTCTGGATCGCAATCATATGGATGGATTTCAGAGTACACGCGCGCATCACGTACACGCCTTGCAATGAGTTGAGTTACTTGTGAACCAAAGTCGAGAATCAGTATTTTGTCGTGCACGAAAGGGTCAGTCTTTAATTCAGCCTTAATTTCAGCTTTTGTTTACTTGTTAATCAATATGGTAATTCGGCGCTTCTTTGGTGATCTTCACATCGTGCACATGCGACTCGCGCACACCAGCTGAAGTGATTTCCACAAAATTCGCTTTCTCATGAAGTTCATCGATCGTCTTGCAACCCAAGTAACCCATCGAAGAACGAATACCACCAGTTAACTGATGCAAGATCGCTAACACGCTACCTTTGTATGGAACCTGACCTTCGATACCTTCAGGAACCAACTTTTCAGCATTCGCCGCACTGATATCGCTTTGAAAATAACGATCCGCAGAGCCATCCGCCATCGCGCCCAAAGAACCCATGCCGCGATAGCTCTTGTAAGAACGCCCCTGATACAAGAACACTTCGCCCGGCGCTTCTTCGGTACCAGCAAACATGCCGCCCATCATGACAGAGCTTGCGCCAGCCGCCAAAGCTTTTGCAACATCGCCTGAGTAACGCACACCGCCGTCAGCAATCAATGGAATGCCTGTGCCTTTGAGTGCGGTAGCCACATTCACGATTGCCGTGATTTGCGGAACACCTACCCCAGCAACAATTCGAGTAGTACAAATAGAACCCGGTCCAATACCAACCTTCACGCCATCAGCGCCATGATCGGCCAATGCTTTTGCAGCATCACCAGTAGCAATATTTCCACCAATCACTTGAACATGAGGGTAGTTTTTCTTAACCCATTTGACGCGATCCAATACACCCTGGCTATGACCGTGCGCAGTGTCTACTACGATCACGTCAACGCCAGCGCGCACCAGTAGCTCAATACGCTCATCATTGTCTGGGCCAACACCGACTGCTGCGCCAACACGCAATTTACCTTCGCCGTCTTTACAGGCATTCGGATGTTCAGTGGCTTTAAGAATATCTTTTACGGTAATTAAGCCGCGCAATTCAAATTTATCATTCACTACGAGAACGCGCTCTAAGCGATGCTGACTCATTAAGCGCTTGGCCTCCTCTAATGAGCAGCCCTCTTTAACCGTGATCAAGCGCTCGCGGGGAGTCATCTTGGTTTTTACTGGAGCATCCAAATCTTCTTCGAAGCGCAAATCGCGGTTGGTAATAATGCCAACCACTTCCTTGCCCGTCAGAACTGGAAACCCTGAGAAACCATGTTCGCGTGAAAGCTGAATAACCTGGCGAAGAGTAACGTCTGGACTAATCGTAATTGGATCGCGGAGAACTCCGGATTCATAACGCTTAACCTTAGCCACTTCTCTCGCCTGCTCTGCAGGCTTCAGGTTTTTATGAATGATGCCAATACCACCTTCGCTGGCCATGGCAATCGCCAAACGACCTTCGGTCACAGTGTCCATAGCAGCAGACACCAGTGGTGTATTGAGTGAGATATCTCGAGTTAACTTACTTGCCAAGCTGGCATCCCGAGGAAGTACCGATGAATAGGCCGGTACGAGGAGCACATCGTCAAAAGTGAGTGCTTTTTGAATGAGTCGCATGCAAAACCCCTAGTCGCAAAAACCGATTATAGCCTCCTAGCCTTTCTTTTAGCTGCGGCCGCCTGGAATTTAGCATCTTGGTTCTGATTGGCCTTCTTCCGACGGACCAGCTTTGGGTCGACCAAGAGCGGGGAATAGAGCTCCAAGCGATCCCCGGGGTAAATGGGGCTATCCCAGTCCTTACGCTTGCCAAAAACCCCAAAACAGCCTTTTCTCGCCAAGACTTCATCGTCTGGACCGCTGGCAATCCCAGCCCGTAGCAAAGCCAGCCCTACTGTAGGCTGCTCCCCAGGAACGACATCCAGCAGAAAGGTGTTGATCTGGGGGGTTCCAGCCCGGGCGTCACAGATCAGAATCTCAAACGATCTATTGACCATCAAGATCTTCAGCTCGCTTTACAAAGCAATCCACGAAGGTGCCCGCAATATGGCCAAAAACAGGGCCAATGATCTTATCCAGAATGGCACTCTTAAACTCCCAATGGAGCTTAAATTCGACCTTACAGGCATCTTCCTTGAGGGGAATGAAGTTCCACTGCCCTGAAAAATACTTAAAAGGGCCGTCTACAAAGATCATATCAATGGTTTCGGGGCGATGATTAACGTTGCGGGTATGAAAGTACTGCGTAATACCCTTGAAATGGATATTGATTTTGGCGTCCAGGACAGTTTCGGTTTGCTCGAATATTTCCACGCCACCGCACCACGGCAGGAACTCCGGGTACCGAGCAACGTCAGTAACGAGGCCATACATTCTGTCGGCTGATTGGCCAATTAAAACGGTCTTGTAGACGTCTGCCATAATCGATCTTGAGAAGCTAAATAAATATGAGTATCGTCGATAACAAAAAAGCCTTCTTCGATTATTTTATCGAGGAACGGTTCGAAGCAGGGCTTGTACTGGAGGGCTGGGAAGTGAAGGCCATCCGCGCAGGTCGCGTGCACATCAAGGAAGCGTATGTCGTCATCCGTCAGGCGGAGCTATTCCTGATCGGCTGTCACATTACCCCCCTACTTTCAGCGTCTACCCATATCGTTCCAGATAGCACTCGCACCCGCAAGCTTTTACTCAATGCCATAGAGATTCGCAAGCTTATCGGTAAGGTGGAGCAAAAGGGCTACACCCTAGTTCCCCTCAACCTGCACTTCTCCAAAGGGAATGTGAAGTGCGAAATTGGTTTGGCTCGAGGTAAGAAACAGCACGACAAGCGTGCGGCTACCAAAGAGCGGGAATGGGAAGTTCAAAAAGGCCGTATCGCTAGAGGCGATTTAAACGCCTGACGAGACAAAGGATTCAAAGCCAGGCATTGATGCACTGAATTGGTGCACATAGGCACCAAGCCGCTCCACCCCCAGCATTTCCGCTCCTTCAGAGGCTGTAGTTTGTAACTATGAAATTGCCTTTTGACGAAATGCTCGACGCCAACGGAAAAGCGCGTCCCCATTACCAAGCTTTCCATAAC